>NZ_AJYA01000005.1 GCF_000265075.1 Nitritalea halalkaliphila LW7 | reverse complement strand
ACATGGACCAGTATGAGGTGACGAATGCCGAGTTTTATGCTTTCGTGGAGGCCACTGGATATGTTACTGTAGCCGAGCGTATAGGAGGGATCATGGCGACCGTTCCCGGTAAAGGGTGGCAAGTATTGAAGGATCATACTTGGAGAACACATCGCTACTACGCTAAGAGGGGCATTCCACTAGATATGGGTACAGAGCCAAAGCTTCAAAACAGGCCGGTTTTAGCCCTAGCACCGGAGGATGTTTTGGCTTATGCCCAGTGGGTGGGCAAGCGGATTCCTACCTATGCTGAGTGGGTACATGCCGCTCGGGCAGGTCAGGAGGATTACGCTTTTCTTTACCCGGGAGGGAATAAGATCAGGCAGGTAGCTTGGTACGAAAAGAACTCTGACAATTACTTTCCTGAGCCAGTGGGAACCAAAGCGCCGAATGAGTTAGGAATTTACGATCTCGCAGGGAACGTGTGTGAGCTTGTCTATTCTGTGAGGAATCCAGGGGAGTTCGTCCTAATAGGGGGGAGCTACATAGATGACCAAGAGACCTGTGAAATCGGCAGGATAACCAATAATGTTCAGCTGAATTGGCCGCTGGATTGGCCTTCAGGCATCTTAGGCATCCGATTGGTGAAAGACCTATAGCTGTAAGCTCCGGGGGAGGGGGTTTCTTGATTACAGGATTTTTTCGTAGGTTCGCTTCCAGCACATGTGTACCTAAAAATGCTTCCTGTTCATGTCTGATTCCCTTTCTTCCCTGGGGAGGGCTGCCGCCCAAAGCCCCTCTCGTGTAGATTTAGCGCTCTACTTCGAGGCCATGCAAAACCGCTACCATCCCACGGAGAATCCTGCGGGTAAGTTGCTTTTAAATGTCGCGGAAAATCTCCTTAACTGGCCCTTTTTACAGGAGCGCCTGCATGCCTTAGCTAAAGAGGAGGCACCACCAGAGTGGGCAGCTACATACGGAGATCCCGCAGGGGTGCCCGAATTTCGTGCGGCTATTGCTGATTTTCTAGGCCAACATCTCTTTGCGCAGGCGCCCCCTGTCGACACCATAGCCACGGCCGTCGGTGCCACCTCCATCATCGAGATGAGTGCTTTTCTGCTCGCTGATCCGGAGGATGTGGCGGCTATTCCTGCTCCTGCTTATCCTGTTTACACTGCTGACTTGCAGGCACTAGCGCGTGTTCGCCGGGTGGATATCCCGCTGGCAGACAGCCTAGAACACCGTGGGCCCTATCTGGATCTTCCGCTTTCGGTGCTGGAGGAGCAGGCTACAGCACTTCGTGCCAAAGGGAAGCGTATGCGCATGCTTATCCTCACCCAGCCCGATAATCCCACTGGAGGCATTTACCGTGAAGCGCAGCTGGAGCAGCTCGCCCAGTGGTGCATGAAACAGCGGGTACACCTGATCGTAAATGAAATTTATGGGCTATCGCAGCTGGATTGGAGCCATCCTGAGCTGGCTTCCCAAGCGCTCGAAAAACCCCATTTTCGTAGTTTTGGGGACATCATGGCGCGGCATCGCAGCCCTATCTTCACCTCTGGTATGCATTTTCTAAGGATCTAGGGCTCTCAGGCTTCCGTGTGGGGGTGCTGCACAGCTATTCAGAAGCACTTATGCAGGCCTTCCGGAATACGGCCCTCACGCATGGTATGTCCAACTACACGCAGTGGATACTGACCCGTCTTTTAGCCGACAAGGTCTTTATGCAGACCTTTTTATCCCGCCATAAAAAGGCCCTAACCGCAGCTTTTGTGCAGGTGGCGCGGGCTTTGGATCAGCTTCAGGTGCCTTATTTCCATGCTGCAGGTAGTTTATTCGCCTGGTTTAGCTTGCGAGACTGCTTTCCCCCTGGCCAAGAGCCGGATGAAGAGGCCCTTTGGCTGCGTATTTACGAAGAAACAGGACTCCTACTTACTCCCACAGCAGGTTTCGGGCACACAGAAAAAGGCTATTTCCGCATGGTCATCAGTGGCCTAAGTCCCGCAGATTTAGACGAGGCCCTACGCCGCTTATGCGCTTTTGTCGTGCGAAACCGTATGCAGCCCTGAGGCTGTAGGCTTTGGCCCGCGGGCCAAAGAAGTCCGCAGTGCTCTCAGCGTCCCACTCAGTTTAAGGACTCGCTTCTACCGCTCGTAAGGATGCATTTTTTGCGCTCGCGGGAAATGGTTACCTTCGGGCACACCATCATAAAATGAAACGCATGAAATACCTGTTACACGCATTGCTTGTTTCCATGCTGCTGGCCGCTTGTTCGGGAGCCGGCACGGAGGCAGATCTAATTTTTACTGGGGGAAAAATTTATACCGTGGAGCCGGATCAACCCGAAGTGGAGGCTGTAGCTGTGAAAGACGGCCTCATCCTAGCCCTGGGCACGCTGGAGGCGCTCGAGGAATATCGCGGTAAGGGTACGCAGGTGATCGATCTGAAGGGGCGCACCATGACGCCGGGCTTTATCGAGTCACATGCCCACCTGCTGGGAATCGGTTATAATAAGCTGGACGTGGACTTGATGTATGTCAAAACCTACGAGGAGCTCGTCGAAAAGGTGGCCGAGGCGGCTAAGGAGATGGCTCCGGGGGAATGGATTACCGGGCGTGGCTGGCATCAGGACAAGTGGATCCAGATGCCGGAGCAGACGGTGAAGGGGTTCCAAACGCACGATGCTTTAAGTGCAGTGACGCCGGATAATCCGGTGTATCTGGCCCATGCTTCTGGCCACGCTTCTTTTGTGAATCAAAAGGCGATGGAGCTGGCGGGCATCACCGTGCTGGGTTCCGAAAATCGGGTGCAAGAGGTAGAAGGAGGAGAAGTTATCCGCGATGCGCAGGGAAATCCTACGGGGGTTCTGGTGGAGCGAGCTTCCTATTTGGTGAGCAAGCTAGTGCCGCAGGACACACCGGAGCGCATGGAGCGCGCCTTAGAGCTGGCGCTGCAGGAACTGGCAGAGAAGGGGATTACTTCTTTCCATGATGCGGGAAGTGGGCAAGATGTTATCGATCTGCTGGCACGTTTTAAAGCGGAAGGGCGTCTCACGGCGCGCATGTACGTGATGCTGACCAGCCGGCAGCCGGAGCTGCTCCAAGAGTGGTATGAGAAGGGGCCTCTTATCGATGAGGACCACATGTTGACGGTGCGCTCGATCAAGTTAAACATGGATGGCGCCTTAGGTCCCTGGGGGGCTTGGCTGCTGGAAGATTATACCGACAAGCCGGGACATCGTGGGCATGAGACCATGCCGATAAACTTGGTGACCGAAGTGGCGGAGAAAGGCTTGGAGTTAGGCTTTCAGGTTTGCTCGCATGCTATCGGCGACCGCACGAATCGCGAGGTACTGGACCGCTATGAGGCAGCTTTCGCGAAATTTCCAGAGGCTAAGGACCACCGGTTCCGCATCGAGCATGCACAGCACTTGCATGTAGACGATATCGACCGATTCGGCGCTATGGGCGTAATCGCTGCGATTCAGGCGATACACTTGAGCTCGGATCGACCGTGGGCGATTTGGCGCCTTGGCCCGAAGCGGATTAAGGATGGGGCGTATGTGTGGCAGAAGCTCCTGCAGTCTGGTGCGGTCATTTCGAATGGCACGGATGCACCTGTGGAGCCTTTAGACCCGATTCCTTCTTATTTTGCGTCTGTGACGCGGCAGACTTTAGCGCGCGAGCCTGAGGAAGGCTTCGAGCCGGATCAGAAGATGAGTCGTGCGGAGGCGTTAAAGTCGTACACGCTCGATGGTGCCTATGCGGAATTTGAGGAAAATTTTAAGGGGAGTTTAGCCGTGGGCAAAGCAGCCGATTTCACCATCTTCGATCAGGATTTGATGACGGTGGCCGATCAGGACTTGTTGAAAACAAAAGTAAAGATGACTGTGGTGGGCGGCAAGATCGTCTATGCTGCAGCAGATTAAGGCGCTGCGCGGGCCGGCTGCATCAGGCGATTTTGCCTTCTGTGTAGAGGTCGTAAGCGGCGATAAGTGTCTGGCGCTCGGGGCTTTGGTTATAGCGTGGGAGTGCCAGCACTTCTTTTCTTTCTTCCAGGTAGAGCACTTGGTAGGCTCCTTCCAGCTCATCCCAGAGGATGGCCATGTAGGCGTAGGGCATTTTAGAGGCGCGTCCGGCTTCGAGCCAGTGGTGGAAGCGTGTTTCAGAGAGGGGAGCAGGGTAGTCGGGGCTTTGGAAGAGCATAAGGAAGATTTTTTAATGGGCCAGCAGGCCGTATGAAGGACGAAAGTACATGCTATTTTTCGCATGACAAGGGGGCATAGGGTTAAAATTTAATCCAACCAACCCCTAAAAACTCGTGATCAGGTTCATCACCCATACGCCATTATCGGCGGCGCGCGGAAAGGCATAGGCCCCCCAGCGATGAAAATAGCCGAAGCCGATGTTATAAAAGCTACTGCCGTTTTTAATCCTTACCAGCTGCGGCAGCTCCACGCCGCTCTCCCAAAAGCCCTTTTCCATGGTCTGAAAGTCAAAAAACTGGTAGCGCTCCACGTTTTCTAAAGTTCCTACCGCATACTGCTGGTGCAGCTTCAGCCGCGGACCGATTAACACATCCCCCAGCTGCCGCTCGATTAGCGGCGCAGTCTGAAAAGCATAGCTGAGATGCAAGCTGCGGTCTGTCAGAAACTCGTACACGTGCATGGTCTGCAAGTAGCCGGGCAGCGAAAGCCCAGCCTCTGAACTCGGCCTCGGATCCTCTGGATCAAGCTCACCACGTATCCCGAAACCGGTCTGTAAAAAGGATAGCGGCACCTGCTCGCCCCAAACGCCATAGCCCGCCAGCTGTACCTGATGCGTAGCCAAGCCCGTCCGCCACTGCTGCTGCACGCGCAGGCGCCGCGCCAAAGCGAGGTTTCTCCCCCTAAAAAGCCGTCCATGGCCCGTGAAACGCGCAGGCTCACGATGGGGTAAGCCGTGCGCCAGCTGATCAACCTGCCCCCTACACGGGAAACTTGCTCGTTCCCCACATAGCGTAGCGTGATGCCCGTTTCCGCATGGCGAAACTGGGTGAGCAGCTCCTCGGAGGTGGGGGCTGTCTCGAAAAAGGTGGGCAATAGGGTCCGGTTCTCTACCAGCGAGAAGAGGCTCAGCTGCAGCCCAGGGAGTGGCCGCTGCTGCACCCGCAGCCCGATATGCTGCACCTGGTCCATGCGGTTACGGCGGAAGCGGCGAAAGACATCACTGCCCGAGCTAAAGGATGGAGCCAATGCAGGTCCTGTTCTCCTATTTCCGCTATATCTCGCCGTGCATCCACGAAAATTCGGGTGTCATAATGGGGCTCTACGGGGACCTCCAGCGTGCCCCCGAACTTCCACGCACGATCACGAAAACCATAACGCGTGTACCCACTCAGCCTAAAGCGGGAGGAAATGCGCTCATTCGTGCGCAGCCCTATCCCCGGCGCGAATCCTTCAAAGGCATTAAAACGCAGCAACTTCAGCGGCTCCACATCCACTGGCCCTAAAGGAATCCCTCCCTGCACTAAAAATTCCACGCCTTTCTCCAAAAACTGCAGCCCTTTCCGCTCATCCGTGTCCAGAGAATCGAAACGCGCATACGTTTCCTGGTCTTTGGCCGTCAAGGTCTCCGGACGCCAAGCGATTTCCTGCTGATAGATTCCTGGCGCCGCTAGCTGACTCTTGATCGTGCCAAAACGGGTTCCAGCAGGTAGCGCACCGACCTCAATAGCACCCAGCGTATGTTCCTGCACGATGGAGGGTAGCCCGAATCTGCCCTCCAGTTCCGGGACTGCATAGACCGTTTGGGTAAACACCGGAAACCAGCGGCCCTCGATGCGGCGGCTCTCCTGCACGATCTGAAGGGTCAGCGCTTGTAGCTCCCCACTGCTGGCGAACTGAAAGCGCGCCAACCCATAGCTTTCCGCGTCGAGGTACAGCACCCCCTCGCCCAGCTGCTGTACTTTGCCCGCCTTGGGCTGAAAACGAACCCGATAAAGGAGTCCCTCTCCCTCTCGGATGCTGTCTTCGAGGTAGTAGTCATACTTGCGCAGGCCCGCCGTAGACAGGGGATTCAGGAGCCCTTCCTCTAAGAAATCGATGTGTTCCTCATAAAAGGAAAAGGGCTGGATTTCCTGCGAGGCCAGAAAAACAATGGGGTTCGAGAGGCCGCTGCTTTGGGAAGAGAGAATGGTGGTGCGCCTGCGACCGGGCTTTTTATACCAGGTTTCGGCCGTGATCTCGGCGATGTATGCATGGTGACGGCTTTCCTCGAACTCGCGCCCCTCTTCGTACCAGGAGGCGGGAATAAAACGAGTAAGCAGGTTTTTTGGTAACTTTCGTAGCGGTAAGAGGGGAGCTTATTGGGGTCGTTTTGCGGCGCAGCCGCAATGGCCCTACGCATCAGCGCTAAGGCGGGATTCTCTCCTGCATAAAAGGTAAATGCTTCCATTTCTAATGGACTCGGCTGCAGCAGAAGCTGGCCACCCTCCGGGAGATCTGCGACCTTCAGCCGCATTTCCTGGTAGCCCACATGGCTGATGCGCAGGGAGTCCTCCGCCTGCCACTGCGCGGGGGTGCGGAAATAGCCCTGCCCGTCGCTGGATCTTCCCTGAGCAGGATCTGCCAGCAAGCGGATGTGTACGAAGGGCAGCGGGCGCCGATTATCCGCGTCCAAGAGCTGGATGCCTCGTGCTTCCTGCGCCTGCATCTGCTGAGGTGCTAGAAAAAAACCTGCTGAGAAAAGAAAAATAAGTATCCCCTGTACGCTTTTTAAAACCTGCATGTACCTAACCGTTAATGCACCACTATCCACTTTCTCCAGTAAATAGCGCTTCGTTTCGCTTCGCTATTTCAGCCTAAATCCTTAGCTGTTTTCCCTGTCAATGGTAAGAAAACGAAAAGAATATTCGGTTGGTTGGTGAATGGGGGTAATTTTCTTAAAATCTATTAAAATTTCGTTGCTCCCCCTAATTTTTAGGCGATAGGGTTTGTTTTCTAACAGAAGAAGTGTTTATTTTGGATTTGACTTATTAATAGAAAATATTTTAAATAATTAATGTTTTAGCTGATTTCATATGCGTACATTACGGTTCCCCTTACTTTTCCTCCTACTGCTGTTTTTTACGTCGCCTGTTTCGGTCTTCGCCCAAAAGGCCAGTGAGGATCCTTATCTCCAAGCTATCTTAGGCTACTTCCAAGAGCTGGAAGCGAACAATCCACGGGAGCGGGTACACCTACACCTGGACAAGCGCACGGTGACGCCGGGAGAGACCCTCTGGTTTAAAGCGTACCTCACCGCCGGCAGCAGACGCCTGCCTTCCCCCCTGAGCCAGGTGCTCTATGTGGTTCTTTTTAATGGTGAAGGCGAAAAGGTGGAGGAACAGAAAATCCAACTGAAGGGCGGTCATGGGCACGGCGCGCTCACACTGCCGAACTTTGCCGCTGAGGGCCTCTACCGGGTGAAAGCCTACACCGCCTGGATGGAAAATTTCGGCGATGACCACTTCTTTTCCGCAGACATCCAAGTGATCGATGCGGAAAATGAGAGTTTTTACCCTCTTTTTGAGGTTGTGGATGTGGTGGAAACGGAGGAGCAACTGACCTACGAAATTCTCCTGCAGGCGGGCGACCGAAGTGGGCAGCCACTAGCGAATGCTTCTTTGCGTTACGCGCTCTTTGCCGAAGGCCAACAGTCCGTGAGAGTGAACTTCTACTTAATAGCCAGGGAGAGGCGCAGTTCCGGTTTAGCTGGGAGAAGCAGCCATTCACGAAACAATATATCGAATTTTATTACGTCGAAAATGAGGCCTATGAGGTGAGCAAACGCTTCGCTATCCCGTATGCGTTCAGCCAGGTGGACGTGCAACTTTTACCAGAAGGGGGCCATCTCGTGGACGGATTTAAGCAGACGGTCGCTTTCCGTGCGCAGTATCCCGATGGTCGCCCTGCCGAGGTGCTTCTGCGGGTGCAGCAGGGGGAGGAGCTCGAAGAGGTGCCCACTGTTTTCGGTGGCATGGGCGAGTTTAGCTTGCAGGTAGCCCGCGATGCTGCCCTAAAAATCGAGGCCTTCGATCCGAATTCCGAGGCAGTGGTTCCGGTAAAACTTCCTGAAATTCAGGAGAAAGGGCTTGTGCTGCAGCTGGTGGACAAGCCGGAGCTGAGCTATGTAACCGTTTTTATTCAGGGGAATATAGAGGAGGACTTGGTGCTGATTAACCAAAGCGAAAATCTCATTTCCTTCATGGTGCCGGGCATGCTCACGAATGGTATTTGGGGCTCCCGCATCCCGAAAAACACGCTTTTTCCGGGGGTGAATACGCTTACGGTGGTGACCCGTGATGGGAAGCCTCTCTTAGAGCGGCAGTATTTCCATGATGAGGCAGAGGCGCTTTTCGAGGTGGCTGTTCAGGATGAATCCGCTGGAAAGGGTCGCCGTGCCCCGCAGCGCTTGGGCCTTCAGCTGGCCTCAGCGGAGGAGGGCCTGCCGGCCAAAGTCTCCGTCGCGGTCTTAGATGCTGCGCAGGCGGATGACCCTGCGGCGGCGCATGAAACGATTTACACCTCCTTGTTTTTAGCGGGGGATTTAAAGGGCAAAATCCATCAGCCAGCGCATTATTTTAAGGATAAGTCTGAGGAGACTTTGCGCGCGCGGGACTTACTGATGCGCACGCAGGGCTGGCGGAAAATCAACTGGGAGCAGGTGCAGGAAATGGACTTTCCGGAGGTCAAGCGCCTGATAGAGCGGGGCATTAACATCGAAGGACGCGTGGAGGAGTTGGAAAGCTCCCGTCGCGGCCTGCGTGGGGGTTCCATCAGTGCGATTTATGATGATGGGGAGGGCATCATCCAGACTACTTTCGGAGAGGATGGGCGCTTTATTTTCGTGGAAATGGATTATTTCGATACCACGACGGTGGTGCTCTCGGCGAAGGACGATCGCAAGGGGGAGTTTGTGAAAATCGTTTTGGAGGTGCCGGAGGCGTATTTTACGCAACTGGAGCCGGAGGTTTTGGCCCCGGGCCAAATTCCAGCCGCGCTGCTCGCTACCTTTAATGAGCGCCGCCTGATGAATACCATGCTGGATGAAGAGCGCATTCTTGATTTAGAGGCGGTTACCATACAGGCGGAAACCATTCAGGCCGAAGATGAGCGGCAGCGCAAGATTTACGGGGATGGGGATGTGACCTTACGTGCAGACGATATCCCTGGTGCTGAGGGTTTTGTGAATATTTTTCAGATGATTCAGGGGCGAGTGGCAGGCGTACGTGTCACCACCACCACGCTGGGAGCTTCTGTGGAAATTCGCGGTGTAGGCTCGGTGCAAGGCGGGACGGAACCTCTGTTTCTGGTGGACAATCAACCGGTGGATATTGGGACGGTTTTAGCGCTCAACCCGCGAGACGTTTCCTTTATCGATATCTTTAAGGATCCGGCTAAAGCGGCCATTTTCGGCTCTCAGGGAGCGAATGGAGCCATCGCCATTTACCTGAAAACAGGTGCAGAGCGGGCGCGGGCAGATGCTCCCGGGACGCTTCTCACCCGCCAAGGGGGCTTTACCTTTCCCCGAGAATTTTATGTGCCGGCCTATGATCAGGAGGATGAGAAAAACTTCCTGAATGACAAGCGGGTGACGCTGTTCTGGGCCCCTGAGGTGGAGCTGGTTCCCGGTGAAACCGCTTATTTGGATTACTTTAATAGCGATGAAGCACCTAAGCATTTCGTGGTGGTCGAAGGTATGGATGAGGTCGGGCGTGTCACGCGTAAAGTGCTGACGCTGGGCGCAAACTAAAGGGGCTATTTGGGGTTTTTCGTAAAATGGCTTAAATTAAGGCCGATTGACAAGGAAACCCATGGAAAATATCATCAATTATTTCGAAACCATTCCCTCAAGCCACCGCACGTTTTTGTTAGTCGGTGGCTTGACCTTCTTTTGGGTACTGGAGTACCTGATTCCGCTTTTTACCTTTTCGTACACCAAGTGGAAACATGCGCGTACGAACTTATTTTTGACGCTGACGACGGTGCTGGTCAACTTGCCCCTGGCTTTTATTTTGGTGAAGGCCTCGGACTGGGTGGTGGCGCAGGAATTTGGCCTCTTGTATCTGGCGGAGCTGCCGCTGTGGGCCTTCGTGCTGTTGGGTATTTTACTGATGGATTTAATCGGCGCCTATTTTATTCATTGGCTGGAGCATCAGGTCAAGTGGATGTGGCAGTTTCATCTGGTGCATCACACGGATCGCCATGTGGACACCACCTCGGCTAATCGGCATCATCCCGGGGAGTCGGTGCTGCGCTTTGTGTTCACGCTATTCGCGGTATTCATCGTGGGCGCTCCGATCTGGATGGTGATGATGTACCAGTCGCTGAGCGTGGTGCTGACCCAGTTTAATCATTCAAATGTGGCACTGCCACTGCCAGTGGATCGGGTTTTGGGCTGGGTGTTTTGTACGCCAGGCATCCACCGTGTGCATCACCACGAGCAGCAGCCGCTGACAGACTGCAACTATGGAAACATTTTTTCTTTTTGGGACCGCCTCTTCGGCACCTACCGGGCGGTGGACAACAGGTCGCTGCGGTACGGGCTCGACACCCATCCTGATCCGAAGGAAAGTGATGACATTTGGACGATTCTAAAACTTCCTTTTCAGCCTTATCGGCAAGCACCTCGGAAGTCGGTAGGTGCGGCAGAACATGTGGAAAAAAGTCGCGTTTAGGGCAAAATGAGGCCTGAAGGCCCAAAAAAGCAATGAAAAAGAAAAAGGAGCGAGAGGGGAGCAGGCTTTTCGCTCCTCTTTTTTGCGCGGAGCGCAAAATCAGGGGAAGAAAAATGAGTACATAAGTATTTAATAATTTCTCCTGCAGGATCCAAGCGCTTATTTTCTCCGTATCTTTCCCCAAAATTTCTTCGAAATCTTCTATATGAAAAAAACCTTTACGCTGTTTTTTTTCGGTTTCCTTCTGGCTTTGCTAGGCGGAATTCTACCCGAATCTTTTGCGCAGAAGCTGCGCGAAATTCAAGGTCAAGTGTTGGATGCTGAGGAGCGTATTCCGCTCATCGGGGTGAATGTGTTTTACCTCGTAGATGGTCAGGCAGTGGGCGGGACCACAGATCTGGAGGGCTTTTTTATTCTGCAAGTGCCAGAGAGCCTGAAACAATTGAATTTTTCCTATGTGGGCTATGAGAACAAGCAGGTGACGCTGTTTGCTCAGCAGTTTAACTATGAGGTGCTTCTCACCCCTGGGGAGAGCCTTTCTGAGGTGGTGGTGACGGCGCTGGGGATCGAGCGGCAGTACCAAAACCTCGGCTATTCCTTACAGCAGGTGCGGGGAAGTGAGCTAAGTGAGGTTAAGTCGGTGAACGTGGTGGATAATTTGGCGGGCCGTGTGGCGGGCGTTACAGTGACGCAGGGCTCCACGGGCGTGGGCTCTACTTCGCGTATTACCATCCGCGGAGAATCGTCTTTTACGAATAACAACCCGCTTTTCGTGCTGGACGGCATGCCGATAAATAATGCCACCTTAGTGAACATCACCGATGATACGGCGAATGGGTTTATGGAGGTAGATTTCGGGAACGGTGCCATGGACATCAATCCAGACGATATCGAGAGCGTGACGATTCTGAAGGGACCCTCAGCGGCAGCCCTTTATGGTGCACGTGCTGCGAATGGGGTCATCCTGTTGACCTCGAAAAAAGGGGAGGGCCAGAAAGGCATCGGCGTGAGCATGCATACAAGTTTGTTTTTCGATCGTCCCTTCCGTCTCCCTCAGTTTCAAAATAAATTTGGACAGGGAAACTCCGGGCAGTTTGAGTTTCGCGATGGACTCGGCGGCGGTGTAAACGATAACATTACGTTTAGCTGGGGGCCGCGCTTGGATGCGGGCTTACTTATTCCGCAGTTTGATAGTCCAGTGACCTTACCGGATGGCACTGTGGTCCGAGGTGGCGATACCCGTGTGCATGGGGGGCTTCCTATCACACCGACGCCTTTCGTCTCGCAGCCGAATAATGTGCGTGACTTTTTCGAGCTGGGTATCACAACTATAAATAATGTGGCCTTGACCGCAGGGACAGATAATTTCAGCTCGCGGCTCTCATTTACAGACCTAAATAGCGACTCCTTTATTCCAGGGGTGAACTTGCGCCGCCGCTCTGTGAATGGGAATTTCACGTTTGAGCCGATCGAGAGGCTGAAGGTGGTGGGGAATTTTAATGCGTTGACCACGGGTAGTGATAACCGCCCTGCGACAAAGTACGGATCCGAAAACATTAACTATGCGATGGTCGGCTGGATGGGTCGGCAAACGAATATCAACTCGCTTCGGGATTTCTGGCAGCCCGGCTTAGAAGGCATCCAGCAGTTTTCGTATAACTATACCTTCTTTGATAATCCCTTTTTCACGCTTTTAGAGAATAGAAATAGCTTTGACCGTTTTCGTGTGATCGGAAATGTGGCGGTAACCTATGAATTAAACGACAACTGGTCCTTTTTGGCGCGATCTGGCGGCGAGCGCCAAAACGAAGACCGTGCTTTCCGACGGGCGTTCAGCTCTAACCGCTTCCCGCTGGGGGCCTTTGCGGAGCAGACCTTCTTTTACCAGGAGACCAACAGTGACCTTTTAATCAATTATAAAAACACCTTTGGCAACTGGGACATCGCGATCTCCGGGGGTGCGAACCGTATGGATCAGACCGCTGAGACTGACGCAGGCACAGACGCTACAGCTGGCACAGCCGGGAATTTTTACCTTAGCAAATGCCGCCAGCCCGATCCAGTATTTTCAGGATTTCGGCAGAAAGCGGATAAACTCTCTTTATGGCTTCGCCAAAATCGGGTATAAGGATTACCTTTTCGTGGATATTACGGGTAGAAATGACTGGTCTTCTGCTTTAGCTAATGCAGAGGGTACGAATCCTACGGGCTTTTTCTATCCTTCCGTCTCTACGGCCTTTATACCAAGTAGTTTTTTCCAGCTTCCAGAGGCAATCAATTTTATGAAGATTCGCGCCAGTTATGCGGAGGTGGGGAATGATACAGGGCCATTTCAGACGATTGGGACCTTCCAGCCGCGTGTTCCTGTGGCGGGAAACCCTACCTTTAGCGAGCAGCAGGTGATTCCGAATGCCAACTTGCGCCCAGAGCGGATTTCCAGCTGGGAGTTTGGGACGGATATGCGCTTGCTGCGTAATAAAATCGGAATAGACTTCACCTATTTCAATATGCTGACGCGGGATCAAATCATCTCTCAGCCGATCGCTAACAGCTCCGGTTTCGATTTCCAGAATATCAATGGCGGTGCAGTGCGGACCTTTGGGTATGAGGTGATGGTAGATTATAAGCCCATACGCAGCAGAAACCTGTTTTGGAATATCAATGTGAACTTCACGCAGTTCACTAACCGCGTGGAATCGCTGCCGGGAGGCTCTTTTGTGCTGGATTTTAATCGGGTGTATGATAATGTGAACCAGACCGTTTGGTATATCGTGTCTGAGGGAGGGCGCTTAGGAGATATGTGGGGCACCGGGTATCTGAGGGATGATCAGGGTCAATTTATCGTGAATGAGCGTGGTGAGTTTATTAATGACAATAACTTGCGCTTATTAGGTAACTATAACCCTGACTTTATGATCGGTATCGCTAACTCCATAAACTATAAAAACTTCAGCGTATCCGCCTTACTCGACTGGCGCATCGGTGGGCAGATCGTGTCCAGAACGACTGCTTTCGCAGGCGCAGGTGGCCAGCTCATCGAAACGGTTAATCGTCCCGAGGAAGGTATTATCGTGCCCGGTGTGGTGAATATCGGGACGGCAGAAAGTCCAAATTTCGTACCGAACACAACACCGATTCCTGCGGAGACCTTTTTCCGTCAGTTTTATGATCGAAATAATGAGGAGAACAATACCTTCAGTGCAGATTTTATTCGTCTCCGCGAGCTGTCTATCGGGTACGATATTCCGGCTGATTTCTTGAAGAAGCGAGCCAAATCGGCACAGGTCGCCCTCATTGGCCGAAACCTATGGATGTGGAGTCGTATTCCTCATTTCGATCCGGAGCAGGTATCTTTTCAGCGCCAGAGCGTCCAGGGGGGAGTAGAGGACATGGCCTATCCGACGCCGAGAAGTATGGGGGTTCGTTTACAGGTTAACTTTTAATTGCGAAAAGACATGAAAGCCATAGCTACATTTATAAAAAGTGCTTGTCTCGCCTTGCTCCTAAGCTTGGGAGCCTGCGATCAAAATTTCACAGAGATCAATACGAATCCAACTGTGCCGGTGAGTGTACAGCCGGAGTTTTTACTGCGCCAGGTCTTGTTCGATTACATCGAAAACGCTTCCCACGAGGGTTTTGTGGCGGGAAATCTATTGGGTCAGTATTTCATGGCGGTGGACTTTAACCTCTTCGATCGCCACAGTCTCACCCAGCCCCAAAACGGGGGCAACCCATGGCCTTTTCTGTTTGAAAACTTGCGGGACAATGAAAACTTGTTGGCTTTATCTCGCGAAAATCCTGTTTTCCAAGTCTATGAAGGCCCGGCGCTGGTGCTGCGTGCGCTGATGTTCGCTCAGCTCACCGATTTGTATGGGGACATTCCGTACAGCGAAGCCCTTCAGGGGCGTACGGGAGGCATTACCCAGCCCCGTTACGATGCACAAGAGGAGATCTATCTTGGGGAAAACGGACTTTTGGCCACCCTGCGTGAGGCGGTGGAGAAGTTGCAGGCCGCCGCAGGGGCACCACAGGCTTGGCTGGTGACATTTTATTCCGTGGGGATTTGAAAAAATGGGAACGCTTCGCGAATAGTTTGCGCTTTAAGCTGCTGATGCGAATTTCTGGCGCTGTGGATGTACGCGCTGAGCTGCAGGCTTTATGGACTGCTGGGGATCTTATTTTATCGCCAGAGGATGACGCGTTCTTCAATTTCACAGCAGGACAGCCAAATAATTTTCGACTGGTGACGGCTCGTGTAGGGGATTTTAACCTATTTTTGATGTCCGAGACGATGGAAGGCATTTTAAATCGCTTTCAGGATCCACGTGCGGCGCGTTATTTTCGGCCTACGGCCAATAATCCGCAAGCGTTCCGTGGCTTAAGAAATGGCCAAGATGCCTCGCAGCTTTCGATTTCGATCGCTGATTTTAGTCTCTCCGGTCGTATTTTCCGCGAGGAAGGTGGCGCGATGCGCGGACAGTTTCTGACGAGCTTCGAGCAGAAGTTTTTTGTAGCAGAAGCCATGCAGCGGGGCCTGCTTTCTGGCGACCCACAGCCCTGGTATGAGGCGGCCGTAGCGGAAGCCTTTGCCTTCTGGCAGGTACCACTTCCGGCCACATACTTGACACAAGGTCCGGCGGCCTTTGCGTCAGCAGCAGATAAAATCGAATTAATCATGGTCCAAAAGTGGCTGGCCATGCCAGTAAATTTCTACGAGGGCTGGACGGAGCATCGTAGAACGGGTTTCCCGGCCTTACTTCCTGTGGCGGCCTCTCTGAATAACGGGATTATGCCGCGGCGTATGCCCTATCCTGCCACAGAAGATGCGCTGAATAATGCCAATTTCCAGCAGGCAGCGGCAGCCACGGATGGCAATAGTTTTAACGTAGACGTTTGGTGGGCGAAGAGATAATAGTAGGTGTTTCAACTTATGTGCCTTGGTTACAGTGGGGCATGGTGCTGGTGGGCTTTGGGGCGCTCCTGTACTATGCCCTTTGGCTACGAGTGCCTATGAGTTTTTCCGTGGTGCTAAAAAGAATCAGGAGACGGGTTTCTGGGCGCTAACAGCGAGCCTGGTGATTTCTTGGCTCTTTGCCAAGTCGATTATGAATGCGGCTGATCTGGGGTATGCCTTCGGACTGGTAGGTGGCTTGGCATACGCAGCGTATTACCTGAGTTTTTTATTGACTGGAGGTATTATTTACCGGCTCCGCACACGATTCGGTGCCACGAGTTTGCATCAGTTTTTAGGTCATCACTATGGGCGCAGTGCCTTGGTGGTGTTCAGTTTGCTGCTGGCTGTGCGGCTCTTGAATGAAATTTGGTCGAATGCCATGGTGATAGGCTTGCACTTTGGCCCGCAGGGCAGTAGCCCTTACATCCTGAGTATTCTGGTCTTTACGACCCTGACGCTTGGCTACACCCTGAAGGGGGGATGAAAAGCAGTATTTTCACCGATGTTATCCAGATGATTCTCTTTATCGGCCTACTCGCTTTTATTTTAGGGCTTTTGTTTCCGGAGATGGCGCGGCAGGAACGCTCCATTTTGGAGGGCAGCGTTTGGTCTTGGGGGACGGGGCTCAATCTGCTGCTGGTAGCGCTTTTGCAGGCGCTGAGTTATGGATTTCATGATCCCGTTATGACGGATAGGGGCTTTTTAGTGCGCCCGAAAAAGGCCTTGCTGGCATTTGGGCTGGCGGGGGCGGTGGGAGCACTCTGCATCCTTTGCTTTTCGCTGACAGGGGTTTTCGCGCAGGGGTTGGCGACGGATGGGGCAAGTCCCACGGTGGCGGTGACGCGCTATTTCGGAATCGGGATGCTGCTGGTGGTGAATGCGATTATGCTGACCTCTGCGGCCTCCACACTGGACTCTACTTTCACCTCTTTTACCAAGCTGCTCAGTCGCGATCTGCGGCTTTTCCCGAAGGCGGGCGTGCAGATCGCAAAGGGGCGTCAGCTCATGGCCATTACAGCGGTGCTAGGCAGTCTCCCGCTTCTGTTTTCGCCCTCTCTGCTTTCGGCAAGCACGATTAGCGGCACGATGGTGCTGGGCCTCGGCCCTGTGTTTTTATTGCCGCGGAAGCGGGTCATGCATCCACTCGCTTTTCATCTGCCGGTGGCATTGGGTTTTCTGGCGGGCTTGGCAGTGATTTTCGCCCCTGAGCAGAGCAGCTGGTACTTTACCACGGGGCCTTATGCGGGGCTGCTCTTCTTTAATGTTCTGGCCTTCGTGGGCGGCTTTCTTCTCTTTATTCCTTTCTCTTATTTGAACTATGACCCTCGAAAAAACGCTAAGTTGGCCACAAGCGGCTCCCGATGAGCTGCTGCTTTTTGGTGGTGTGTACAGTAACTTACCCGCTCTAGAAGCGCTAAAACAGCAGGCTGAAGTTTTAGGAATTCCAGCAGCTGCCTGTTTCTGCACCGGTGATGTGGCCGCCTACGGCGCCTCACCCGCTGCCTGCTACAGCCTGTTGGAAGACTGGGGCGTACATGCGATTCGCGGAAATGTGGAAGATCAGCTGCTCTCCGGAGAGGAGGACTGTGGGTGTAATTTTGAGGAGGGTAGCACCTGCGACCTGCTGAGTAAACGCTGGTTCCCTTTTGTGCAGCAGCGCATCGAGCAGCGGCACCTTGCCTTTATGGAGCGCATGCCTCAGTTGCTGCGCTGGAGCTGGCAGGGGTATCGGGTGGTCCTGCTGCACGGAGGCTATCCAGACCAAAGCGCCTTCCTGTTCCGCTCCAGCCCCGCGGAAGAAAAGGCCTCTTTACTTCGCCTGCTGGGTGCAGATATCCTCATCGCAGGGCACTGCGGGCTTCCGTTCTACGAGAAGTTGGAAAATGGGCTTTGGATAAATCCAGGGGTTATCGGCATGCCTGCAAATGACGGTGGTACGCATACCTGGTATGCGCGCCTGAAGGCGCAAAAAACAGGCATCGAGCTGGCATTCGAACGACTCCACTACCCCCATCTGGAAGCGCAGGCAGCGATGCGCGCCGCCTGCCTACCAGAAGCTTATGCTCTTACGCTGAGTACGGGGATTTGGGACAACTGTGACATTTTGCCGGAGGCGGAAACCCAACAGCAAGGGCTTCCCATTCCCCTTCCTGAAGGCTTTTTTCCGGTACTCTCCAGCTAAGGAGCCCTTTAGCTAAAGGGAAAGGCTCTGAATTTCTGACAATTTGCCTGAACGGTATATTTCTGTCCACAGGTATCTGAGCTTAGCTGCCTAGGCAGTACGGAGAATCTTTTCCATTTTCCTGCCTTTGGCCAGCTCGTCCACAAGTTTATCCATGTAGCGGATCTGACGCATCAGCGGATCCTCGATCTCCTCGATTCTGTGGCCACAAATCATGCCGCGAATAAGTGGCGCATTCGGATGCAGCGCCGGTGCCTGGGCAAAAAAGGTGGCCAAATCATGTCGAGCGGCCAACTGCGCCCGCAGTCCTTCCTTCGTATAGCCTGTTAACCAGGTGATGACTGTTTCCAGCTCTTCCTGTGTGCGGCCTTTCTTTTCTACCTTCTGTATGTAATGGGGATAGATATCCGCCAGTGGCATCTGAAATATTTTCATCTGGGCGGCAGTTAAAATCCATACGCAAGACCTACTCGGAAGCCACGCGCGTAAATATCGCTGTCACCAGGGACCGCATACAGGTCCGTAAGGGCATAGCGCCAGTCCACGAGCAGCGTGACGCGGCGCGACACCTGCATCCCCACCTGGAGACTAAGCCCCAACTCTACGTTGTTAAACGAAGCGGCAGCCACTTGCTCCGGCGTCCTACCTGTAAAGGACAGGTAAGCATCCGGATCCCGCTGGCCTAAGTCATAGCGCACATACGGGCCTGTACCTAAAAATAAGCGCACACTCTCCCCTTCGCTTATCAAATTATAGCGCAGATGCAGGGGGCAGTCAGCGAGGCTCTCCGAAGAATGCTTTCCCCAAGCTCCGCACCGTGCCATTCCACTAAGGTTGCCAAGCTTAACTCTAAGCGATTTTTCAACTTGTACTCCGCATTTAAACCTGCCTCAAAGGCCACGACCCCGAAACTATTAAATGCCGCGCTTCTATGCCGGTTAAAGGCATTGCCCATGGCAAACTGCGCGCCTGTGTTTAGACGCTTCGCCGAGCCGCCATTTCGTAGATTTTTTAGATTTTCGATGGGGCTCAGGCTTGGGGCCAGCGCCATTTCAGTGAGAAGATCGCTCAGGAAGGCACTCACCTTCGCCATCCCCGGGTAGTCGAGCAAGTTCGCCTTATCCTGAGGCGTATGGTAAGGAGAAATAATGCCCGTATTCACATAGATAGCCGGAATGCCGACTTGCCCGAAGGGCCACGTATCCGTTCGCCGCTCGATAGTGGGCGCCGTTCCTTTGATGCGGATATCGTGCTGACTTTCAGCGCGCTCCAGAAGGGAGAGGCCTTCGGCCAAAGTCTCCAATCCTTTCAGTTCCAGGCTCCCCTTTTTTTCGTACATGCCGATCATGTCTAAGGAAAACATGGCCTTAATCGCCGAATTCGGGAAGGGTTTAGCTGCTTCTACGAATTTCTCAGCCCCGATCAGACCGCTCTCCTCAGCATCAAAAGCCACGAAAAGGATGCTGCGTTTCAGGGGTTCCCCTTTTTCCTGCAGCATGCGGGCGATTTCTAAGATGCCCGCTACACCGGAAGCATTATCATCTGCACCCGGGAAAATTCCCCGCTCGCTATACCCTAAATGATCGTAGTGGGCACCCACGACGATATATTCTTCCCGTAGCTCCGGATCGCTCCCGGGAAGCATGCCGACCAAGTTGATGCCTTTCAAGTTGATCAGGGCGATGCGCAATTCAAATTCCTGGCGAAAGCTGTCTGCTCCCGGTAGTGGCTGTAGGCCCACTGCTGCCATTTCGGACTCGATGTAGCGGATCGCTTTTAGGCGCCCTTCTGTGCCCAGTCCTCTCCCCTCCATGGAGTCGGCAGCTAATATGTGCACGTGCCGGCTGAGCCTTTCGGTGGCCTTTTCTGTTTCCGTAGCGGGGGCTTGGGCATAGGCCCCCTGGGCCAAAAAGAAGCAAAGAAGCACATAGACACTGTGCTTGAGTAGGGAGTTTAACTGCGTCATATAATGTGGTTTTAGTTGCTGTCGCAAATTAACGTTTTCTAGGAATTTTTAGTACTTTCTCTTAAGAAATTCAATGCGTTCCGAGTGCAAATTCTTTATTCCAAGGCCAGTCGTTCTTGGCGCTGCAGGTAGCGCAGTCCGATGATGGTTTTGGTGCCTTGCCGGCGGATATAAACGTCTTTAGACGCTGCTAAGCCCTGTAAAATCTGCGGCAGTGCGGACTCTGGGGCCTGTAGTGCCTGTAATAAACGCTCTGGGGGAATGCTCTTTGGCCCACTGGCCAAAATAAGCCGCGCAGCCAGCTGCCCGATCTGCTCCTGCACGGTGGGAATATTCGCCGGTGGGAGTAAAAAACTGTCTAAATCGCGCCGGCTCTCGTCCAGCAGGCGTAGCTCGCCAAAACGATTAATGGGGATAAAACCCAGTGCCAAAGCCTCCCAGTTCAGCGCCTGCTTACCTGCCAGCAAGCAGCATAGGCCGCGGCGGAGATGCTGCCCCAAAAGCTGTCGGAGTGCCGGTCCCTCAGGCCAAGAGCTGATATAAAGCTTGTCAGCAAGTCCGCAAGCTTGTGCCCGCAAGCGCTTTTCTGTGCTATGCACTCCGATGAGCAGACAGCGCCCTTGTGCTAAGGCCTGCGCATAAAAAGTACATGCTGAGGCCAGCTGCTTGCTTGGCAGGAGCAGCAAACAGGGCTGTGCGGCAGCTTCCTCAGCTGATAAAAGCTGTTCAAAGTTCCCATCGGCATCAAAAAACAGGCAGATAAGCCAAAAAGGCGTGCCTTCTTTAGAAAAGTGGTTTTGGAAAGCCCCTCTTTCTCTGCGCTGCTGCCCGGTAGGAAGGCTAAGGGTCGCTGTCGCAAAAGGTCGACCGCACCCCGCACTAGAAACTGAAAAGGGGCTGTGGTTCCCGGCTGCTGTTTCCAGGCGGCGGGATAGATAAAGCGATCGGTCCACTGAATGACCTCCACTCCCAGGCGGGCCCATTCACGAAAAAGCTGCTCGGTTTCGGTGGCTAGGGCCTCTTTTTGTGCGCAGAGCCGCTGCCAGTGCTTTATGGAAAGCGCTGCTATGGGGACCTGGTCGGGAACCTCCAGGAGCTCGGGCTGGTGTATAAGCTGCTGGTAAAGAAGGGCTTTGGTCGCGTGGGAAACTCCGCTGAGCTGATCGAGATGGTAAGCCAACTGCTGCATAGAAGGGGGCCGTATCATTGGCCTTACAAAACAGCAGCATTTCGGAGGAAATTCCAAATTCCTTTTGCGCTGAAGGCGCGACCTGCCGTGGATATAAAAAAAAATCAAAAATTCTATACCGATGCTGGAGGCAACTTTTCGTTCTTTGTACCGTTACGTTCGGTAATTCTATGCGAGCTTCGGTAAAAATAGCGCTACTCCTCATTTATTCCCTCTTCCATGCGGGAATGAGCTACTCCATGCATTTCTGTGGAGAGGATTTTAAGCGCATAAATCTGTATGCCGAGCAGAAAACCTGTTGCCCAGAGGCAGAAAGCCCGATGCCCTGCTGTGAGGATGTCTCTCATGTGGAGCAGCCGAATCGGCTCCATGTGGTGCCTAGTAGCGAAGCCTTTACCAGTGAGACGCTGGTGTTTCCTGTTGATTGGAGCTTTGGGTTTTGGCTACATGCGCGTGTAGGGAGTGCTGTCATTTTCACCTTTGGCTCCCAGCCAAGTTCCCCTGTTGACGAGCATTACTGGGGCCAAAACCGTCCGCGTCTGCATGTGCAGCATGGCGTATTTTTGATTTAGCACGATTTTTTTTGGCGAATGGGCTGCCTGGTGCGAGCTCATTTTCGGGCAGTGCCCTCGTTTGGAGACATGCCCTGTACGGGTATATGTTATCCAAGTATGTGCTGCTTTTCCGCCTCTGCTTCTTTTCTGTGGCTATTAAAATCAATGTATGTTATCTAAAATCATTAAGTTTTTCCTGACCCAAAAGCTGGTGACGGTCATGCTTTTGGTGCTACTCACCCTTTGGGGGATCGTCGTGGCGCCTTTCGGCTGGCAGGTACCGTTTCTACCCAGCGACCCTGTTCCTGTGGATGCTATCCCGGACATCGGGGAGAATCAACAAATCGTGTACACGGAGTGGATGGGCCGTTCTCCGCAAGATGTGGAGGATCAGATTACCTATCCGCTTACTTCTGTACTTCTGGGTGTGCCGGGCGTGAAAGTGACGCGCTCCACCTCCATGTTTGGCTTTTCGTCCATTTACATCATCTTCGAAGACGATGTGGACTTTTACTGGAGCCGCTCCCGCATCCTTGAAAAGTTAAATGCGCTGCCGGCGAATCTACTTCCCGAGGGGGTGACCCCTCAGCTTGGACCTGACGCTACAGGCTTGGGGCAGGTGTTTTTTTACACCCTAGAAGGCCAAGATGCCTCCGGTAAACCCACGGGTGGCTGGGAGCTTCACGAGCTGCGCAGTATCCAAGATTATTTTGTCCGCTATGCCCTCGCGGGTACTCCTGGGGTGGCTGAGGTGGCCAGCATTGGAGGCCACGTGCGCGAGTACCAAGTGGAGTTAGATCCCGTGGCCATGCGGGAGCATGGGGTAAGCCTGATGCAAGTCATGGAGGCGGTGCGGGGTTCCAACTTAGACGTGGGGGCCAATACCATGGAGGTAAATCAGGTGGAATACATCATCCGTGGCTTGGGCTATGTGAAGCGTCTCGAGGATATCGAAGAGGCAGTGCTTCGCGTGGTGGAGGGCGTTCCGCTGCGTGTGCAAGATGTGGCTCGCGTACAGTTAGGGCCATCCAGTCGGGCGGAGCGTGCCATCCTGGATAAGGGTGGGGCAGAAACGGTCGGCGGCGTGGTGGTCGCGCGTTATGGAGATAATCCGCTGAAGGTAATCGAAGCGGTGAAAGAAAAAATCGCTGAAATTAGTCCAGGCTTGCCCTCCAAGCAGTTGGCCGATGGAACGATTTCTAAGGTGCAGCTGGTGCCGTTTTACGATCGTTCGGGCTTGATTAAAGAGACACTTTACACCCTTAATGAGGCAATCAGCCTGCAGATGCTGCTTACCATCATCGTGATCATGGTGATGGTGGGCCACCTGCGTGCCAGCTTGCTTATTGCAGCGCTGCTGCCCCTGGCCGTGCTGATGTGCTTTATTTTGATGAAGTACGTGCAGGTGGATGCGAATATCGTGGCCCTTAGCGGAATTGCGATTGCGATCGGGACGATGGTGGATTTAGGGATTATCTTGAATGAAAATATTTTGCGTCACCTGGAGGAGGCGAAAGACCGGGTAGAAGATCGCCTGCAGCTGGTACTTCGCGCTACGACAGAGGTGAGTGGAGCGATTTTAACGGCCGTGATGACCACGATCATTAGCTTTTTGCCGGTGTTTACCCTGCAGGCAGCGGAAGGCAAGCTTTTCGGGCCGCTGGCCTATACGAAAACCTTCGCACTGATCGCGGCGCTTTTCTTTACGCTGCTCATCATGCCGGCGCTGGCGCATTGGGTTTTGGGCAGTCGCCTGCGCAGTCCGAAGTGGCGCTGGATGGGACCGGCGGTGCTGCTGCTTTTGGGTGTGGCGGGGCTATTTATTTCCTTTTGGGTAGGGGTTATTCTGCTGCTTTTAGGAGTGAATCAACTTTTGCCGCTGCTGAGTCCACGTTTAGAGGCGTATCGTGCCTACCAGAATCCTGTGGCCTTAGGCATTGGTCTTTTGACTGTCTCCACCTTGCTGGCGGAGGCATGGCGGCCGCTGGGGCCTGAGAATAGCCTTTTGGCCAGTTTCTTTTTTATCGTTTTGATTTTAGGCCTAGTTTTAGGTGGGTTTGCCCTGTTTTTACGTGTTTATGAGCGGCTGCTGCGCTTGTTTTTGCGCCATGCGCTCCTCTTTATGCTGCTGCCATTAAGTATCATGGGACTGGCGCTGCTGATGTGGCTGGGTTTCCCACGCCTTTGGCAAAGTACCGGCGCGGAGCCTTCGGATGCATCTTGGTATAAAAAGACAGCCAAACGCTTTCCGGGTATGGGCAATGAATTTATGCCTGCCCTGGATGAGGGGGCTTTCCTGCTGATGCCTTCTGCCATGCCGCATAGTGGGGTGGAGGCCAACCGGGAGATTTTGCGCCAGCTGGACCTGCTCGTGCAGGCGATTCCCGAGGTGGAAATGGTAGTGGGCAAGGCCGGTCGGGCAGAGAGTCCACTGGATCCGGCGCCGCTTTCCATGTACGAAAATATTATCAACTACAAGTCGGAATACCTCCAAGATGTGGAGGGGCGCAAGCTTCGGTTTCAGGTGGATGAAGATGGATTCTTTCCATTACGCTATGGAGGTAAGGCGTACTGGCATGACCGCGTTTCGGGGCTCATCTGGGATGAGCATGTGCGCTATGTGGATCAGGAGCTGCGACGGGAGATTCTGGCAGATCTGCCGCGTTATTTGATCGCGGATCCTGAAAAGGGGCGTTTTTACCGGCAGTGGCGGGATCATATTCGCAGTCCCGATGACATCTGGTACGAGATTCAGCATGCTACATCGGATATTCCTGGTGTGACGGCAGCGCCACGTCTGCAGCCGATCGAGACGCGCCTGGTGATGCTGCAGACGGGGATGCGTGCGCCTATGGGCATGAAAGTGTATGGCCCTGATCTGGAGACGATCGAAGCCTTTAGCTTGGAGCTGGAGTCCGCCCTGCGTGAGGTGCCGGGCGTGAAGGCCGAGGCGGTTTTTGCGGATCGCTCTCTGGGCAAGCCGTACATCGAGGTGGCCCCTGACCGTAGGGAAATCGCACGCTTCGGGCTCAGCATGACAGAGATCCAGGAGTTTATCGAGCTGGCGATAGGAGGCATGGCCGTCTCTACTACCGTGGAAGGCCGGGAGCGCTATGCCATCCGTCTGCGCTATGCCCGTGAGTACCGAGATGATCCAGATCGCCTGCGTGATCTGTTGGTGCCGACGCCGAGTGGCGCGCATGTGCCGCTGGGGCAGCTGGCGGAGATTCGCTTCCGCCCGGGCCGATGATGATTCGGGGAGAAGACACCTTTTTAGTGGGCTATGTCATGTTCGACCGTCGTGCGGGCTATGCAGAAGTCGAGGTGGTGGAAGATGCCCAGCGCCTGTTAGACGAAAAGATCCAAAGCGGTGACTTGCAGGTGCCTGCCGGCGTGCGCTTCGTCTTTTCCGGGAGTTATGAAAACCAGGTTCGAGCACAGCAGCGCCTGCAGCTGGTGATTCCCCTCTCGCTGGCGGTGATTTTCCTGATTCTCTACCTGCAGTTCCGCAGCACGGCGCTCAGTCTGATGATTTTCACCTCCATCGCGATGGCCTTTGCTGGGGGCTTTATCATGCTTTACTTGTATGGCCAGGAGGGCTTTCTAAATGTGGAGGTGCTGGGTACTAATTTGCGCGACCTGTTTCAAATGCAGCAGTTTAATCTTTCTGTAGCTGTATGGGTGGGCTTTATCGCACTTTTCGGTATAGCGACGGACGACGGTGTGGTGATGGGGACCTACTTGAAGCAAAGTTTCGACAAACTCAAGCCCCAGTCGCGGGAGGAAATCCGCGAGGCGGTGGTAGCGGCAGGCTTGAAGCGTGTGCGTCCCTGCCTGATGACCACGGCGACGACCCTGCTGGCGCTACTGCCCGTGCTGAGCTCTTCTGGGCGTGGTGCGGACATCATGATCCCCATGGCGATTCCGGCTTTCGGTGGGATGGCGGTGGCGCTGATCAGCTTGTTTATAGTGCCTGTTTTGTATGGTTTTTATCAAGAATTGAAATGGAGGTGGCAAGATGAAAAATAAGCTTCGTTTATTTTGGCCGGGAGGCCTAAGGCTCCTGATGCTGGGGCTCGTGCTGTTCCAGTTTCCCGCCCGGGGGCAGGATTTTCAGATGCTTCTGGAGGAGGCGCTTCGGGAGAACCCTCAGGCCAAAGCCGCAGCGCAGCGGCATCGAGCGGCCTTAGAGCGTGCAGGTGCAGCGGGTTTTTTACCGGATCCAGAGCTGCAGGTGGGGGTGTTTACGCGCCCGATGGAACTGCTGATGGGGGATCAGCGCGGTGAGGGTAGCCTTATGCAAATGTTCCCCTGGTTCGGGATGCTGAAGGCTGAAAAGGCGGAGGCAGCGGCTATGGCCGAGGCGGTGCATGCTGCTTACCGAGAGGTGCTTACGGAAGTCGCCTATGCGCTCGAAATCAGTTATTTGGAGATATATCGCTTGCAGGCCTTACAGGATTTAGATGAGCAGAATTTAGCCCTGCTAAAGGCTTTGGAGGAGCTGGCGCTTATCCGTCTGCAGGGCGGTGATGGGGCTTTGGCAGCGGCCAGCGCCTCAGCGAGGCTTTGCCCGCTTCGGGGTCGGGCGTCCTCGGCGAGCTCTGCTATGGGGGGCATGGGCAGCATGGGAGCGGCTCCGGCCACGAGCGCCTCAGGTGCTGCTTCCGGAGGTGCTGGCATGGGAGGGATGGAGGCAGGAGCCGGCTCGGGGGCCTACTCCGCAATTTTGCGCTTGCGCATGCAGCGGATGGCCTTAGAAAGTGCACTGGAACAGCGTCAAGATGACCTGGAGCTGGCGTATTTCCAGATCGGTACCCTGCTGGGACGTGAAGAGGCAGTGCCGGTGCAGGCCTCCCTAGGACCTGCGGGGACGCGCTGGATGCTGCCCGATGCGCAGGAGCTTCCTCTGGAGGTTTTGGAGGCGAATCCCATGCTGGCCATGCTGGCCAAAGAGCAGCTTGCCCGCGAGCAGGAGGTGAAAATGGCACGCCTGGAAGGGGCACCCATGATCGGGCTGGGGGTGAATTACATGGTTTTTAGCCCAAGACCTGAAATGGGGGCACCTGGCCCGGAAGGGGGGATGTTTGTGCCCATGGGCATGGGAAACAACATGGTGATGCCCATGGTCTCGCTGAACCTGCCGCTGTATCGGCGCAAGTATAAAGCGAAGGCCGCAGCGGCACGGGAAGAGGCGGGAGCACTCGCCTTGCAGCAGGATCAGGTGCGGCAGGAGCTTTTCCTTTCCTTCCAAAGCCTGCATCGCGACAAGCAAGAGGCGGAGCGCAGGCTGCGGCTTTTAGCGGATCAGGTAGCCCTCTTAGAGGAGGCGCTAAATTGGGCAGGAACAGCACTCATCGGGAATGCCGGAAGCTTGTCTGAAGTGGTCAATATCCAGCAGGAGCTCCTGAGCTATCAGGCGCAGCGTATCGAAGCAGAAGTGGCAGTAGAAAAAGTGCGGGCGGCCTATGAGCGCCTGGCGGCAAAACATACAGGAAAATAAGATGAAAGTAAATACAAAAATTATTGCAGGCTTTTTAGTGGTCTTTATTCTCGGCGCAGGCTTCGGCATGCTGCTAGGGGGCGGCTCAGAAGAGGTGGCCGAAGAGGAAGGGGATGCAGGCATGTGGATCTCGCCCATGCACCCACACATCCGCCAAAACGAGCCTGGTCAGTGCCCGATCTGCGGCATGGACCTGGTGCCGATGTCCCAGTTTAAAGGAATGGATAATGATGATCCTTTCCTGCTCACCATGAGCGAGGATGCGGCAGCGCTGGCACGAGTAGAAACCGAACAGGTGGTGCGGGGTGCCGCAGCTGCACGCCTCACACTGACGGGAAAAATTCAGGCGAATGAACAGGAAATCCGTCGCTATGCAGCGAATTACGGTGCGCGCGTGGAGCATCTGGCAGTGAACTTTACGGGCCAACAGGTACGTAAGGGGGACTTGCTGGCCAAATTATACGCGCCGGAACTCCTGAGTGCCCAGCAGGAGCTGCGGCAGGCAGCAGCACGGAAGGCCCAGCAGCCAGAGCTCTATCGGGCTGTACGCGAAAAACTGCGGCTGTGGAAGCTATCCGGAGACCAAATCGACGCCCTGGAAAGTGGAGAAGAGCTGGAGGATGTTTTAGCGATTTATGCGGATGTTTCTGGCATCGTGACCGTGCGTAACGTCACGGAAGGCGATTTTATCACGCGAGGCACCGTGCTCTTTGAAATCGTGGACCTGAGCACGGTCTGGGCCATGCTGGCTGTTTATGAGCAGGATTTGCCGGCCGTGCGCGAAGGTACGGAGGTGGAGCTGGAGCTAAGCGGAGCGCCTGGGGATGCCTGAAGGGCAAAATCAGCTACATCGATCCTATCGTGAATCCTCAAACGCGGACGGCGGCGGCCCGTGTGGTGCTGGCTAATCCAGGAGGTCGCCTGAAACCGGAAATGTTTGTGCGAGCCGTCGCTAGCGCTTCTGGCATAGAGGGCCTGGTGGTGCCGCGCGCAGCAGTGCTCTGGTCTGGGCCACGCTCGGTGGTCTTCGTCCAAGAAGGGGGAGTGAGTAGTCCTTCCTACCGCATGCGGGAAGTGAAGCTTGGCAAGCGGCTCGGGGATTCCTATGAGATTTTATCCGGTATAGAAGAGGGCGATCGCGTGGTGAAGCAGGGAACCTTCGCCGTGGATGCAGCCGCACAGTTGACGGGTAAATACAGCCTGATGCTTCGTCCTGAAAACACGGCAGTGGAGGTGGATGCTGGTTTCGCCAGTGCCTTCGACCAAGTGGTGGCCAGTTACATGGCGCTGAAAGATGCGCTCGTCGCCACCGATGCTGCTGCGGCGGCCCAAAAGGTGCCTGCCTACGTGAGCGGGTGGAGGCCCTCGATGGCTCCGGTCTGGAAGAGTCGGCAGCAGGCTGGTGGAAGCGGCAGCAGGATTTTCTCAAGCGACAGCTGCGGCAGTTAGCGGAGACAGGAGATGTGGAGGAGCAGCGCGCCCTTTTCGAGCTGGTCTCCGATAGCATGCTGGCTGCTGTGGAGCGTTTTGGCACGGCTGAAAAAGTCTATGTACAGTATTGTCCGATGGCTTTCGATGATAAAGGTGCCTCCTGGCTGAGCATGGAGTCCAAGATCCAAAACCCGTATTTCGGGTCAAAGATGATGACCTGTGGCGAGGTGACGCGGGAATTTTTGGTGCGTTAGCACCGCCGCCCACATGCTCTGGGCACAGCCCTACAGGCCTAAAAAAAGGATGTCTCTGAGCGCTGAAGCCTCGGAAACATCCTTTTTTCGTATGCATGTAAACGTTTAGCAGGCTGGCCCGCGCTACTCTGCACTGCCTTCGCCCTCATTTAGGGGCCTTAGGTTCGGCGGAGGAGGGGGCAGGAGCTCCTCGTCCTCACGTTCATAAGGGAAAATTTCCACGATCGGGCTTTCCGTAATATCGGGCACGCGGAAGGTCACGAGCATATTGCTCAGGCTCTCATGAATGCGCTCGTAAGCCTGTTTCACATCCATGGCGGTCACGAGCATGTACTGCGTCACCTTTTTTTCCTTACCACTATCTGCGTCGGCTACCACGTAAGTGATCTTACATTTATGCCAGAGGTCGATATCCTCGTAGAAGAAGACATCCACGATATTGCTTTTGCTGATATTCGTCACCTGAAAATCCCCGCGAATCACTGAGCCCAGCATGTCGTAAATGCGGCTTCCGCCTCGGTAAAGGAAACGGCATCGACCAGATACTGCTCGGATACATTCTTCAGTAGGCCTTGTTCATCTTCCTTGGCATACTTGACTTTACATAAAAACCAGGTTCTCATAAGGGGTAAAAATTTATCGCCTACGAAGGTACAGGTTCTGGGCTGCGCTGCCAAATCTGACCGCCGCCTTTTTTTCTGGCCGGGGGCCAAAGCATGCAGCGCCGCAAGGCTCCTTTCTGCTCATTTTTCCTGGAAAACCGGAGCTTTTTAGGAACGAGTGAGGAAAAAGTGCGTATATCTTGTAAACTAAACGGTATTTTTCCTATCTTTTCTCGGTAGGAAAGCTGCTGCGCAGAGGGAGTCGCTCGTCCTTAAATGAACTTACTATGCCACGTCCACGTCTTCGCTATGCCTTTCCCATACAGCTGCTGCTTTTGCATCTGCGTAAGAACCTACTGCTGCTGGCGCTGTGGCTCCTCCTATTTTTGATTATATTTGAGCGCTTCGGTGGTATCCTCGGCATCCCTTTTTTATTTTTAGATCCTGAGTACTTGAATGCGGTCTCTTTCCAAAGCTTCTTTATCTTAGGTATCGCGCTGGCCCTGTTCACCATGGGCTTTCACATGACCACGTACATTTTGGATGGTGCCAAGTTTAAGTTTTTAGCCGTTATCGAAAGGCCATTTCTGCAGTTTTGTGTGAATAATGGCTTGATTCCACTTATTTTTTATCTGCTGTATTGCGTTCAGTTCATCCGCTTTCAGTATCAAAACCTTCCGGAGAGTCCTCTCACGCCCTGGGTGCACTTTTTGGGTTTTGGGCTGGGATCGCTCCTGACCTTTATCCTGTTTTTCGTGTATTTCGGCTTTACGAACAAGCACTTCTTCATCCTCTTTGCCGACGAAGTCGAGCGCCGCCTGAAAAAAACCAAAATCCCGCGGGCCAATATCCTCCGGCAGTATAAGGACCGCAAGCGGGAGCGCTACCGGGTGACGCATTTTCTGAGCTGGGGCTGGCGCTGGGAGCCGGTGCGGAGCGATTTGCGGGATTTCGAAAGTGGCAAGTTGCTCCGTGTGTTCGACCAGAATCACCTGAATCTGGTGCTGATCCAAGTGGGGCTGTTCACCCTGCTTTTTCTACTCGGCTTTCTGCGGGAGGTGCCGCTGCTACAGATTCCGGCTGCGGCCAGTGGGCTGCTGATGCTGACGGTGCTGATGATGGCTGTGGGCGCACTTTCTTTTTGGCTCCGGGAGTGGACTACGCTGGCAGTGGTGGGCATTTTGCTGCTCTTTAATTTTGCGAGTAAAACGCAGTGGCTGAACCGACCGCATGAGGCCTTCGGATTAGATTACGGGCTCCCGCCCAAAGTCTACAACTTGGCTGCCATCGCGGAGGCCAGTCAGGAGGCGGACCTGCGTGCAGACCGCGAGGATACGGAGCAGATTTTAAACCGCTGGCGTGCCCAGTACCCGGCGGACAGCCCCCCTCCGCTGCTTATCGTTACCACCAGTGGGGGAGGGCAGCGGGCCGCGCTGTGGACCTTTCACTTGCTGCAGCAGCTGGAGACTTTGGCCCCTGGCCAATTTATGGCCAATACCCGTCTGATCACAGGAGCTTCCGGGGGGCTGGTGGGAGCGGCTTATTTTAAGGCCCTTTACCAGGCACACCTGGAGGACCCTTTAGCTTTTCCGCTGCTGGAGACCCGCTACCGCGAAAAAATAGCGGCCGATAACTTAAATCCGATTATTTTCACACTGCTGGTAAACGATATTTTGATCCGCAGGCAGCATTTTGAGTATGGGGGCAAGCGCTATCTGAAGGATAGGGGCTTTGCTTTCGAGCAGCAGCTGAATAAAAATACGGAGGGGCTGCTGGACGTGCCGCTGCATCATTTTCGGGAGGGGGAGCTGCGTGCCGAGCTGCCGCTGCTGCCGATTAATCCGCTGATCACCAATGATGGGCGAAAGTTGATCATCAGCTCCAGCCCGATGGGGTATTTAGGGGCTTCTTCGGCAGTTTTAGCGGGTTCCGGGGTGTCAGAAAAGGTGCAAGGTGTGTCGTTTACGCGATTTTTTGCCGATTATGGTGCGGAGGAGCTGCGGTTTAGTTCGGCTCTAAGGATGGCGGCGACCTTTCCGTATGTGACCCCGAATATTCAGCTACCCACCCTGCCGCGGATGGAGACGATGGACGCAGGGTTGTCGGATAATTTCGGGATTCAGGATGCACTACGCTTCGTGGCCACCTTTCAGGACTGGATCGAGGCGAATACCTCGGGCGTGGTGCTGCTGACGATTCGCGACAGTGAGAAGGTGGAAGAGATCGAAGAGACTGTGTCGCGCGGCTTACTCCAGAAGTTCTTTACGCCTTTGCGTGGGGTTTTAGTCAACTGGGACAATGTGCAGACGCTGCATAACGAGGCGCTGCTGAATTATATGCGCGAGCAGATGCCTTTTCCGATAGAGCGGGTGCCTTTCGAGTATGCGGCCAGCAGCTACCTGAAGGATCGAAATCCTAGTGGAACCTATTCTGCTGATGAGCTGGAGGTGCAGCGGGCTTCCCTGAACTGGCGGCTTACTTCTCGGGAGAAGCTGTCGATTATTAACAATTTAAATCGCCCAGAGAACCAGCAGAGCTTGTCGCGTTTTAAAGCCATCATGGCCGCTTGGCCAGCTCCTGATCCTGAGGCCGGAGCCATTCGCCTAACCCAGCTACGCCAAGAGGAGTAGGTAGGTCAGGAGAAAGGAGGCTAGTCATTAGTCCACTTCCAGTTCTTTGGCTAATTTTTCTAAGTTTTCGTTTTTGCCGACGGCATAGACGACATCCCCGAGTTTAAGTTTATCGTTGCCAGAGATTTCCGTGATGGTGTTTGTTCCTCGCTTAATGGCCACGATATTCACCCCTGTTTTTTGGCGAATATGGGTATCCTTTAGGGCTTTGTCGATAAAGGCTCCATTATCGCGTTCCACGGCGATGCTGACGAAGTTTACGGCAGGCAGTTCCATTTGGAATTTTATATCTCCTGCGGGGTCCACGCTGCGGAACATGTCATAGTTATGGGAGCGGACTTCTCGCGTGAAGGCTTCGATATCATGTCGGGGGACGAGGTATTTATTCAGCACGCGATTAAAAATCTCGATGGAGGTCTCGAACTCCTCGGGGATCACTTCGTTAGCGCCGAGGTTGATATTTTCTTCTATTTCATTGATGTATCGTGTACGGACGATTACCGTAGGGTTACTCGACATCATCCTTATTTGAGCGACGATCCTTTTAGTGGCTTCGGCATTCGAAATGGCGATAACGATCACACGCGCCTGTCCGGCATGCACATGTTCCAGGACCACACTGTTTGCGGCATCTCCATAAAGTATGGGCTCTCCCTTCGCTCCCTCCTCCTTTACCGTTTCGGGGTTCATTTCGATAATGGCATAGGGGATATTAGCGGATTTGGCTGCTTTAGCGAGATTACGACCGTTTAGCCCATAGCCGATGATGACGAGGTGATCCCGTAGGGTTTCAATTTCTGTCGTAGGAAGGGTGTTCGTGTCTTTATGTAATCGATTGTTTAGGCGTTTAGGTAAAGGCATAGCCAAAAGGCGGCAGGCGAGTGCTTCTCGTGCTTTTAAAACAAAAGGAGTGATGGCCATGGTGAGAATGGAAATCGCTAAAAAATACTGATAGGTAATATCATCTAAAAGGGAGAAGCGAACCCCTTCTTTGGCTAGGAGTAGAGAGAATTCCCCGATTTGGAAAATGCTGAAGCCGACCATAAAGGCGGATTTGGCCCCCTGGCCAATGCTTTTAACCGATAAGCTGATAATTAGGAATTTTATCACGAAGGTCGCCAGCGTGAAGGCCAGTATGAGGCCGAAGTTTTCGAATAAAAACTGAATGTCAAAGAGCATTCCGACGGATACGAAGAAAAAGCTGAGGAATATTTCTCTGAAGGGGAGTACCAGACCTGTAGCATGGTGGCTGTAATCGGATTCGGAAATGATGAGGCCGGCTAGGAAGGCGCCTAGACCGATGGAGAGCCCGAGGAGGGAGGTGAAGTAGGCGACCGCAAAACAGATGACGATGATGCTAAGCAGAAAGAGCTCTTCGTTGCGCGTTTTTACGATTCGAAAAAGAATGGCGGGCATGATATAGCGTGCGGTCACGATCGTCAGTGCGATGACGGCTACCCCTTTTACCAGCATCAGCGTAATTTCTAACCCTACATTATCGGCTTGGCCAGCGAGCATAGGGGTGAGGAGCATCATGGGAACGATAATGATGTCCTGAAAAATTAGAATCGCTAAGGTGGTACGTCCTGGAATGGTCGCCATCTCACCCGTCTCTTGAAGAAGCTTTAGGACGATAGCGGTACTACTTAGGGCAAATAAGAAGCCTAAAAATACGGCAATATTCCAGTCGAAGCCTAGGAAATTAGCAAGTACGGCGGTGGCAGCGATCGTCAGGACGACCTGAAGCCCCCCTCCCAGCAGAACGGCCTTACGAATGGAAAAGAGGTTTTTAAGGGAAAACTCCATGCCGATGACGAAAAGAAGTAAGATTACGCCTATTTCTGAAAGTGTCTCCACCACGGTCGAATCATTTACAAGCGATAGCCCGAAAGGTCCCGCGAGAGTTCCTGTGAGTAGAAAGCCGATGATGGTGGGGAGTTTAAAGCGTGTAAACAGCAAAATTACGCCTGTTGCTAAGCCAAAAATGATCACTAAATCCGATAAAATGGGCAATTCAGCTGCCGCAAGCATGAATCCAAGCATAAATTATTAGAGTGTTCGTTTTCGATTAAAGGGCAAAATACGGAAAAAAACCGAGACTGTATTTCGGCTCAGGTTATGGAAATGGTTAAATTTTTACTAATTTTCCTTTTTTACAAGGATTTTTGTGTAGTTAAATTTATGGTAAAACAACCTATCCGTGAGGCGAACATCTTAGAGGCACTCTTTCCGATACTCTTTTTGATCGTTTTACTGGTGATAAATATTTCCGTTTTTGGGGATGAGGGATTAAGCGGATCGAATCAGATCGTGCTGATCCTCAGTGCATCGGTGGCAGGTCTGGTCGCAGTCATTCGATTAGGCTACCGCTGGGAGCAGCTGCAGGATGGGGTGATTAACAGCATCAGCTCGGCCATGTCCAGTATCTTGATTTTGCTGCTGATCGGTGCGCTGGCAGGAACTTGGCTTCTGAGCGGTATCGTACCTGCCATGATCTATTATGGGCTCAAGATTCTGACGCCGGGAATTTTTCTGGTGGCAGCCTGTATCATCGGTGCCGTGGTGGCCATCGCCACAGGATCCAGCTGGACGACGGTCGCCACAGTAGGAGTGGCGCTGCTGGGCATAGGAAAGGCCCTCGGCTTTAGTGAGGGACTAATCGGAGGGGCCATCATCTCAGGGGCTTACTTCGGAGATAAGATGTCGCCCCTGTCGGATACCACGAATTTGGCGCCAGCCATGGCAGGAACGGACCTTTTTACGCATATCCGACACATGACCAAGACGACGGTTCCGTCCATCAGCATCACGCTTATCATTTTCTTAATCATCGGGTTTTATACCGATGCAGCGGGTTCGGTCAACCAAGTGCGCGAAATCAGTGAGGTGATCGCAGCGAAATTTAGGATCACGGGTTGGTTATTTGTCGTGCCAGCAGTTGTTCTTTTCCTTATTATCAAGAAAACGCCTGCCGTGCCGGCCCTGCTGGTAGGTGCGCTCCTAGGTGGGGTAGCGGCGGTCATTTTCCAGCCAGAAATTATCGCGCTTATCAGCGAAGCACCTGATGCCGGTTTCGCCTATCAAAGCTTCCGCAGTGTCATGCAGGCGCTCTACGGAGATATCGCCGTCGTCACCTCGAATGAGGTGGTAAATGAGTTGCTCCAGACAGGGGGGATGGCGGGCATGCTAAACACCATCTGGCTGATTATCTGTGCCATGATCTTCGGTGGCATCATGGAGGAAAGCGGGATGCTCCGGGTTTTGGCTGAGGCTGTCATCCGCCGTGTGCACAGTATCGGCTCGCTTATCGCTTCTACCGCAGCGACTTGCGTATTCTTTAATGTGACGACCTCCGATCAGTATTTAGCCATCTTAGTACCGGGCCGTATGTATGCCGACATCTATAAAAAGCGCGGTCTAAAGGGAGAAAACCTGAGCCGTACGCTGGAGGATAGCGCCACTGTGACCTCCGTACTCATCCCCTGGAACACCTGTGGGGCGACGCAGGCTTCCGTCTTAGGGGTCGCCACACTCACCTATGCACCTTACTGCTTTTTTAATATCATCAGTCCCTTTATGACGATTTTATACGGGTATTTTAAGCTGGGCATAAACTATTACACAGAAGAAGAGCTTTTAGAAATAAAAAAAGGAATTGCAGGTATGATACCGATGAGCATCAGTAAAGATGCAGTGAATGAACTTCCCCTCGGGGCTTTTGAAGGTAAAATCCACTTGATCGACAAGCCAGAACAGGTGCAAGAGGCCTTTGAGCGGCTACGCGAAGAGACGGTAATCGGCTTCGACACAGAGACGCGGCCCTCTTTCCGCAAGGGTACCCAGTATAAGGTGTCTCTCCTACAGCTATCCACGAATGAGGAGGCCTTTCTTTTCCGCCTGCAGCATGTGGGCTTCCCTCCACAGATAAAGGGACTACTGGAAAATCAGGATATCCTAAAGGTCGGCGCGGCCGTGCTGGATGATTTGCGCGCGCTGCGCAAACTAGACCCAACCTTCTTAGAACAAAATTTCTTCGACCTAAATGAAGAGCTGAAGCGGGTGGGCTTCCAAAATGTAGGGGTGCGCAATCTCTCCGCTATGGTGCTGAATATTCGGATTTCTAAATCCGAGCAGGTCTCGAACTGGGAAGCCGATATGCTTTCGGACAAGCAACTTTTATATGCTGCTACGGACGCATGGGCCTGCCTAGCGATCTTCGATCGCCTGTTCGACGGAGGCTACCTCGATGAGCTATTCGAGTGAATCTGCCGACACACGGATACCATGAATCTCTTGGAAGGCACCTATAACTTCCTCTGCCCGTGACTGACGAATAGCTAAATGTAACGTGCAACTGAGCCCAAAATCCTGGCTGATAACGTCGGGCTCCCAACTTTTTACCAGTTGCATAGCTTCATTCATGAGCGGATAATCGAAATGTACCCGGAAATGGGTCTTGACCAGGTGCTCCTCTACGGCGGCCTCTGCTAAAACCATGCGTGCAGCCTCTTTATAGGCTGAAATCAAACCACCGACGCCGAGCTTAGTTCCTCCGAAATAGCGAACCACCACCACAAGCACATGACTCAGGTTGAACGAACGGATTTGCCCTAAAATAGGATCCCCAGCGCTATGATGGGGCTCCCCATCGTCATTCGCACGAAAATCTTCGCCTAAAACTCCCAGCCGATAGGCATAGCAGTGGTGATGGGCGTCATAATGCGTTTTCCGAAGACTTTCTAAGGCTGCTTTTATGGCCTCTTGGTCTTCCACAGGAAAGGCAAAAGCCAAAAATTTACTCCCTTTTTCTTTTAACAGTGCAGTAGCAGGCGCTCGAAGCGTCCAGTAGGCATCGGTGGCTTGTTCTTCTGACATGCGCTTAGCCTTTCACCAGTTCGGGTTTTTCCTTTCCTAAACGCTCGTAAATCTTTTTCACATCCTGCGCATGCTCGAGCGATAGCACGAGAAGGGCATCTGGCGTATGGACCAGCATACAGTGGGAGAGGCCTAAAAACTCCGTGTGCAGCGCGGTGCCGAACACCATATTGCCATTTCGATCTACAGGATGCCCATTTGCCTTAAAATAGCTGTAGATGGAGAGGAAAGAGCCCATATCGGACCAGTTGAATGCAGCCCCCACCATCTTGATCTGACGCGTACGTTCCATAACGGCATAATCCACCGAGATAGACGGGATGTTCATGGAGGGCTCTAAGGGCAGGAACCATCCACTGCCTGTGCTAAGGCCTGCTCAGCCCTGCGCAGTACCTCTGGCTCCAGCCGTTCTAATTCTTGTAAAAAGACGCCGGCACGGAAACAGAACATGCCGCTATTCCAAAAGTAATTCCCCTGCTTGAGGAAGTTTTCCGCCGTTTCTTTATTGGGTTTTTCGCGGAAGCCGAGCACTTTTTCCCCCACTGCTTGGATGTAGCCATAGCCGGTTTCTGGACTGTCGGGCTGAAGCCCAAAGGTCACTATCGCGCCTTCTTCCGCTAGCTCAAAGGCGCGTGCCACGGCGGCTTCGTAGCGCGGACCCGCCTCGATAAGGTGATCCGAAGGAGTGATGAAAAGTAGATCTTCAGGCGCGGCCTGTAGCGCCGCAAAAGCAATGGCTGCCGCTGTATTTCGAGGGGTGGCTTCGATCAGCTCGTACGCCGCTTCAAGTCCGATGCTCTCCAGGTTCTGTCGCGATAGCTGATAATTTTCCTGATTACCCACAATCATCAAGGCATCGACCAAGCGCTGATTACGCAGCGCCGTATGCTGAAAAAGGGTGCGGCCCTCGAAAATGGGCAAGTACTGCTTGGGTTGTTTTTCCCGAGATAGGGGCCAAAGCCGACTGCCGACTCCCCCTGAAAGAATGACGTTGATTTTTCTCACGTTATACAATTTGGGTTAAAAAAATGCCCCCAGGTAACTCCCGGAGCCATGCCTATCCTTAGCCGACGACTACCTCGAGCAAGCGAGGAAGCTGCAGGTATTTTTTGGCGACAGCCTGAATATCTGCTGGCTGAAAATCTTTCACATACTGAAGTTGCGCCTCATAAAAGCGCATGTCTAAGCCCTGTTTGTCCACCGCCTTAAAGTGCTCCATCAGATCGAAGGCATTGCTGAATTTGGATAAGAAGCTGCCCGCCAGGTAGTTCCGTACCACCTCCACCTCGTCTTCGGGAAGAGGTTCTTCCAGCATGCGCTCGATTTCCAAATAAATTTCGCGAAGGGCTAGCTGCAGCTGCGATTTTTCTACATCTGCCATGAGCATCCAGTATTCCTGATGTTTCAGGCTACCGATGCTGCTGTAAATGCCATAGGTGAGCCCCTTATCTTCGCGAATATTCTTGATCAGGCGGGAGCCAAAATAGCCTCCTAAAAACACATTAAAAACATAGAAAGGCAAGTAATCGGGATGCGCCTTCGGCATCAGGTGGGTGCCGATGCGGATGCTGCTCTGCAGGGCCTCCTCACGGGCCTCGTACACCTTTTCGGGGAAATGCATCGGGAACTTTTGGCCTATAGGCTCGGCTGCTCGGACAGGTAAATCACCGAAGGTAGCTAGAATCTGCCGCAAGCTTACCTCGTCGAACTGACCGCTCAGATAAAGTACGGGCTCCGCCCAAAGCTGCTCCCGGAAGAAGGTGACACAGTCCTCCCGCGTAATGGCATCCACATCTTCTGTGGTGCTGATCTCCCCATAGGGGTGCTCAGGCCCGAAAAGTAGGGAGCGAAAGCGCTGACTTGCCCACTGATTATTGCGCTGGAAGCGCAATTTTAAACTCAGCTGCTTCTGCTTTTTCAGCTTATCCAAGCGCTCCTCTGGGAAATTCGCCTCCGTGAATAGGGAACGGAACACGGGAAGTACGCTTGCAAAATGCTTTTTCGTGCTTAGCAGGCTCAAGCCGATCTGCTCCAGCCCCTGGATATGTTCGACTTCACTGGCATGGAAGTCAAAAAACTGATCAAGTTGCTCACCACTATGCTGGTGGGTGCCCTCGGAGAGCATTTTCAGCGTGAAATAGGCACTGAGTCGATTGAGGTGGGGGGAAGATGCATCACCAGGTACAGCAGCCAGCACGGCCAGCTTCACCGCTTCGATCCCTGGAGTAGGCATGAAATAAGCCTTCAGCCATTCGGAAGGGTGTAAAAATGCGGGTTTTGTAGGCTTAGCGCCTCTGGTACATGTAAAGGAGGTGCTTCAGCACGTAGTAAAGACATGGTTAGGTTAGTTGAATCGATAGCCAAGCGTCAATCTAAGCGTTTCTGCTAGCGGATGATTTTGTGTTTGAGGGACTAGGTAAGAAAAGTCAAAACCTAATCGCTGGTAGTTAAAGCCGACACCCATCGTGAAAAAACGTCTACCGCCTTTTCTGGGATTTTCGTAGAAGTAGCCTGCGCGTACCGCAAAGGTATTTTTATACAGGTATTCCACTCCCGTGGAGATGGTGATTTCCTGAAGCTCCTCTACGAAACCATCCGGGGCATCGATAAAGGAGGTGAACATACCATTTAAAAGCGGGCGGTTCGGATCACGCCCCGCTGCGATGATGGGATTGCCATTGGCATCGGTAACGATGGTATTGTCCTCATTGCGCTCGAAAACGGGCGGGGTAGGTACCATCAGCTTATTCAAGTCAAGCGCGAAGGTCAAGCTATTATCAGGGTCTAAGAAGATCTGATAGGCTGCGCCTATGCGGAGATTTGTGGGGATGTAGTCTAAATCTTCGGCACTGTTATAGGTAATGCGTGGACCGATGTTCGTGATGGTGGCACCCCAAGAGAAGACGCGGTCCTTTCCGGCTTCTGTGGTGTATGCATTTCGGTAGTAGACGCCGATATCTGCTCCCACCGAAGTGCCGGGACGCGCCTCATTTCCTGCTGCTGAGGACAGGTTTCCCGACAAGTTAGAATGTATAAAGCGCGCCGAAATACCTAGGCCGAATTTTTCGGATAGTTTTCGGGAGTATGTTCCACCGATGGCGATATCCCGTGGATTAAATTCACCCAGCTCATTTCCCATCTCATCGGTCAGCTCTACATCACCCATATTAAAGAAGCGCAGGTCAAAACCGAAAGCGGAGTTTTCGTCGATTTTTTTATAGCCAGCTAAGTAGCTGACAGACATGTCGTTCACCAGCCTCCCTAACCAGGGCGAGTAAGAAAGTGCGATGGCCATCGGCTGCTCGTTAAAGGCCAGCTTTCCTGCATTCCAGTGGGCGGAATTAGCATCTGCGCTCGTCGCTACCCCCACATCCCCCATGGCAGAGTGCCGACTGTCGGGTGCAAAATTCAAGAAAGGGACTGCTGTCGTGATGACCCTTCTACCGTTTTGATCCTGCCCAGAAAGCACGATGGAGTTCTGCGCATTCGCGAAGTGGTTCAACCCGAAAAGGGCACCTGCGATGAGGAGTGATACACAGCTTTTTTTCCTTTAATCTCATTCGATAATCAGTTTTCCACTTCTTTGATCAGAGGTTCCATCCTTTTCTGAACGGAGCTCTATCTTGTAAATATAAGTTCCTTTTGCATTTATTCGCCCCTTCTGCTCTAAAAAATTCAATGGAATACTTTGAAGTTGCGCATCAGCCAAAGGATAACGTAATTCTTTTTCGAGTAGTATTTGACCCGTAAGGGTAAAAACCCGAAATGTCCCCACAAGGTTTTCGCCTGGCCGATTATGCTGCAAATCTATTTGGCGCAGCCCACCTCCCGGATTCGGGTAGAGCCGCTCGGAGAGGATCCGAAACTCCCGAATGTCCCGAACGAAAATACTGGTATCCAGCACGCCTTTATTACCGACGATGTCCCAAGCCTCGATGCGCAGGCGGTTTTCTCCTTCGACCAGGCCACGGAGCATTCCCTGCAGCTCCCCCTGCCGCATATCCCCACCGATGGCGCGAAAACGGGCATTAAGCACCTCTTCCTCCCCATCATTTAGCTGCAGCAGCAGGTCCTGCCCTACCTGAAGCGGGCTACTGTTGATGCCACTACTATCCCGAAAATGCAGACGATACGGGAGCTGACCGAGGCCGAACTGTCCCCTACTATCCGCTTCTGCCTGAATTTCCAGGGTGATCTGTGGAGGGTCTCTGTCCTCTGGAAGGGCTAAACTGCCGCCTACGATGGGACGTGCGGTACCCCAAGCGCTGCTGCCCGCGTCCAGCTGCGCGAACAGGCGAAAACGCCCGAAGCCATCTCGGTAATCCATCTGCAGGGGCATCATGCCCATCACTTCCCAGCGCCCATCTGCGAGGGGTGCCGCCACACGAAATAGGCGGTTCAAGTCTTCCGTAAAGGAGGTGGCACTGCTGGTCTGCCCGAGGGTACGCACCGTGCTGGGCTTGTCGAATAAGCTAACCTCCACTTCCCCACTGCGCAGGCTTAGGGTAGCCGCCGTGAGCGGATCCTGTACGCTGCCGCGCAAATGAAAGCGCTGGAAGGCCCGCAGCGTGTCCAGTGCCGCCCCCTCCGGATCGGTGAGCTCCTCGACCACCAGGTCGTAATCGGGCAAGCCGATGCGCATACTTGGGTCGCCGATCAAGCTGAAGTTCCGGTTTAAAACACCACTATGACTTTGGTTTTTCGTGGACCTGTAGATGTCCCCCAGCTCTCGAGGTCGCCCACTGGCATCCCGAGAGAAGGCACTGCGCATAAAGGCATCGTTCAGCGTGAAGTTCACACTGCTAAACACTGGCCTTCCCGTGCTCAGCAGTGCCACCGCACCCCGGCCCGGTAGAAGCAGCAGCTGCTCCGCGCCGGAGCGTAAAAATGGGCTGTCCATTCGACCAAAAGCACAGGTGCTGTCACCACGATCGGTAGCGGCGCTCCTGCAGGTAGTCGAGGTAAATCATTTACCGTAAAAACTTCTTCCTCAGTCAGGGTGCTCTCATTTCCATGGCCGATGAAATTTAGCAAGAGCATGCCTTCCTCCCAGCGCTGCAGGAGGGCGCGCTGGCCTCCGGACTGCGGGCACGTCCCCCCGCCCTACGCTCTAAAGGAAAGCGGTCGAGGTAAATCTTGTCTTGCACCAAGCCCGGATACTGCTCCTCTAAAAAGCGGCTGTGTTGCTCTGCATCCTGAAGGTGGATATTGTTATCGCCATCGTCCACGAGAAAGGCCATCTGCTTGCGCCAGGCTCCTTCAGGCGCGGCATGGCTGTAGGCGATTAATTTATCCACCACGGTTTCTGCTTCCGCTGGGCTGATGACAGGCAGGCGACCCACCCCGATTTGCAGAGGTTCGGCCTCAGCTGCATCCCCCTCCGCCCATTCCCCTTGGCCTGGGGCCAAAAGCGCAAAAAAGTCATCAGAGCTATAGGTGGCTAGCGGCTCCAGACTATTTCGAGAGGTATAGGTAGGGACTGTATTTGGAAACCCGCCTAAGCGATTTTTATAGTCAAAGGTGCCTTTCCCAAAAAAGAGCACATGAGCGAGGTGGCCCGCCTGAAAATGATGCGCGAGGTAGTTGCGCAGCGCAGTAATGTCCCGTGTCCCGCCATGCAGGGCCTCATACACCTCCTCCGGACTGATGACCTGCACCTGATGGCCTTCGCTTCTCCGAAACTGAGCCAGCCTTTCCGCAGAAGCACGGAAGCGGCTTGCTGTTACGATGATCAGAGAGGGTCGGCCCTGTAGCAGGTCAGGAGCTGCGGGAAGTCTACGCCCTTCGGGCAAAGGCCGGGCGCGGCCTGCTGCTTGCAAAAAAGCCTTTTGCAGCGCTGCTGCGCTGAAATTCTCGCCGAAGACCTGCCAGTGCCCACGGAAATCCTGCACCCAAAGCCGCATTCCTACGGGGAGGGGGCCTCCTACGGGTCGCTGCTGGTCCACAGGAAAAAGCTGTCCCTCCAGCTCTGCCTCTAAGCGCACCTCCTGGAAAAGCCCAAGGTGATCCACATAAAGTGCGGCATTCGGGTGTCCGCTCTGTGGCTGTAGCCGAAGCTCTGCCGGGGGAGCAGCGGCGGTGAACACCCAGTTTTCCATCCGCTCCCGCCCCTGCACGCCGAAAGGACTGCTGACGATGGCGGGGATTTGGCCACTGCCCACGGGGCCTACGTCGCTGCTGACCTCGATGCTCAAAGGGCTTAAGGCAGCGCCCATCCAGCGGGCCTGTAGCAGGTAGCGCCCCGTGGCGGAGGAGTGCGCAGCGCCTGTAGTTTCCCGATTCCAGAGGTAGCGGTTGCCCGTGAAAATGGCATTGCTGTACCAACTTCTCCCCGAGGAGAGCAAGTTGAACCGCTCCTCTTTCAGGGTCTGCAGCTGGCGCCAAAAGCGGGGGCTTTCATCGGTGTCCTTGCTCGGCTCATCGGACATCAGAGCGGCATTTTCCACTTGCAGGCGGTACTGTGGAATTCCGGGGCGTAATTCATAAAAGACGGTGTCGCTGTAGAGGTGGTGCTGATAATGTAGGGTGCCGTCAGGGCTGCTTTGCCAAAGGTGAGGTCCTTCCACCAGAGCAAAAAGGGTGTCTGCCTCCCAATAGCTAGGGCTTTCGGGCAGCGTAAACTGTTGGGCGCTGTCCAGCTTTTGCGGTAGCATACCGCCCCGCCCCATGACGCGGACCCGGTCGGGCTGGAACCCCAGGCTGCGCAGCTGTTCACCGGGAATGGCGATCACGCCGGTTTCAGTGACGGGAAAGCGGAAGATGTTTTGGGCTTTTAGGGTGTAGAGGGGGAGGAGGCCGAGGCTGAGGGCCAACAGCAAGGCGCAGAAAAACAGCACGCTTGGCGCTATGCTGCTTGTATTTTTCCTATCCCTGCTTCCTTTCATGACGTAAATTCGCTGCTACTGACAGGCCAATATACGATAAAATTATAAAAGGGAAACCTGCGGCCTGTCCGATGAGGAGGGCAGGGATGCTCAGCGCGATGATGGCATAGCGAAAAGCGTTTTGGCGCCAGCCGAAGTCTTTAAATTTTAGGGCGATAAGGGGGATTTCAGCCACCAAGAGGTAGGAAAACAGCAGGGCGATGCCGATTAATAGGAAGGGATGTCCCAGCACCTCGGCCAGGGTTTCCGGGCTGGCGGCTACTAAAAAAGGCCAGCTCGCCATAAAGAGGGCATTCGCCGGTGTGGGAAGGCCGATAAACTGGTCACTTTGGCGCGTATCGATATTGAATTTCGCGAGGCGGAAGGCCGAAAAAATTCCGATCAAGAATGGGATGTAGGTCCAGTAGCCACCTTCCGGCCAGCTCGCCGCTAAAAACTGCTGCAGGATCAAGGCCGGTAGCACGCCGAAGGTCACCATATCCGCCAGGGAGTCCAGCTGCTTGCCGATTTCGCTATGCACCCCCAGGATTCGCGCCAGAAAACCATCTAAGAAATCAAAAACCGCTGCGATCAGAATAAAATAAAGCCCGGAACGATAGTTTCCTCCCGCCACGGTTAGGATGCCGATGATGCCGGTGAGCAGGTTGAGCGCGGTGACGGTATTGGGAATATGGCGTTTGATGGACATGGTAACGGGTTTAGGGCCAGGGGTTTAGGTATGTTCTCCTACGAAAGGATTATGGATTTTTTCGAAACCGATGCGAGTTTCAGGTCCATGGCCGCAGTACACTACCGTGTCGTCAGCCAGGCGGAAAAGCTCTTGGCGGATGGAGCGTAGCAGGGTTTCATGGTCTCCCCCTGGAAGGTCAGTTCTGCCGATGCTTCCTTGGAAAAGGGTGTCTCCTGCGATTAGCTGGCTGGTTTCTGGATGGTAAAAGACCACATGTCCAGGGGCATGGCCAGGGACGAAAAGCACTTCTAAGCGGGTATTTCCTATGGCCACATCTGTTCCAGGCCTTAGGAATTCCGTAGCGCTGCTGGGCGCAAAGGCCGGGAAGCCATAGTTGGCCGCATAGCTTTCTACTGACTTTAAGACGGGCACTTCCGCTTCATGAATCGCCAGCCCAAGGCCATACTGTGCCATCACCCAAGCATTTCCGAGCACATGGTCGATGTGGCAGTGGGTGTTTAGCAGACGGGTCGGTTTAAGGTTATGCTGCTCGATGTAGGAGGCCAGCTGCTCCCGTTCGCGTTTTTCGTAGCATCCCGGGTCGATGATAAGCGTTTCTCCTGTCTCATCGTAAACGAGGTAGGTATTTTCTTGGAAGGCGTTAAAGGTGAATTTTTTTATCGTCAGCATAGGGGAATCTCTTGTTAAAGGCATCAAAATTAAAAATAAAGGCTGTAATTTTGGGTATGGAAGTGGACTTTTTATTAGTGGGGCAGGGCCTGGCAGGCTCGGTGTTGGGGTATAAGTTGATGAAAGGGGCTATTCTGTCCTCATTTACGATAGTCCGGAGGAAAACCGCAGCAGTCGTATCGCGGCGGGGCTCTATAATCCGATCACGGGCCGTCAGATGGTGAAAACGTGGTTGGCAGACGCTTTATTCGGTGATTTAGAGGCATTTTATGGGGCTTGTGCCCAAGATTTTGGTGCGGACTTCCTGCATCCTGTGGAGATTTACAGGCCCTTCTGGAGCTTGGAGGAGCAGAATGAGTGGATGGGTAAATCTGCGGAGCCCCATTATGCGCCCTACATTCGGCGGGTGCATCAGCATTCTCGGGATCAGGCACTGGGAGATCCGTACGGTGGGGTGTCTTTACAGCGCTCTGGTTATGTGGACATTCCCCTTTTTTTAGATGCTGCGGCGGCCTATTTTGCATCTTTTGGCGCTCTGCGCCAAAGCGCCTTTCAGCTCGATCAGGTGCGGGAGGAGGCTGGATCTGTATGGTATGAAGGGGTGAAAGCGCGGGGATTGGTGCTCTGCACCGGACTGGGTGCGCATCAGGCGAGTCGCTATGCGGTTCCGGGCTTTGCCCCTGTGAAAGGGGAGATTTTGGATTTGCGCCAGCAGCCTACATTACCCTACATCGTGAATAGGGGTGTTTTTCGTATTTCCCTCGGGGAGGATCGCGTGCGTGTGGGCAGTACCTATACGCATTTCGACCTGGATGAGGGGCCGACGGAACGGGCGAAAAAGGAGCTGCTGGAGAAGCTGGAGAAACTGGTCCAAGGGCCTGTGGATGAGCTGCTCGCGCATCGCTATGGCTTACGTCCGGCGACGAAAGATAGAAAACCGATTTTGGGTAAACATCCCGAATCTTCTGGCGTTTATATCCTGAATGGATTGGGCGCTAAGGGAGTGTCTCTGGCGCCTTATTTCAGTGAGGTGTTGATGGATTTTATGCTGGAGGGGAAGGAAGTGCCAAAAGAAGTAAACATCAATCGTTTTTTTAAGTATATTTAGAGGCTATAGCTAAACTCAACATGAAAAATACATATTTTGTACTCCTAACGATGGTGTTTATCCTCCAGGCATCGGTGGGATGGGCGCAGCGTTTTGACCGAGAACGGTTCGGGAAAAACAGGGTACAGCATAAGGAGCTGCAGTGGTTTTACTACAGCAGTAATAACTTTGAGGTGTACTATTACGATCAGGGGATGAATAATGCCCGGATGGCCATTGATTTTTTAGAGTCAGAATTTGATCGCCTGACGCAGTCTATCGGTTATGTGGCCTATACCAAGCCTAAAATTTTTATTTATAATTCTCCGGAGGAAATTTTACAGAGTAATTTAAACCTGAACAAAGACGAGTATACGATAGATGGGCAGACTTTTTTTAGCCGTCTGCTGGGAGAGGTGGCGTTTCCAGGCAACTGGGAAGATTTTAAGCGAGATTTGATTTATGTGACCTCGAAGGTGATTATCGAGGAGATGCTATATGGTTCTTCGATCGTGGATGCCTTCCAGTCGAATTTAGTGAATCGTTTTCCGGACTGGTATGTGGATGGTGCGGCGATGTATTTAGCGCATGGCTGGAGCAGGGAGATGGACGATTATATCCGGCATTATTTTAAGCGTGAGGGGCAGAAGGTACGTCTATACAAGTTAAAAGAGCGTGAGGCTGCATTAGTGGGGCAGTCGATCTGGAACTTTATCGGGGAGCGCTATGGCAAGCGGTACATCAGTTCGATATTAAATTTAAGCCGTATCAATCGAAACGAGGAAGCGAGTATCGCGAACACGATCGGGATGGATTATAAAAACGTGATGACGCAGTGGCAGACGTTTTATACGAGCGTGAATAAACCTGTTTTCGATGTTTTTAAGGCGGTGAAAGAGAGTGCTGTTATAGCCGAGACGTCTGATCGGCAGTATGGGGCCATTACCGATATCAAGTTTAGCCCAGACAGCAAGCATTTAGCATATGTGATTAACAATGGGGGGCGCTATCGGGTGCAAGTGCGGGAGTTGGCGACAGAGCGCGAGACGACTTTATACACGGGGGGATCAGTGAGTAAGGATCAGCCTGTCAATACGACCTCGCCGGTGATTGCCTGGAGGGATACCTTGAATTTAGCCATTGCCACTTTCCGGGGTGGGGTAACTACGCTGCGGCAGCGCGCCATAGATGGTTCTTCGAATGACAAGATTTACTTGCGAAACATCACGCAGATCACGCACATGGATTACAATGCCTCCGGCAGAAACATCGTCATGTCGGTCATTTCTGCGGGGAAATCGGATATTTATACCTTGAATGCACGCGGACAGGGGAGAAGGGTGACGAATGATGTGTTCGATAATTTAACGCCCATGTGGCTAAACGACAGCACGATTATTTTTTCTTCGAATCAGGTGGATCTGCCGGATTCTGTGCTGACCCGTACGCCGGATGCGAATAAGTTGCCCGGTTATTTTAACCTCTGGAAGGCGGATGTAGATTCTGTAGTGACTTTCGAGCGTTTGACGAATGTGAATTATCGGAATGTGCGCCCGATGCGTTTGAATTCGGATAACATTTTGTATTTGAGTGATCAGAGTGGCATCACGAATTTAAACCGTATGTCGGTAGCTTCTGCGGTTAGCAGTCAGGTGTCTGCACTAAATAAAAGTATAGAAGTGTTTGATTATTCTTCCCAGTTGAACCGGGTGGCGTATGCCGTTCGGGACGGCAATAAGGCCCGCCTGGTGTATGAGCTTATTCGAATGCGGATCAGTTTACACCTTCTACACCTCGGATGCAATTGGCGCAAGCCAAACAGTTAAACGAGCGGATGAATGCTGCGGAGGCGGCGGGTTCTCAGCGTAGGACAAGCCGTGCGCAGGAGGAAGAGGAAGTTTCTGAGACGGAGCTGATCGTACTTCCAGAGCGCGCTGCTGTAGAATCGGCGACGGAAACAGCTGTTTCGGAGCTTGTGACGGAGGAATCCGAAGAGGAGCAGGTAGAAACGGAATCGGTGCTGGAGGCTGAGGAGGAGGAGCAGACAGAAGAGCTAATAACGCGTATTCAGGAGGAGTTAGCAGTCATCGCTGAGCAAGTGGAGAGTATTACGGTGGAGGAAGCTTCCACAGAAGAAACGATGGAAGGAGAGTCGCAGGCGCTGAGGAGAACGGAGCGAGAGAGCATCGCGTCAGATACGACACGAAGAGCGGCCACTACACCTCCTGCGGGTGTGAACTTAGAAGAGCTACTGATCGGTGCACCGAGTCGTGCGGGTACTCCGCGAGCCGCAGCCACACAGGGGGCGGCGCAGCAGGGAGCTGCTAGTCAGGTTGGTGCGCAAGCTGGGGAGGGACCCGCGCAGCAGGGCGGTGTCTTGGATCAGTTTAGACGTATGCAGTCGCCTTCTTTCGAGCGCCTTCCAGAGGTGACGCTGGGTGAAGCTACGGATACGGTTCCTCCGAGGACAGGTGGAAGTGGCCGAATCGACACACAGGGGCTACGTTTTGAAGGTAGGGGAGGCATCGATTATGAGAATTATACCTTCGATACGATTCCAGCGCTTCAGGATTTCCAGCAGGAGCCGAGGAGAAATTTGGCCGGCAGAAATGCCTTATTAGAGAACTTCAGACGTCAGGGTTTGCAGCGTCGTATTACGGGGCCACGAAGAATTACACCACAGTTCATGACATCTAGCTTCCGTACGAACTTCGTGATCGATCCTCTTCGTGGCTTTGGGATCGCGCTAAATGGTGAGATGAATGATTTACTCGATAATCATCGGGTGCGTGGTGGCATCATGGCTGCCTTAGACTTTAGGTCGGGCTCGGATGTGTTTTTCGATTATGAATACCTTAAGAGAAGATTAGACTTCCGTTTCCGTTATGACCGGAGTGCTTTGCAGGTATCGGAGGGAGAAACGTTTCAGCGCTATGTCTTGAACAAGGCGGAGCTAGGGGTTTCTTATCCATTAAATGTGCATAGTCGCCTGACGCTGGCGCCTTTTTATGCGAACACACAGTACTTTAACTTGAATCCAGATTCCTTATTACGTGCTACGGACCGTGATGCGAATAGCCTGATGGTAAATTATGCGGGTGCACGTGCGGAGTTTGTGGTGGATAAGACCACGCAGTTAGGGCTGTATATGCAGCAAGGGTTTAAGGCTAAGGCAGGGTTTGCGCATTTCCAAGGCCTGAATGCTGCAGATAGATCCTTCTCGAATTTCTATTTGGATGTGCGGAACTACCAGAAAGTGGTGAAGAACATCACCTTTGCTTCTAGGCTCTTTGTGGGAAGTTTCTTCGGAAATAACCCGCAGACGTATTTAGTAGGGGGGATGGATAACTGGGTTTTTAACCGTTTCAGTCAGCCTCCGGCCAATCGAAATGAGCCTTCGCCAGTGCGTAATCCGACAGGGGTAGAGAATTCAAATATTCTGTTTGCGGAATTCGTAGATTTACGTGGTTATGATCTGGATGAGATTCGCGGGAATAATGTCATTACCTTCACCTCTGAGATTCGGGTACCCATTTTCTCTTTCTTGTCGCGGGGGAATTTGACGAGCAACTTCCTGCGTAATTTCCAGATGGTCGGCTTTTATGATATCGGCTCGGCATGGAATGAGGCGGCTCCTTGGGAGCGTGTAAATGATCAAAATACAGAGGTGATCCGTACGCCGGCATCTCCTTTTACGATAACGTTAAATAATTTCAATAACCCGTGGTTGCAGAGTTACGGAGCGGGCATTCGTACGGTCTTGTTAAATTATTATGTCAAGATGGATGTCGCTCGTCCGATACGGAATAATCAGCCTGAGAATTTAAGGCTTTATGTGACTTTAGGGTATAATTTCTAAAGAAAAAAAGATGATTAAATCCATGACAGGATTTGGCACGGCCAGCTTTGAAAATGAGCTGGCCTTTGTGCATGTAGAAGTGAAGACCTTAAACTCCAAGTTTTTAGACCTTTCGATGCGGTATCCCAAGCAGTTTTCTGCGAAGGAGTTAGATATACGGCAGCTTGTGAGTCAGCACCTGGAGCGCGGTAAGGTTTCGCTAGCGGTGGAATTCGTGAAAAAGCAAGCAGATGAGCTTCCAGTGATCTTTAACAAAGCGCTTTTCGAGCGTTTTTATAAGGAGTTTTCGGCTATGGCAGTGTCCGTGGGTGCGCACAGCGAGGAGCTCTTAAAACTTGCTTTGCAGGCGCCTGGCGTGATGCATACGTTGACGGAGAAGTCGGACTCTGAGGAGCAGGATTGGGCGCTTTTAGTGCCTGTATTAGAGGAGGCGCTGCGGCAGTGTAATGGCTTTCGTGAAGATGAGGGTGCTTCCTTGATGGAAAAGTTCCAAGAAAGTTTGCAGGTGCTTCGGGAGCAGCTGGAAGGCGTGCGTCGGGAAGAGCCTATTCGTAGGCAGAAGGTACGCTCGCGGATTTCCACGAATGTTAGTGAGTGGTTAGGAGATATGAAGTTTGATGAAAATCGCTTTGAGCAGGAACTCATTTATTATTTTGAGAAGATCGACATTACGGAAGAGCTTGTTCGCTTGGAAACACACTTGAATTACTTCGAAAAGACCTTATTAGCCACACACGGCCAGGGAAAGAAGCTCGGCTTTATCAGTCAGGAGATAGGAAGGGAAATCAATACCATAGGCTCTAAGGCTAACGATGCCGCGATGCAGAAGCATGTGATTCTGATGAAGGACGAGTTGGAAAAAATCAAGGAGCAAAGCTTGAACATTCTTTAAATGAAATGATCGTGCTCGCTCCTATGGTGGCGATGAACATAAAAAAAGAGGACCTGTCCTCTTTTTTTTATGTCAAAGTTTTAGCGGGTCGTTAAAAGAAGAATAAAGCGCTGCTGCGAGGGAATAAAAAAAGGAACACTCTTCAGTGTTCCTTTTATATGTATGTAGGGAATTAACCTAGTTTAAACTTGATTGGAAGACGCATACGTACACGTACTGGACGACCTCGCTGTTTTCCTGGCTCCCATTTCGGAGCATTAGAAACTACTCGTACAGCTTCCTCGTCACAACCTCCACCGATACCACGGAGAAGTTCTACGTCTTGGATGGATCCATCCGTGTTTACTACGAAAACCACATATACAGTACCTTCGATACCCATTCTACGTGCTTGCGTAGGGTATTTTAAGTTGGAGTTCAAATATTTCATCCAACCTTCCATGCCACCTGGAGGCATTGGTGGAGACTCCACCACATCGAAAATCTCGTCAGCTTTCTCTACTGGAGGAGCTTCAGAAATAACGACCTCTTGGATAACGGTCTCTTCCTGAATATCCACATCGAAATTCACCTCGATTTCATCTTCGATTTCGATTTCATCTGGAATTTCTTGGATAATAGGCTGCTCCATGGGAGGCGGTGGTGGGGGTGGCTGATCCGTGATCGGAATATCGAGGAGGTCCTCGAAGTCATCTGTAAGAGTCCCCAAGTCTTTTAGGCCCAAGTCATCGTAGAACTTGTACTCAAAAGCACCAAGGACGAGAGCAACAGACACTGCCAAACCAATATTCAGGAACATTCCTGTCTTCTTGGTTAAATCAGCTCCTGGCGTCTTTTTAGCTTCCATGTGTGATTAACTATTAAGGTTGATGGTTTAATTACCGATTTGATTCAACAATCTTAACCAAATTAATTCACTTACGCAAATTTTCGGTTTCGCTTATATACGAAGTAAAATATACTTACACCGACGGCACTTCCCGAAAGATTCGCGATGATGTCAGCGTATTCAAAACTCCGGTTAGGCACCAATTGCTGCAAATACTCTATAAATATCGCATAAATTACCCCGAAAAGCAAATAAATCGTGAATAAATATCTTTTTCTAAGTGCTTTCAGTCTGTGTTTTTTATGCACACTAGCGAAGCCCAAGCTGTATCCGAGGAAGAAAAAAAGCGTAAAATGGGCGATTTTATCGACGTAAGGAATTTCTGGACCTTCCGAGGGGATGGCTTCTCCCGGTAGTAGCAGTGCGATGGAAATCCCTATCAGCAGCACTAATACCGGGAAAAATCTCTTGTTCATCTTTATTCGCCTATGAGTTCGGTGTAGGCATCTGCATCTAAAAGCTCCTCAGTGCCGCCCGTAATTTTAATGCGAATCATCCAGCCATCCTCATAAGGAGACTCATTTACAGCCTCAGGAGTGCTCTCCAAGTTTTCGTTGAACTCTAAAATCTCACCACTTACGGGCATAAAGAGATCGGACACCGTCTTTACCGCCTCCACAGTCCCGAAAACCTCACCTGCTTCGATGGTTTCGCCCACTGTTTCTACCTCTACATAAACAATGTCGCCCAGCTCACGCTGCGCAAATTCCGTAATGCCTACTGTAGCGACATCACCTTCGATCTTAACCCACTCGTGGTCTTTTGTGTACTTTAGTTCCTTTGGGAAGTTCATAGCGTTTCTTTTATAGAGGTCAAAAATACAAGCTTTCGGCTAATATGGAAACCTATTGTGCTAAATTAAATCTTAGCTGTCCACCAAAGGCCGTAGCACTCCGTCTAAAGGCTGTGGTCACACGAGGCTCATTAATGGTGCGGTCGAAATAAAGGGTCAAATTCAAATTTTGATTCACCACATAACTCACTGTAGGACGGAGCTGAATGTTGATATTCCCATTTGTAACCGTACTGGCTTCGCCGATCCTACGCTGCAGCTGATTGGTGTCTACGATGCGGGTGGTGAGACGTACGGTCAAGTCATTATTCAATACTTCTTGTCTGCCTTGAATCTTAAATGGAATTTTCACTCCGGCCTTCGTGTAACCGAGGTCAAAGCCAAAATCTCTGCTACGCTGCTCGGTAATCTGCGCATTGGAGAAATTTAAGCCTAAGTTTCGCTCCGTATTGTATTCTAATCCGATATTCAGTCGGTCTTTCGTTAATAAGTTGATACCGATCAATGGCGCAAAGCGCTCTGCTAAGATAACCTGATTCAGGACGAAAACGGGTATAAATTCCCCAAACTCGTTCGTAAGCGTAGCCCCAGGGATGTTTTGTATGCGATTAAAGAGCTCTAAGCCATCCTGATAGAGTAGGGAATTAGAGAAATTACTCACCTCATAAAAGGAATTGTACGCATGCGTAATATTTATGCTGGAGAAAATATCCGAGAACAGGGGTAACTTAGAAAGGCCATCGTAGTCTACGCGGAAGTTCGGGATAGGGATATTCGGAAAAGGATTTAAGGCGATCGTGTTCGGATCCCGCCCCGAATAGGCTGCCAGGAAAGAGAGACCGAGGACCGTTTGCCCGTTAAGGGCAAATTCCCCTCCTGGATTTTCTGTATTTAAGCGGCTCTGAATAATTTCTCGGTAGCTAACAAACCGTTCAAAGAGTCTGCTGTCGCTTCCGCCTGCATTATCGCGCACGAAAGTGGTGCGCAGCATGCTGAAGGAAATACTGTAGGCGCGATCCGGTTCGGGCTGAGGCTGACGAACTCTCCTGGGTTATCCATTGAATTTCGGAATATCTCGCTAAATTCTCCCGTTTCCCGTTTCCGTGCTTCCACCGTAACGCGGAAATTTTTAAAGGTTCTAGCAGCCCGTTCACTTGAATGTTGACCGCTTGATTTTGTCGGAAGGCTTGTGTGAGTTCTGGACTTGGCGCGATCAGCCCACGGGTGGCCAGATCATTCCGAATACCGGGGTCTTGGGCACCGATAATAAAGCCAAGACCAGGGTTCAAGAAGCTTCTGTCCAAGCCCAGCAAGCCGGTTTCAGCCATATAACCGGGCAAAAAGGTGCCCTCCACGATCGCATAGCGGAAGTTGATGTCCTTAAGCATGGTCGCGAAGCGTACCAGACGCCGTGTGAAAGGTGTACCGATCGTATCTTCTGCACTTTTTTGGCCCCTGCCCGGAATGCTGGGCCTGCGCGGTGCATTTAGCGCCTTGTATTTCTTGTTTTTGTTATAAAGCTTGACAAAATCTAATTTTCCATTCACCGAGCGATCGCGGGTATTGTTGATCACATTCCCGAGGGTGTCTCGCTGCCCGATGGCACCTGTTTGCCAGTTGAAGTTTGCTCCGTATCGGGTATCCATGCTGATCCAGTCCAGTGCGGGGATCTTGTTTAAGGGCACCTTGTAGTTCGCGTTTATCTGGTGATTGTAATTCGTCGTACGTCCGAAATTTCGTAAATTCACTAGTACAGAATCCCGCGCAGCCTCTGTGTCGAGATCTCCTTCGGGTTCGTCCACGATGGCCATGACACGGCTATTAAAGTCCACCCGCAGGCTTCGCGTAAGGTCCCAGTTGACCCCGTAGGTTCGGTTAATAAAAAAGCTTTTTTGGAACAGGGGATCCACCCCATCTGTGGTCAGCTGATCGTTACGGAACTGAGTACGCATGAATCGGCGATCTACATCCAGACGCGCCACCACGGAGCTCGGGCTGAAATTAAAGTTGACATCCTGAAGGGCCTTTCCATATTTTCCGTCTAAGAAGCTCCAGCTTTTAAAAGGCTCCACGATTGCCGGGTTTGGAGAATAGGCATAAGCCACATTCCCGACGTAGCTCTCGAAAACGAAGCTCTCGGTATGGATATTGCTTTGGTTCACCGAACCAAAGGCATAGGAAACCGCAAAATTACTCAGGTCATAAGGTCTATTTCGGGTGTTTTCTGGATTTTTTAGTTTCCGAATATTTGTGAAGCCGATATTCCTTCGCCTACTTCTATCGATCACCTGACTGCGATAAAAGTCTCGTTCCTCCTGTGTTTCGAAAGTGGAGAGCGCCAGCTCAAAAGGAACATCTGGATTCAAGGGGTCGAATTCCGGCGTCACAAAGGCATTTTCTATGCTAAAGTACATGGGAACGCTCACATTTAAGCCCTCAGGGAGTAGGCGATCTACAGCCACATTCGCCGAAATATCAAACTGCGTGGCGGCCTCTCGCGCACGCTGTGAGAGGCGTGTTTCTAGTCCACCGAAGCCGATGGTGCTATGGCGTACCGATGCGGAAATCGTGGCGATATCGGCTATCTGTGCGTTTAAAATCGCATTGGCCGCCCAGCCAGAAGACTCCGTAAAACCGGTTACCCGGAGCTCATTCGCCCAAACGCAGACACTGCGCGAAGCGGTGCCTGTGCGCCCTGGATTTCGAATTCCGATCATCATCCCCTGAATCATGGAGAGTTCCGGCCTACCCACTACGGTGACCTTGTACTGCGCGATATCCTGTGTGAAAGGGAGGTTCATCGGATGGCTTCTTCTATCACGCTCCACTTTTACCCCCACGACTTCTTGGATGGCGATGTCGATTTCATTCTCTTCGGGCCAGATTTGTCTCGGATCTCGCGTTCCCCTTCGTGTAATCGTCAGGGGCACCTCTATTTCGTAATAGTTGTCGGTGTAATCGGTACCCATGCGTAAAAATGCAGTTACCTCCCATCTTCAGCATCGTCGCTGTCGGCATGGAAGAACATGCGAATCCGTTCGAACTGCACCAGGTCCAGCTGAGGGGTATTTTTAAACACCGCACGGGCATCACGTGGCTCCAGTTCGCTGACGCAAAGGGAAAGGGACTGCTCATTCAACTGCCGCTCCACAGTGCCAAGTTGTCTCTATCTCGCACGATGCCCGGTGGGAGCACATAAGGCTGCGATCAGGACCTCCCTGACTGTTTTCTTCGATGTTCACGACGCCTACGGTTAGATTAGACACATCGGGCTCTGGAACCTGGAAGAAACCACGCTCGAATAAGGACTCTTGAAAAACGCGCCACTGGCTACCGACTAAGCGGAAGTTGGCCATACGTAAAACTACTGGCTGCTCGAAGTCTGTCAAATAGGTTCGCATAAAGCGAATCGAGTTAAAACCGGTGATATCACCGATGGTACGGTCCGGGGTGCGGACAGGGATACGGAACAGGTACCAGTTGACCTCCTCTCCCGCGACATTAGCCGTTTGCTGATCGACGATGTAGTTTCTTCCTACCTCTAAATTTCCTGGGCGGAGGTCGATTTCGTATTCGTAATAGCTCTCCAGCTCATTGATGGTATTGTCATTATTTAAGTCTTCATTATCCGGGAAGTTAGAGCTGGAGGGGGTGAAGGGCAAGTTATTATTCGCCGTAATCGGGGTATTTCCCTCCATTCCATTAAACTTCTTATAACGCTCGAGAATTTTCGCATCGCGCTGATCGTACTCCTCGTCCAGGTAGTAGCGGAAATTATCATTGCTGGGATCGCGTAGGATTTCCTGTAAGGCATTTTGGGAAACGCTCAGACGGTTAATAAAGTTACTTCGGAAGAAATCGGCTTCTTCCTCATTGCGCAGCCCATCCAGACCTACGTCCTGGTTTCTGCGACTATCTGGGCTGTTATCGAAGGCTGGGAGCAAAAATTGCTCGCGGGTAATCCTGCCCCAGGGTGTGGTGCTTGTTCGGGCGGCGTCGCCATCAGCGGGAAGGCCGTTTTCGAAGCCATGCCGTCCATCTGGAATGATGTCTTCGGATACATCGCCCAAGTTAAAGCGTAGAATACCGCCTGTGCGGTTATTTTCATTAAAGCGACCATCGATGACACGACCATTTTCGCCTCGATAAAGGGGTCTAAAAGCCAAAATTCGATGAATTCTACATTGTTTCGGTCAAAATCCACTTCCGTGGTAATCGCGCGTGTGACCCCACCATAGTTTTGGCGTGGATTCGGGAGGAGGCCTTCCGGAGTTAGGCGCGGGTTATAGTTGTACATCCCGCGTTCACTCGGGAAGTAGGCCATCTCAAACAGCGGCTCTGGCACGATAATCACATCGCGGTCCCTGTTCGGGAAGATCTCCTGCGGCAGCACCCGGCGTACGTAGTGGTTGCGTCGATCTTCACGTGTGATATTAGGAGGTACCCCCGGGCCAGTCTCTCGGTAAAAGATATTGTCGATATTATACCAGGCCACACGGGCGCGGCGGTAGGCACGACCCAGCTCCTCGCCTGTGGTCAAGCTTTCATCGAAGGCATTGCTCGGCGTAACCGGTGTGGCGGCGAGACTCCAGTTTTGCGCGGCAGCGCCACCGAGGTTAAACGGCGTGATGGCGGTTTCGAAATCGTCGATATAGGAGGCCGCTTCTCCGGCCACGCGGTTCGAGGTGCCGGGGATGAGCTGAGCGAACTCTCCGCTAAACTGAATGAAGGATTTTTCTTTCGTGTTCGTAAAGGGCAGGCGTCGGCGAGCTTGGTCAGCAGCGGGATTCATCATCGTAATTTACATCGAGCCCCCACATGCTGTTTCGGAGTGTCTCATTCCCCGTGGCGATACGGGTGATGTTCGGGCGTTCGTTGAGGTACATGAAGGTACCTCCGATATTCAGGTTATCGTTTACCAGGTAGTCTAGGCGTGTTCCGAGGAGACTTCGGGTCTGGAAGGAGACGAGATCGGCTTTTTCGAAGCTGATGCTGATGCGTTTTCCGGACTGTAGAATGCCCTCATTGATGATACTGACGCGTCCTAGGTTATAGTCCACGGTAAAATCTACTCCTTCGGTGAGGGGGATGTTTCCTGCCTGCACGATGACCGAGCCCGGAGAGATGTTAAGTCCTGGAAGCATGATCTCAGATGCAGAGCCCGCCGTGAGGCGCCCGCGGATAAAGAACTTGTTAAGCCGTGTGACCAGTTCTGCATTCGCACGGGTGGTGCGGTAAAGGGTGTCGAAGACAAAGCGATCGACGAGCTGGGCCTCATTCGGAAGAAACTGCTCGCGCAGGGTGCTGCCGAAAGGTTCCAGAACAGGGAAGGCGATCATGCCGCGCTCTGGGAAGATGGTAATGCCAGGCACAAAGTCGAAGTTACCATCTGGCGCTGGATCATTTTGTGGATTTAGACGGTCTAAGCCCAACAAGCGGATAAGGGGGCGGTTCCGTACGTTTTCGCCCTCTAGCAAGCTGACATTATCCTGCCCCGTTCGATCGTCGCGGTAGATGATTTGCAACTGGAAGCCTTCACGCTGAATTTGGTTCGCATTCAGGTTGTAAATGTTTTTCATCATCAGCTCCCAGGTGGGCACGCGGGTATTGATACGCGCGGGGCGCAACATTTTCAAAAAGATGACTTCCGACTCAGGACGGTTTTGATAGTCTTCGGAAAGTTCCCCTACGCGGAAGGTCTGCCCATTAAAGGTATATTCGAACGAAACTGCGAGCACCTCATCGTTTTGCAGCTTTCGGATGAGGGAAATATAGCCAAGCTCCCGGTGGAAGACGAATTCATTATCGTTTAGGCGGCGGGCACTATTAATTTGTTCGAAATCAGCACCCCGTGTTAGGTTGAACTCCGCCTCGATCGCGCGGCTGCCGGTATCAAAAGCCCGGAAGGCAGGATTATTGGTCAGGTTTCGAAAGAGTGCATTCGCATCGTTCGCTGTGGGTGAGCTCGGGTTAGGGCTGCCGATGGCAGGATTTTCGGGATTGAGCAAGCGCCGACCTTCCCCAAGGTCCATAAATGCAGAGAAGTTACGAAGTGTTTCGGTAGTATTACTTCGATTCATGACATACACTTCCACGCGCGTGATATTCACTCCAGAGAGGATTTGAGGGATGCCTCTTAGCCAGCGTTCATAGTTGTCCCGGAAGAAGTGGCCGAGGAAGAAGTGTCTGTTTTCGTCGTAATTATGCCCTTGGATTTCGAAGGGGCGCCCCTGCGAACCGCCCTCGATGATCAACTCATCGCGACGTCCCCGCTGGGTGGAGGCCACACCTGTAACGAAAAGTTTCCCAAACTGCAGCTGTGTGCGTACGCCGAAGAGGTTTTGAGCGCCGGGAATCAAGCTGTTTTGGATGGGCATGCTGACATTTCCGATTTCGATCGACTTGATGATATCCTCTTCGTATCCGACGTATTCTAACTTGAGCTGATTTTGGAAGTCGAAGGAGTTATTCGAGTCAAAATTAGCGCCTAGCCGCATTTTTTCCCCCAGCGTACCGTTGACACTCATTTGGATCTGCTGGTTGAAGTTAAAGTTTCCGTTTTGCTGCTGCCGAATCGGGATGGCAGGGTTATCGGTGCGGCGGAAGATAGCGCCCAAGTCGAGGTCTACATATCCGGTAGGCGTGATATTAAAATCGGAGCCTCCGAAGATGCGGTCAAGGCCGGGACTGACGGTAAGCGGAGGGATGATTCCCCTGCCACTGACAGCGGATTCGCCATCGAGTCCACGGGAGCGGCTGCGCCAATATTCCTGTCGGACGCGGTACTCTTGGATCTTAGAGAACTCTTCGAAGTTATAAATTTGGCCTGGCAGCACATCGGTGCTGTCGATCGGCTGGCGCACGCGGTAGCGGAGCGCCGTGTCGATTTCTACCTGGATGTCCGTACTACTCGGCGGCACGAGATCGAAAGGGGAGTAGACACGGTTACGCGGCAGGCTCTGCTCGGGGTAAAGCGGCCGTGTCTGGCGGTCGGGCCAAATGAGAAAAGAGGGCAGTTTACGCCGAAGGTCTAAGCTATCCAGCTTGGAGGGAATGGTGTCGTTCGCACGATTTGGCGCCACGCCGCCCACAGTTTCAGGCGCTACTACTTGTGCGGCGCTTCGAAAAGGAAGTGCACAGAGAAGCAAAAGGGGCAGCACCCAAAAAGAGAGCATGCAATTGGCTTTCGTAGTCGTAAAAAAGTGCGGATTACAAGCCATTAAACTGGGTGAAATGTGACGCTAATTAATCTTCAAAGATGCCTTAATTAAATCTTCTAGCGAAATATTTGGCCCGCTTTTTTTCAGCACGGCAAGGATATTTTTTTCAGCTACTGCTTTCGCGAAACCTAAGGTCATCAGTGCTTGTAACGCTTCCTCTTTGGTTTTATTGCTGCTCTCTGCCGCGACAGGTTGACCACTCGGAAGGTCTGCTACAGCGGTCTTGTTCACCTTATCCTTCAGTTCCAAAACGATGCGCTGTGCTGTTTTTAGTCCGATTCCTTTTACTTGCTGGATAGTTTTATGATCTCCATACAAAATAGCCTCGATAATCTCCTGTGTCTTTAGGGAGGACAGGATCATAAGGCCTGTGTTCGGCCCCACTCCGGAGATGCTGATGAGCTGTAAAAAAAGGTTTTTTTCTTCTGCATGGGTAAACCCATAAAGTGTGTGGGCATCTTCTTTTATGTGTAAATAGGTAAGGAGCATGCCCTGCTCCTTACCTTTAATTTCACTATACGTCTGCAGCGAGATTTTCACCTCGTAGCCCACCCCATGGACATCGATCCAGACGTGGGTAGGATCCAGCTGCTTAAACGTACCTGCTAAATATGCGATCATAAATTATGTTCTTCATTAAACTGAGCATCCACCACTGCGATGGCGACCATATTCACGATATCCCGGATGGAGCTTCCCAGCTGCAAGATATGCACGGGCTTCTTCATGCCCAAGAGCACAGGGCCCACAGCCTCTGCATGGCCCATCTCTGCCAGTAGTTTATACGCAATATTTCCGCTCGCCAGATCTGGGAAGATGAGGGTGTTCGGTTTATTGTCGATCAACTTACTAAATCCGTACAGTTCTTTCTGTAGTTTTTCGTTCAGCGCTACGTTTGCCTGCATCTCGCCCTCGATGATAAGATCCGGATACTTGGCCTTCGCTGCGGCTGTGGCCCAAGCGGTTTTCTCGGGGATAGCCCCTTTGGCGGAGCCAAAATTACTGTACGAGAGCACGGCGATTTTCGGCTCAAGGTCGAAAAAGCGTACTCCCTGAGCAGCGATTTCGATGATTTCAAGCAGCTCTTCCTTCGTCGGATCCACATTTACGGTCGTGTCGGCGAAGAAATAAGGCCCGCGGTCGGTGTTCACGATGTACATACCAGAAACCTTTTTTACCCCCTCCCGAGGACCGATGATCTGAAGGGAAGGAATGATCGTTTTCGGGTAGTCTTTCGTTAAGCCGGAGATAAAACCATCCGCCTCTCCGAGCTCTACCATCACCGCACCGAAGTAGTTCCGATCCCGCATCAGGCGAATGCTATCCTGTAAGGTGAGCCCCTTGCGATGACGCTTTTCGAACAGGACATGGCCATAAGCTTCGCGCTTGGCATCTTCCATAAACGGATCGATGATGGCCTCGTCGAGAAGGTCCAGCTGATGTTCAGCGATGAGGTGTAAGATGCGCTCTTTATTCCCTAAAAGTATCGGCGTGGCGATCTTCTCATCCCGTACTACTTGTGCGGCCTTCAGGATGTTCACATTATCTGCCTCCGCAAAGACGATGCGCTTCGGATTGCGCTTGGCCTTCGTGATGACCCGCGACATCAACTTCTGATCGATGCCGATGCGCTCCTGCAGCTCTAATTCATATTTATCCCAGTCTTTAATCTCGATTTTGGCTACCCCTGAGGCGATGGCGGCCTTGGCTACGGCAGGAGCGATGGTGGTAATCAGCCGTGGATCTAAGGGTTTTGGAATGAGGTATTCAGGTCCAAAAACCATTTTTGAGCTACCATAGGCACGGTTGACGATTTCCGGAACGGGCGCTTTCGCCAGTTTCGCGATCGCATGCGCGGCGGCCAGTTTCATGGCTTCATTAATCGCTGTGGCACGTACATCGAGTGCACCGCGGAAAATATATGGGAAGCCCAAAACATTATTCACCTGGTTCGGGTGATCACTTCGGCCTGTGGCCATAATCACGTCCGGACGAGAAGCGATGGCTGTTTCGTAGGCGATTTCCGGATCTGGATTTGCTAGCGCAAAGACAATGGGGTTTTCCGCCATGCTCTGAATCATCTCCGCACTTACGATATTTCCAGCCGAGAGACCTAAAAACACATCTGCACCCACTAGGGCATCTGCTAAATCCTTAATCGCACGCTTGGTGGCGAAAACCGCACGGATTTCATCCACGTTTGGTCGATCTACGGTGATAGGTCCTTCCCGGTCGCACATCACGATGTTTTCCGGACGCACGCCGAGGCTGATGTAAAAGCGGGTACAAGAAACTGCTGAGGCTCCCGCGCCACTTACGACCAACTTAATCTCCTCGATTTTCTTGCCGACCACTTCGAGTGCATTTAAGAGTGCAGCCCCCGAAATGATCGCCGTTCCATGTTGATCATCATGCATCACCGGAATGTTCATCTCCCGCTTCAGGCGCTCCTCGATCAGAAAGCACTCCGGCGCCTTAATATCCTCTAAGTTCACCCCACCGAAAGTCGGCTCCAGGGAACGAATGATCTGAATGAGTTTTTCTGGGTCTTTTTCATCTATCTCGATATCGAATACATCGATACCGGCGAATTTCTTAAACAGGACACCTTTCCCTTCCATCACCGGCTTGGAAGCCTCTGGACCGATGTCCCCCAGGCCCAAAACAGCCGTTCCGTTTGAGATAACGGCGACCAAATTGCCCTTCGCTGTGTACTTATAAACATTTTCCTTATCGGCAGCGATCTCCTTACAGGGCTCTGCCACGCCGGGTGAATAGGCGAGGGCCAAGTCTAACTGGAGGATAAAGGCTTAGAGGGGATCACTTCGATCTTTCCTGGGCTACCTTGGGTGTGGTAATTTAAGGCGTCTTCTTTTCTGATTTTAATAGCCATATAGGTAAACTATTGATTGTTTTAATAGGTCTGATGCGGCCGTGTGGTTAAAGCGCCTTTCCTGATTCTTACACGCTTACTCCGCTGCTGCCCGCAGCAAAGTAGTGCCCGTCAGCAGGGTTTCTATTTCGCGTATGGCCTCACGGTGCTTTTCATTCGGGTAGTACACGAAGCCTTCCATGTAGTAGAGCTTGTTATTCTCCTGGTCTACAAATGCGATACCTAGCATGGACCCTCCCATGCTGTTGGTATTGGTTTTCCATCCCCCACGCATCTCGATGGCATAATTACCTGCTACTTGGGTGTAAAAGAAGGTGGGCTCTGGGTATTCGTATTCTAATGTTAAAAAGGAATCTCTATTCGAGGGATCTCCGAAAATATGCTGGCGCGTGATGTTATTACGCATGCGCATGATGTTCTCCGGTTTCAGCTGTTCCTCAGAAACGTAATTTTGGACATGATAAAACAGGCTGATATCCGCACGATTGGTGTTCGGGGTGGGCTGGCGGAGCCAAAGGAAATCTGACTCGGCCTTGGCTATCTGGTAAGAGGCAGGCAAGTTTAAGTTTAGCCCTAAAGGCTCTCCCCCCGCTCGGGCATCTCCACTTTTTCTATTTAAGATTAGCTTCTCTAAACGTTCCTTTTCGCGAACGCGGAAGATGTTTTGGATACGTGCACGGTTGTTTTCCAAATTAGCCACTAACTCTTCCTCATTATTTCCAAAGAAATAAATCACTTCCTGTCCTTTCGCGAACTCATCGTTAGCGCGATACATATGAAAATTACGATCCTCCGCTGCTTTATCCTTCAAATTCTGCGCAAACTGGGCATTTATCGATTGACTTCCGGGCTTCTTATCGTCAAAAGTGGTGACAAAAACCAAGTTCGTGGCCATACGTAAAATGCGGGTCATGGCTTTCGGCTCCACGCGCTTCACCGAAAACATCGGCTCAGGGCGGATAAGGCCAGGAACCTCTTCTTGGAAGATTTTTTTCAACTGATCCCCTACAGGGCCCGCCCATTTCGCGCTGTCTATCGCTAAAATGATCTCTCCGATCTGACCGCGCGCCTTCGGCTTGTTCTCAAAAATGGAGCCTTCCTTACCTTCTTTATCTCCTGCACAGGACCAGAAGAAACAAGTTGCAAAAACAGAAAAAAAGGCAATGAGAAGGATAAGGTGAATTTTTTCATAATCTTCTTGTTTAGATGAAAGCCTTTAAAGATACCGTAATTTTATAGCTTAAAAAAGACTTTTAGCCAATAATCAATTGCTGTCCAGGCTTTATTTGATTATTTTGAAGATTATTTAACTTTTTAATCTGTTCGACGCTCAGCCCTTCCACTTTTTTGGAAATTAGCCAAAGTGAATCTCCGGGCTGTACGGTATATAGCTTCTTTCCGCCTTTTTCCGTGATACTTACCGTAGACTGCGCCACTAATGCACCTCCTGCACTGGAAGCAGCAGGTGCGGCCGTGTATAACGTGAGCTGCTGACCCACTCGAATCGTATTCGAATTCAAGTTATTCCACATTTTGATATTCGCAACAGTAGTTCCATGGCGCTGCGCGATTTTACCCAAGACATCGCCCGACTGTACACGATATTTGATTTCATAGGCTGGACCTCCACCCGCGACCATGCGGATATTCGGATTGTATATGGCCCGAAGCGCCATCATCCGTTCCGTATCCGGCTGTAACGTTTCTGCTAATGCTTCCCAATCCATCGACTCCGCAACTGCCGCGGCTGGCAGTTGTATCCCTTTGTGCTGATGTGACTCAGGCAAGAAACCGTTGTGGTAGGCAGGGTTTAACTGCATAATATCCGCTGCCTTTACTCCCGTCACCGTAGCTAACTGCTCGAAGTCCACCGGCATACCGGGCTTCACCTTGGTGACAGCGATCGGGTAGGCAGGATCATCCAGTACTAGGCCATGGAGTTCTTTGTGCCGCATGACATACATCATGGCCTGAAACTGGGGCACATAGCCGCGTGTCTCTCGTGGCAGGTAGGGATAGATTTCCCAAAAGCCCTTTTTTCCTCCCGCCCTGCGAATGGCTTTGCGCACATTTCCAGGGCCACAGTTGTAGGCGGCCAGCGCCACCTCCCAGTCGTCAAACATCCGGTAAAGGGACTTCAGATATTTGGCCGCCGCTTCCGTGGCCGCTAATGGATCTTTGCGATCATCCGCATCTAAGGAAACGTTTAGCTGGTACATTCTTCCGGTAGCCGGCATAAACTGCCAGAGCCCCATGCCACCTACGCGCGAGCGTGCCGCCGGATTCAGGCAGACTCGATGATGGCCAGGTACTTAATATCCTCTGGCATGTCATGCCGGCGGAGGACTTCGTCAAAAAGTGGGAAATACTGCACCTCACGCGCTAAAATCATGCGCACATAGTCTCTGTTACGCACTGCAAAATAGTCGATGAAACTGTACACCCTCTCGTTTAGGGTGAAAGGCATGTCCGTTTCCATGGTACGGATTCGCTCCGCTACCTCATCATAGGTGAAATCAGGAATAAAATCTACGCTGTAGTCCGGCTGAATTAGTGTTTCCTGAAGGCCCTGATTTAATAAAAACAACTCTTGCCCATGACTCCTGTGTGGGGTTACCAGAATGCTGGCGGTACTGACAAGCAACATATAGGTATACGCTGTCCACTTCATGGGCAAGAGAGGGGTTATGGGTTGAGTTTTAAAACATAGGCGGCGAAGGCATACAGCTCGGCCTCTTTAAAAGCATTCGCCATTATTTGTAAGCCGATCGGCAGTCCTTGTGCATCTTTTCCATTCGGGATGGATATCGCGGGCACACCCGATACGGAGGCCGGTACTGTAAACAAGTCTTCCAAATACATCGCTACCGGGTCGCCAGAGTGCTCGCCAAACTTGAAGGCCGTGCTCGGCGTCGTCGGAAGAACGATGTAATCGTACTTGTTTAACAAGTCTTCTGTAAAGTCGCGAATCAACTTCCGAACCTTCTGTGCTTTCGTGAAGTAGGCATCGTAATAACTAGCGCTGAGCACGAAGGTTCCCAGCATGATTCTACGCTTCACCTCTTCGCCGAAACCTTCCGAGCGCGTCAACTTGTACATGCTTTCCAAGTTATGCGCATGCGGGCTTCTATAACCGTATTTTACGCCATCGAAGCGGGAAAGGTTAGAGGAAGCTTCTGCTGTGGTCAGGATATAGTAGGTCGGCAACACATATTTAAGAAGGGGAAACTGTACTTCTTCTACTGTGTGTCCTTCCGCCTTTAATTTTTCGAGCACCTGTAAGGTGTTTTCCTTGATCTCGGGCTGCAAAGCCGGAGAATCGATAGATTCCTTCAGATAGGCCACGCGTGCGCGTTTTTCAAAGTGCAAAAGCGTGGAGTAGGCCGGCACCATTTTGCGCGAAGCGGTACTGTCCTGCTTGTCATGCCCGGCGATGATTTCCATCACCAACGCATTATCAGAAACCTCACGTGAAAAAATACCGATCGTGTCGAAGGAGGAGGCGTAGGCGATAAGCCCCCAGCGAGACACTCGGCTGTACGTTGGTTTTATGCCGACGATGCCCGTGAATGCGGCCGGTTGGCGCACAGAGCCTCCCGTATCGGTTCCCAGAGAAACCGTACAGAGGTTTGCCTGCACCGCTACGGCCGAACCTCCAGAAGAACCTCCCGGTACGCGGCTTTCATCGGCAGCATTTAGGACTTTGCCATGGACAGAATTTTCATTTGAGCTTCCCATGCCGAATTCATCACAGTTCAGACGACCGATGATGATGGCATCTTCCTGCAGGAGCCGCTCCACGGCCGTACAGGTAAATTGGGATTCGAAACCCTCTAGAATTTTACTGGAGCATTTACGGTGTGGCCTTTATAGACCAGAACATCTTTTATGCCGACGACCATACCCGCTAAGCGACCAGCCTTGCCCTTTTCCAGTTTTTCATCGATACGCCGTGCTGCCGCTAGGGCTTCCGCTGCATACACCTCCACGAAGGCATTTAGCTGGGCACGTTCTTGAATATTTCCGAGGTAATGCTCCACGATCTCCACACAGGTAGCTTGCTTGTTTTCCAGTGCCTTTTGGATCGCGTCAAATGAAAGAAATCTTTCCAAAATCTACGTCTGCTTAAATTAATCTTTCTTTTTCTTGTCGTTAAGGCCTTCTTCCAGGTCCTCTTGGATCTCTTTCGTGGCGTCCTTAAACTCTCGGATGCCGCGTCCTAAACCTCTTGCCAGTTCAGGAATTCTTTTGGCACCGAAAAGCAGTAGGATCACCAGTATAATCAGGATAAGGGACCCTCCACCCACGTTCGGTAAGAAACCTAATGTCATCATAATCATTTCGTTTATTTTGGACAAAGATACTCATGTACAGGGCTAACACAAAGCATCTGCCCTTAGTTCTATTGACTTTTTTATGGAAGGCATTGTTTTTCAGCTTATTTCCCCGCAAGCCAGCTGGCCGGATTCATCGGGGTGAGGCCTTTCCAGGTCTCAAAATGCACTTCTGAAATCCCGTCCTTGTTCGTGGCCACTTTACCGATCACATCGCGCGCCTTTACGGTCTGCCCGCTTTTTACTGTTATCGTTTTTAGGCGGCTATACATCGTGAAATATTCGCCATGCTTGATTAAAACCGTACCTCCATAGCCGGGAACTGTTGCCACCTTCATCACCACGCCATCGAAAACGGCCCGCACGTCAGCATTTGCCGTTGTTTGAATATCGATGCCGTCATTATCGATCGTGTACCCTTTCAGGGTGGGGTGAGGGGTGGAGCCAAATTTCTGGGAGATAAAACCTGATGCTACCGGCCATGGCAGCTTGCCCCGATTTCCGGCGAAGCTGGCACTGAGCGCAGCCACCTCTGGGGTCATCGGCATGTTTCCTGCAGGTGCCTTAGCTACAGGGGTCTCCTCTTTTTTGGCCTTTGCCTCTGCTAGTCGGATTTCCTCTGCGATGGCTTCCCGGATCAGGCGGTTCAGGCTTTCCTGCTGTTTTTTGGCGCGGCCAAATCCTTTTTAATCTTATCTTCCTGCTGTCGGAGGGAGGCGACCATGCGCTCCTGTTCTTTTTTGGCGTCCGCCAAAGCTTTCCGCTGCGCTTCCTCCTCCTTTAACACTAGTTTTCGCTGTTCCAAGCGCTGCTCGATGGCGGCTTTTTGCTCCTTTAATTCCGCGCTAAGGCTTTCCATGCGGGCCACCTGCCGCTTGCGCGCGGCCGCATACTGCCGGAGATAGTTTAGCCGGAGAAAGAGCTGTTTTACAGAGTTCGAGCTGAAGATAAAGGCGGTGAGTGTCCTGCCCTGATTTAACTTGGCGCTATAATAAATCATGCGCGCATACTCCTCCTTTAGCGCCTTGAGCTCCTTTTCAAGCTCCTGAATGCGGGATTCTTTCTCACGCACCTCGGCATTGATCAGATTGATTTCTTTGTTGAGGTTATTAATCAAACTCAGACGCGCCTGCAGTTTTTGGTTGACGAGGTTGAGTTCCGAAATACTCGCCTGCCGGCTGGCGGTGGTGCGCTGGAGGATGCGGTCAAACTCGCTGATGCGTTTTTGGAGCTCTTCTTTTTCACGTTCCAGCTGGGCACGGGTGCGCGAGGTGCTGCCACTTTGTGCCAGCAAATCCGGAGTACCGATCAGAAGGAAAAGAAAAAGGAGTAAAAAGAAGCGCTGCGGCATAGGCGGAGAAAAGGTCAATATTGAAAAGGAAAGCTCAGGGGTTCGGTTTCCAAGGTTACCTTGGTGATGTCGAGATGAAAAATGCTGTTTTGGCGCTGCCCATCGAGCCGTAGGGAAAGCTTCAGGAGCATTTCTCCCGGAAAAGGCTGCCCTTCCAGGTCTTCGATACGCTTGTAGGAAACCAGCAGGGAGCCTTTGTTTTCCAGGGAGGTGGTGCTGATTTCTTCGGCCTTACCGTGTAGCGTGTTTACACGGGTATGGTAGCGTACCTTATCGCGGACCTGCGTCAGTTCGAAGGTTTTACTTAGCCGAATAAGCCGGTCTTCGAAGGAAAACGGGTACGGGATATTCGCGAAAAGGATGTTTTGGAAGAGTTCGAGCGATAGGCGGAGGCCATAGCGGTCAGCGAACTCCTCAAAAGACATGGCGATATTCTCGCCATTTAGGCGGTCCCGAAGAAAGATGCGGTCCCCATCGATCAGGCCGCGCAGGGCTTCTACGCCCAGGCCCGGGGTCAAGCTAAACCATAGTTTTTCGTCTTTTTCCGCCCGAATGGTGATGGACCCACGGGTGGTTTTGCCATTCGGCTCCTCGATGACGAAGCGCCCCTTTGCGCTCAGGTAAGTGTAGTCGAGTACGGCGGGGTTAAAGGTTTCCATGGCCTGATCCGCCGTGAAAAGAGAGGCCCTTTTGGCGCAGCCCCCCAGCACAAGCCCTAAGAGGAGAAAAAATGCAATAGCCTTATTCATAGTATCTACGATCTCGGATTTTTTTACTGAGCTGCTCGGAAGTTTCATCGCCGCCCTCAGCTTTCTTCCAGAAGCTGATGGCCTCGTTTCGCTGGCCCAGATGGTATAGAATATCGCCATAATGCTCCAGCATCACGCCGCTCGGGGTTTCCTCCTCAGCCAGTGCGCGCTCCATAAAGATTTTGGCCTCGGCATACTCTTCCAACTGAAACAGTACCCAAGCATGTGTGTCCAGGTAGGTGGCATTTTTAGGATGTTTTTTTACCAACTTAGCAGACATGTTTTTCGCACGTTCCAGGTCCCGCTTTTCGAGGGAAAGAAAATAGGCATAGTTATTTAGCACGTGCTCATCATCCGGGCTTTTCGCGAGCGCCTTTTCATAGTGGGCGAAAGCCTCCTCTTTACGACCTGCCTGGTGATAAGCATCTCCCAGCTGCCCGAAGAGCAGAAGGTCCAGCTGGCTGTTTTGGCCCGCATTTAGCTCCAAGCTTTTTTCCAGCGCCTCCACAGCGGACTCACCTTTCTTCTGCGCTAAAAGGGCTACACCGTGAAAGAACCAGAAGTCGGGGCGCTCCGGGAAGGCATCCACGGCGATGCTGCTGTAGGTTTCGATCTCCGCAAAATCATCGGGCTGCTCGAAAAGACCGCTTAATAAGTTGAAAATCAAGTCTTCATCTTCTGGCTGCAGCATCACACTGCGTTTCAGGAAGGGAAGAGCCTGCGCCGTCTGCCGGCGCTGCATGTGGCGCATGCCGAGGACACCGAGAACCTCTGGGCTGTCGGGATGTAAGGCATACAGGGTGGTTTCCAAGCTGTCTAATTTTGTTTCGCGGGCCTCTGTACGCATCTCGCGCATGATGTCTTCGAAGGCTTCCGCCTTCACAGCCGCATCCAGATCAGGATTTGCCATCGCCTTAAACAAAAGGGGCTCGGCTTTCGCTAAGTTGCCCTGCTCACGGAAGATCGCATACGCGGCTAGATCCAGCTCGGGCTGATTGGTATACTGTGCCAGTGCACCATCGATGACGGATAGGGCCTGTTCGGTGCGGCCATTATTAAATAGGATTTCAACCAGATTAATGACATAATCTGCATTTCCGGGGAAGGCATCCACCAGTTTTTGACCCTCTGCGATCGCCGCGTCGAGGTTGTTCTGGCGTAAATAAATTCGCTGCTTCTGCACGATAAGCTGCTCCACGATGCCATAATAATCTTCTGCTCGGTCCAAGGCTTTTAGGGCTTCTGGGAACATGCCAGAGCTGAGGTAGATAGAGGCCAGATCGAGGATATACTGATCGTTTTCGTCCGTGTCGCGCATCAGCTCCTCCAAGATTTCTGCGGCGCGTAGGGGCTGATTGGTCTGCGAATAGGCCTCAGCCATCATCAGCGCATAGTATTTATTTTCCGGATCTGCTGCCCGCGCGCTTCGCGCAAAGTCCATGGCTTCCTCGGTATTTCCCGCACGGAGGAGTATTTCGGCCAGTTTGAAGTTGATGGCAGGCTCATTCGGTTTAATCTCACGGGCCTTGTTTAGGTAAAAATAGGCACGCTCGAAATCCTCGAGCATCATAAATTTTTGGCCCTCGATAAACAGGCGGTCGGCACGCTTGTCTTCGAGCGCACGCTTCTGTTGCTTTCTACTCAGTTTGTTTTGGGCGAAGCCCTCCACCACTACAGTGCAGAGTAGGAGAAACAGGACAGGAACGAATCGAAGAAGGGGCGTACGCATGCGGGTAAATAACTAAAGATGGATGTGGTGAAGCTGGGCGCAAATATTCAGCCAAAGCTGGTGCGAAGGCGCGGAGGCGGCCATTTCTGCCCTATTTTACGCGGAAATGGGGCAAATGTTTTTTCAGACGCTGTGCTGCCATAGCCTCCCGTGCCGCGGTGTGTGTCGCTTAGCTTTTCTACTGGCTGCCAGTCGATTTGTTCGTGCCTAGCGACAACCAGCTGGGCGATGCGCTCGCCGTCCATGATGGTAAAAGGCTCTTGGGAGAGATTGATGAGTAAAACGCGAATTTCACCTCTGTAGTCTGCATCGATCGTACCGGGGCTGTTCAGGACGGTGAGGCCATGCTTGAAGGCCAAGCCACTGCGGGGGCGTACCTGACCTTCAAAGCCTTCAGGAATTTCTACGAAAAGGCCTGTGCTGATAAGGCGGCGCTCCATAGGTTTTAGGATGATGGGCTCCTCTAAAGCCGCGTAAAGATCCATGCCCGCAGCTTTAGCCGTCTGATAGGCAGGCAGGGGATGTCCAGAGGTATTAATAACAGGTATTTTCATGCGTTTTATCGTTTAAATGTCGCCAACCAGCGGCGCTCTTGCCAGACGAGGAGGCCCAAATAACCTATAAAGAGGCTATTATGTAAAAGAAAGCGCAACGGGGGTGCGGTACTTTCTGCCACGGGCAGGTAATATCCAGCGTAGCTGAGTGCTGCTCCGACCAACAAATATGCTAAATCTTTCCCGGTTTGGTAGGGTATCGGATAATATTTTTGTCCCAGTACAAAGCAGAGGGCACTCATGCTCATGTAAGCGAAAAGGGTGCTGCAGGCGGCTCCCATAAAGCCGAGTTTCGGGACTAAGAGCAGTACCGTGACCAGGGTGATTCCAGCTCCTAACAGGGTGAGGTACAGGCTATATTTTGTCTGATCGGTAAGTTTAAACCAGATGCTCAAGTTATAGTAAATGCCTAAGAACAGGTAGCCGAGCAGCAGAAGTGGTACGATGGAGAGGCCTTCCAGGTAGCCTTCTTGTCCTAAAATTAATGGCCCCACCCAGTATAAATTCACGGATAGCGCTACCATCAGCGCGGTGCAGAAGAGAATAAACCCGTGCATGACATGGGCAAAGGTCTCGGGGGCTTGCTTGTCGCTGGCCTGCTGGAAAAAGAAGGGCTCGGCGGCGTACTTAAAGGCCTGTATGATGAGGCTCATGAGGATGGCCAACTTAAAATTCGCTCCGAAAATACCGGCGGCCTCTCTTTGGCTTAGTCCCGGGTAGAAATTGTCCGGCAGGACATACTCAAAAAGCTGTCGGGAGAGGAGCTCATTCGTGGCGCCGGCCAGTCCCATAAACAGCAGTGGGAGGGCATAGGGCCACATGGGGCGGAGCAGTTCCCAGTCCAGTTTCAGGCGGGGTCGCCCGAGAACGGCCAGCATCAGGGGCAAAATGGCGCCATTAGCGATTAGGTTCGCCAAGAAAATGTACTCCACGCCCCATTCGGGCTGATAGATGTAGGCTGCCCAGGAAGGGAGCTCTTCGGGCGAGCGTAAGCGCCAGTTTTCGCGCAGGTAGAGGATGAAAAAGACATTGAGCCCTACATTAAGCAGGATGTTAAAGAGCTTGATTCCGGCGAAGCAGGCGGCTTTTTGTTCGAGGCGCAGTCGCGCAAAGGGAATGGCGAGGATCGCATCGAAACAGAGTATGAGGGCCATCCAGCGGAACAGGTAGCTTTGGTCTGGGTAGTCAAGCCACTGGCTAAGGAAGGGCGCGAGGACGAAGAGCAGGCCACTGAGGAGTAGGGAGCTGCTGAGGATGAGGGTGAAAATGGAGCGATACACCGCCTCTGGGTCCAGACCTTTACCCGTCGCATAACGGAAATAAGTGGTTTCCATCCCGTAGGTAAAGAGGATGTTCAGGAAGCCCATGAGCGCGTAGATCCCGGTGAAGGCACCGAGATCTTCCTTGCTCAAATAGCGGACGTAGAGGAGAATGAGCAGAAAGTTAATGCTCCTCCCTAAAATACTGCTAACACCATAGAGGGCCGTCTGGCCCAAGAGTTGTTTCATTCGGCCCATGCGGCGAGGGTGCGTATAGCGGGTAAATTATTCTCCTTTAAAGACGGGTTTACGTTTTTCTAAAAATGCCGAAGTACCTTCCTTGTAGTCGCCTGATTTCACGCAGCGCGCGAAGCCATTAGCCTCCGTTTGGTACCCGTTTTCGTCACAGTTATATACTGCATTTACGCAGTCTACGATCATGCCGATAGCGAGCGGTGCCTTGCTCATGATTTTTTCCAAAATCTGTTCAGCCTTGTCCATGGCTTCATCTTTTGTCGGCATCACATGGTTAACTAGGCCTAATTGGCGGGCATCTTCCGCGGTGATCATGTCACCTGTCATCATGAGCTCATGGGCCTTTCCACGACCTACCAGATAAGTTAGGCGCTGCGTTCCGCCATAACCAGGATGATGCCGAGGTTCACCTCCGGCTGCCCGAACTTAGCATTCGCGGTCGCGATGCGCATGTGGCAGGCCATGGCCAGCTCACAGCCACCTCCAAGCGCGAAGCCATTCACGACGGCGATAACTGGTTTGGGGCAGTTTTCGATGAGGTTGAAGACATCTTGGCCGTTTTCGGCAAATTTTCTAGCGTTTAGTTCGGTGAGTTCGGCGATTTCACTGATATCAGCACCTGCCACGAAAGCCTTTTCTCCACTTCCTGTGATGATGACACCTTTAATGCTTTTATTATCCACTACCTCTTCGAATGCCGTACGTAATTCTTCGATGGTAGCGATATTTAAGGCATTTAATTTGGTTTCTCGGTTGATGGTGAGGTAAAGAATACCTTCTTTTTCTTCCGATAGAATATTTTGTTGTTCAGCCATACCTGATTTCAGTAATAAGCATCAAATATACAAGTCCCATGAAGATTCCCCAAGCTTTTTAAATGGAAAAACCATCGCGGCGCTTTTCCGTACAGTAATTGGGTAGGGTAAACAGGTTTTAGATGCGGTTTACCCTGCAAAAATGATGTAGTTAGGGTCTTTTTAACACATTATTTTTTATATTTTTGTCCAGGACTAGAAAACCAAACAAATCAGTAGTAGATATGTCATCAAAAAGAAAAATTACCGTAGCTTACGGCGATGGGATCGGCCCGGAAATCATGGAAGCCACGCTTAGAATTTTAGACGCAGCGGGTGCCCAGATCGAGCCAGAGGTCATCGAGATCGGAGAGCAGGTGTATTTGAAGGGGATTAGCTCGGGGATGGACGCCAGCGCTTTCGAGTCGCTAAGAGAAACCAAGGTGTTTCTAAAAGCACCGATTACCACGCCTCAGGGGGGCGGATTTAAGAGCTTAAACGTGACCACACGTACCTCTTTCGGTCTTTTTGCGAATGTGCGCCCATGTAAGGCTTACTCTCCCTTTATCAAAACGAATTATCCGAAAACTGATTTGGTGATCATTCGTGAAAACGAGGAAGACCTGTATTCTGGCATCGAGCATCGCCAGACGCAGGAGGTGGTGCAGTCCTTAAAACTTATTTCGAAGCCAGGTTCAGAGAAGATCATCCGCTACGCCTTCGAGTACGCGAAAAAGTATGGGCGTAAAAAAGTGACCTGTATGACGAAGGATAACATCATGAAATTGGCCGACGGCCTCTTCCATAAAACCTTCGACGAAATCGCGAAAGAATATCCAGAAATCGAAACCGATCATAAAATTATCGACATCGGTTCTGCCCTCATCGCCGAGCGTCCGGAGATTTTCGATGTGATCGTGACGCTTAATCTATATGGAGATATCATCTCAGATATCGCCGCGCAGGTAACGGGCTCTGTAGGTCTCGGAGGCTCTGCGAATGTGGGCGAAGAGGTCGCCATGTTCGAGGCGATTCACGGTTCCGCGCCGGACATCGCAGGCATGGACATCGCGAATCCATCGGGTCTTCTAAACGGTGCCATCATGATGCTCGTGCATATCGGCCAACCAGAAGTGGCGGAGAAAATCGCGAATGCCTGGATGAAAACACTGGAGGATGGCTACCACACCGGAGATATCTACCAGGAAGGCCTTTCTAAGGAGCGCGTGGGGACACAGGCTTTTGCAGATGCGATCATCGAGCGCTTAGGGCAGGGGCCTGCGAATATGGAGCCGATTGCCTTCGGCAAAGAAGCCACCGAGCCGATGAACATCAAGCTGAAGCCAGCTGTAAAGCAGGCCAAAGAACTTATCGGTGTGGATGTTTTCCTGGAGTGGGATGAGGAAGGACGTGATCCCAATGTCCTCGGTGAGAAATTACGTCAGCTAGATGCGGATGGCTTGCAGCTGCAGCTTATCACTAACCGTGGCGTGAAAGTATTCCCTGGAGGTATGAAGGAGACGTTCTGCACCGATCACTGGAGATGCCGCTTCCAGAACGCCGGACAGTCCGCCGTGACGCATGCGCAGATCTTGGATCTGCTGAAGCAAGTGGAGGCACTGGGCTGCGACTTTATCAAAACAGAGAACTTATATACTTTCGACGGACAGCGTGCCTATTCCCTCTCTCAGGGTGAATAAGCTATAAGCGAACAGTAGCATAAAAAAGCATAAAAAAACGAGCCAGCGATAAAGCTAGCTCGTTTTTTTATTCCCCCATCGGAAAGTAGAGTTCCCTACGTACTGAAAAATGGATACCAAAAAAAAGAGGCGATTTGCTCGCCTCTTTTCTATCATGCTTAAACCGCAGCCTCTTTCTTAGCGAGACGGTTTCTTTCATTTTCATCCAAGTAGATCTTACGCATACGAATCGACTTCGGCGTGATCTCTAGGTACTCATCCTTTTGGATATATTCCATCGCCTCCTCTAAAGAGAAACGCTTTGGTGGTGCGATACGCGTGTTGTCATCCGAACCGGAAGCGCGCATGTTGGTGAGTTTTTTCCCCTTCTGCACGTTTACTACGAGGTCATTATCGCGCGAGTGCTCACCGATTACCTGACCTCCGTATAATTCCTCACCTGGCTCGATAAAGAATACCCCACGATCCTGTAACTTATCGATCGCGTACGCTGTACACTGTCCCGCTTCCATCGAAATGAGGGAACCGTTAATCCGGCCTGGGATATTTCCTTTAAAAGGCTCGTAAGCAGTAAAGCGGTGGTTCATGATGGCTTCACCCTGCGTGGCCGTCAGGACGTTATTACGTAAACCGATCAGGCCGCGCGAAGGAATGCGGAACTCTAAGTGCTGCAAGTCGCCCTTCGGCTCCATGATCAGCAGTTCGCCCTTACGCTGTGTGGCTAACTCGATCACCTTTCCTGCCGTTTCCTCCGGCACATCTACGACTAGGGTTTCGATCGCTCCATTTTCACGCCGTTTTCTTCCTTAAAAATTACCTGAGGCTGGCCCACCTGTAACTCATACCCCTCGCGACGCATGGTCTCGATGAGTACGGACAAGTGAAGAATACCTCGGCCATAGACGAGAAATTTATCTTCATTATCGGTCGTCTCCACGCGGAGCGCCAAGTTTTTCTCCATTTCCTTAAACAAACGATCTCTTAAGTGACGGGAAGTCACGAATTTCCCCTCTTTGCCGAAGAAAGGAGAATTGTTGATCGTAAAGAGCATGTTCATCGTCGGCTCGTCGATGGCGATGCGCGGTAGTGCTTCCGGGTTTTCCAAGTCAGCGATGGTATCTCCGATTTCGAAATCATCGATTCCCGTCACGGCACAGATATCACCAGCACCCACTTCGCTTACTTTATGCTTTCCTAAGCCTTCGAACACATGAAGTTCCTTCACGCGGACCTTTTTAATCACACCATCCGCCTTACAAAGCGAAAGCTGCTGTCCTTCTTTAATCGTTCCTCTTCGCACTCTACCGATCGCGATACGTCCCACGAAGCTCGAATAATCCAATGAGGTTACCTGCAGCTGTAAGCTTCCCTCATCGATTTTCGGCGCAGGGATATGTTCTAATATCGCATCGAGTAAGGGCAAGATGCTGTCTGTCTGCACCTTCCAGTCTTCACCCATCCAGTTGTTTTTCGCTGAACCGTATAGGGTCTTGAACTCTAACTGCTCCTCGGTAGCGTCTAAGTTGAACATCAACTCAAACACAGCCTCCTGCACTTCGTCCGGGCGGCAGTTTTCTTTATCAACTTTATTCACCACTACGATAGGCGTAAGGCCTAAAGAGAGGGCTTTGCTCAGTACGAAACGTGTCTGCGGCATAGGACCTTCGAAAGCATCCACGAGAAGGATAACGCCATCCGCCATTTTAAGTACACGCTCCACCTCACCACCGAAGTCGGCGTGACCAGGGGTGTCGATGATGTTAATCTTATGGTCCTTATAACGAACAGATACGTTCTTAGAAAGAATGGTGATGCCTCGCTCTCTTTCCAAGTCATTGTTGTCAAGGATAAGGTCATCAAACTGTTGGTTTTCGCGAAAATTTTTGACGCGTGGATAATCTTGTCTACCAAGGTCGTCTTGCCGTGGTCTACGTGCGCGATTATCGCGATGTTCCGAATATGCTGCATGTTGAAATTGAATTAAAGTGCAAAGGTAGCCAATTTTTTTTGCATATTTTCTAAGCGGACTGCTTTCCTAATGAAAATAGAAAGAGTAGTCCGCTGAATGTCAGCAGGTATTCCGCTGGCAGCCTTTAAAATAGGGAAAAATCCAGCTCATCGGTGAGCAGTTCGAGGGCCTTTATCGCCCGTATCGAATTGCCCTTCACGTTTAATTCCGGGCTCCAGACCGCGACGGAGAATTTGCCCGGCAGGGCAGCGGCCACACCTCCTCCCACGCCCGACTTTCCAGGTAGTCCCACGCGGAAGGCGAACTCTCCGGCCTCATCGTAGAAGCCACAGGTCAGCATCAGGCGTTCAGGCGACGGGTATGGCTCTCGGAGAGGATGCGGCGCTGCGCAAAAGGGGAGTAGCCGTCCAGCGCAAAACAGGAGAAGGCCTTCGCCAGGTCCTCACAGCTCATCTCGATGGCACAGTGCGCCACATAGGTTTCCAGCACTTCCTCCACCTCATGATGGAAGTTTTGATAGGCTTTTAAAAAGTAGGCGAGGGCCTTATTGCGCTGTGCATGTGCCAGCTCGGAGCGCTTCACGGCCTCATTAATGGTGACACAGTTTTTTCCTGCCAGCTCGTTCACGAAATCCACGATGGCCTGCAGTGCATGCGGATACTTGCCGTAAAGGGCGTCCGTAATCACCAGCGCCCCCGCATTAATAAAGGGATTTCGGGGGATGCCGCCCTCAAATTCCAGCTGCGCGATGCTGTTAAAGGGGTTGCCACTCGGTTCCACGTTTACGCGCTGCCAAAGCTTCTGCTTGAACACATGAAACACCATCATCAGGGTGAACACCTTCGAGATGCTCTGGATCGAAAAGGGCTTCTGATAATCTCCCGCGCCGTACACATTCCCTTCCGTATCCACCAGCGCGATCCCGAACTGCTCCGGATCCACCTCCGCCAGCTCTGGGATATAATTGGCTACCTGCCCTCGGAGGTCCATCTTTTTTACTCGTGTATAAATGGTCTGGATGAGGTCTGCGTAGTCTGTTGTCATGGTTTTTTTTTGATAGGTGGAAATAATGTAGAAGTCTGTTCTTTGCGCCTCGGCGCAAAAAAAAAGGCCGGGCCCTTAAATCCCCGGCCAACGCTATGCCTCAATTCCCTTTTAAGGGGTGAACTGAACAGCGAACCCGCCGCCAGGTTTCATCGTAAATTCCAGTGACTGCCGGCTGTTCACCTCGCGTTTCTCGATGGCGATGGCTGTGGGGTTTTCGTCCATATCTGTTTCGGGCGTGTCGGCATAGCTGGTGGCCACAAAGCTGCGTGGGCCGAGGAAATCAAGGGGTACTTTTACGCGCCGTTCCTGCTCATTCGTGATGCCGCCGAGAAACCACTGCTCCCCTTTTCGGCGTGCGATGATCACAAACTCGCCGATCTCGCCGTCCAGCACACGAATTTCATCCCAGTCTGCGGGCACCTGTCGGATAAATGCAAAGGCCGGCTGGCTTCATAGTTTTCGATCATATCTGCGGCCATCTGCAGCGGACTGTAGAGGATGACGTAGTGGGCCAACTGGCGGGCGAGGGTGCTGTACATGCGCCCTTGCGTTTCTAGGCCGTCTAGCTCGTTCCAAAGCGTCATTTTTTCGCGGAAATTCTCGAATTTTAGGTCAAAAATACCGGGAGTATAGTCGAGCGGACCGGCCAGCATGCGGGTGAAGACTAGGGTAGGGGTATGGGAGGGGGGATTTCCGCGCGACCAGGCATTCCACTCCATGCCGCGGACGCCTCACGGGTCATCAGGTTCGGGTAGGTGCGGCGCAGCCCCGTATCTTTAATGGGCTCATGAATATTCACCATGATCCCTCTTTTGGCTGCTTCGTCTACCACGCGCTGATGGTGGCGAACCATAAACTGTCCCTGGTGAAAGTGGCCCTCAGGGCGCATCTGCCCGGCATATCCGGTTTTAATGGCTTTCACCCCTAGCGACTGGTAGAGGTCGAGCGCAGCTTCTAAATTTTCTTCGTACGATAGCACCTGTCCACCTGTTTCGTGATGGCCGATGAGCGCCACGCCCTTCTCTTGCGCGTAGCGCGCCACTTCCTCCAGATCGAAATCCGGATAGGGCGTCTGGAAATCAAAATTATCGTCTTGGTACCAGCTTTCCCAGCCGGTGTTCCACCCTTCTACCAGTACACCGCGGATGTTATTCGCTGCCGCAAAATCGATGTAGCGCTTGGCATTTTCTGTGGTGGCGCCATGCCGGCCGCCTTCCATGCCCCAGGTTTCGATGCCCAGGTGCATGCTCCACCAGATGCCCACATAGTTCATGGGCTCGATGTAGCTATAATTTTTACTGCGGTCGCGCGGCGTGTTCAGGCTCAAAATAAGTTCGGACTCTACGAGCTCTCCGGGGCTATCCGCCACGATGATGGCACGCCAGGGGCTCTGGAGGGAGCCGGCGCTGCGCACTAAAATACCATCCGGCCAAGGGACCAAATTCGATTTTAGGCGGTAGCCGTCGAGGCGTTCCAGCGTCATGCCAGCATAGTCGATCAGGCAGCCTCATGGATGGAGAGGTACTTACCCTGGCTGGTTTTCATCGTCAGCGGGGTGTGCGCCGAGTTTTTCGGGAAGCCTCCGATCGAGTGCGTGTGGGTGTTCAAGTCATTTTCGATCTCTCCGATAGCGCTGACGGGGCTTTTGGTGTAGAGCAACTCATACGTATCGTAATTTCCTTCTATCCACCAAGCGGTGTAGTCCTCGGGAAGTTGAAAAAATGTTTTTTCGTTTAGGAGGAATAGGCTGTCCGGTAGACCCTCTTGCTCGGGGAGGATGTATCGGAAGCCAATGCCATCGTCGTAGGCGCGAAACTCAAGTTGGAACTGCAGGCCATTTGCTTCTTCATAGGTAAGGAGTTTTCCTTTGTAGTGGGCGAGAAATTTGCTTTTTTCACCCCAGACAGCATCCCAAGGCTCCTCTTCCTCCCAGTTTCTCACGGCGATCAGCCGGGCATTTTCTCCTATGGAAAAGTCTTTAAAGTCCATGCCGAGCGGGCTGGGCAGTAGGAGCTTGTCGTCGTTTTTGCTTAGAGCATAGTGTGGGACCCCATCTTTCAGGCTGATGTCTACGGTAATAAGGCCGGAGGGGGATTGGAGCTGCTGCTCTTCGGAGATGCCACAGGAAAATAAAAATAAGGCAAGGAATCCTAGGAGTAAAGGGTACTTCATGTAAGGTCTTTTTCTATTTTAACAGGTTTCCGCATTTACATGTTCTGATTTTTCCGCGAAATTTTGCCTGAAGTAGGCTGTAAGGTGCTTTTCTCCTGTGAGTGGTGGGGTGGTTTCGGGCTTCGCCCAAAAGGAGGGTGGATGCGATTTCTGAAAAAAAAATACTTTCCATGGACGTGGAAAAGCGTACTTTTGCGCTGTTAAACGATAAAAAAAGAACGATGGGAGCTTTAGGAAACCACATCTTGGTAGAGTTTATGCGCTGTGATCCGCATGTATTAAACGATGTGTCGAGCATCGAGCGGGACATGGTGGAGGCAGCGCGCAAGGCGGGAGCCACAGTTATCAATTCCACTTTTCACCATTTCTCTCCTTATGGGGTGTCTGGGGTGGTGGTAATCGAGGAGAGCCACCTGGCCATCCATACCTGGCCGGAATACGGATATGCGGCGGTGGACCTATTCACCTGCGGGGAGATGGATGCCTGGATTTCTTTTGACTTTTTAAAAGAGGCTTTCCGATCGGATTCCTATTCCGCGATCGAAATGAAGCGCGGCTCGAAAAACTTACTGAAGCGGATTGATTTTGATATCAGCTCTTCTCGGCAGAAGGCGGATGAGTGGGTGAACCCGGGCATGTACACCCGTAATGTGTGGTTTACGGATAAGGATGAGTTCCAGGCGCTTTCCCTACGCTACACAGGGGAAGTGTACCACGATGTCACCACAGCCTATCAGCGGGTACGGATTTTAGAATCGCCGAAGTATGGCAAGTTCCTCGCGCTGGATGATATGGTGATGACGACGGAGAACGATGAGTTTCACTACCATGAAATGATCAGTCACCCAGCGATTTTCGCACATGGTAACGTAAAAAATGTGCTGGTCATCGGTGGTGGTGATGGTGGCACGGTTCGTGAAGTGCTCCGACATTCGGGCATCGAGAAGGTGACCATGGTGGAAATCGATGGAGAAGTGATTAAGGCGTGTAAGCAGCACCTACCCGATATAGCAGCAGCGTTCGACGACCCACGCTTGGAGTTGATCGTCGGAGATGGCATTTCCTTTGCCGAGCAGGCCACCCATTCCAGCTATGACCTCATTATCGTAGATGGTTCTGATCCAGTAGGTCCTGCGGAAGGCTTGTTTTCGGTAGGATTCTATAATAACTGTTATAAGGCGCTGAAGCCAGACGGTATTTTGGTTGCGCAGGGCGAGTCACCGAAATTTAACGAAGCTGCCTTTACGGATTTACACGATACGATCGAGGGGCTTTTTGGGAAGGGCAATGCTTATGTCAGTCTATTTTATGTGCCTACCTATCCGACGGGAATGTGGTCCTTCCAGGTCGGTACGAAGGCTTCGGCCACTGATTTCGGGCACATCGATGCTGCGGAGGTGGAGGCCTTCGTTCAGGCGAAAGGCTTGAAGTATTACAATAGCAGTATCCATACGGCCTCACTGGCTTTGCCGAATTTCGTGCGGCAGCTTTTACAGCGCAAGTAAGCGCTTATAGGCATTTCGAATCGCCTAATCGTCTATCGCATAAAAAATCCAAACCTCCTCTGCCTTTTTTAGGTGGGGGAGGTTTGATTTTTATATGTATATTTTTCATCTTTAAAAGATACCATAAACGCTTAATCAGGAAGTGAAAAAATCGACTTGGACTTGTTTAAGTCTTGTTACTGATTAAGTTATTAAGTTAAATTAAGAAAATAAGTGAATTAGTTAAAACATTGAAAATCAGAGCTTTGCTTGTAAATAAAGTTTAATTCGGCCAACTTGCGATGCTAAAGTACTCTTTTTATGTATCGCTTTTTCGCAGTCTTGGTTTTCATCACCTGCTTTTTTTCTCAGGGGGCTTTATCTGCCGCGCATCCTGGCATGCCTAGTCAGTGGAATGGCCCCAGGCAGGGATTTTTTCTTCGCCCCGGTGTAAACGTATTTTCCACGCGGCATCAAGTGCTGCAGCGCGACCCGCTTCGTGGACATACCGCGCATGGCGGATTTAGCCCATCCTTAGCGCTAGCTTGGCAGGGAGAATCTCATCAGGTAGCCATCGGACTGCTTTGGGAGCGGTCTCAGTTTAGCCTCCCTGTAGGTTTGGGACATAGCTCCTCGGGTGCTCCCCTTACGGCTGAAATGCGCCTCGATCAGACGCGTCTCCTGGCCTCGCTGCGGTATGGATACCAACTTCCCCTCAGCCTTTACCGCCCTTTATTTCTTCGCGTAGAGGCGGTAGCCTATCCTGCTCTTTTTCAGGGTGCCATCGATGGGGACGCAGTTCGCTCAGGGGAGGTTCGGGATAGCGCAGGAGGCAGGGTACAGCTTTGGCCGGAACTATCGGAAGATAAAGTGGGCCTCCGTGCCGCTATGGGCTTGACAATCAGTTATCAACTGCAAGAGCGCCAGTACCTACAGCTGGGCATAGAGCAGTTTTTTGATGTGGGCTCAAGCGTAAATCAATTTATTCGCTATCAGGCAGGGGATGCCGCTGGTGTGGCGCGCATTAGCTTTAAGCCCGACACGGTATTGATTAGCTTGAAAATGGGGATCGCGATTGGACGCTAAGGCCTCGGCGTGGCGCTTTGCCCCGAGGGGGCGTGTCCGCCCAAACAAAAATGGGGAGAAGGAAACCTGCTCGAAGCAAGCAGGCCTCCTTTTTTTCTCGTCAGAGATTTTTTTAGACTAGTGAATCAAACCAATATTTTTTCAATAGGAATTTTCATCGATCCGTACTTTTCCACGGTAGGTCCAGTAAATAATCGAGGTGTATGCGACGACGAAGGGCATGCCGATGAACGCCAGGATGGCCATGATGCGTAAGGTATAGGCAGAAGAGGCCCCATTATAGATGTCTATGTTATAGCTCGGGTCGATATTCGAAATCATCATGTTCGGGAAAATTCCCAGTGCAAAGAGCATGACCACTGCCGCAATGGTGGCGGCGGAGGAAATAAAGGTCCAGCCATAAGTACCTCGGGCCAGTGTACGGGGGATATTGGCGATAGCCAAAGCTGTCAGGCCCACCACTGTCCAGGCGAAGAGAGAGATAAAGGTCTCATTATTCGTGATGAGGTCATGCTTTTTACCGGGCAGCTCCAGCATTCCGAAAGAGAAATTAGCGATCATTTCTGGCTTTAGGTACAAGGTGAGGCCAGAGAATCCCAGGAAAACGAAAAGAAAAATCCAGAAATTTACGCGGATCCACCCTTGGATTTGCTTTTGGAGCTTTCCCTCCGTCTTCATGTTGAGGTAAATGCTGCCATGCAGGGAAAACATGCTTAGAGAAAATAGGCCTGCCGCCAGTGCGTAGGGGTTAAGGAGGTCAAAGACGGTCCCTTGGAACTCCATATTTTCTTCTATGGCGAAGCCCATGACCACATTGCCGATAGCGATTCCGAAAAGCAGGGCGGCGGCTATGGAGCCGATCGAAAAGCCGCGGTCCCAGAAATTGCGCCAGGCACGGCTATCTTCCTTGCCTCGAAACTCGATCGATACGGCGCGGAAGATCAGCGCGATCAGCAGGAGCATAAAAGGCAGGTAAAAGCCCGAAAAGGCTGTGGCATACACATTCGGGAAGGCAGCGAAAAGCGCTCCCCCTGCGGTGATGAGCCATACTTCATTTCCGTCCCAAACGGGGCCGATCGCATTCATTAGGATACGTCTATCCTCATCTGTTTTGGCACGTAAGTGCAAAATCCCTACGCCCAGATCGAAGCCATCTAAAATCGCATATCCGATGAGTAAGATGCCCACTAAAATATACCAAACTACATGATAATCCATTACTTATTCGAGGTTAAAGCGTCTATTTTATCGTTTTTCTTCTTATAGCTCTCCATCATTTCGGTCACGTGCTCCGGTCCATGCTTGATTTCGCGGTCGAGCACATAGAGCCAGACGAAGAAGAGCAGGACGTACACCACGAAGAAGAGGAAGAGGGAGATCATAACTTCTGGCGCCGTTATCGATGGGGAGACGCCCTCGCTCGTCCGGAGGAGTCCCTGCACGATCCAGGCTGCCGCCCCCTTTCTGCAGAAATCCAGCCCAGCTGGTTCGCTAACACGGGAAGCGCCACGGCCGGCAGGTAGAGCTTCAGCAGCCAGGTTTGTTTAAAGAGCGTACCCCGCCACAGAAAAAACAGGGAGAGGGTCGTCAGGCCGATGAAGAGCATCCCGAGAGCCACCATCATGTGGTAGGACTGAAACACGCCGTTTACCGGTGGCCAGTCTTCCTCAGGAAAGGCATCCAAGCCTGTTACCTCAGCATCTATATCTCCATGTGCGAGGAAGCTCAGCATGCCAGGGATGGCGATGCCCTTCGTCTCGCGGGTCTCTGGATTCGTCCAGCCAACCAGATACAGGGGGGCTTGCGTCTGCGTCTCATAGAGTCCTTCGAAGGCCGCCAGTTTGGCCGGCTGCCATTCTGCTACCACCTGGGCATGCGTGTGGCCGAGGATGGGCTGCGCCAAAGAGGCCATAGCTGCCAAGCCCAGCGCGATAGCGAAGGAGCGCTTCGCAAACTCGATGTTTTTACCCTTTAAGAGGTAATAGGCTGAAACGGAAAGGACCAGGAAGGCACCTTGGACCCATGCCCCCACGATGACGTGCGCAAAGCGAATCATGGCGGAAGGATTAAAGATCATGGCCCAGAAATCGGTGATAACCGCCCGGCGAATACCGAAATCTTCCACGATTTCATAAGCGACCGGCGTCTGCTGCCAGCTGTTGGCCACCACGATCCAGAAGCCTGACATCATACTGCCGAAGGCCACCATAATCGTGGCGAATAGGTGCATGCCTGGCCGCACGCGATTCCATCCGAAAAGCAAGATGGCGAGGAAGCCCGACTCCAAGAAAAAGGCAAAAATCCCTTCTGCTGCGAGCGGAGAGCCGAAAATATCCCCTACAAAGCGAGAATAAGCGGACCAGTTGGTGCCGAACTCAAACTCCATCACGATTCCCGAGGCCACCCCGATGGAGAAGTTGGCAGCGAAGATCTTCACCCAGAAACGGGTGATGGTTTCATAAATTTTCTTTTTGGTAATCAGATACAGCGATTCATAAATCACCAGCAGCAGTCCCAGGCCGATGCTAAACGGCGGAAAGATGTAGTGAAACATGATGGTAAAGGCGAACTGAATGCGCGAGAGTGTTTCTACGTCCCAATTCATAGGCTAGTTTTTAAAGGATTTTCTATAGTGTGCGAGGGTCAAACTGATAAACAGCATGCCGATGAGGATTTTGAGAAGTTTCGGCGTATCAAAACCCAGCAGCTGATCCGGCAAAAAAGGGAGTTTCACAAGCATGCGATAGCTCAGCATCAGGCCGAGGCCCAGTAGAAAGAGATATTGTGCGCGTCGCTGTGCCATAAATTTTTAGTGAATTCCTTTATTTTTTTCATACAATACTGTAAAATTACGTGTTGAGTAAAAACAAACAGTGACCAGTATCACCCTTTACCGTTATGATGGGAAGCCCGAATGACCTAAAAAAGTATTTGACCACGCATTTCGCGCATTTCGAACCCGCTCTTCAGCAGGAAATTTTATCCATCGGCGAACTTGTGCTTTTTCCAGCCGACGAATTACTGATGGACATCGGCCAGCGCGTGGAGGTAATCCCGCTGATCGTGGATGGTTCGGTGAAAGTTTTTCGCGAAGATGATGAGGACCATGAAATTTTCTTGTACTACCTGGAGCCGGGGGAGGCCTGTGCTATCACGCTGATCTGCTCGGAGCGCACGGGCTACTCGAAAATCAAGGCCATCCCGATGGAGGATACCACAGCGATTATTTTGCCTATCGCCAAGCTGGACGAGTGGATGCTCAAGTATAGATCATGGTATTTTTTCGTCATGGACAGCTATCAGGATCGTTTCGATGAGCTGCTGAAGGTGGTGGACTCGGTGGCTTTCCGCAAGATGGACGAGCGTCTGATCGAATACCTACAAAAGTCCGTGGAGGCCAACCAAAGTAGCACGGTGCATGCCACGCATCAACAGATCGCACTGGAGTTAAATTCTTCCCGCGAGGTGATTTCGCGACTTTTAAAGAAGCTGGAGCAGCGGGGCGTCGTACGCGTAGGCCGAAATGCGATCACACTTTTGGCGCCTCAGTAGCGCATGCTGCTGCATTTTTTCGGGCTGGCAATGTGATTTTTGGGCTTTAGCCCAGCCCGACATCTAAAATCATCATCAGCGTAAATCCGGCCATAAAGCCGAGAACGGCCAGGTCGGTATATTTATCTCGCTGTGTTTCAGGAATGACCTCCTCCACGATAACGAAGATCATGGCGCCTGCGGCAAAGGCCAGTGCGAAGGGCAAAAAGCTCTGGGTGTGGCTCACGGCGATGGCGCCCACGACACCGGCTACAGGCTCCACGGCAGCGGAGAGCTGACCATACCAAAAACTTTTGCTTCGGCTGTAGCCTACGCGTCGGAGGGGCATGGAAACGGACATGCCTTCGGGCAGGTTTTGGATGCCGATGCCGATGGCTAGGGCGATAGCAGCGGCGGTGGATGCTCCGGCGACCCCCTGGGCGGCTGCGCCAAAGAGGATGCCAATGGCCAGTCCTTCGGGGATGTTATGGAGTGTGATGGCCAGTACCAGCAAAGTCGATTTCTGCCAGTCGGTTTTCACCCCTTCCGTGCGCTGGAAGTTGACATGCATGTGCGGTAACAACTTATCCAAACTAAAAATAAAGAGTCCTCCGAGGAGGAAGCCGATGGCGGCGGGCAGCCAGGGAGTGTCGGGAAACTGTTCGGCACCATGGTGGATGCTGGGTAGGAGCAGGGACCAAAAGCTGGCCGCCAGCATCACGCCACCGGTGAAGCCCAGCAGGGTGTCGAATACGGCGCGGTTTATGGTGCGGAAAAAGAAGACGATGCCCGCTCCTGCTGCGGTGAGCATCCAGGTAAAGGTGGTAGCGATAAGGGCAGCATAAACGGGCCCGATACGTTCGGCGAAAGCGACGAGTTCTTGCATCATGAGCGGTGCGTGCGCGAAAAGGCGATCACGAAAGGCTGCAAGTTACGCATTTTCGGAGGATTCTGGGGCTTATCCCGCTTTAATGTAGGTAAATCCGGCTTTTTGGAGCTCCACGAGGGCGAGGATGCCGGCAGTCACATAGCTGCTGATGGACAGAAAGTCTTCTTTTTCCAGTCCGCGCTGCTTGAGCGTGTTTTCACAAACCTCAAAGCGCACGCCGCGGGCTTCCAGCGCCTGCATTTTTTCTTGTAGCGGCTGCGGGATACTGTTGCGCATCAGGTCCACGCCCATGCCGATGGTGACGACGACAAGCTCGGTGTCGGGTGCGGCGGCCAGGATGTTTTCTAAGTTGCGCACCAGTTTGGGATGTGTTTCTGGGGCACCTTCTGCGTAGTGGAGGACGATTTTATGGGCTTCGGAGGGCTTTTGGGCGAAGCCCAAAAGAGGAGTAGCGATAAAAAAGAGGAAAAGATAGAGAAAACGCATGCTGTCAATGGAAATTTTGGTTCAAGATAGGGGAAAGGGCGCTGTTTTCAGGTGATGGAGATCACATAGGGGGCGTGGGGGCAAGAAATATTTTTTATACGAAGCTTTTCGGAGGATAAGCGGAAATTGGTATATTTGTGCTAACCATATAAAAACGAGACCTTTCATGTTTGCGAGAGCACCAAGACCCGCTGTCTGGCCCTTTTGGGTCCTGATGATTTTTTGGCTATGCCTGCCGGGGAGGGGTGTGTTTGGGCAAGATACCATTCAGTTTATTGGGACGGGTACTTCAGGTGCGCAAAGAGTGACAAATGCTGGAAGTGCGGTAGACTTTAATTTAAATACATTCGCCACTGTAAATGCTCGAAGAGGGTTATGTGGAATACTGGTGTCTACAGGTTCTGGCAGTTTGAGCCTGAATACCCAAGTAATCAACGCCAACCAGGTTGCCTATATGAGAATAGGAGGGGTTGACGGTGAACTAAGCAATTTAACTGGAGGGAGTTTGGTGGGTGGTCTACTTGGGCTGCTTGGGAATGTTTTGTTTGCAGGTGTTGAGTTAGATTTTACTGTTTTTAGTCCGGATAACACACAAAGTTTTTTAGGAGGTACAGGGAATAATCTGGGTGGAAACGTCAATCGTATGCGCGTCGTAGTAAATGGGAATAATCAATTTCATCTCGCTGTTGCACCTAATTTTAATTATAATAGGATTAGAAGTAGGCTCGATATAAATACTGGTTTGCTATCTGGGTTATTAGATTGTCCGTCAGTAGATTTAAATATTTTCGAGGCTTTTCGGTTTACGGGCTTAGGGCTTTCCACTATCGCGAACTTTACTTCCTTCGATGGAGGCGGCCTAACTGTAATAGGTTCCACACGGGTAAACAACATTCACCAAGCGATCGATAATAATTTAAGTACATTTTCCAGCTTTCCTCGAGATCTATTAGGTTTAGGTCTAGGGCAGTTTATTGAACAGTCCTTTGAGTGGGGACTGCCTGCTGCGGAAAATGATCTCCTACGCATTACTTTTAGTAACTCAGGAGGTCTCCTTAATCTACAGCTTTTGAATTCGCTCGAATTGGTCACCTATTTTAACGGGGCCGAAACGAGCAGAAACTCCATTGGGAATTTACTTTCAGTGCGTTTATTGAATCTGGGAGGTAATTTAGGGCTTGTAGCAGCGAATTTAGGGGTTCCATTCGATCGAGTGGCCGTGCGTGCCAGCAGTTTACTTAACTTAGGTTTGTTAGATGGCGATCTCCGCATCCACGATGTACGCCTAGACCGCGCATTTATTTGGACAGGGAACCTGAGTACGGACTGGTTTACGGATGGCAACTGGTCCACGGGAATTGTCCCTTTTTCTAATTCACGCATCATCATACCACAGCGACCGAATCAGCCCACCATTCCAGCTGATTCCACCTTTACACTTTCGAGCATCGGGGAGCTCATTATGGGAACACCTGAAAACCCGAATGCTATTTTGACCGTGGAAGGAGGCTTGGTGCTCGAAGGCAACCAGATCGCGGTGACCCAAGACGCAGACAGTTTCATCCGCATTGCCCCGGGGGCAAATTACCAAAATCTAAGCACCGAAAATCCACGGCTGGAGGTGCAGCAGCGCATTCAGGGAACCGCGGCTGGCGGATGGTCGGTGTGCCGGTCACAGGTGCCAGCTATGCAGCTTTTACCGATAATATGGTGACGCAGGCTTTCCAGGAGCCACTTTTCCAGGGCTGCAGCCCAATTTGCTCTGGTTTGATGAGACAGATGTCGGCACCACGAATCAGTCTTGGCGTCAGCCGGCTTCTGCCAGTGACCTCGTTCCGAGCGGGAGAGGGCATTACCTCTTTGTTTTTGGCGGAGCCACACGGCCCGACGCGCCGAGCACACCGTATCCCGATACGCTTCCGCGCCTCATGGCTGTACAGGGTACCGAACCGAATTTAAGCACGCCATTTTCCTTTTCTGGCTCACGTTTACGCCACGGGACACACTTTTCGTAGGCACGGGACCGCCGGATAGCCTGGCTGTCGTCGAGGTGAACCTGGCAGATGAAGGCTTTAATATGGTAGCCAATCCGACGGCTTCGGTGCTGGACTGGATGGGGGCTGGATGGACACGTACGAACCTGGATAACAGCATTTATGTGTGGGACCCTACTTTACCAGGGGATACGCCAGGATTGGGTGGTGCTTTTCGGGTGACCAATGGCAGCACAGGGGACTTCGATGGGCGTTTGGCTCCCTTCCAAGGCTTTTGGGTGAAGGCGAATGCGAGCAGCCCCAGTCTCTCCGTTACGAATACCGCTAAAACGGCGGCTCCGGCCAACTTTATCGCGCGGCAGGCCTTCCTCGGACCTGAGCGGACGGACCTGTCTTGGTTTTGGAAATCCGAGGTGCTGGCATGGAGGGAAGTACACGCCTGCAGTTCAGCCCCTACGGCCTAATCGGGGCAGATGAGTGGGATGCCTATCAGTTGCAGCCGCTGGGGAGCTCCTGGCTGGTGCCTACACGCGCAGCAGCAGTCGGCATCTGTCGCCTTTGGCGATCAACCATCTGCCGCTGGCGGCGCGGGAGGAGGGCATTAGCATTCCCCTGTACCTGGCAGCTGCTCAGGAGTTTCAAAGCTTCTCTGGTGATTTCACTTTTTCATGGTCTTTAGAAGGCGACTGGCCGGAGCATCTGGCGGTGCAGCTGATGGATCATGCGCAGCGCCGCGCTGTAAATATGCGGCGCCAACAAAATTACGGGGTGCGCTATCGGGCTCCAGACCTCGTGCAGTCTGCGGCAGAACGGCAAGTGGGTGGAGCTTGGGCGGCATTAAAGTTGCCCGCTCGTCCGGCCATACAAGAGCCTATCGCGGAGCAAGGGGCTGGTCCTCAAGTGCGTATGCTGCGGGAGCGAGAGGTTCCTGTGGCGCCTTTTACACTGCGCATCGGCCCGGTGGAGGAAGGGGATGCAGGCTATCAGCCACGAGATTTTACCTTGTTTGCGCCTTTCCCGAACCCGTTCAGAGATCGCTTTACGGTACGCTTTTTCCAGGAGGAAGCCGGGATGGTGGCCTTAGAGCTCTTCGGGCCTGCCGGCCAAAAGCTGGTGGCTTGGGAAGAGGATTTTGCCGCAGGCATGCACCGCCTCGAGCTCCCCGCGGAGCAGTGGGGCCCGGGCCTGTATGTGCTGCGGATTAGAAGTGGGCGCCACATGGAAACGAAGAAATTATGGAAAAAGTAGCAGGAAATATCGCCATCGTGCTGCTGGGCCTTTTGGCTTGGCTGTCTGCGGGAACGGTGCAGGGGCAGCAGGGTGCCGGACGTTTTCAGGCGCAGATTCGGGCTACGGCCACTGTGGTGGATAATATCGACCTGCTGACCATTCGGGATCTGTACATCAGTCAGCCGCCGCTGGGGGATTCTGTGGTCTTGATTTCCCCCATTCGCAGTGAGCAGGCTGCGCTGATGCTGGCCACGGGGCTTCCCGATGCGCAGATCCGGATCACCTATATCCTCGATGAGCGGCTGGAGGAGCGGGAGGAGCGTATCGGTGAGATTGGGATCACGTATTTGCTTTCCTTCGCTGAGGAGGACACCCAGCCCCAAAGCCTGCAGTTGGATGTGGGGGAGGCGATTTTACGGCTGAGTCCGAAGGGGGAATTGTATTTTTGGTTAGGGGCTTCGATGGACCTTCGGCGCGCTGTGCCGGGGGTCTACGAGTCTGAATTTATTATGGAAATCGAGTATATCTGATGCGCAAGGGGGGCTTAGGACTGTTGTTTTGCTTGCTGTGGGTGGGTCTTTCTGCCTCGGCGCAGCGTATTCATTTCGGGGCCTTTACCACCTCTGATGAGATACAAATCCTGCCAGGTACTCTGCCGGAACTGCTTTTCGAGCGGGATGCTGATGGGGCGGTTTTGGTACGCGGTAGTGGACGCACAGCGGTTTTGCGCTTGGCTAATCCTCTGGTAACCCCGCTGGTGGTGGAGGTACCCAGTGAGTTTGATGTAACAGTGCTCATCGATGCGGACCCCGTCCTTGTTTTGGGTGGGGATGAGTTGCCCTTCCGCTTGCGTGTGGCGTATAACAACTTAGGGGTGCCGAGTGGGGAGATTGAACTGGCCCGCTCAGGGGCACAGGAGCTCCCTCAGGGGACGCAGGTCTTCACGTTTCCTGCCCGTCGGCGCAGCTCAGGAGCCCCAGGTCCGCCCCCTACTCCTTTACACGGCGGTTTTACACGGCCGAGGACTTTGATTTATCTGTTCTTTTACGGGGAGGTGGGCCCTGTGGGCAATGTCTCCGCAGGGACCTACACGGGAAACGTTCAAGTGACCTTTACTTTAGACAGTACGCCATGAAACATGCTTTGATTTGTCTCTTACTAGGATTTTGCTGGCAGCCATTTTGTGCCGGCACAGTGGGTCAATGTGGAGATCGAGTTGCCCGCCTCCTTGCTGCTGCAGTACAGCCCTGAGCTTTCGGGCAACCCCGCCATCGCGGCGGGAGAGTACGCTTGGTACCGGGTGTTGGCGCAGGAAAACATCGATGTTCTGCTGCTAGTGGAGTATGGGGAGGGGACAGAAGAGGCAGGCTATCAGCACCCTGTACGCTTTTTGCCTTCCGGCTCTTTTGACACGGCGGAGGCGCTGGTTTTGGATGAGGGACCTCAACTTTTACGCTTGGATGCAGGCCCTCTTTTACTTCGCGATCGGCTTCCCGAGCGTTTTTCTTTTTTTGCATTTATTGGACTTCCTTACGGCCGCGCTGCGCGGGTGCTTATCGAAATTCCTTGATTTTTTTGGATGTATGGGGGTTCGGTTATTTGAGTGGTTTGGAAAATTTCTCAGCGAATTTTCGCAAGTACTTTTAGGTAAAAAAAAAATATTTGATTCGTTCTATTTCTATTATTTTTTTCGGTAACAAAAATCGGCATAATCCTGACAAAAGTCAGTCATTAGGTTACATTTTTTGACTATTGTTGCATTAGTTGAAGGAGGGGGGTAACAGAATTGGGAGGAAGCGAGTATATTGCAATGTATTTAAATGAACCATATGAAAACGATCTTTACATTCGCGATTCTTGCTGTAGCAGCAAGTTTGCTCTCATTCGGCGCTAGGGCGCAGACTAATCAAAGCCAAATTCTTGGTATAGCTAGAGTTTTAGACCAGTTGGAAGTAGGTGGGCCAGGTTTTGAGAGAAATCTTGACTTTGGAATTGTTTTAGCTGGTGAAGTAAAAACTGTGCCGGTCGACGGTCCCGCTACCTCATTGGGCTCCTTTGTTGCCTCTAATGATGGTGTTACGTCTGGTGCTTTCGGGGTACGTGCTTCTCCAGACACACAAATAAATTTATCTTTTGATCTGCCAGGATCTCTAATCATAGATGGGCCAGGAACTGAATTCATCGATATAAATACCTTTACTGCAGGCCTTTTTAGTGGAGTAGTCTTGGGTGGTGATGCTCCTGTGGATGCAGTTGAAGGTGGCGGTTCTACTTTTACACCAGGGCCAAGTACTGTAATAAATCTCGAGGATTCGCAAATAGGTCCAGACAATGCACCTGGATTTTGGGTGAGAATAGGTGCAACCATTGAAGTGCCCGTGGGTGCTCCTGTAGGAAGATACGAAGGTACTATAACATTGACAGCAGATTATAATTAAGGCCCTGAGATGGTCAAATTATTTTCCAGATTTTGTCTAATCTTCTTTTTACTAGGGCATCTTCTGTCTAATGAAACCCTTGCCCAAATCTCCATAGCCCCGACCTCTGTTTTCTTAGATCAGAGTGGTGTGGGGAGCTTGTTTCTCTCGAATACGGCAGATGAGCCGATGGAGGTGACCGTTTCCTTTCAGTTCGGATATCCGTACTACGATGAAAATGGAGAGATGCGCATGCGGTACGAAGAGGCGACAAATCAGGTATTGGCTTTGGATAACAATGTGCGGGCATTTCCCCGCGCATTGGTTATCCCCCACGCCAGCAGCAAACCGTACGCGTGATGGCTCGCCCTCCCGCCAGCACAGGAGATGGACTCTACTTTACCCGTGTGAAGGTTTCCTCCGTCCCTCAGGCAGCCGAAGTGGGTGAACAAGCTACAGAAGAAATCGTGACCCGACTTTCCTTCCGCTTCGATCAGGTTATTCCCGTTTTTTACAAGCGTGGAAACCCTGAAATCCAACTAACAGTCGAAAATGAGGCTGTAGAACTGGATGTGGAGGCGCGGAGACTAAAACTGCGGCAGTCCTTCCAAGTGGAGGGTCCGGCGCCTTTTTTAGGTTCCATGAAGGTGCAGCTACGGGATGCCTCGGATGCGCTACTCCATGAGTTCGCATCTACCCAGGCGCTCTATTTCTCCGGTACCCGAAATGTCAGCATCAGCCTTCCGGAAACCCTATCCCTTAGCCGCAGTGCGCGCTATCGTGTAGTGGTGCAACTCGAGTCGCAGCGCTCTGACATGGAACGACGGAATATCGTGCAACTGGCACAACCGCTCGTTTTAGAAGATCAGGTGCAGCTGCGCTAAGCTAATTCCTCGCGAATTCCCCTCTTTTTTCTTGACAAGACTCCCTTGTATTTATTCTATAAATACTTAAAAAGTAATATTTATTACTCGAATAAGTCCAAAAAGTATTTTTTTGGACTAGTCTTGTTTGTACTCCACGCCACTTTAGGCCTGCTTTTTTCCCCTTTGGCGCAAGCCAGCGTATCCAAACAGACAGCTATGAGGAGACGCTGCTCGTGTTTACCTATCCTGGGGTAGGGAGTTATTACATCTCCGCCCAATTTAAGGGGGAGCGGGTGCTCCTGCCGGTGGGTGAACTGTTTAATCTCCTCGGTTTTTACTATGAGCGCATGCCGGAAGGCTTCGGTATTCAGGGGGGATTCGAGCAGTGGGAGCCCACGTGGAGGATAGACCCTGTCGGCCAGACGATCTGGGTGGAGGGGCAGACCCATGCGCTCGAAGCTGCGGAAGTATTCATGGGAGAAACGGACTTTTACCTGAATCCAGCGCGCTTTGAGCAGCATTTTGGCTTGGTGTTTACCGTGAATCCACTCAGCTTACAGCTTTCCCTGAATGCACAGCGCGCGCTACCCGTGCTTCAGAAGCGGCAGCGTGATGCGGAGCGGGACCGCAGGCTGGGGCAGCTGGGGCAAAAGAAAAAGGAGGAATATGCCCTGACCCACCCCTTACGCCGTGATGGTTTTCGTGGGGGAATGGTGGATTATCAGGTCGTCTCCACCATCAGTACAGATGGTTTCTTGAATTTTGCACGCCTGGGTTTTGGGGCGGAGCTTTTAGGTGGCGATGTCCTTCTGGGGGCTTCTGGCTTTCAGGGCGATCAGGGCATGCGGGGCTTTCTGCAGCAGGCCCGCTGGCGCTATGTGTTCGAAGGCGGCATGCGCCCCGATGATAATGTGGAAATCGCCACGGCCAGCCTGGGAATTATTCCGACTACTGGTATTACGTCCGCGCAGTTACTGGGATTCTCGGTTTCCAATGATCCAGTTATTCCACGACTTAATTTTGGGACCTACCTGGTCGATGGCTTTACTGAGCCTGATGCTGAGGTGGAGCTATTTGTGAATGGGCAGCTCATCGCTTTCGAGCGCGCCCAGGAGGATGGGTATTTTAAATTTGACATGCCGCTGACCTACGGTTCCGTGCGCGTGCTGCTGCGGTTCTTTACGCCACAGGGGGAGGTGTTCACCGAAGAGCGGCAGATTCAGATTCCCTTTAACTTTTTGCCGAAAGGCTTCCTGTCCTATAATGTGCAAAGCGGCTTTCTCCAGGATCCACAGACCTTAGCCTTTACCGATCGCCTCGGGTTTAGCTCAGTGCTTTCCTATGGGGTGCGGGATCACCTGACGTTTCGGGTGGGGACAGAGGCTAATCTGGATACTTTAGGCCAACAAATGAATCCCTATGCGGGCTTTTCGGCGCGGATTCTCGATCAGTACTTGCTGAATGTGGACGTGCAGCCGGGGCGCTTGTATCAGGCGGCTGCTTCGGTGTTTTACGCCTCGAATGCCAGCATCAATTTTCAGTTTACCGAGTACGATGGCAGTCGATGTTTAATCCGGGCGGACTCCTGCGCGAGTCCAATGTAAATGGTTTTTATCCGTTTTTAATTGGCAAGCAGCAGTCGGGCATTCGCTTAGGAGCGAATCGTTTCTGGCGTCCTTTAGGGGATCATGCCACAGGGATTAATGCTGATTTTAATAGCCGTGTGGGCCGGGTCATCGGGCGTGTCGGCTATCGAGGCATCGGGCTGGGCATGGAAACAGGCGGTAGGATGTCGCGGCATTTGATCAACTCCTCCCTGACCTATACGCTGCCCCGTCTTCCGGGCTTCCCTGTTTTCGTGCGAGGCATGTTTCTTCGGGGACAAATCATTTACAGCGTAGACGATAGGACGCCGCTGAATGTGAGCGCTTCCCTTTCTCAGACGCTTTTCAAGCGGGCTCGCCTGAACCTCAATTATGACCGGCAGGTGGCTTCTGGCACAAACCTCTGGCAACTGAGTTTCTTCTATGATTTTACACCGCTGCGTTTTATCAACCAGAGTACCGTCCGTGGCAAGCAGGTGGCCACTTCTACCAGTGTGTTTGGTTCTGTGGCCTATGATCCGAGTAACAGGCAGCCTTTTTTCACGAATCGTGAACAAATCGGTCTTTCGGGTGCGGCCTTCCGCATGTTTATCGATGACAATGAAAATGGCGTTTACGATGAAGGGGAGGAGCTGGTGCCTGCTAAGGGTATTCGCTTAGATCTTTCCGCTAATGCGGCGCTGGGCAAGGACGGGATCCTGCGTGTCACCCAGCTGCAAAGCTACTGGAAGTATCAGGTGACGCTGGATCAAAAGTTTTTTTCAGATCCGACACTGGCGGCGCTGCAAGATGGATTTGCTTTTATCGCACCGCCGAATCATATACAGCTCATCGATATTCCGCTCTACCGGACGGGGGTGATCGAAGGGGTCTTGCTAAATGAAGAGCGGGGTACTTTACAAGGAAAAGGGGGAATGCGCCTGAAGGTGGAGCGCGCGGTCGAAGATGAAGAAATCGGGTTGCGCTGGGAGCTAACAGAAACGCTAAAGACCTTCTCCGATGGCACTTTTTATACCTATAACCTGCGCCCAGGAACCTATCGACTGCGCCCAGATGAGCAGCAGCTGGCCTACATGATGCGGGTTTTCGATGAGGCCAACTCTAACGCAGTCTTTACGATTCGGGCGTTGGCGGATGGAGACTTCGTCGAGGGCCTTCGTGTGGAGCTAGTCCCGAGCGATAAGGAGGAAGAGTCGCGTTATCCGCGTGAGCTGCGCCTGCGTGTACATCGACTTACGGAGGAGGCGGAAGCTGCCTATGCACGTAAAGATTTTGAAAATGCTTGGAATCTCGCACGAGAGGCGCATCTGCTCATCCCAAGCCCCGAGCGCGAGGCCTTGATTAAAAAGATCGAAGCCAAGTTCTAATGTGGGATCTAGGGGTAAAAAAATCCCCGCCTTAAAAAAAGCGGGGAAAAGTCTTCACGCGCAAGCCGTGTGGTTAATTGATGTTTTGGCTGGTTGTAGTGCCGGAACTTACCGATAAAAGACTTCGTAACGGGTAACGTAATGTATAGGACAGAAGTTATTTCCATTTTGGTGGAGGGAATCCCGTTTCATGAAAACGGGATTCCCCGGTTTACAAGAATCAATTCATGTTTTAGGCTTTCCCACGAAGCATCATGTTCCAATACATGAAGGGGAGGCCATATTTTTTCAGGAGCCACATGCTGTACTGCTCCTTCGTCGTGTCAACGAATTTCGAGATAAGAGGATCAGAGTCCCGCACATTATCATACTTGAACTCCGCCAGGACCATTTTACTGTAGCCGGTCACCAGTGGACAAGAAGAGTAGCCTTCATAGCTGGCAGTCCCCATTTTCTCGGTTTTGATGAGCTGCAGTAAGTTTTCCACCACCACAGGCGCCTGCTTCCGAATGGCAGCACCTGTTTTTGCCGTAGGCAAGGCTGCTACATCTCCCAGGGAGAAGATATTCGCAAAGCGAGCATGCTGCAGGGTATTGATATTCACATCGATCCACCCTTTACTTGGGCCATCCTGCGCGGAAACCTGAGATTTACGCACGAATTCTGGCGCCTGCTGGGGCGGTGCTAAGTGAAGCATATCGAAAGAAAGCTTGATCTCCGAGTCTCCGATGATATTTTCTCCGATGCGGTTATCCTCCGTAAGTACGCAGTTGTTGTCACCGGGCTGTGCATAGCGGAAATAGATTTCTCGGTTAGGTCCATCTATCTTGGTGGGTGCATAGAAGGTTTTCAGGATGATATCCCGTTCTAGAATAATTTTATTCAGTGTGCGGGCAAAGTCCTTTACGCCGAATATCACTGATCCTGGTGTGGCAAATACCACATTCGTTTTATTTCGGATACCTGCCTTTCGGAAATGCTCCTCGGCGAGGTACATGATTTTCTGGGGAGCGCCACCGCATTTTATCGGTGTGGTGGGCTGGGTGAAGACAGCATTGCCGCCTTTAAACTTGCGGATTACTTCCCAAGAGTGCTCAGGGTCCGTATAGTTCGAACAGACCACGTCTTTCCCGAGGGCCTCTGTGAGCCCAGGTAGCAGTTCAGGCGCCATCACCAGACCGGGAGCTACCACGAGATAGTCATACGTCAGGTCGCCAGAAGCGTCGGTTACGACGGTATTTTTTTCAGGATGAATGGTAGTGGCTTTATCTTGAATCCACGTCACCCCTTTGGGGATGTAAGCAGCTGTCTCGCGCTCTGTGGCTTTAAAGTCGAAGGCTCCAGCACCGACTAAAGTCCATGCAGGTTGATAATAATGCTTGGACGAAGGCTCCAAGATAGCGATCTGGAGATTTTTGTCCTTTTGTTTAAGCTGTGCGGCTACGGTTATACCGGCAGTACCACCACCGATGATAAGAACTTGTGCATGCTTCATGGTTTCTGGGTTATTTAATTGTACTTAATTTCCTAAATATCCCAGTTTTCATTTGCTTTTCTTGTGACAAAGGTCACCTTCAGGTTTTTGTTTTGAGAAATCGTACTTTTTTCGGACATAAAAAAAGGATAAGAAGGTCCTTCTTATCCTTTATCGATGCGTTTATAACACTTTGGCCCTAGGCCAAAAGCTGTTTACAAGAAATTCATGCATTTTTTATACGGGATCCTCCACCGGCTCTTCCAGCTCGATATCAAAATCCAAAATCGGCTCTTCGATCTCTAAAAGCTCAGGGGCCTCGTCTTCAGAAACTACGCCACGGGCTATCAGCTCTCCCATGAGGTCTAACTGCCTGCTCAGGTCAGCCTCCTCCTTATGTGCTTTCTGGAAGGCCTTCAGGAGGGCATCATCGTCGTACTGGGCGTAGCGCTCAGCACGTGCGGCGCGCAACATATTTTTCTTCTCCGTCAGAAGGGCTTCCTCCTGCTTGGCGAGGTCTTCTTTCCAGGCATTGATATAGTCATCTGTGAGCACGGACTCGTAAAAAGGTGTTTCCGTCACGGGGATTTCTTCTTTCGTACCATCCTCATGGGTGACGACGAAAACCTCTTCATTATCCACCATGACATATTCATCGCCGGTTTCTACATCGACTATTTTGTTTCCTTCATACACGAAACGCTCTTCTACGGACATTTCTTTGCCGCAGGCGAAAAGCAAAACTACAGATACTCCTACACTTAAAATGGTCGTTTTCATTTTTATGGTTATTTAATATACTTTTTTATCTTCTTTTTCTGCCCAGGCACGGAAGGCTTCTCCTGCCTGCGGCAAAGCTAAACGCTTAAATGGGATTTTTCGACCTTCATGCGGTTTATCCAGCTCCTCATAGATAAACTGATCGTCGAACCCGATGGCTGCTGCATCCGCTTTCGTATTCGCGTAGTACACGGCTTCCGGGCGGGCCCAGTAAATAGCGCCGAGGCACATCGGGCAGGGCTCACAGGAGGTGTACAGGGTACAGCCTTCCAGTTGGAAGCTTTGGAGATGCCTGCAGGCGGCACGGATGGCCACCACCTCTGCATGGGCTGTGGGGTCGAGCTGGTCGAGAACCGAATTCGATCCCTCGCCGATGATCTCCCCATCCTTTACGATGACACATCCGAAAGGGCCTCCCTTACCGGCTTCCATGCCGGTTTTCGACAGGGCGATCGCCTTCTCCAAGAAGTACGCATGAGTCTTTTCCATGTGCGAAGCGAATATAAGGTGATAAAAAGGGTTTAAAACCTGTGGTATAGGTTACAAAATTTATATACTACTTATACGGGAAAAGTGCCCTTTTTGTTCGACTAACCCATCCACTTTGTCAGGAAATCCATAAAAGCTTCTTTGTAGAGATCGGACACAGGGAGGCGGTGCTCGCCCACATGCACGGTATTCTTCGAGACCGCATCGATATGGTCTAAATTTAAAATGGTGGAGCGATGGATGCGCATAAAATTATCCTGACAGAGTAAATCCTCCATGTTTTTCATGCTGGTCAAGGACAATATTGGGCGGCTTTTTCCTTTAGATGTACTTTTACATAATCCTTATAGGCCTCGATATGAGTGATAGAGGATTTGTTGACCTTTAGGACCTGATACTCCACTTTCAGGAAGATATAATCCGGAGATGCGGGCACAGCAGCGGCACCTTTGGCCTGCGCAGCGGCCGCCTCCCGCTCCTCGAAATACTGGTATACCTTCCCTGCCGCGCGATGAAATTCCTCGTAGCTGAAGGGCTTCAAGAGGTAGTCGATGGCTTCCACCTTATAGCCTTCCACCGCAAATTCATTATAGGCCGTGGTGAAGATAATTTTGGGCTTTTGGCCGGTAGGCTTCGCATCCAGCAGCCGGGCCAGTTCCATCCCGCTCAGCTCGGGCATCTGAATGTCTAAGAAGACCAGATCCACCGCCTCCTGATTCAGGTAGGTGAGGGCCTCCACCGCGTTTGAAAAGGTCTTCTTCAGGCTTAAAAAGTTGGTCTGACGAACGAAGCTTTCGAGCAGGCCGATGGCCAAAGGCTCGTCGTCGATGATCAAGCAGGAGATGTTCATGAGAGTTTCAGACTTAGGGTGGCGATAAAGGTTTGGGTCTCCTCCCGCGTTTCCTGGGTCAACTTATACCGATCGGGGTACAGGAGCTCCAGGCGGCGGCGGGTATTGGCGATGCCGATGCCACTGGCTTTGCCTTCAGGCGTGTCCTTGTTGGCGGTGAAAATCTGGTTTTGGGTCCGCAGCGTAAGGGACTCCTCCGTGAGTGCCAGGCTGATGCGTATGGTGCAGGGCTCCTTCGTGGAGATGCCATGCTTAAAGCAGTTTTCCACCAGCGGAAGCAGCAGCATCGGCGCGATGGTTGCATGCCGATCCAGCGGGGTGATGTCCATTTCCACGGTGACGCTGTCGGTGAGGCGCAGCTGCATCAGCTCGATGTAATCATGCAGGAAATCGATCTCCTTCTGCAGCGGTGTCAAATCCTTTTGGGTCTCGTACAGCACGTAACGCATCATGCGGCTGAGCTTGAGCAGCGCCTGCTTGGCCCGATCCACCTCGATATTGGTGAGGGCATAGATATTATTTAAGGTGTTGAAAAAGAAGTGCGGATTGATCTGGGCTTTGAGGTAACTCAACTCTGAATTCACCCGTTCCCGCTCCATGGCACGGCGCTGACGCTCGTCGCTTTGCCACTTTTGGACGGCAGCTACGGCGGTACTGGTGCCTACGGCCAAAAAGAAAATCCACAGGTTGTTCATAAAGTAAAACAGATTCCGTGGCTTCGGGGTGTAGGGCACATCCGGTCGGAAGGCCTCGTGCATCTGCCGCTGCATGTCCACCCAGTCATCGTAAATGAGCAGCAAGCCTAGGTAGCCAGCCCCTGCCAGTAGGATGAGGAGTAAAAAGAGGTAGTTATGCTTACTAAACAGCAGCTTGGGCACCAGGTACAGCATATTAAAATAGAAGGCCAGTACCAGGAGCAGAAGGATAAAGGCCTGCTTGCCCCAGAAAGCATCAGGTAGCTCCACTTTCCAGGAGAGCGGCGTAACTAAGAAGAGCACGAAACCAAAGGACGCCCAGCCCAGCACATGGATGAGCAGACTTACCAGGCGGCTTTTTTGGGTAGGAACGGATAGGGAACTTTCCATAGCGGTGTTTTCGTGGGAGGGACGCTGGCGCAAAGGAACCTTTTTTAGGGCTTTCTGAGCCCAAGGCCGAAATGCCCTTTTCGATAGGCAACAAATAAAACACTTTCCATCGGCAAAACCCAAAAATATCGCTGAGCGCGGCTTTTCTATCGGCAGAATAGGTCATTTTTGGCTTTAAGACGCAAGGACGCGCAAGGGGCGGATTTAGTCTGCTAAAAGGAGGGATTCGTCGGCTAAATACGGCGAACAGTCTACTTCATTTTTTAAAGCGCAACTTATCCCTCAGCTTTGTGTTAATGCTTCGAGACGAAAATTACTTCCTATGAATCAAAGACCCAACTATCATTCGTTTATAAAGATTTTCTTTTACTTTTTTATGGCAGCGATTTGCTTGCCTGCGGGATTATTTGCCCAAGGGGCAGGACAGCAGAGTAGCGCCGCTTCCCGTGCCAGCTACACCATTTCGGGGGTCATCACCGAGGGGGGCTCTGGAGAAGGGGTTCCTTATGCTTCAGCAGCGCTAATCCGCAAGGAGGATGGGCAGTCCATCGCCGGTGCGGTGGCGGATTTGGATGGAAAATTTATCATCAGCGGGGTGCGTGCAGGGGCCTATACGGTGCAGGTAAGCCTCTTGGGCTATGAGACGTATAATTCGGGCGAAATTTTAGTTGGGCCGGATAATCCGGAGGTCAACCTCGGGGTGCTGGCCTTGCAAGAGGATGCGGTGAAGCTGGATGAGGTCGTGGTGCAGGGACAGCGAAATCTGATCGAAGAGCGCGTGGACCGCACCATTTTTAATGCGGAAAATGATAAGACGACCGTCGGTGGGGATGCTACCGATGTTTTACGTCGCGTGCGATGTTATCGGTAGATTTAGATGGAAATGTCTCCATGCGCGGGAGCGGAAATATCCTGGTTTTGATTAATGGCAGGCAGTCGGCGATCGTGGCCACGAATATCGCAGAGGCGCTCAAGCAGATTCCGGCAGAGGAAATTAAAACGGTGGAGGTGATTACGTCGCCTTCGGCCAAATACGACGCTGAGGGTACTGGTGGGGTGATTAATATTATTACGAAGAAAAACAACTTGCAGGGGGCTTCTCTGAACGTGAACTCCAGTGCTGGTCTTCGGGGCTCCAACTTGGGCGTTAATGCCAGTTTAAAGCGGGGCAAAATGAGTTGGACGCTGGGTGGCTTTGGCCGTGCAGGCTATAATATCCTAGGCAGCTTCGACAACACACAGATGCTGCGTGATGCGGAAGGAAATGAGACAGCCACCATTCGGCAGCAGGCGGATACGCGGAATAGCCGACTATTCGGGCGCTATAATCTAGGCTGGGATTATGATATCGACAAGTACAACTTTATGACGGCTTCGGTCAGCTTCGGTGTGCGGGATTTCCGCAGCTTCCAGGATGGCCTGCGCTCGGATACTTTTTTAGAGGACATGCTTCAGAACAGCATCGTGCAAGATGTGCGCACGGATAACTTATCGAATAACATCGATGTGAATTATAACTACACGAAGACCTTCGAAAAACCGCAGAAGGAATTCAGTATTTCCGGTCTTTACAGCCGGAATAATCGAACAAATGATTTTGTGCAGGCCCTGTATAACGGCACGCTAACCGATATCGTGAGCCGCGTAAAAAACGAGAATTCGGGCATTAACGAGGAATTTACGGTGCAGCTCGATTATGTAAGCCCGCTGGGCAAAAAGTCCGGGCAAATCTTAGAGTATGGGGCGAAAAATATTCTGCGCCGGGTGACCTCGGACTTCCAGCGCTTCCGTTCTGTGGGAGAGGGGCCATTTGAGCCGATCGAGGGCATTAATTTTAATAATGAGCTGCGCTATGATCAAAACGTGACTGCGGCCTATGCCTCTTACACCACGGCCTTTTTAACTAACTACACCTTGAAGGCAGGCTTGCGCTATGAGTACACGACGATTTCTGCAGATTTCCGGAATTCCGAGTTGGAGGCAGACATTCCTTCTTATGGGACCTTTGTGCCTTCAGTGAACATTGGTCGTAGGTTAAAAAATGGCAATATGATTAAGGCAGCTTATAACCGCCGCATCCAGCGTCCTTCCCTAAACTTCCTGAATCCGAACATTGACGATGCGAACCCGCTGCAGATTTCTCAGGGGAACCCACTTCTGGATCCCGAATTGACGGATAATTTTGAGCTCGGCTACAGCACGTTCATTAAAGGCAGCTCTCTGAACTTCTCTTCGTTTTACCGCAGCACGACGGGTTCCATTCAGGCGGTGCGTACCACGCTGGCGGACGACATCATCTTCACGACTTTCGAAAATATCGGAAATGAGCAGGCCGTCGGTTTAAGTATTTTCAGTAACATTCAGGTGTCTGGAAAATTCAGCTTGAACGGAAGTGTTGAAGGTTACTATGCCATGCTGGATAATGGCTTGGAGGACCCGCTATTTGCGGCTTCGAACACAGGCTGGGTGTTTAGCGGACGCTTATTCGGTAATTATACCCTGCCGAAAGACTGGCAGATTCAGCTATTTACCTTTGCACGCGGACGTCAGGTACAGCTGCAGGGAACAGCCGGTGGTTTCGGCGTATACGGATTAAACTTGAACAAGCAGTTTAATGAGCGCCGCGGAAGCATCGGATTCGGGGCGGAGAACTTCTTCACTTCGGAGTTTATTATCCGAAATGAGCTGCGCACGCCCACGATCATGCAAAACTCCACCGTAGGGCTGCGTAATATGAACTTTAAGATCAACTTTTCTTACCGCATTGGGAAGTTGAGCACCGAAGGGCCTTCACGCCGTAAGCGTCGAGGGGTGACGAATGATGATTTAAAGTCCGGCAGCAGCAGCAGTGAAGGTGCTGTGGGCGGTGGTGGCGAAGGTGGCCGATAAGCACGTATTTTTTGATTATTTAGGTGATGCGAAAAGACCCCGGCACTGTCGGGGTTTTTTTCGTTTATACGGTTTAGCCGATGAGCACTTGGGCTTAGCGCTTTTCTTTTTTTTTCCCCTTGGGCAAAGTCCGGGAACCAAGCGGGGGATTTATTGGCTTATAAGTGTATCTTTGTGTACACGTTTAGGTTTTTCCTTTCGGAAAATGAAAAGGGAATCCGGTGCGAATCCGGAGCTTTCCCCGAAACTGTAACTTTCAAAAAGGCTTTTATGCAGATGCCACTGTCCCGATATGGATGGGAAGGCCATAAAAGCGGAAGGAGCCAGGAGACCTGCCTGTTCGTGCCACCCTAAAATCGGAGGAATTTGTCGGGGAGGATGCTTGTGCCTGCCTGTAGGGGTGTGGACAACTGTCGTCTCTGGCTTATGGTCTCCTGTTTGGGTTTTTTTCAGACATTAATCCATACGGAATATGCCGAAGACAAAAGGGACGAAGCTTCCCCCGCGCGCTGCCTTAAAAGAAGGCGAGCATTATTATTTCGAAGGACCTTACATGGTTTTCACGGAGAAGTATCACTTGCTTCGCGGGTACTGCTGTACCAATGGCTGCCGGCACTGTCCCTACACAAAATGAACACAGCACCGACACTTGAAGAGCGCAAGACTGCCGCTCGCACGTCTTTATTTAAGGCGGTTTTCCCGAATACGACCAATCATTACGACACGCTTTTCGGCGGTAACGCCCTGCAGCTGATGGATGAGGTGGCCTTTATCGCGGCCACGCGCTTCTGTAGGAAGAAGGTGGTGACGGTTTCCACGGGCAAAATCGATTTCAACCATGCCATCCCAGCAGGCACGATCATCGAGCTGGTAGGGGAGGTGATTCGTGTGGGACGCACCAGCCTGGAAATCGAGGTGAGCATCTACGTCGAGGAGATGTACTCGGAGAAAAGGGAGCGGGCGATACGCGGAAACTTCACCTTCGTGGCCGTGGATGAAGCCCGCAGACCGATTTCCGTCTTGTAAGCATAGGATAAGGGCGGTTTTTTTCTTATTTTTGCAACAAATTTGCAAGTAATCACTTCTATGAATCCAGCAGCTCCTTTACCGCGCATACCTGTTTACCTACTCACCGGCTTTTTAGGGAGTGGCAAAACCACTTTCCTGAACACGCTTTTGCAGCGCTGGGAGGGGAAGCGGGTAGTGGTCATCGAGAACGAGTTCGGCAGTACCTCCATCGATGGCGCCTTAGTAAGTGCCGCCGTTAATCAGGTGTATGAACTCGCGAATGGCTGTATCTGCTGTAGCCTAGACCATGAGTTGATCGAGGTCTTAGCCGAGCTGATCAAGCCTGAAAATCGTCCGGATATCTTGGTGATCGAGGCCTCTGGGGTGGCGGATCCTGGTACGGTGGGTGCGATTTTCAAGCGGGAAGATGTGCTGCAGTACTTCCATCTGGAAAAAATTATTGCGCTGGCTGATGCGGAGAACGTGGCAGATCGCTTAGAAGAAACCGTCGAGGCGGGGCGGCAGTTAGTCGCTGCTGATGGTATTATTATCAATAAATGCGACGCCGTGCATCCGGATTACTTGGTGGAGGTACAGCAGCAGCTCGCGCGGATTAATCCGATTGCCTCTTATGTTTTTGCCCGGTACGGGCAAGTTCCCGACACGTTTCTCACACAGGAAGTCTCCCGTGAGCGTCTGCTCCTGCAGCCTTTAGCGGAGGAGGAAACCCACACGCCGGGCTTGAAAAGCATGGTTTTCGGTTTTAAACAGCCTTTCGATCGGGATAAGCTGAGCGCGGTACTGAGCATGCGGCTTTTTGTGAGTTATGCGCAGCTGTATCGCGTGAAGGGTTTCGTCGATATTCAGGGGCAGCCCCATCGCTGGCTCCTGCAGTCCACGGGGAAAAAGCTGACCTTCGTGGATATGGGGCCTTGGCCAGAGACGCTGCCGCGTCAAAGTGCCCTCGTTTTTATCGGCAAAGGCCTAGAGCGCCTGGCCATGCAGCGGATGTTAGACCAAGCGTTAGCGGAGTAAATGATCAAGTACCTCATCATAGTGCCTGTAAAAATCTATCAGTGGTTTATTTCCCCCGTGCTGGGGCCTAACTGTCGGCATAGCCCTACCTGTTCGCATTATATGTTGGGCGCAGTAGAGGAGTGGGGGCCTTTCGTGGGACTTGGCTGGGGCTTAAGCGTATCGCTCGCTGCCATCCATGGGGTACTTCAGGGCATGATCCTGTGCCGAAAAACCCTCAAAAAAGAAGTGACCCTTTCTTTTTATTTGCGGGCAGTAAAATATTTGGTTTAAATTTTAACCTGTTTTAGTGATTTTCATGTAAAAGCTTCGAAAACAGGTTTAATTTTTAGCCAAAAAAAAGGAGTCTTTCGTAAAAGACTCCTGAGGTGGGTTTATTTGTAACTGACTTCAGCCATATAAACTTTGGTAAATGTTTTACTTCTGTCCTTTTTACGCTACCAAAATTTTCTAAACTTATACAAAATTGCTCAAACGACCTAATTTGCTTGTAATTAATTGTAAAAAAAAATCCTGCTCCCTTTGATTTTCAATCGTTTTCGAGCAGCCTTGCCGTATGTCGTTGCTGATACAGCTTGGGTGTGAGACCAAATTCATTTTTAAAGGCACGGATAAAGTAGGTGATGTTTTGGAATCCAGACATAAAGCCTACTTCTTGAATTTGATGCTGACCGAGCTTAAGTAGGTTTTTTGCTAATTTCAGGCGTTCTTTTAGGATGAATTCTTTGGGGCTTAGCCCCAATTCCTGTTTAAAGCAGCGGGAAAAATGGGCGGTGCTCATGCAGGCTTTTTCGCTCAGTTCCTCCACGGTCAGTTTTTCGCGGATGTTTTCGCGGATATAGCTGAGGATAAAGGCCAGGCGGTTCGAGCTGCTTTGGGACTTATAGGTTATCTCCAGCATTTCGCGCGCCTGCGTTTGGGTGAGGCGAATGAGGAGCTCTTTAAGAGCCAGGTTAGCGATAAGGTCTTTTTCTTTTGAGCGCTCCTTTACCCCGATGCGGATGAAGCGGTTGATGATTTCGCTGAGCTCCTGATTATTACTAAGGTGAAAATAGGAGAGGTCGAGCCCCCAGTCTTGGGTCAGCATTTTTTCGGGATAGCGTTCATTTAGCATGTGGAAGGTGTTTTCGATCATTTCTTTCGAGATCGAAAGGGCGATGCACTGTGTGGGGCTATCGATGGCGGCTTCGGGGAAGTCGATTTTCATGACCTCATTTGGGGGGACGATGACCGACTCTCCCGGAACATAGTCGAAGCCGGGTTTGTCGAAAAGATGCATGACTTTTTTGCCTTTCAGCATGGTAGTGAGCACGAGATCTCCGAAGACCAAGTTGACGGCTTTCGCCTCTTTATAGGTCTCGAATATATTTAATTCACAATCATTTAGGGTGAAAGTCGTGCGGTTTTCAACCAGCGTTTTTAGGTCACGCTCGTTTCTCCAAGGAACTCCGGCGATGAATTCATGCTGCATAAAAGGGTATTTTGGGTTACTATATAATCCACTAATTTTAATGTTTTTATTTCGAAAAATCAAGTTTTTAGCCGCTTATCTTGTGGTGATTTTAGGCTTAGCCGCTTCCTGTGGCGAAAAAGGCCTTTTCGGCGAAGTAGCGGGCCGGTGTCGCGTTTTTTTTTTGGCCCGGTGAGGCCGAAGGGGAAGAAAAAAAGGCATATGTCAGATCAGGTGGATACAATGATCGATTTGGTGGATTTTTAACAAGAATAATGTGGGATATTTGACCTAAACCAAAATAACCAAAGAATCCATATGTCAACACAAACATTATCACAGACGGCACCGGTGGAGCGTCCGGAAATCAAAGCGCGTTACGATCATTTTATTGGGGGTAAGTTTGTAGCTCCTGCTGGAGGGGAGTATTTTGACAATATTTCTCCTATAGATGGCAAGCCATTTTCTCAGGCTGCGCGCGGCAACAAGGAGGATATCGACCGTGCACTCGATGCGGCGCATGAGGCGTTTAAGACTTGGTCTAAGACCTCTCCTACAGAACGTAGCCGCGTGTTAAATAAGATCGCCGATATTATGGAGGCCAACTTAGAGATGCTGGCGCGTGTGGAGACGATCGATAATGGCAAGGCGCTACGTGAAACGCGTGCAGCGGATTTGCCTTTATGCATCGACCATTTCCGTTATTTTGCCAGCGTAATTCGTGCGGATGAGAGTACGATTTCTGAGCATGACGAGCATACAGTGTCGATCGCTTTAAAAGAGCCATTAGGTGTGGTGGGCCAAATTATCCCTTGGAACTTCCCGCTACTTATGGCTACATGGAAAATCGCGCCCGCACTGGCTGCAGGTTGTACCACAGTAGTAAAGCCGGCGGAGCAGACGCCTACCAGCATTATGGTGCTGATGGAGCTGATAGCAGATGTGCTTCCTCCTGGGGTGATTAACGTAGTAACGGGCTTTGGGCCGGAGGCCGGTAAGCCTTTAGCGAATTCCCCGCGCGTGGCGAAGGTGTCCTTTACGGGAGAGACCACTACAGGGCGTTTAATTATGCAGTATGCGTCTGAAAACCTCGTTCCTGTAACCATGGAGCTGGGAGGTAAGTCACCAAACATTTTCATGAAGTCTATCGCGGACGAGGATGATGCTTTCTTCGATAAGTGTATCGAGGGTGCGGTGATGTTCGCACTGAACCAGGGGGAGGTGTGTACCTGTCCTTCGCGTATTCTCGTGCATGAAGACATCTACGATAAATTCATGGAGCGTGTGGTGGAGCGTACCAAAGCCATCAAAATGGGGCATCCTTTAGCAGAAGATACGATGATGGGGGCGCAGGCTTCTAACGATCAGTACGAAAAAATTCTTTCTTACCTGGACATCGGACGTCAGGAAGGTGCGGAAGTGCTGTGTGGCGGTGGTCCGATGAACCTAAACTCAGGATTAGAGACGGGGTATTATATCCAGCCGACGATCTTTAAGGGGCATAACAAGATGCGTATCTTCCAAGAGGAGATTTTCGGTCCTGTAACTTCGGTAACGACCTTTAAGACAGTGGAAGAAGCGATCGAAATCGCCAACGATACCATGTATGGCTTAGGAGCGGGGCTTTGGTCCAGAGATGCACATGAGCTTTACACTGTGCCACGTGCCATCAAGGCAGGTCGTGTATGGGTCAACAATTATCATGCATATCCGGCACATGCTCCTTTTGGAGGCTATAAAAAGTCCGGTTTTGGTAGAGAGAATCACCTGATGATGCTTGACCATTACAGAGCGACGAAAAACATGCTGATTTCCTACAGCAAGGATAAATTAGGCTTCTTCTAGGCCGCTGGCCTTTTCCTGAGACAGGATGATGGAAGAAAAAGAGCCGCGCCTGCGCAGGGTGTTGATCACAGAAGCCGCCATGGAGGTGATCGATACGCTGCGTAAGCGCTATCCAGATGGACTGATGTTTCATCAGAGTGGCGGCTGCTGCGATGGCTCCTCGCCGATGTGCTTTGAGAAGGGCGACTTTAAGATTGGCAGCAGCGATGTGTGGTTAGAGGAGATTTATGGCTGCGATTTCTTTATGAGTGCAGACCAGTTCGAATACTGGAAACATACCCAGCTGACTCTGGATGTCACGCCAGGGAGGGGAAGTAGTTTTTCAGTAGAGATTCCTTTAGGGGTACGCTTTCTGATTCGTTCGCGTGTGTTTACGATGGAAGAATTAGAGCGTCTTCCGCCTGTGAAGACGGGAGATACATTTTCTGCAGTTTAGACAAGTTTACTTATTGTAATTAAAAAGCGCCAAATGGGTCTCCTGTTTGGCGTTTTTTTGGCGCTCGGCGCCAATGGAGGGAAAGATGTATGTAAACATTTCGGGTATAAATAAGAACTTTCTGTTAAGGGACGGGTTAGGTGAGAAAGCCAGCCTTTCTGCTTCGTGGACGCCTCGAACTAGAGGTTGCCCTCAGAAATGGAATGGTATTTGTTAATTTCTGTTAACGTAATTCGTTTTTTCACGAAAAATAAATCAGATGAAGAAGATTTTCCAATTGTTGTGTGTGGCCCTGCCGATCTTTTTAGTCAGCACCACTTTGCACGCTCAAATCCCAAATGTGAATTTTAATGTGGTCAAGAATGACCTGAATGAAGGCAATCTGCTACCTGCGGAGGAGGCATTTTTTATACGAGGTGCTTTGCCTAAGGACATTCATTTCGTGGAGGTAAAGGTCAAGCCTAGTGATCGGCGTACAGCGACCGCTCAGTACTACAACTGGAAAACGGCCTTTGATTTCAGAACGGATCAGTATGAGCTATTCGTGTCGGAGCCATTAAAGAGTAATGAGCGCTATGATTTCGAGTTTGCCTTTTATGAGCTTGCCTCGGAAGAAGACATGCAGGAGGTAAAAGGCTGCTGAGTGAAAACCTAAGGTCTTATCTGAAGGCCAATTTAGAGGTGACAGCTTCTGGGATTCGTTCCTTTCGTTCGGATCGTGTGATCATGCGGCAGCTGGATGCGATCGTAGAGCAGGGCCTGACGGATTATCGCCATTATTTAGACCGCGATTTTCAGGGTTTTTCGGATGTGGTGAAGCATAAGCTGGAACAAAAAGACAAAATCCGCCTCAGAAGGGCACGTTTTAATATCATTCGTTCAGAGCGTGGAACGGAAAAGGATGAGGACAAAGCCGTCTATGCGGCTACTTATATGGAGGAGCTGTTCGATCTGGTCGAAAATGAGTTGGAGCAGTACCTCAGCCGGAGTCTTCTGACCTTAGTGGACATCCGTAGCGTCCGAAATTATCCTACTGAGCGCCTGCAAAACAGCCTGCCACTGAATGTGGGTTATGGAGCTTTTGCCGTGAGGCGCTCGCTGAGCAGCACCCAATATTTTAATGGTCCTTATGTAGGCTTGAGTTTGCCGCTTGGTAATACGACGTTTACGAAGTTTTTAGGAAATGCTTCCCTTTCTGCGGGGGTTTTTGTTCAGAATTTCGAGGCGGAAGGCATGCAGATTTCAGGGCCTTTCGTGAATTTGCCGATCTATGTAGGCCTCGGTTACCGAGCGTTTAATGTACTGCGCTTTAATGCGGGAGCCGTGCTGATCGATATGGAAAATGGTGGCTCTGGGAATGTGTATGCGCAGCCCTTTGTCGGCTTGAGTTTGGAATTAAATTTATGGTTAGGATTTAATCAGAAGAAGCGATGAGAAAAAGCAGCTATGTTGTATTAGGTCTGCTGATTCTGTTTCTTCCTCGCGTTTCGAGCGCCCAGCAGGCCGACTTCGCTTGGCGCCTGGGGTTTTCGGGTGGCTTTAGCACCTATTATGGGGATCTTTCTCCGGTGCGATTTAGTGGTCCTTTCGATGGGGAGGCCATGCGCCACCTGCTCACCTATAATGCCCATTATGCGGACCGGCCCTCCTTTCGGGTAAGTTTAGAGCGGGCACTATCCCTGGCTTAGGCCTGCAGCTTCATTATGGGCAGTACCGTTTCGGGATGAACGATCGCTTCGTCCGCCCGGATGGTAGCCTGCAGTTAGATGCTCCGAACTTCGATCGGGCGCTGAATTTTCGCAGCGATACCTATGATTTAGGATTTAATGTCGTATTTCGTTCGGATAATGGACGTCTACTGAGTGAGCGGGCCTTTATAGCCCCTTATTTCACGCTCGGTGCAGGCCTCATGCTGTATGATTTACGGACGGACATGCGAGACGATGCGGGTAATCCCTACGATTTCTCCGATCCTAACCTGGTTCAAAACCGCGTTTTTGAAACAAGGCTCGCTGATTTTCAGACCGAACAAGTGCCGAATGACGGTTATGCCTTTTATCTGAATGCAGGTTTAGGGGTACGTTTCCGCCTGAATGCACGCTTTGAGCTGTTCGCCCAGACCGATATTATGCGTGCATTTTCAGATCAGCTGGATGGTGTAGGCGGTACATTCCGCGAGAGCTACGCCAGCGAATTTGAAGCTTTCTTGGCTTCCCCAGGTACGGGTGGGGCGGGCATCGAGCCGGGTGCTCGCCGTGGGGATCCCGATCTGCGCCAAGACTGGGTGCTGTTTCATGGCATTGGGCTGAAATATAGTTTTGGCGCGCAGCGCAATGACTTCAGAGCCCCTAAGCTTTCCACTCCTCGCCCCTCCTATCTGGAAGCAAGAGGGGATATCGAGCGTGCGCGTGATGAGGCCGAAAGAGCCCAAGCCCGACGTGAACGGGAAAAAGCAGCGGCAGATTCTTTGGAAAGGGCGCAACTTCTCGAGCAGATGGCTTCGGCTCGTGGACAGCAGGAGCGGGTGGTCAATCACTTTTATATCGAGACGCCTGACTACGCGCAGCTCGATCGGATGGATGAGCAGATGCAGCGCCTGATGTGGCAGCAGGAAATCGATCGCCGTGAGCGTCAAAAGCTGGCAAATAAGCAGGAAGCCACGCAGAACAGTGCTTTGCTGACTACGTTTGGCACCCAGCGGGAGCAGTTGCGTCGCGACACACTGCTAGTGGCACAGGAGCGGGATTCCAGCCTGAAGGCTACAGAGGATCGGGTGCTGGAATTGCGCTATGCGCAATATCGCCTCGAGCAAGAAGAGCTTAGATTGGATGCAGAAATAGATAGTTTACGTGCTTTGGCAGCGGGGCCTGTAACGCCCGTAATGGGACGTTCCTCGCTCACGAGAGCTGAGACTGCGGCTGTTGATCGCCGGGCACTGGCAAAAGAAATGGAAGCTATATGCTGCGTGAGGGTTTTGGATGGGATTCGGAGACCACGCGCAGCTTAGAAGAGGCGCTTTTAATGCCGATAGCAAGTTCGGATACTACGGTGAATCGTGCTGCTGTGCAACAGCAGGAAGAGCGTAGCAGACGCTCGCGAAGGGGGGCTGCGGAAGCGTCCACTCAAGAAGAAGCATCTCAGGAGTCGGCTGTTTCGGAGCAGGAAGGTGCTGATGCGCGAACAACAGCGGAGCGCAGGAGGCAATTTTCCTCCTCAGGTATGCGTGCGGATTCCGTACAGCAGCAAGCACTGCAGCGTCGAATCGATACCCTTTACATCCGTAATGAGACACAGGAGCCTACGCGTGTGGAACGTGTAGAGCGTGAGCGCTATGTAGAAGATGAGCGTATGCAGCGTAGGATGGATCAGCTGGATCGGGAATCCCGTGCTTTGCGCGAAGAGCGCCAAGCATTAGAAACCCAGCGCCAGCAGCAACAGCAAGCGATGGGAACGCTGAATCGTGCGGGTGCCGTGCGTGCCACCGCTGGTACGGGAGCAGCTGAAGGTGCTGCAACCAGCGGTTCCGCAGGTGCGGCCGCGTCTCCAAGCCCTTGGTGGCCTTTTGCTGGAGGTGTAGCAGCAGGTGTGGCAGTCGGTTCAGCGACTTCGAACGGAGCTGGTGCCCCGCCGGCGGGTGTTTCGACTACGGTGGGAGCGCGAAATGTGGTGAGTTCCGAACCTCGTACGTTAGAGGAGCGACTAGAGGCCGCCGCTTATGAGCAGGAGGTGCTGCGCCGACAACAGCTTGCGCTGTACACCGTTTCTGAAAGTGTGCTTCGATTTCCTATCCTAGACGCGAGCGAACGCAGGGAGTTCGAGCAACTGACCTCGATCGCCGTGGGTGAGGCGGAGCAGGTAGCTGCACCTCGTTTTACGCAGGGAGCACAGCCTGCAGCTGATACACAAAAAGCCTTGGCAGAGGTAGAAAAAAGGTTGGCTGAAACCGAGGCGGAGTTAGCCAGCTTACGTGCCTCTCGTGAGCCTTCAAGCTTAGACCGTACCGAAGTACGCTTGTTGAATAGCAAAGTGGAGGTATTCTTTGGGGTAAATCAGCGGCAGGCGAGCGAAGAAGAGATTCAAAAGCTAGAAGAAATCGCCCGTTTCGTGAAGGAGCGTCCAGGATATGGTTTGCGTCTACTGGGTTTTGCCGATAACACCGGGAATATTTCTTATAACATTCGCTTGATAGAAGATCGCATCGCTTTTATCCGAGAGCAGTTGGTCGAGCAGTTTGAAGTGCCGGCAGAGCAAATAGAAAAAGAAGTGGGTGGCTTGGTCGTCCGAGGTCGTCAGTCCGGTACCAATGATGCTGATCGGAAGGTAGAAGTGCGGATAGCAGCGCTGGACGATGAGTAAGACATAAAAAAAGACCCATGCAGGAAGCAAGGGTCTTTTTTTCTTTCTAAAAGGGATTATTTTTTATACATCACCTGCTTGACAGCATCGATGGTTCTTTTTACATTTGGAATGGTCGCCTCTATGTAAGTCGGTGCGTAACTTAAGGGCACGTCCATAGAGTTTACTCGGATGACTGGAGCATCCAGGTAATCAAATGCATTGCGCTGGATGTTATAGGTGAGTTCAGAAGAAATGGCCGCTAATGGGTTCGCTTCTTCCACCACCACGCAGCGGTTTGTCTTTTTAACAGAGTCTAAACAGGTTTTATAGTCGATCGGACGTACCGTTCTGAGGTCGATTACTTCTGCTTCGATCCCATCTTTCGCCAGTTCTTCAGCTGCCTCTAGTGCCACTTTCATCATTTTTCCGAAGGAAATGATCGTAACATCTTTCCCTTTGCGCTTGATGTCGGCTACGCCAATAGGAAGGAGGTATTCGCCCTCAGGTACTTCGCCTTTATCCCCATACATAAGCTCCGATTCCATAAAAATCACAGGATCATTATCACGAATAGAGGATTTCAGTAGGCCTTTCGCATCATAAGGGTTAGAAGGAACAACGACCTTCAAGCCAGGCGTATTTGCGAACCAGTTTTCAAAGTTAGAAGAGTGTGTAGCCCCTAGCTGTCCTGCGTTACCTGTTGGTCCACGGAACACGATCGGCACACCATACTGCCCACCGGACATGGCTAGCATCTTCGCGGCGGAGTTGATGACTTGGTCTATCGCTACTAGCGAAAAGTTAAACGTCATGAACTCGATAATAGGTCTTAAACCGTTCATGGCAGCACCTACACCTAGTCCAGCGAAACCTAGTTCCGCGATGGGGGTGTCGTATACACGATCTGGCCCAAATTCATCCAACATGCCTTGGGAAACTTTATAGGCACCGTTATATTCAGCTACCTCTTCTCCCATGAGAAACACGTTCTTATCGCGTCTCATTTCCTCTGTCATGGCTTCACGAAGGGCCTCTCTAAATTGTATGACTCTCATTTTAGTTTCGGTTTACAGAGCGTAAAAATAGGAAACTCTCCCTCAATTACAAAACCGAAATCGCTTTTCGGCCTGCTCTTATGCTTTTAGCGAAAACGCTACGGTTTCTCTACGGGCTTTCCTGCTTTTTCCCAGGCGATCATGCCTCCTTTTAGCTCATAAATTTCCGCGATTCCTAATTTAGCCAGCAGCTCAGTGGCGGGCTGTGAGCGATTCGCGGAGCGGCAGTACACGTAAAACTTTTTAGTGCGGTCTAATTTGGCGACTTTTTCTTCGAAACTATCCTCCAGCACATCGGCGAATGCGGCACCTGCGATGTAGCCCTGCCGAATCTCGCGCTCTGTGCGTACGTCTAAAATTATAATGTCTTCTGGTTTTTCAGCTGCCAGATAAGAAGCAAACTCCTCCGCATCGAGGCGGATGATTTTTTCATTTTGCGCCTGAGAACAGGCGGCAAAGAACAGGGCCGCTCCTAGGAAGAGTAGCGTAAGCCAGGAAGAAGTACGTAATCGCTGCATACGGTTAATTTTTATGTGATGCCAAAAGTCGTAAGAAACGGCATAAGGGCGTTTATTCTTGGTAATCAATATACAATTTACAGCTTTTCTCTTGCATATAAAAATGGAAGCAAAGCTTGTTTGGGAGTAGGACAAACTAATGTATGGTGTTTTGTTGAGCAAGTGCTTGATTTAAGAAGTGTTAAGGAGAATTTTCTCAGGAAAATGCCTATATTTGATTATTGAAAATAGGAACAACTAAACCAAATGAAAAATATTGTTTTACTATCCGATACACACGGCTACTGGGATGAGCGTATTACAGCTTATCTCGAAGAGGCCGATGAGCTCTGGCATGGAGGGGATATCGGTGAGCTACATCTGGAGGCTTTAGTGCCCAAGCATGTACACGTTCGTGCCGTTTATGGAAATATCGACGATGAAAAGATGCGCCATCGGTATCCTGAATACCAGCACTTTCATCTGGAAGGTCTAAAGTTTACGCTGGTTCACATCGCAGGCATGCCGCCCCGTTATGCGAAAGGTGTAAAAGCTGTTTTAAAGCGAGAGCAGCCGGACTGGCTGGTCTGTGGGCATAGTCACATCTGTCGGGTGCAAAAAGATGCCGATCTAGGGCTACTCTATGTAAATCCCGGTGCTGCGGGTAGAAAGGGCTTCCATCGTGTGAGAACCCTGATGCGCTTTCGCTTAGATGCGGGCAAGGTATCCAATATGCAGGTAATCGAGCTGGGACTTCGTGCCGCCCCCACTCCTGAACTGCTTGAGGGATAAAAAAATAGAGCCTCTTACGAAAGCTCTACTTGTTTAACGTTCCCCTACGCCGCAGGTGCGGCATTGGATGCTTACTTATCAAAAGACTTTTTCAACTCCTCAACATCCACGTTTTTGATTACGGGCTTCGCAGTAAGTTGCTTGATTCTTGCAACGCGTGTAGTAGCTGCTTGTCTTCTTCTTTTTAGTTTTCTTTTTAGCGTAGTAACGGCCATGGCTTTATTAATTTTATCTGTTAAATGCAAAATAGTAAAGGACTGCAAAAATAGGAAATATTTTTTGAAAACCATGCTGGCGTTCGTATTCATGCGTAATTTATTTCAAAAATGCTGCTTACTCCCTCCTCCGGCGCATGCGCTGCGGGTGAAAATATAGTGCCTTCCAAAAAATAGACGTAAATTGCGGCCTTAAAAGAAGCGATACGCGATACTCCCCATGCAAAAACCTAGTTTACCTAAGGGCACCCGAGATTTCGGGCCTGCACAAATGGCCAAGCGCGCCTACATTTTACGTACCATCACCAAGACCTTTAAAAAATTCGGATTTCAGGCCTTAGAAACGCCTGCCATGGAAAATCTGAGCACGCTGACGGGAAAATATGGGGATGAAGGGGATCAACTACTCTTTAAAATCCTAAATAGCGGCGATTTTTTAAAGCAGGTTGAGGCCTCTGATTTGGCCGAAGGCCCGGGGCATGTCCTGCCAAAAGTGGCTGAAAAAGGTCTTCGCTACGACCTGACCGTGCCTTTCGCGCGCTACGTGGTGATGAACCGGAATGAGCTGGCATTTCCCTTTAAGCGGTATCAGGTGCAGCCCGTATGGCGTGCCGATCGCCCTCAGCGGGGCCGCTACCGGGAGTTTTATCAGTGTGATGCCGATGTGGTCGGAACGGAAAGCCTGCTCTGTGAGGTCGAAATCATCGCCATGATCCAAGAGGTTTTCGCTGAATTGAAAATTGAAAATTATCAACTAAAAATCAACAACCGTAAAGTTCTGACGGGCATCGCCGAGGTAATCGGAGCGGCAGGCAAAGAGTCGGCGCTTTGTGTGGCTATCGATAAGTTGGACAAGATCGGCTGGGAAAAGGTGCAGGAAGAGCTGGCGGAGCGCGGATTTTCGGAGGAAGCACGGACGGCCTTGGCCCCACTGGTCGCGCATACGGGTGATGTGGCGGAAACCCTGACCTTTTTGAGTAGCTATTTGGCGCCTTCTACTATTGGCATGGAAGGGGTAGCGGAGTTGCGTACCGTTTTTTCTTTGCTGCAGACGTATGGGGCTTCGCCCAAAGGCATCGTGCTGGACGTGATGCTGGCGCGCGGGCTTTCGTACTATACGGGGGCGATTTTCGAGGTGCAGGTGCCGGATACGGGCATCGGCTCGGTGAGTGGCGGTGGGCGTTACGATAACCTAACGGGCGTTTTCGGCTGGGAGGGTGTGCCAGGGGTAGGCTTCTCCTTCGGGGTGGACCGCCTGTACGATGTGCTCGAAGTACTTCAGCTGTTCCCAGAGGAAGCCGTGGAGGTAAGCGACTATTTATTGGTACACTTCGATGCGAAAGGGTTTCAGTATGGACTCAGCCTACTCGCCCAGCTGCGCGCTGCCGGTTTAGCGGTGGAGCTGTATCCGGAGCCCACAAAAATGAAAAAACAGCTGGCCTATGCCACAAAAAAGGGCATCCGCAGGGTGCTCCTTTTAGGGGATGATGAAATCGCCGCAGGCAGGTGACGGTGAAGGACCTCGAGGCGGGCACACAGGAAATGGTGGCGGTAGAGCAACTTTTCGCAGATCGATAAAAAAAGAAAAAACCAGTCATAAGTTGGTGTGCATCAAGTTAATTCAGGAGTGCTATTGCTTAACTTTTGACTAATTTTTGAAGTTATAGAAAGAAGCGTGCGTTGTTATTGAACTTTCGCATGCTTTTTTATTTCTATAGCTATGTCATCATCTTGCTCGAGGTTTTGGGTTATACTACCCTTTTTGTCCCTTTTTTACCTGCTTTCCTTTCCCATAAGGGATACGGGCAGACGCCTCCTGCTCTAACAGGTCCAGAGGTGGTCTGCGCGCAGTCCGGACAGCTCGTGCGTTTCTTCGGTGGGGGCGAGCCCCAAATAGACCGGTACTTTTGGACCGTGGTGAACGCGTCTGGAGACACCCTAGCGAATCGCTCCGGAGGGGAAGACCTACAGGAGCTGCGCTTCGCCTTCCCAACTACGGGAACATTCACCGTAGGCTTACGTGTTCGAAGAGGCCCCTTCGAGCTACCTGTTTTTACAGGCAGCCAGCAGGTGCGTGCCGTACAAGTGCCGATTCCCATCCTACGTCCCGACTTCACGCTGTGCGCAAATGAAACCCTTTCCTTACAGGCCGTAGATCCCACCACAGAGGGTTTAGATGCCTTTACTTTCGAGTGGCGCGATGAAGAGGGGAATCTTATCAGCAATGCCAATACACTGAATGTCCAAACTCAAGGTCGTTACACGGTGCGCTATTTCCTAGCCCAAAACGACGAAGCTTCTTGTGAAAACCAATTGGAAACCTTCGTGGGGAATTTTGGCGAGATTCGCTTTACCCTACCGGGAGAGGAAGTCTGTGAGGATCAAGTGCTGCTAATCGAAAGCGACAGCCCCTTTGCGGGCAATTGGTTTTTTCTGGACGCTTCGGGCACTAGACAGCCACTTCCTAGGGGCGTTAACCTTACCCTAAATCCGCGCAACCAGCTTCCTGGCCCTGGTAGTTACACCTTTATCCAAGAGGTTCAGAACCCCGACAATCCCAGCTGTCTGGTCAGCGGTCAGTTCACCCTTGAGATTTTACCCGCCCCACAGCTGCTAGCGGAAGTACTACAGGGAGCCTCCTGCGAGGTGGCCAGCGGCCAATTGCGCCTCAGCGCCACAGCAACTCCCCTTCAGGTGCGTAGTACCTCGAATCCTGAACTCCCCACGTTTACGCTACAGCCAGGGAGTCCGCAGCTCCTAAGTGACCTAACTCCAGGCGTATACACTTTTTCTGTAGAAAATGCTTTCTGTGTCTCTGCCTTCGTGCTCACCATTCCCAATGAGGCGCCCAGTCCGCTGAGTTGGAGCTCCGAGCCACCCGTATGTACCGAAGAAGGTGTAGAAAATGGAGGATTTCGATTGCTTCTGAACGACGATATTCCGGGAACCTACATCCTTACTTCCAGAGCTTCAGGAGAGGAGGCTGCAGCAGGACGGCTGGAGGGGTCCGGAGACACCGCTTTGGAGCGCCTTCCTCCAGGCGCGTATCAGCTGAACTTTATCGCCGACAGCCCCTCGGGAGGATGTGCATTTCCCGAAGAAAGCGTACTGGAGGTGGATGTGCCGAACCAAGTACAGTTCAGCGCACCGACCACGCTTCGCAGCTGTGGGCCGGCACTTTTAGCGCCAGCCGCCGAGGAGGCCTTACAGTACAGCATCCGCTTTCCCGATGGAAGCGTGCAGGCATTTCGTGAAGACATCCGACTCACCCAAGAGGGGCAGTATGTGCTGACGGCGCGTCCTGAAACAGCGGATGATAGCCGCTGTCCGAGAAGTCAAACTATTCAAGTTTTTCTTTTTGAGCCTGTGCCCGTTCAGCCCGTTTTAATAGAAGAAGACTGCTCGGGCAACCTATTCTTCGAGGCGCAGCTTGATGGCTCACTTGCCCCTGAGACACTAAGTTTTCGCTGGTATGATGCCGATGGCGCCATTATCGGTAGGGAACAAATCCTGCTGATCACGCGCCCTGGCAGTTATTCGGTGGAGGCACTTCGGAATGGTGTGACCGCCTGTCCAGATGGTCGCGTACCGCTAGAGGTAGCGCCTATCCTTAGCCGTGCGGCGGGGGAATTAGTGGTGCGTGCATTTTGTGAAAATGAACTGGAGGGGAGCATCAGCCTTTTATTGGAGGAAGGCGCGGAAGGTGTAGATGAGATTCGCTGGCAGTTTTTCGATGCCGATGGCGGGGTGCAGGAGCTTACGGCCTTTGCGAACCAATCTGAGATCGCCATTCGCGAAGCGGGTACCTATGAAGCCGTCTGGTTCCGACAAATTTTAGGAGGGCAGCGCTGTGAAATCGGCCGAGATGTGGCTTTGGTTATGCCCTTAGACCAACCCCTTACGCCGGATCTAGAGGCCATGTACCCTTTTTGTGAGCGAAACGGACGCCGCCCCCTGATCCGTCCGGGAAATTTTGACACCTATCGCTGGGAGCTGGATGGGGAGCTGCTGGCCACTTCAGCTACCTTTCGCCCCGCACGTGCCGGATTATACACCCTCACGGTGGGGAACGCTTTCGGCTGTGTCCGGCAGGAGCAGTTCTTGGTTTTTGATGACTGTGATCCTTTTGTGGCCTTTCCGAATGCCCTGCGCTATGACCAGGCAGACTCCGAGCTACTTTTCTGGATGCGGGCAGACGTGCTGCGCATAGAAGTGGAGGTTTTTTCTTCTAGCGGGGCACTGGTTTTCTCCTGTGAAGCCACGAACGAGGGGGACTTGGCTCCGGTTTGCCGCTGGAGCGGCAAAATAAACGGAGAGCGCCTCCCCACAGGGGTCTATCCGATGCGCGTGCGGTATTTTACTCGCAATCCTGGCCTAGATGGCAGGTACGACCGCTCCCTGGTCATATTACAGTAGCGCAGCCGCTCGGCTCACTTCGCCAGGGGTAAAAGGAGCTTGCGACCTGTGGACGCAACCCCCAAAAAAACTGCCCGAAGCACGCGAAAGCCCGCAGACCACGAGTGCCTACGGGCTTTTTTCTTACATGCTCTGTCCCGCTGAAGGACGATAAAAAGAAGTCTGGATAGAAACGGGGCCTGCTAAACTTTCGAGCAGTCAAGCGGAATCCCCCAGCTCTTCATGCGATCTTCAGGATGCAGTGAATAGGTATGTGCACACCTCCTTTTAACTTGATGAAGCGCTCACCTACCGCCCACACCGTCGTGTACACCTCATAGTGCTCACCGTCAGCAGTTTCGAAGCGGATACGTACCTTGTTTTGTAGCAAGTTACCCAGGGCCTGCGCACGCTCTAAATCTGCTCTACGTAAGCTTCTCTCCTCTACTGAGTGCAGCACTTCCTGCGCGCTAAACTTTAAGTTTGTGATTTGCTCTTTCTCAATCGCTGTTACCGTTTTCATGGCATTCTTTGTTTAATGGTTTGAGTCTTATATACATGAGATCTTTTACTAAAGTTCCGATTTTTAAGCGAATTTTTCGAAAAAATCGGATATTTGGTAGAATAGCTTTTTAATCGGGGTCATTCAAAATAAAATTCTGTGTTGTTACTTCTATTGGGAGGCGCTACTTTTCACAAATCTTATAAGGCAAGTAGGCTTTAGCAGCGTAGTTTCTTTTCCTCTTAGCCTTAAGTCCTTATCTTATAGGGATTTACTAAGGGGTTTTAGGCGATTTGTGTAGCGTAAACTTTGGCGCTCAGCGCCAAAAGCTAGCAGAATTCTTCTCCTCCGCCTGCTCAGGGTGCTCTTTCTTCCAGCACACTTCCGAAAGCAGGGGATTTTATGTATTTTTACCCCATAAAAGATAAACCAAGAGAGCTATGTTTGATATGATGGGCATGATGAATAAGGTGAAGGAAGCACAGGCCAAAATGAAGGAAGTGCAGGATAACCTCGTTCATGTGCAAGCAGAAGGTGAGGCGGGTGCTGGCATGGTCCGTGCCGTGGTGAATGGCAAGCGGCAGGTGCTGCGCCTGGAGGTAGACGAGTCTTTACTGAATCCCGCCGACCGTGAGATGCTGCAGGACTTGAGTGTGGCTGCAGTGAACCATGCCTTAGCCGCCGTGGAGGTGAAGATCAAAGAGGAAATGAAACAAGCCACGCAGGGTATGCTCCCGAATATTCCGGGCATGAACTTCAGTGATATGTTTGGATGAAACCAGGCGCGATCGTTTTATTAAATTTTAATGGGGAGAAAGTACTACCGGATTTTCTCCCTTCTGTTTTACAGGGGAGTAGCCTGCCCATTTATGTAATCGATAACGGGAGCGCGGATGGCTCGCTGGACTATCTTCAGGCCTATGAGCGGAAGGGGAGCCTGTCTGTCTTGCCTTTAGCGGGAAATTTCGGCTTTGCGGAGGGCTATAACCGTGGGCTGGCGCAACTTAAGGGAAGGTACCGCTTCTTTATCCTGCTGAATACAGATGTGCGCGTCACACCCGGCTGGGACCAGCAGCTGCTGGCCTTCTTAGAACAGCAGGGGAGCGCGGCCTTCGCTGTGCAGCCGAAAATCTTGGATGCGAAACGCCCGGAGTATTTTGAGTATGCCGGTGCTGCGGGAGGGTTTTTAGATCAGTATGGCTTCCCCTTCTGTCGGGGGCGTATCCTGATGGACTGCGAGCAAGATACCGGGCAGTATACCGATTCCCTCACAGTGGACTGGTGCTCCGGAGCCTGCATGGCAGTGGCGGCGGAACACTTTTTTTCGCTTGGGGGATTTGATGCCGACTATTTCGCGCACATGGAGGAGATTGATCTCTGTTGGCGCGCTCGAAACCTAGGCCTACAGCTTTGGTGCCTGCCTGCTGTGGCGGTCTATCATCAGGGAGGGGCCACCTTAGCCGTAGCGCACCCGAAAAAAACCTTCTTGAATATCCGTAATTCCCTACTCATGCTCATGGATCGGAGCCCGCTGGCATCCCGTAAGCGGCTTTGGCGGGCACGCCAACTCTTCGATCTGCTGGCGAGCGGACATTTTCTTTTTCAGGGTAAATGGGCACACGTGCAGGCGGTGCGGGCAGGCCGCAAAGCTGCTCGGGAGTTGCTGAAAAAGCGAGCTGAGGCACCCCAGCACTTGCGCGGACCGATTAGCCAACGACAGCCTGTGTTACGCTCAGTTATTTTGGCGCGCTATTTGAAAGGTAGGCGCAGGTACCAAGCACTTTAGTGCGGGCGATCAATCGAAAAGTACCGGATTATTCATCTTTCGAATGTATTTTCGTACTTTCATCATCATGGCTAGGCTCACATACACGATAACCGGTGAGCCTAAGGTGACGAAAGAAGCATAAATAAAAAATAAACGAATACTGTCGATTGGGAAGCGTAAACGTTCACCAAGCTTAGCGCAAACGCCAAAAGCTCGGTCTTCAAAGAAATGTTTTACTTGATTCATGACGCTTTTTCGTTTAGAGTGACCTAATGTAAGGAATAAAATCGATAAATTCATAAGCTAATCAATAGAATAATGTTTAAGTCAAGGGTAGTTTTTTTCGTTTTTTTGCTGACGGCCGGCATATTTTATGGCTGTAGCACCCAAAAATCGCTATACTATTCGGCATTCGATGGAATAGAGGCGAATCCACAACTTCTCACCCTGCACCGTGATTCCATTCGCGTGGAAATTAAAGGGCCACTGCCACTAGAGGTCCTAGCAAAAGACCGCGCCATCACGCTGTATCCGGAATACCACTACGGGCAGGGGGCGCTCCGCTTAGGGGAATTTGAGGTGTTTAATGGCAAGTTCACGCCTACGGATCGACGTGTGGATGTTTCCCTTCAGCTTACATTTCCCTACCTACCAGGAATGGAAAAGGGCAAGCTTGTCTTAAAGGGCCTAGCAGAAGATGCGAAAGGCTTGAAAACCATCCCCGAAAAAGAACTTGGCAAGGGCCTCATCACACTCCCGATGCTGGCACGTTTCGGGCAAGTGATTCTGGATGAGCCGATTCCCGTCGTGGGCATGTACATGGAGACGTATCTAAACCCAGAGGCCTATCTAGAGGAAAAAATCCACACGATAAAGTTTGGATATGGGAGTGCGCAGCTCAGTGGAAACCGACTCACGAGCGCGGAGTCGGGGCCGATTTCTTCGCTCTTAGAGCCGGGTAAAACGCTGCGCAAAGTAAGTATTTTGGGGACACATGCTCCTGTAGATGCAGATCGCCGCGATGCGAATCTGGCACGCATGCGGGCTATCGAGGCGGAGCAGCGCGTGCGCCAGCAGTTGCGTGGACTCGATGTCCCCGTAGAGGTCAATCACCGTAATGCGGACCTGTTCGACCTCCGCTTGCTGATCGCGGACTATAAAGGACTTAATGACCGTCAAAAGGCCGCTTTCTACGAAGTGCTTCTCAGCGAAAGCGCCTATGAAAACCAGATTGCTGAGCTGCGCAAGCTGCCTGGTTTTGCGGCCGTTCAGCGGGACTTATTTCCCCTTTTGGCCTCGGCCAAAGTCACCCTTTATTCGGAGCCTTCCGACCAAACGAAGGCGGCCATCGCTTCACGTGTCTATGCCGCTGTACGAAATGGGGAAGTGCTGCGCAATCTTAGCGAGGGAGACCTGCTGGCAGCAGCAAAAGATGCTCCCCAGCTGAGCGAAAAAGAATCCATTTATCGCTACATGGAGCAGCATTTCCCTTCGGCCACGGCCACCAATAATCTGGGGGTGGTTTTCTTAAATCAGGCGCAGCGCTCGCTGGACAGGAGAGAGCGGAATATTTTGATTTCAAACGCTATCGCGCAGTTTAAGACCAGCGCGAATATGCAGCAAAACCCAATAGCTTACCATAATCTAGGCAGAGCTTATCTGATGTTAAACGATTATTTCGAGGCGTATGTGGCTGTTTCGCAGGCTTCTGCCATGGAGCGTAACCTAAATAATCCTTTCTTAAAGGAAAATGAGGCGCTCAGAGGGGCTATCGACATCATCAATGGGGATTATCGTCTGGCGACGGTGCGCTTAAACCAAGCCCCGAGAACAGAAGAGCATCTGTTTAACTTAGGACTGGCCTACTTCCTTTCTGGTGATTATGAGAAAGCGCAAGTGGCCTTCGAGGAGAGTGTGCAGGTGAACCGTGCCTATGGCTATGGGTTCTATGGCCTAGCCTTAGTGAATGCGAAAGTGGGTAAGGACGAGGATTTAGCCTTGGCCTATTTGCAGAAAGCTGTCGCCTATTCAGATGCTTTGCGCCAGCGGGCGCTTACGGACCTGAGCTTCGAGGCCTACCGCCAAAACGAGCGCTTCATCGAGGTGTTTCGTCCGCTCGAACTCTGGATGGATGGCAGTGGTCCCGTAATACCTGCCGGGGATGAGGCAATGCAGCAAGACGAGGTGAAGGAAGAAGAAAATTAGCAAACAGTGTCAGCACATGCGGAAGCGGGCTAAGCGGGTAGCCTAAAATGAGGATACAAAAGGGGAGTTTTTACAGACGTAGAAGCTTCCCTTTTTTATTTGGGATCCTTTTCGTCCACGGGGACCAGCTCCTTTTGGTCCTTTGGAAGGGTGAAGAGGTAGATAAAGGCGATGCTGGCCGTGATGGCACCGATGGAGAAGACCAGCGGAAAGTTCTCTACTCGATTGTTGAAGAGCCAGCCGCTCACTAAGGCCCCTATACCGATGCCCGCCTCCAAAGCGATGTACATGGTCGCCAGCGCTCTGCCTCGCTTTTCGTCTAAGGAGAGGTCGATGGTCCAGGCCGAAATCGTAGGCGAGTTCATGCCCACTGAGGCGCCGAAAATGATGCCTCCGAGGATGAGCTGCCAGGTAGTGGTGGAAAAAGCGATCACTAGCATGGCCACAGCCATGGAGCTGGTAGCCACTTTCATCACGGGGATCCGGCCATAGCGGTCTGAGGTTTTGCCGGCGATAATCCGGATCCCGAGGGATGCCAGTGTGAACACCGCGAAAAAGAGGCCCTTATTTTGGATTCCCAAGTGCTCGGAGTAGTCAGGAATGATCGTCAAGATGGTGCCAAAAGAAAAAACGGTCAAAAACAGCACAAGCGAAGGCACTAAAACCCGTTTTTCGATCAGCTCCGTTCGGTTGAGCTTGAGATAAGCTCGGCGCATGGGCTGCTTATTCGGTAGCGTCTCCTTCAGCCGTAAGATAATCAGAATGGACAGCACCGCCGTCGCGGCAGAGGCATAAAAAAGGGTATTGATATCGAAAGCAGCGGCGATATAGCCGCCAGCAGCGGGACCGGCGGCCATGCCTAGTGAGCCGAAAAGCGACTGAATGCCCATGGCCTCGCCTCTGCGCTGGAAGGGGACGATGTCGGCCACATAAGCGGAGGTGCCTGTAGGGGTGAAGCCCGCTGAAAAGCCATGAATGAAGCGCAGCAGCAGAAATCCTGCCACCGTGGTCAGTAAGGGATAGAATAGGCTGACGCCAAAGCAAACGGCAGCGCCCACGACCATCACGGGTTTTCTCCCGATTTTATCCGCTAGCTTGCCACTGAAAGGGCGCGAGAGGCCGGCAGTCAGTGTAAAGAGCGCGATGATCAGCCCTTGTAATCCTCTCCTCCTAAGCTGCTTAGATAGGCCGGTAGCTCGGGGATAATCATGTTAAAGCTCGCGAAAAAGAGGAAGGAGCTCATGCAGAGCACGAAAAAGTCTAAGGTAAAGAAGGTAGGCAGGAATCGCATGCAGGTACTTCGAAAGAGTCGATTAGGAAATCGGAAATAGACGATGTGCGTGGTGGGAAGGAATGGAAAAGCCTGCGGAACCACTCGGGCACCGCAGGCCAAAAAGGGTGGGCCGGATAGCGACACTTGGTCGTATCACCATCACATCACCCAGCGTATCAGTTGTCAGTGCCCGCCTCCTCTTCGCTTTGGGCGAGGAGATAGGCTTTGATAAACTCATTTAGCCCTGCACCATCTAGGACCGCCTGCACATCGGAGGTTTCATGTCCTGTCCGCGCATCTTTGATTAATTTATACGGATGCAAGACGTAGTTTCGAATCTGCGAACCGAAATCCACACGTAATTTCGAAGCCTCAATCTTACTGCGCTCCGCATTCCGCTTTTCCATCTCCATCTGATACAGACGAGACTTGAGCATCTGCATCGCTTTTTCCCTGTTGGCCAACTGAGAGCGCTCCACCTGGCAGACCACCACGATCCCTGTAGGTTTATGCGTCAGCTGCACCTTGGTTTCTACCTTGTTGACATTTTGGCCCCCGGCCCCACCGGAACGGGAGGTCTGAAGTTCGATGTCCCCTGGGTTAATGTTGATTTCGATGGTGTCGTCCACCACGGGATAGGCATATACGGAGGCAAAAGAGGTGTGACGGCGCCTCCACTGTCAAAAGGCGAAATCCGCACGAGGCGGTGTACGCCGATTTCAGATTTCAGGAAACCGTAGGCGAGTGGTCCATCAAATTCCAGCGTGACGGATTTGATGCCTGCTACTTCACCTTCTTGCAGGTCCACTTCCTTCACTTTATAGCCGTTTTTCTCCCCCCACATGATGTACATCCGCATCAGGATGCTGGCCCAGTCGTTACTTTCCGTACCTCCTGCGCCGGGATTAATCTCCAGCATGGCGCTAAGCTGATCTTCTTCGGAGCTCAGCATTTTTTTCAGCTCCAGTTCTTCTACCGCCTGCTTGGCTTTCGTGTAGTCCCGTTTGATTTCCTCCTCAGAAACTTCCTCGGCAGTGTAAAACTCATACAGCACCTCTAGGTCCTGAAGGGCTTGGTTGACTCCATCGTAGGCATTGGTCCAGGCCTTTCGGGCCTGAATCTGCTTCATAGTCTTTTCTGCCTCTTCCGGGTCATTCCAAAAATCGGGCTGGGCAGATACCAGCTCTAAATCTTCTATTTCTGCTCGCTTCTTATCGTAGTCAAAGATACCTCCTCAAAGCCGAAACGCGGGCTTTCAAGTCTTTCAACTGGTCTAGTGTCATAATTGCTTTCGTTTTAGCCTGCAAAGGTCGTGATTTTTAGCCGAAAAACCTATGAAAAAGCCTTTCCTTCCGCGCTAAGCACCTACAGCGTCGGGTCGTCCTCATAGATGAGGATGAGCTGCATCTTATAGGCCTTGCCGATAGGCACGGTCGTGGTTTTCAGCTGCCGAATGCCGATACCCGCAGCGATCATGGCCGCCGAACTGATCCACACGCCCCGACTGATGGACAGACGCCCCTCTTGGTTGAGCTGGTTCACGGACTCAGCGCCTAAAAACAGAAGCCCACCACCGATCGCCACGGTGCTGAGGTTGCTGATGGTCTGATTTCGGGTGTCTTTCTGGGAGATATCCACCGCCTCGATGCGCTCCAGGGTCAAGATGTTTTCACGCATCTCGATGAGATCCGCCTGAATATTAACGATGCGATCGGTGACGAAAAAAGGCTCTCCTTTCAACTTGTACGTCAGCTCTTCGCCCACACGATAGCGCATGGCCGTCCGCTTTTTTCCCCCTTTTTGGATGAGGATATATTTGTCTACAGGCTCCACTTTGGGCCGTGCCCCCTGGGCAAAAAGACTTCCGCTGAGCAGAAAAAATAGCCCTAGGAGGAGGCAAAAGGCTTTTCCATAAAGCAAGCAAAGCCCTCGGTAAGAACCAAGGGCTTCATTTTTCAGGTCTTTACTACCTGCTGTGCTATAAAGTGATGATCCAACCATGTGTGTCGGCTTCTTTTCCATATTTTATTGCATCTAACTTGGCCAACACGCGGTTCGAGAAGGCCTCGTTTGTCTTTTCTGGCAGGTCATAAACGGCACCACCTACGCCGATTCGGTTAATGTGCGCGATGGTGGCGGCTGTACCTGTACCGAAGGCTTCCTCTAGGGTGCCGCTTTTCAGGGCATCTTCCAGTTCGGCCACACGTAGGAAGCGTTCTTCCACCGCAACACCCATTTCACGGGCGAGGGTAAGCACAGAATCCCGAGTGATCCCCTTTAAAATCGTGCCCGTACTTGTGGGTGCGGTGATGAGGGTGCCCTTAATCATAAACATCACATTCATCGTGCCACTTTCTTCGATGTGCTGATGGGACTTGGCATCGGTCCACAAGAGCTGGTCGAATCCCTCTTTTTGGGCTAGGAGGCAGGGTAAAGGGAGCCGGCATAGTTTCCGGCGGCTTTGGCGTAGCCCGTACCTCCTTCAGCCGCGCGGGCATAGGCACATTCCACCTTCACCGAAACCGGCTTGGCGTAATAATGCCCTACGGGACAGGTGAAAATGATAAAAGAATATTTCTTCGAAGGGCGGATACCGAGATAGTCGTCCGTAGCAAAAACAAACGGCCGGATGTAAAGCGAGTAGCCGGCACGGTTCGGGATCCAGTCCTTGTCTACCTCTAATAGGGTCTTTAGGCCCTCCATAAACACTTCTTCAGGCACTGTGGGAATGCACATACGCTCGGCGGAAGCGTTTAGACGCTGCTGATTGGCATCTGCTCGGAAGAGGAGCGTCTGCCCCGCTTCATTTTTATAGGCTTTCATGCCCTCGAACACGGACTGCCATAATGCAGCGTGGCATTCGCAGGTTTTAAGGCTAGTGGAGCATAGGGCTCGATCCGGAAATTAGACCACTCGCCCTCCTCATAGTCAGCGATAAACATGTGATCGGAAAGGGTCATGCCGAATACTAAATTATCGAAATCCGTTTCTGCCAGCCGCGACTTCTCTGTGCGGGTGATGTGGATCGGAAAGGTAGTTTTACTGCTCATACAATGCGGGGGTTCCAGGTGACTTCCTCGACGCCTAATTCCTGGGCATTCATGCGGCCCAGTACGAAAAAGTAGTCGGAAAGTCTGTTGATATAGGTAATGACTAATGGGTTCACACTCTCTTCTTCTGCCAGTGCGATGCAGGCACGTTCTGCGCGACGACATACGGTGCGGGCCAGATGGCAGAAGGAAACGACGGGGTGCCTCCGGGCAAAACAAAATGCTTTAAAGGAGGCAAAACTGCGTCCATTTCATCCATGGCTCCCTCTAACTGCATGACGTCCTCCTCGTGGAGATCCGGTTTTTTGACTTTGGCCGCGTCCGGAGCCGTAGCTAGATCCGCGCCGATGGTGAAGAGACGGTCCTGAATTTCCTTTAAAAAAGGCGCACGGCTCGCATTCACCTCCTGATCGCGCACCATGCCCACATAGGCATTTAGCTCGTCCACCGTGCCGTAGGCCTCGATGCGCAGGTGGGCCTTCGAAACACGCTTGCCTCCCAGTAAGGAAGTCTGGCCACTGTCACCTGTTTTCGTGTAAATTTTCATAATTCTCCTGCTGCACTTCTTTTCTCTACGCTGCCGCAAGATAAGAAGGCCTTCACTTTATTATTGGGTTTATTTGCTAATTGGCTATAGCTTCTTTTTTTTCCACGTGTGGGATTTGGGTTGATTCGATCCGATTCGATCAAGCCATCCTTCAGGCGCACGATGCGGTGGGCATAGTGGGCGATATCGTCTTCGTGGGTAACCATGATAATGGTGTTCCCCTGAGCGTGCAGCTCATGGAACAGCTCCATGATATCGTAAGAGGTTTTGGTGTCCAAGTTGCCCGTCGGCTCATCGGCCAAAATGATGCTCGGCGTATTCACAAGTGCCCGTGCGATGGCCACGCGCTGCCGCTGCCTCCGGAGAGCTCGTTCGGCTTATGCGTCACGCGATCACCTAATCCTACACTCTCTAAGGCCGCCCGCGCCTGCTCCTCACGTCGGCTTCTGCTGAATCCGGCATAGACGAGGGGCAAGGCCACATTTTCTAAGCAGCTTGCGCGCGGAAGAAGGTTAAAGGTCTGAAACACAAAGCCGATTTCTTTATTACGGATTTCTGCCAACTCATTCTCGGTCATGTCGCTGACATCTTTGCCATTCAGGATATACTTGCCTCCCGTAGGGGTGTCCAGGCAGCCGATGATGTTCATCAGCGTGGACTTACCCGAGCCGGAAGGCCCCATAAAGGCCACATACTCTCCCTTATTCACTTCGATGCTGACTGATTTCAGCGCACGCACCACCTCAGAACCCATGCGGTACTCTCGGCTGATGTCTGTCGTTTCAATTATCTTTCCCATAGAGCGGTCGTCATTATCTCTCGAAGCGGGCTCTCCTGCTCCGAAAACTTAAAAATAGGCATTCGCCTGTAAAAATACCTGCCGCTGGTCAATTAAATTCATAAAATTTCCTGTTCTAGCAGCTCCATCAGGCTTCGGGGCCGATCGCCTCCCGTATCTGCTGGCGGCTGCCGCCGCAAAGGGCCCTAAACCCACCGCTTCTGCCGCCGCTGCATAGCGTAGCTTTAAAAGGGGATCGCTGTTATAGCTAATGGCCTGCTGCAGCAGCGCATAGCGCGCATCCGGATCCGCTTCCCGTTCGGCGAGTACCAGCTGGGCCGCGGTTAGGTAAGGGTCCCGCTGAAACCCTCTTAGCTCTTCCTTAGAAATCTCCTCGGCGGGCTTGGTCTGTAAGCGCAGGTAGGGCTGAAAGCTGCTGCTTTGGGCTTCGCCCAAAGTCCCCAATAGGTGCTCCTGCTGCGCGGCAGTCAGGAAATGACTCTTATGCCGAAGCAGGCCTGCTGCCAAATAACGCTGGCTTTCCCCTGCGGGTAGTGCCTCCCAGGCCGAGTAAAGGGGGGCGGCAGTTTGTGCCAACAGGCGGCGGGCCAGGGCCATCAGGCTACCTATGTCTTGGCGCTCCTGTTCAGGGCGCAGTGCCAAGGCCTGTTCTACACGAAAGCGCTGGGCTGGGTCCAGAGACTCCGGCTGCTCGGCCAACAGGTAAGCGGCATACAAGGGGAGTTCATCGGGGGCCTGACCATCAAGAAGCAGGTTTTGCCAGACGCCGGTGGCGCGTTCCAAGTCGAAGCGGCTCATGTAAAGGGCTGCTAAGAGCTCGCGGTGAGCCGCCTGCTGACGATCCGCCTGTCCGATGCTCCCTTGCAGGTAGAAAAGCGCCTCCTGAATATTTCCTTGGCGCCAGTGCCAAAGGATGCGGTCTTCTGTCGCCCGCTGTAGTGTGCGCAGCTCGGTAGCCTGTGCCACCAAGCTGTCTAGCGTGGACCCTAAAAAGGGGGCTTCTTTTAAATTACCGCGCAAGATAAAATTACGTCGAAGGGCAGGGGATGCCAGCAGCGCGGTCGCGTCCAGCGTTTCGTCAGCCGAGGCAAATGTAGGAGCACCAGCGTCTGCCACGAGCTTATTGGCCTGAAAGGCCAGCCGCTCCCCTTGCGGAACTGCGGGTATTTCGGGCAGGTTCGCTGCGCCTGCGCTATCCAGTAGGGCGGCCAGCGCGGGCAGTAGCGCCGCCAATCCGGGGCTATCTATAGGGGCTTCCGCGACGAGCTTGGCTGCCTGAAGGGGCTCTCCCAGCTGCACATAGACGCTGGCCGTGTGGATCCGCAGTGCCGCCTCCTCGGGAAAAAGCTCCACCCCCTGTTCGAGGTAAAAAAGCCCTTCGAGGACATTGCCCTGCGCCTGTTTGTGGGCTGCAAGTAGCAAAATCGCCTCCGGGCTGGGGGCAAAGTCAAAGCTATTGGCTAACAAATCCGCATAGCTGCGTGGGCTTTCGAGCTGCCGCCGCAGGGTCGCCGATGCCAGTATCGCGAAAGGGTGCTGCCGGTAGGCGTTCCAAGCTTCTTCGTAGAGAATGGCCGCTTTCACGGGCTCTCGATCTAGCCAGTACCGGCCCGCCTCGTTCGTGGTCAGGGCTACCTCAGCCTGCACAGCGGGGGCTAAATCCACAAAAAGCAGCACGGCTCCTGTGCCCATCAGGAGGGCCAGCCGCATGTGGATGCGTTCTAGGATTTTGGGCTGATAAAAGACCCGGTGGAGGGGCGTGCCACTGTTTATAAAATTAAAAAAATTCATCGCCACATACAGGAAAGCCATCAGGGTGCCGGCCATCTGCGTGGTCAGGAGCAGGTAGCTGAGCAGGCGCTGCAGCGGGGTGTTAGCGCTCCATTGGGCGTAGCCCCAAAGCAAAAGAAGTAGGCCCCCTCCTGTCAGCAAGGCGATCGTTTCGGTCCCTCTGGTCTGAAAGAAGCGGCTTACGCTGTGCTGTTTTTCGTAGAGGCAGTAGGCACTTCCCAGAAGGGCGGGCAGGAGAAAAAGGCCTGCCGGCAAAACCGGGAAAAGGGGGGTGTAGCTGCCGTGGAGCACCAGCAGGGAGGCAGTGCTAAGGCCTAAGTAGCTGATGCTGATTAGGATGAGTGCTGGCTTGAGGTTAGTGCCTACTCCGGTATTTAGTCGGAGCAGCAAGAGGCTGAGCCCTTGAATAAGCCCGGGCGATGTAAAAGCACATGCCTGCTGCGGCGATGAGGCTGAGCAGCAAGAGCCCTTGCTGTGCGGCGAGTAGCTGACTGCCCGCCGCTTCGGGGGCTTGGAGGTACCAGCCGATCAGGAGCAGGGCCACCGCTCCCGTGCAGAGCAGCAGGCGCTGCCAAAGGGTCCAGTAGTGGCCATAAATCCGAATGAGCAGCACAGGTAGGAGGCAGGCGAGCAGGACGATGCCGCGTGGCCAAACCGTGGAGTCGGGCCACTGCTGGAGCTCCAGTCCGAGGAAGCTGCCGCTGCTGATTCCCACAATCAGTAGGGTGAGGGGTAGGTAGAACAGCCAGCCTTTCAAGAAGGTGCTCAGGCTTAGGGCGGTGATGAGGAAGAGTAGCAAAAGCCAGAAGCTGCTGTGGTAGAGCATGGGCGGAATTTCTGCGTCTTTCGGGCTGAAAAGGGGCAGCTGCAGCTCATGCAGTGCCTCGGGCTGGTACCTTCCTGTGGGAAAGTCGAAGGCATCGAAGGGCAGCGAAAGGGATAGCGTTTCGAAGCGCTGTTCATACTGAAGCAGCGGTTCGGCTAGGAGCAGGCTATAGAAGAGAAAACCCCCTCCCAAAACCAGGAGCAGAAGCCCCGGGAAAAGCGGAAGGGGGAAAAAAACGTTCTTGCGCTTAGGCGCGACTTGGGGCATGCTATTCGAGAACTTTAGGTACGCGGAAGTAGTCGGAATCACGCTGTGGGGCATTTTTTAGCCCATCCTCATGCGGAAGGTGCTCTCCGAGAACATCTTCGCGCAGCACATTCACCTCGGTGGACATCGTGGTGAGCGGTTCCACGCCTTCGGTATCTACTTCGTTCAGCTGCTCCATCCAGTCGAGGATCTGGCTGAGGTCGGCTTTCATTTTTTCCACCCCCTGCGCATCGAATTCGAGGCGGGACAGGTGGGCTAATTTTTGAATGGTACTGTTATCTATTTTCATACATTTCTGGTTTCCGTGCGGCTTCATCGCGGTAAAGTTGCTCCTGTATGCACGTAAATGCGCGTTCCTTTAGTAGGGGAAGGTCTTTTTCGGTGCATCCCACAGTGGGGATCGGAGCATGTACCACCATTTTTCCGGCCTTAAAGTTAAGCAAAGGAATCGAAACATCGGGTAAAATCAGGTGATTATATGAGAGGGTGATGGGCACGATTGGTACGCCCGCTTGCCAAGCGATGCGAAAAGCGCCTTCTTTAAAGCGTTTCATCTCTGGAGGGCTACTGCTCAGGATGCCTCCTTCCGGAAAGATGACGAGCGCGCTGCCCTGCTGCAGGCCCTTTGCGCACGGCGCATCACTTCGGCGCGGCTCCGCAGGCTCTCCCGGTCCACAGCGATGTGGAGTTTTTTAAAGTAGTAGCCGAAGAACGGCAACTTGCCGATGCCGCTTTTGCCGACGAAGACCACATCTCCCGGCAGCAGCCCCATCATGGCGATATCCAGGTAGCTGAAGTGGTTGGCGATAAATACGGCGGGTCCCTTTTTCGGGAGCTGCTCCCAGCCCTCTCGCTGCACGGTTTTGCCGATGAGGCTAAAATAAACCCGAGCCCAGTGCTGGTTCACGCGTCGCCCGAAAGAGGCGCGCTTCTGCGAGGAGGCTGCCAGTAAAAATAGGGGGAAAAGCAGCAGGAAGGTGAGGATAAAGACGAGCAAGGCATAGGCCGTGTACAGAATTTTCAGGGCTTTCATGCGCTGTTAATCATGTGGTTAGCCACTTTTATAAAGTAATTTTGCATGTACTCGCGCACCTCATAGGGAAGGTCCACCTTGTCCATGGCGGTGAGCATGCAGTCCAGCCACAGCCGGCGCATCTCTCCGTCGATTTTCCACTGAAAGTGGCGCTTGCGCAGCATCGGGTGGCCGCGTTTTTCCAGGTAGGTATGTGGCCCACCGAATACATGAAGGAGGAACCAGTAGAGGCGGTCTTCTGCCGGCCCGAGGTCCTCTTCCGGGTAGAGGGCGCGCAGGGCTGGCCGATGCTGCACTTCTACATAAAAGTGCGCCACCAGGCTCCGGATGCCCGCGTCTCCGATTAACTCATAGACAGTTTGGCCTTTTTCCATGCTGCGAAGATACCATTCCCAAAAGAATTTATGGAAGGGATGTCGGGAATTTTGTTTTTCTTAACTAACTTGGATTCCATACGTTTGGAAAAGAGGGGCATTTCGCGCCCACTTTCTGTAAGATAAAATTCGCTATGCAAACATGTACGCTATACCGCAGGCTCCTAGGGTGGGCCTTCGTTTTTGGCCTTTACTTTTTCACAGGTTCTGGGCAGGCCTCCGCTTTGGGCTTCGCCCAAAGTCCCCGTTCTGAAGCCGAACCGGCAGCTGCTGATAGTCTGGCGGCGCAGGGGGAGGCAGAGGCAGTACAGGGGCAGGAGCTGGATACCATGGCGGCAGACAGTGCAGCGACCACCGCAGAAAAGCAGCCATTAGCCCCCGCTGCGGGCAAGAAGAAGGTCTACCTTTTCCAAATAGATGACAATATCGATCCGCGGATGAATCGGCGGGTTCGGCTAGCGCTGGAAGATGCGGCGCGGAAGGAGGCCGACCTGATCCTGATCGAAATGGATACCTATGGAGGGGCAGTAAATGATGCGGACGATATTCGGACCATGCTGCTGGATTTAGAAGTGCCTGTGTATGTGTGGATCAACAAGGACGCGGCTTCTGCGGGGGCGCTGATTTCTATCGCCACAGATAGTATTTACATGGCCCCGGGGAGTAGCATCGGTGCGGCCACGGTCGTACAGGGGGGCTCCGGGGAGGCGGCGCCTGATAAGTATCAAAGTTACATGCGCTCGATGATGCGTAGCACGGCAGAAGCCAAGGGGCGCGATCCGAAAATCGCGGAGGCCATGGTGGATGAGCGCCTGGAAATCGAGGGCGTAACAGAAAAAGGCTCTGTTATCACCTTTTCCGTGTCGGAGGCCATCGCGAATGGTTTCTGTGAGGCCGAAGTGCGCTCAGTGGAAGAGCTGCTGGAGCGTGTGGGGGTGACGGACTACAGCCTGGAGCGGTACGAGGAGTCGGGCGTGGAGCAGGTGATATCCCTGTTTTTAAACCCCGCCGTGAGTGGGATTTTGATTCTCATCATCCTGGGAGGCTTGTATTTTGAAATTCAGACGCCAGGGGTGGGCTTTCCCTTGGCCGCTTCGATCGTGGCCGTGATCCTGTACTTTATTCCGTATTACTTGAATGGCTTGGCGGCCAACTGGGAGATTGCGGTCTTTATCGTGGGTGTGCTCTTTTTGTTTGTGGAGCTGTTTGTGCTGCCGGGGTTTGGGATATTCGGTATTTTAGGGATTGTCGGGGTGCTTACGGGGCTGACTTTGGGCATGCTGCCCAATGATGTCTTTGATTTTACCTTTGTTCCAGGCGGAGACCTCTTCTCCGCACTCCTGACGGTGCTCGTATCGGCGATCGTATCCATCATCGGGATTTTTACCTTGGCCCCAAAAGTTAATAGTTGGCAAGCTTTTCGCAGTGTAGCGCTGGCGAGTACGCAGAATCGTTCCGAGGGGTACACGTCTACGACCTATCAGGAGGAGCTTTTGGGTCAGGAGGGAATCGTGATTTCCCGCTTGATGCCCAGCGGTCGCATCGAAATCGAAGGAGAGGTGTACGATGCCTTTTCGCGGGGCGAATTTATCGATCGTGGCGAGCGGGTGCAGGTGATCAGCACAGAAGGCACCTCCCTGCGGGTAAAAAAGATCCCTACAGACACGCAGGAGGGGAAATAAAAAGAGATTTTGTTTCCCATGAAATGAATCGGGAAGAGGAACGTTTTTCCTGTAAGCCCGTATTTTGGGTGGAATCCTCCTATATTTGTGGTTATATCGAGCATTAAGAGCAATAACAAAGCATGAAAAAGCGTATAGTTGGCCTACTAACCGGGCTGTTTTTAAGTGGTTTTGCATGGGCACATGAGCCGGCGGCACTGGATTCAGTGGGGATAGAGCGCAAAGGAAACCAGACCTTTGTCCTGCACGATGTGGCTCCTAAGGAAACTCTTTTTGGGTTGTCTCGGCGGTATGGAGCTACGGTAAACGACATCATACAGCAAAATGACCTGAAAGATGGTCTGAAGATTGGTCAGCGGATACGCATTCCGATCGTGTTAGCGGCTGAGCTTCCTTCCGATGCCCGCGCACATCAGGTACAGCCGGGAGAGACGCTCTTTGCGATTTCGCGGCGCTACGAGGTGGCGGTGGACGACTTAAAGCGCTGGAATAATTTGGTTGGAAATGATATTAGTGTCGGCCAGCAGCTCGTGGTAAAAGGCGTAGCTGCCGCACCCGCCACGCCAGCAGCTCCTGTGGCTCAGGCTGCAGCAACGGGTGCTGCGGCTGCCGAACGTTCCCGACAGACGGGCGCTGCCGCTAGCCAAAACACCGAAGCTGCCGGGCGTGAAGCGGTGGCTCCGGTCCGTCAGGTAGAAGAAACTACGGCGGAAGTGCGCAGCAGCACACGGAGTGCTCGAAGAGCAGAAGTACAGACGCCTGTGGTGCGTGAAGAAAGTGTGGCAGCCGCTGCTTCAGCCACTACCCCAGGTGGCTGGCGCGTGCACCAGGTCAAGCAGGGGGAGACTTTATTTTCCATTGCCAGTCGCTACGACATTAAGGTAGATGATTTGATTCGCTGGAACGGCTTGAGCTCGAATAATTTGGCCTCCGGCCAAGAGCTCCGTGTCGGCCGAGAGGCAGTTCCAGTGGAGCGCGTGCCTGTAATCGAGGCGGAGGTTCCCATTCGGGCGAATAATAGGCCCACAGTAGCCTCGGTAGAGAAGGTGGAGGATAAGTCCACGGGCTTTAAAAACTTGAAGCAAAACGGCCTGGCAGAGGTGATCGATGGTACAGGCAATCATAAAAAATACTTGGTGCTGCACCGTGATGCCCCTGTGGGAACGATCATGAGTGTGCGTAATGCCGAAAATGATGTCACGATCTTCGCGCGTGTGGTGGGCAAGCTCCCGGATACTGGAGACAACAGCAAGCTTTTGATCAAGGTGTCTAAGGCTGCGTACGATCAGCTGCGGGCGGTAAATGCACGCTTCCCCGTTGAAATATCCTATTAAGCCCTTTACAGGGGCAGCATGTATAGGGAATGTGGATTTTTTTGGATAAGCGCCACATTCCCTGTATTTTTGCTCTTCATGAATAACTCTTCCTCCATCAGCACAGGCTTACACCATCTCTTTCGGTACATTTGGAATGGGATATTCGTGCTGTCTTACCCGATTTTAGCCACCTTTGGCCTTCTTTTTATCGGGCTTACTTATTTATTTTCCGGCATTTCGCGTTTGCTTACCCGTTTTCGTAGTGGGGAAGAAGAAATGTCTCCCACCCTTTCCGGGTCTTGGAAAACGGTTCAGGTGCAGGCGTTTCTGAACGATGCCGCGGGGGCCTCTGTCGCCCAAAGCACGCAGGAGAGCGCGGGGGAAGGGCCGATTCCTGTGGCACAACTGTTAGAGGCCAAGCTCTCTAAAAAAATCATGTTCGGACCGGAGGGCTTCACCTTTCGCCGTGCAGATGGTGTACCATCGGTTTTAGAGGAGCATATTTTCGGTTCACGCGTGTACGAGATTGAAGAAGGCCTTCTCCTCGAAAAATGGAATACCGTAGAACCTAAAGAGCTCCCTGACTTCACCCTCTGCTTGTACCTGCCTGAGGAAGATCAGCTGCGCCCCTTAACGCGCATCACGTGTTTTGACTGGCACCTTTCTGAGCGGGAGGGTGACACCCTGCGTTTCAAGTGGTTTGATGGCATTCAGGGAGACACGGTAGTGGTTCATTTATAAATTGCGTCGGTTCGTGCATCCACTTGCTTTAAAAGATTTTTTAGAGGAGCATGTCTCCCGTTTTAATCGCCCTGAATTTATCCCAGAAGATCCGATTTGCATTCCCCATGCCTTCACGAAGAAGCAGGACATCGAGATAGCAGGTTTTATCGCGGCTACTTTGGCCTGGGGCCAAAGAAAGACCATTATCGCCAAGTGCCGGCAGTGGATGGAGCTGATGGATCATGCTCCCTATGATTTCGTGCTGCACCATGAGGAGCGTGATCTCAAGGTCTTCGAGCAGTTTAAGCATCGCACCTTTACCCCGACGGACACGCTGTACTTTATGGCGTTCTTCAAGCGTTTTTATCAGGAGCATTCCAGTTTAGAAGAAGCATTTCTCCAGGGGTATCAGGCGGATGAGGTGGATGTGATGGAGCGGCTGCTGCGTGGCTTCCATGAGCAGTTTTTTGCGGATCCTTTTGCGCCGGCGCGCACCCGCAAGCATGTGGCTACCCCCGCACGCAAGTCGGCATGTAAACGGTTAAACATGTTTCTACGCTGGATGGTGCGGCAGGATGAGGCTGGCGTCGATTTCGGGATATGGAAGCGCATACAGCCGAGCCAGCTGGTCTGCCCTTGTGACTTGCATGTGGATCGGGTAGCGCGCGGTTTGGGCTTGATTCAGCGGAAACAGACCGACTGGGCTACCGCTATGGAGTTAACGCGAGCGCTTCGGACCCTGGACGCTTCGGATCCGGTACGTTACGATTTTGCGCTTTTCAGCTTAGGCGTCATCGGAGAACGTTAAGTGAGGCGTGTGGAAAAAAGTGTTGATTTCAGGAAGGGAGCTTCTTCTCGTGAGTAGTTTTGGCCCTGTCGGGCAAAAAAAACTACCCCCAGAGAGGGTAGTATTTCCAAATAAATATGTCAATCATAGTTTCTTTTCTAGGGTGCGTACTTTCCCTGTTTCCATATCATAAATTGCGCCAATGATACGCAGTTTTCCACTTTTTATCTTTTCTTCTACTTCGGGCAGTGCATCGTGAATGGCCTGCACGCCATGCATGACGTTCGCGACGATGGCCTGTTCGTAGAAATTAGGTGCACTTTTCGGAAGTGCCTTTTCCTCTTCTTCCGCTTCGATGTAAGCGATAATTTTTTTCTATATACATACTGTGCGTGGCATGCGTATGCGTGGCGTTATGGGCCGTGCTGTCCTGTACTCTGGCTACGTAGGCACCTATGGCCCCGCACTGCGTATGTCCGAGGACGATGACCAGGGGTACTTCGAGGTGTTCTATGGCATATTCCACGCTGCCGATTTCATAGTCGCTGACGATGTTTCCGGCGTTTCGGATGACGAAGAGGTCCCCGAGTCCCTGATCGAAGAGCAACTCAGGGGGAACGCGGGAGTCCGAGCAGGAAACGATGGCCGCTATGGGATGTTGCCCTTGGCTTAACGCGCGAAGCTTCTCTAATGTTTGATCGGGATGTATGGGATGATCTTCTGAGAAGCGTTTATTTCCTTCTAATAAGAAGCTAAGCACTTGGCTTTTATCCAAATTTTCTGTGTGTTGATCTTCGCCCAGGGTGGGTGCTTTCGTGGCTGGACTATTGCAGGAAGCGACCTGCAGCAGGAGGAGCAGGGCGAGGAGGGGCAGGAGGGGGGTGCGGTAGGAGCGCTTCATCTGTGATGCGTTTTAGAATTCAGCAACAAATGTGGAGGATTTCGCTGGGGAATAAAGTGAGAAAAATCACGCAGCGATGCAGACTGCGCGGTAATAGGTCATTCATGTAAGCGATCGCGCCATGCATGCCATTTGGTTTAAGCAGCATAATTTAGGAAGGCAGGACCTAAAGGAAACGAATAGGTACAGGGCCTCGTTACACCATGAACGCGTTTTGTATACCTTTTCGATGTAAAGCCTGAAAAATCCAAAAACGCTTGAACTCAATAAAGCTAAAAATTAGTATCTTGAGTACATGTAAAGAAATAAGTCGATGAAGCAGGTTTTTAAATCTAAAATCAGTGTCGGTTTGATGCTCCTACCGCTGTCGCTGCTCTTTGTAGTAGCTCTCCTATTCGTGTACGAAGGCCTCCTGTGGCTGGCTCTGGTGCTATGTGTACCCGTATTGCTTTATATTGGGCACCTTTTGCTGAACACCCGCTACACCTTGCTCGATGATAAACTCCAGGTCAGCTGCGGTTGGGGTAACGAGAAGACCATCGATATCCAAAGCATAAAGGAAATTTCTGAAACCCGTAATCCCCGAAGTGCGCCTGCTTTGTCCTTAGACCGGCTGGAACTCAAGTATGGCCGCTTTGATGCCATTCTCCTTTCCCCCCAAGACAAGCAGGCATTTATTCACGCCTTACAGCAGGCGAACCCAGCTATCGTCCTCAAGTCGAAAACATAGGCGAGAAGCCTTTTTCACCCCTCTTTAGTCCCTTGCGTTTAGTGCCTTGGGACACACTTTCTTTTTTTTGGCCTGTAGGCCAAAAGGAAAGCAAACGAACACAAACGAACATCAAAAAGAAAGCAAACGAAAGCAAACGATCACGTAAAACTGAAAAAAGAAAGCAAACGAACAGAAAAAGGAAAGCAAACGAACATGTGTACGTGAGGGGGGAGGCTGAGCCTTTGGTTGAGTCGTGTTTGATTACATCCGATTTGTATCAACCAATGATAGATGAAACCGTGTTTATACCGCTATATTTTGAAATCGTTTTTGTCCGAAAGTGGCGGATGGTTTGTTCGGAGGTAGAGACAGGGCATTTCCTGTCTCTACGGTATGCTGTTTATCCTTATCGCCATGGATAGTTTCATCTGTTTTATTTTCGACGCTGTCATTATCTCTATCCGGTTTATCCACTATCAAAACCCCATGCATAGGTTGGGCATAAAACAAAATCGCCCAATTTTGTGTGTTTTGCCTGATTTGAGATTTATCATCCAGCACGCATTCAATCGTATCCTTTTTCTATCAGAGCGCTTGTGTGCGGGATTAAAAAATGGACTTTAAATAGGGAAATCCGCTTCTGGAGTGCCCCAGGTTTCTGGATTTTTCCGCCATTCTACCAGCGAGGCGAGTGCTTCTTCGTCGATGTAGTCGTCCGCTAGAGCTTTGGGGAGTAGATGTGCGTAGTCGGATAAACAAAGTAATGCAACTTCCGCTGCTTCAAAGTTCTGGCGCGCTAACTCAAAGCCATAGGTGAAGATGGCAAGCATCCCTAACACCTCAAATCCGGCCGCTCTTAAATCTTGCACCGCCTTTAGGGAACTTCCTCCGGTACTGACTAAATCCTCTACCACCAGCACTTTTTGGCCGGGGGTGATTTTTCCTTCGATGCTATTGCCCATGCCATGGCCTTTGGGTTTCGCCCGTACATAAATAAAAGGTACCCCCAGCGCATCAGCTAAGAGAGCCCCCTGAGGGATGCCCGCAGTAGCTACCCCCGCGATGGCCTCTACCCCTTGAAAAGTTTTTGCTGCCAGTACCAGCTGTTCCTTGATATAATTTCGAATTTCAGGGAAAGAAAGCGCGCGCCTGTTGTCGCAGTAAATAGGAGACTTCCAGCCGGAGGCCCAAGTGAAAGGATTTTTCGGCTGTAAACGTATGGCTTCGATGGATAAAAGTGCCCCAGCTACCCGAGAGGCTACTTCTCTGTCTAAAATTTTCATGACTCAAAATTAACATTTTATCCATTGGAAATTGGTGTGCCTGTTTTTTTTTGTGCATTTTTGAAAGGATTACCTTTGCGACTATGCGAATTTTTGTAAATGATAAGCCGCTGGATCTGCTGGCAGTACG
>NZ_AJYA01000004.1 GCF_000265075.1 Nitritalea halalkaliphila LW7 | reverse complement strand
TTTAGGGAGAATGTGCAGGCGGACAATGCACTGGAAATTGACATCGRCTTGGTGATTTTCGATGAATTCCATGAGCGCAATCTGCAAGCCGATCTGGCCATGGCGCTTTGCCGTGAGGCGCAGCAGCTCCTACGGCCTGATTTAAGGCTCCTGCTCATGTCAGCCTCCATGGACTTTCAGGCACTTTCCTCCCTGCTGGATGCCCCGTGCTCGATGTTCCGGGTCGTATGTATCCAGTGGACATCCGGTATGTCGGCGATGTGGCTCCGGAGCTTTTGCCACAGGCAGCTGCGGCTACTGCGCTTCGTGCCCTGAGGGAGCATGCAGGAGACATCCTGATTTTTTTACCCGGCAAAGCCGAAATAGAGGCCTGTTGTAGCGCTTTAACTACTGAAGTAAACCGCCAAGAAGTGGCCATAAAGCCCCTGTATGGCATGATGAACTGGGCTGCACAGCAGCAGACTCTCCTGCCACATCCGGGGGGCAAAAGAAAAATCGTGGTGGCCACCAGCATCGCCGAGACCTCTCTGACCATCGAAGGCGTCAGCATCGTAATCGACGGGGGCCGAAATCGGCAGGCGGTCTATGACGGGCAGTCTGGACTTAATCGACTGGTGACAGTGCCTGTCTCTTTAGATGCTGCCACGCAGCGTACGGGAAGAGCTGGCCGACTGGGACCAGGGCACTGCTACCGGCTTTGGTCGAAGGCCAGTGAAATGCGGATGCAGGCCTTTCGCCAGCCGGAAATCGAAACCGCAGACTTGAGTGCCCTGCTCCTCTTGTTATTGGACTTTGGGGTGCAAGATCCCTTCAGTTTGCCTTGGCTGAGCCCCCCGCCGAAAAAAGCCATTTACCAAGCCTGGGAGTTGCTAGAGGCCTGGGAAGCGGTAAAAGGCACGCGGTTGACCCCACATGGGCGCCAACTTTTAGCCGTACCGGCCCCTCCCCGACTGGCACAGCTCCTGCTACAGGCAAGGCGGCTGGGCATCGGCGCGCTGGGCGTGGATTTGGCGGCTTTATTGGAAGAAAAAGATCCCCTTCCGCAGCTGGGAAGCGTGGACCTTACGCTGCGTCTAGAGGCCTGGTACCGCCTGCGCAGCCAAAAAAGAGCGGATGGCCTGAAAGGCTTCAGCAAATTAGAAAAAATCGCCCAGCAGTACGCACGACACTTGGGGGTAAAAACAGCTACAGCGGCACCCGATCCCTATCAAGTCGGCCTGCTTCTAGCCTACGCCTTTCCTGAGCGGATCGCCTGTCAGCTACCGCAGCGAAAGGGACACTTTCAGCTGGCGAATGGGACCTTAGCCCAAATCCCCGGGCATGATGACATGGCCTTTCAGTCTTGGCTGGCCATCGGAGAGGTAAATCCTCGGGAGCGTGTGGGCAAAGTCTTCTCTGCGGCTCCACTAAATCCGGCAGACCTCAAAGATTTTCTGCGGGAGAGTAAGCGGATGCAGTGGAATCGTGAAGAAGAAAAGGTGCAGGGGCATCAGGTTTTGCGCCTAGGCGCCATCGAGTTAAAACGTACGCCTACTGCGGATTACAGCGATGATGAGGTGTGGGAAGTGCTTCTCCCTGAGCTGCGTAAGCGGGGGAAAGCCCTACTCAACTGGGACGAGCAGGTCATGCAGTTTATTCTGCGTCTCTATTTTCTGCGCTGTCAGGAGGGGGACACGTGGCCCGACTTGCGGCCGGATACCCTGCTGGCGGGCGACTTGGATTGGTTGCGCCCCTACCTAATTCAGGTGCGCGACCTAAAGGGCCTGCAGGCGATAGCACTGGAACAGGTACTGAGCGCTTGGCTTCCGTATGAGCAGCTGGAGGCGCTGGATCGGCTGGCGCCAAAGGCCATCGTCGTGCCCACGGGGGCGGCCATTCCCCTCACCTATCGGGAAGATGGAGAGGCCCCACATCTGCGTGTGCGGCTGCAGGAAATGTTTGGGCAGCTAGAGACCCCGACGCTCTTGGATGGGAAATTGCCTTTGGTGCTGGAGCTGCTCTCGCCGGGCTTTAAACCCGTGCAGCTGACCAAGGACCTAAGGAGCTTTTGGTCGGAGACCTATTTCGAGGTTCGAAAAGAACTGCGGCAGCGCTATCCCAAGCATGCATGGCCAGAGGATCCCCTGCAGGCGGTGCCTATGCGAGGAGCCAAGCCACGGGTACAAAAATAACAAAGCCCCTGTAGCGCTTACAGGGGCTAAAATTTTATAATAGTCGCTTGAATTTTAGGGGATTACCGCACCTCATAGAGAAAATACTTCTCCGTCAGGTGCTTATGCAGGGAATCGAACTGCTTAAGCTGAATGACGGGAGTCCTGTTGCGTTTGAGCTGCTCCAAGTACTGCTCTTTCACTCGGTGGAAATCCTCGGGTGCGCACATGGCCGCCAGGGTCAGTGCACGGCAGGCCTTGTTGACATAGGCCTGCATCTGCAAATTGAGGTGGATTTTATCTAAAAAAATCGGCGTCAGCACCTCAGGGTCCTCATGCCGATCGAGCCAGCGAAAGCCCTGATACACCATGAAGCGCTCGAACTTGTCGTAATGCAAGGCCAGCTCTCCGGGGTGATTGATAAACTGCCGCCGAGGCATCTGTGCATCCACATGATCCAGCGGGCTGATATACGTAAAGCTCTTTTGGCGGTACTGGTGAAAGCTGGGCAGGAAAGTATAAATGGTCTCTTCCACCTCTTTTATGCGGATGCCCAGGTGAAATTCCAGGTAGCTGTACGAGTCACTTTTAATGTGATGGTGCAGCACCACCTGCCGTCCATGTGCTGTAGGCTTCGTAAAAGCCTCTATATCTTTATCGTAGCTAAAGCCAAAGTCGGTTAAGAAGTCTTCAATCTGATCCATAGGTAGTTATAGGTGAGGATGATCTGCATCTTAACCCCCCATGGTTTTAATTTGTTTTAATCCTCCCGGAACATGTCCTCTAATTCGGCGATGATGGCGCTGACTTCGGCGGCTTTTTCGGCCTCATCGGCCAAAGTCTGATTGCTGTTATTTAAGAAGTGGCTGAGGTGTTTTTTGGCTTTTTTAATCATTCTTGGACTAATCGAAAAATCGGTATAATCCAAATAGTTTTTGGCCAAGCGGCTAGCCTTAAAATTTCCGAACAAATAAATCCGCACCACTTCTACAAAGTGCTCGCTCAGGTCGAATCCTTCTAAGGCTTCCACCAGTGCTCCATTCCGCTGCCGATTTTCGGGGGCTAAGATCAGGGTCATCAGCGGCTCCAGGGCAGCGGCATTTTCTTCCATCCCACTCAGTGCACGTGCAGCCAGATACTGTAGGGCCTCGTCTTCTTGGTGCAGCAGTTCTACCATCGCCTCCAGGGCTTCCGGTGTACCCAGCTGCCCGATTCTGTCGGCATAAAAATAAGCTTCCTCCTCTTCAGGATCGGTGATTTTAGCGATATAGTAGGATAGATCTCGCATCTTTTTTTTACAAAGGTAGGTCTTTCGCCTGAATTCCCCAGCACTATTTTTGGTATCTTTACTGCCTATGGATAGGATTCGGATCGCGGAATTAGAGGCCCTGAAGCTGGTGAAGCTGTGGAAAATGCAGGAGGAGCTGTCCCTGCTGCGTCCTCCAAAAGGTATGCTCTTAGAGGTCTATCAGGGCAGCAGCGCCTGGCTAAGCTGCGCCCTGGAATCGCCCAGTCTTGGGATGGACTCGAGCTGCGCCAAGAGCGCGACATACACGTGGCCATCTGCTACATCCAGTCCGGACAGGCACTTACGGCTTTCTATGCCGACGATACGCTGCTCGACCACAAAGTATTTCGTGCCTACATGGTGCGTAAAAAGCAGGGGAAGAGCCAACTCAAACACCTGAAAACTAAAGGGAAGTCGCGCGCGGGCTCCCGCATTCGCCTAGCCGAAACGCAGCGCTTTTTACGCGAAATTCACGCCCGCATGGCAGAATACGAGGCGGAGTACCGAGTAGATCGCATAGCCTTTCACTGCTCTGCCTTGCTACTGCCGCATTTTTTTGCGCAGGGCGCAAGTTTCGTAAAGGAGGATCCGCGCATCAGGCTGCTGGACGATACGGTGGAAAAACCGGGCTTTGCCTTTTTAACCGACATTTGGGCGCAAGCCCGCTACCCGGAACTGAGGTACTTTCCTGCCCATGCGGACACGCTGGGCCTCTCCGGAAATGGAGGCAGCACGAAGCTTCTGGGCGAAAATGCCGTCGATGCGCTTCCTGCCACTTTGCAAGCGGACGCCAAGGAGCAAAAAAAATCCTCGTCCACCTCTTTGGATGAGGAAGACGAGGACTGGTAAATCCTGAAAGGCACCTGTAGTCGGCCTAAAAGGCTTTTGCTTAAGGACTAAGGCCTATCCGGAACGGCCTTGTTAAAGAAATCGCGTACAAAGGCTAGCAGCTGATTGGCAGTCATCTGATCGGCTGATTCCACAGCGATCCATTTCTTGCCAAAGCTCTTGTTGTCCTTTATGTGGTTTATAAACTGATCCTTGAATTTGCCTGGTCCGAAGATCAAAATATCCTCGTAGGGCATCAACTTCTGCTCTAGCAGTTTCAGATACTCATTGATTTCGTTTTGAGTGATGTTATTTTTCCGGTATTCATTGTTGGAAATGTGCTCATTATTCGTGCTGAAGCGGGTGGTGTCGGGCTCCTCTCCAGGAATGCGCTTAACGGTTTCCACTGGGGAGTCCACGATTTCATACAGTTCCGCCTGACCATTTTCATATTTAAAGATGCGGGCTTTGGCTTGGTCGAGCCACACCCCAACTTGCGAAAAAGAGTTTGTTTGCATGGTTTTGGGTTTTAAAATGGAACACTTTTTTAAAATGTGTACGTAATTTACAAAATTAAGGTCCAAAATCCCTGCCAAAAGTCCTTTTCCTCCTAAAGATTTCGCTTTAAGAAGTGCTCATTTCCTCTGAGGAGTCCGCTTCCATGCGCTGTGTGCACCAAGTCAGGGCCTCTTCATTCGTCTTGAAGAGGGCATACGGGACCGGCTGGCGCTGAAGCGCAAAAATCGCTTTCAAAACTGTCCGCACCAGGGTGTTGCGAATGACATAAGCTGTCCCCCGACAGTAACACTGCATCAGCGCTTCATGGGTTTTCAACCAGTCCGCCTGCATTTTTTGGAGGGCAGCGCCTGGAATACTCGCTTGACTGGCGTCAAACAACAGGCAAAGTGGCTGTTTCTCTGAATAGAGCGCAAGGGTCTCTTGGAGGTAGTTTTCGAAATTTTCTTTCGTCCCTGTGGCACCCGTAAAACGGATCAAGACGATTCCTCCGGCCAAGGGGGTGAAGGTGGCGTATGCTTCCATAGGCTATCAACCTCCCCACGGCGGAGAATGTTGGCGTATTTTTTGGTTGGTTTATCTTTTGGCGGTAATTTTATCTTTTGTATAGAATAAGTGTTATTTCTCTTTTACACATGCGCCTTTTTCCCTCGCCACTCACGTGCCTACTGGGCATTTTCCTGCTGATGCAGCAGCCATTGCTTGCCCAAGACCCTTTTCCCACGGCCACGCTCGATAGTTTATTTGCGAATCTACTGGAAGTAGAGGCCTTTAATGGGAACGTCCTGCTGATCGAAAAGGGAGAAATCGTTTACCAAAGGAGTTTTGGCTGGGCAGAAGAGCCGCAGCGGCGTCCCCTGACGGCGGATACACGGTTTGAGTTGGCCTCCGTGTCCAAGCAGTTTACGGCGATGGGCATCGTGCTGCTGCAGCAGCAAGGGAAACTGGACTACACGCAAGCCGTAGCGGACTTTCTTCCGGAACTCGCCTTTTATGAAGACGTCACCCTGCTCCAGTTGATTCAGCACACCAGTGGCATTCCGGATTATATCGAGCGCCTTGGAGAGTCGGCACCGGATGTGGAGTTTATAACGAATGAAACGCTGATCCAGTATTTTGCGGAGCAGCAAGTGCCCCTTGATTTTCCTCCAGGAACGGATTTTGCGTACAGCAATACAGGCTATGTTTTGCTGGCCTCCGTCATCGAACGGGTTTCTGGCCGCTCCTTTGGTGATTTTTTGGAAGAGGAGTTGTTTAAGCCTTTGGGCATGGCCCAAACCACGGTGTATCAGCGTTTTTACGCACCAAAAGAAATTCCAGACATGGCTCTAGGGTATGGGATGGACACCGATGGAGAGAAGGTGACGACGGCGGAGCTGGGTAAAGAATTTTTCACTTATTTTCTGGATGGCATCGTAGGAGATGGGATGGTGAGCAGCACGGTGGGAGACCTGTACCGCTGGGATCGGGCCCTGCGTGAGGCGGATTTTCTCACGCCTGCTAACCGCGAGCTGCTCTACACTGCAGCACGTACAGCCGACGGCACCCGACATCCTTATGGCTTCGGCTGGTTCGTGGAAGAGGACCCCACCTTCGGAAAAATCGCTTTTCACGCAGGGGGTTGGGCTGGCTTTACCACCTACTTAGAGCGGCACTTGGATACGGACAAAACCCTTATTTTACTTTCCAACAATAGCCTGCCGAGCACTACCCTGCCCGTTCGCCCGATGCGGCGCGCCCTTTATCGGGAGCCCATCGAGGTAGAGCGTAAAATCAAGCCCAGCCAGCAGGAGCTACAGGCCTACGTGGGTGTTTACGGGAGTGAAAACTTTCCCCTTGCCATTACGGTGACGGCCGAAGCAGGCACGCTCTTTACACAGGCCACGGGCCAAAGCAGCATTCCGATGGAGGCTTACGAGGGGCACATCTTTAAGTTTGAGCCCGCAGGCATTACCTTGGTTTTCCAGCCGGAAGCGGGACAGTTTATGTTGTACCAAGGCAGCGTAGAGTTGCTTTTCGAAAAAATTACGGATTAGGGGTAGGCGTTTCCTAAATAAGGAGACCTAAAGGGATATGCGCTCGATTATCTATAATTTCTATGTAGGGAGCGTTATCCTGTATGATATCGATGACCCCTCTTAAAGGGGGTTTTCCAGCTAAAAAGCCCTTAGTTCAGATTAAATTTTAAATTGTAAATTCGGGAAATTGCTTTTATATTATTCGAACCAAATGAAAATAAACGCAATAAACCGCAATTGGCTAGGCAGTTACGGGTTTCTTGATATTACCGGTCAGTGTGAAAAGACAGCCAGCGCATATTCAAGCACAGTTGGTTTTGCCGACACACACAGGCAAACGTTAAAAAACCAAAAGAGCTTGAATTTTTGCCAACGCTCGACCAAAACAGAATAATAACTTTGACAAAGGATAAAAGACAATAATTGAAGAATTTTAAAGAAAAAGCTGACCTGATTTGGAGAGTGGCTGACTTGCTGAGAGGCGACTATAAGTAGTTAGATTATGGAAAGGTCATCTTGCCAATGACAGTATTAAGAAGATTGGACTGCGTGCTGGAACCTACCAAACAGAAAGTGCTTGATTACTACCCAAAGGTTAAAGCACTTAAAGAGGGAGCAAAAGACTTGGCATGGAATAAAATTGCCGGTTTCAACTTCCACAACAGAAGCCAAGAAAATATACCTTTCCTGAAAAAAGACGAGGACGGCAAGCTCGTTCCTCAGACCATCGAAGAATACTTTGAAACCGAAGTGCTGCCTCATTTTCCGGAAGGGTGGGTAGATGAAAACAAAACCAAAATTGGTTATGAAATCAATTTCACCAAGTATTTCTATGAGTTTAAGCCGTTAAGGCCACTGGCTGAGATTAAAGCAGATATTTTGGCTTTTGAAGAAAAAGTTTTGAAAACGGAGAAAAAGGTATTGGAATGAGCGAGGACAAGGGAAATATCATTATCTACCATACGGCTGATGGCAAGGCTTCTTTAGCACTCTATGCCAAAGACGGTTCCGTATGGATGAATCAGAATCAGTTGGCTGAACTTTTTGACACCTCTAAACCCAACATCAGTATGCATATATCTAACATACTGAAGGAAAATGAGTTAAAAAAAGATTCAGTTGTTAAGAATTACTTAACAACTGCTGCAGACGGTAAGCAATATCAGGTGACATTTTATGCTTTGGAGATGATTCTGGCGATCGGTTTCAGGGTGAGAAGTAAGCGAGGGACTCAGTTCCGGCAGTGGGCCAATCAAAACCTGAAAGAATACATGATCAAAGGTTTTGTGATGGATGATGAGCGGCTGAAAAACCCGGATGGCCGCCCGGACTATTTTGATGAATTACTGGAGCGCATCCGTGATATACGCGCTTCTGAAAAACGGTTTTATCAAAAAGTACGTGATCTTTTTGCCCTCAGCAGCGATTATGATGCCACGGACAAGGCCACCCAAATGTTTTTTGCCGAGACCCAAAACAAGCTGCTCTATGCCGTGACCGGGAAAACGGCTGCCGAAATTATTGTTTCAAGAGCAGATGCAACGCAGCCCAACATGAACCTTACCTCTTGGAAAGGAAGCATCGTTCGTAAACAGGATATTTTTATAGCTAAAAATTACCTCACCCACGATGAGATTGACACCCTTAATCGCTTGGTCGTATTGTTTCTGGAAAGTGCTGAACTGAGAGCCAAAAACCGCAAAGAACTCACCATGCTGTTTTGGCGGGAGAATGTGGACAAAATTCTGGAGTTTCAAGATAAAAATGTGTTGAGGGATGCCGGCAGTATCTCCAATGCCGCGATGGAAAAACAAGTGCGGAAAATCTATGCTTTATTTGATGAAAGACGAAAGGCCACCGAAGCCAGCGAAGCCGATGAAGCAGATCTGGAAGAACTGAAACGCCTGGAAGAAAAAGTGAAAAAAGGCAAATGAAAAAATACGATTCATACAAAGACTCAGGTATTGAATGGGTTGGGGAGATTCCAGGTCATTGGGAAGTGAAGAGGTTAAGTTGGTGTTTTGAGATTATTGGAAGCGGAACCACCCCAAAAGCAGGACCGGAATCTCATTCATCAATTACCGGAAAAAAATACCATCGCCAAAGAATTCGGCCTGTACAATCAAAAGTACCTGAGCAGCTGGCTGATCACCATCACCCTTATACGGAATATCATAGCGCATCATGGCAGGCTCTGGAACAGGGTGATCAGTAACAAATACGATTGGCCCAACAAAACATCAAAAGCCCACCGAGAGTTGGCATACGTGATGGCCTCACCCATCTCGATGCCCTCACCGTTTGGTTTCGCGTATCGCTTGCAGATGTAGCGTGTAACGAAAACGCTGCAGGCTTCATTTCCAGTGCTTCAGTTACCTCTCCTCCGATAACGGCGCACCCTTCCGTAGACTCCGTAGGCTCGATATAGCTACAGCCTTTGGGTCGAAATTGAGGTGATTGAAACAGGCGAAACTATAAGGCATCTCGGCCATACAGTTCCGGTTGGTTAAGGAGGAGATAATAGTGGGCTAGACCATTTATCCACGTGAAAAGAAAAGCAGCAGTATTTCCGCTATTTTTTATGTAGCTTGGGTGTATGAAATACGGTAACTCCTTTTTACTTGGCTGGGCCTGTTTGCTTCCATTTTTTCTTCTCCTCGCTTGCGCTCCAAAGGAAGCCCGAGAAAAGCGAAAAGTGTATTTCGGTGATTTGACTGATTTTATACAAGATACAGTTTATCTCGAAAAAGACGCTGAGACGGCACAGTTGCCGGCCAAGTTCCATTATGTTCCTGAGGCAGCGGCCCTCTTTGCTTTAGAAAATGGAAAACTGCTTCAAGTCCCCTACCCTGCCTTTGGGTCTATCCGCAAAACGGTTTTGGAAAAGGAAGGGCCTGATGGTATCGGTCCTTTTAGTTACGGCGCTCTGTTTACCCCTGATTTTTTCTTTGTTTTAAACAGCCCAAAAGAGCTCATTCAACTGAATTATTCAGGTAAGGTGCTTAAGCGAATCCCCTTTCCCGCTGAGAGCAACTTGCCTCACAGTCTTTTTAATACGCTTAAGGGTCAAAACATGTATTTTGATTCGGCCAAGCAGTCTGTTGTTTTACCGCGTGTTCCTTTTATACTAAAGGAGGAAAGCCTTCGGCCCCAGCCTTGGATCTGGGAGGCAGATATGCTAAGAGATAGTCTCCGGCCCTTAGAGACCTTTACGTTTCCAACAGTATACGAGGACTTTACCGATGATGTCGAGCTAGGCACTTTTTTCAATCTCTATCAGGAGACCACCGGGAAGCATGTAATTTCCTTTCCAGCTTCGGATTCTTTGCTGCGCATCGGAAAAGAGGGAAAAGAATGGGTTTTTGCAGCTTCCGCTGCAAAGTTGAAGTTCCTCAGGGGGAAAGCCGTGGAACAGGGAGACATGATGTACTTTATAAATGATCCCGAAAGTAGTCGGTATGGTGCTTTGCAAGAAGACCGCTATCGTTCGCTTGTGCTACGCCACGTGCTCGTTTCGGAGGAGCGGCAGGAAAATCTGGTGCGGCGCGACAGTCGTTTATTGGTGTTCGATCCCCAGTTGACACTACTGGCCGAGCTAAAGTTTGACGGGGCGCGTCTCTCCTCCCAGGCCTTTTTCACCCCTACTGGCATGTATGTCAAGATGCTTCAGAACGAATCCGATGATTTTGTAGGCTACGTACGGGTAAATTTAATAGATCTCATGCACTAAGAGCTGTATGCAAATATATCTCTGGTCTTCGATAGGATGGGTTAAAAAACCTTAATGGTTTGTAAGTGAGGTTACTTTTTTGCATTTTACTTGCCTAATAACCTCCTTTCTTTATGCGTCACTTGCGCTATTTCTGCTTTTGCCTTTTAGCAGCGCTGCTGCTCTTCTCCTGCGGGCCTACTGCATCCACGTCAGAGCAAACATTTGGCACGATATCCTTTTCTTTGGATACCGTGATGGTGGATCCGGGAGATGAAATCCTTAATTTAAAATATGGACTCTTCGTTTCAGACCTCTCGGAGGACAAGCGCTTTCTATATTTCTGGGATCCAGATAACGCGTTAATTAATGAAATCGATTTAGACGCTTTGGCCCTTAGGAATCAATACCGCTTTGAAAAAGAAGGGCCGGATGGTGTAGGAAATACCTTTGTGCACTCCCTGAACTGTTATGAAGAGGGGTTTTTGATCGCCAGTTTCGGTGCAAGGGGTTACTTTTCCAAAGCAGGTAAAAAGTTGAAAGATTTTCGTGTGCAGGCCGAATCTTATGCGGGGGATGCCCAAGATTTGGGGCAAGAGTATGACCATAATCCGATCGTCTATGCGAATGAAACGAAATATGTGGGTCTGGTGCAGGATTGGTTTTCCGGCACTTTTGCACTCGTGCTCACCGATAACGAGCAGCGGGTTCGCCATAAGGTGGTGCTACCGGAGATAGAAACACTTCCAGACTATACCCTGATGTTACGCAGTGATGATTTGATAGAGGTCCAAGGTTCGGACAAGAAATTGCAGCGTGTGGGTCATCAGGTTATTTTCAGTAACAGCACCTATGCGGATCTTTTTGTGTTTGATTTATTGACAGATAGCATGCGCAGAGTCAGTTATCGTCCCACCCTCACCGCCGCACAGAAAAAAGGCGGTTATCCTAAGGAGGTGAGTAGTAAGAAGGAAATGGAGGATCTCTGGGAGCAAATTCATGGAGAAATTAATTTTCTTCCCCCTCTTTGGGATGCTGAACGTTCCTTATACTATCGTCTTTCGTATACGGTGCATAAAAATCCCGCCTATTTGCCCGAGGTGGAAAATGCCAAAAAATACACTTATCGTGTTTATTTGACAGTTTTAAATTCGGATTTTGAGCTTGTGGCGGAATCTGAACTAGCAGGTATGCCCTTTGTGCCACGACGCAGTATCGTTAAGGACGGCATGCTCTGGTCTGAAATTAATATCGACGATGAGCTCGGTTTTCAGCGTATCCGCTTTGATTTCGGGGATTAGGGATATTTTTTAATCCCCGCTTTCGTTTTTTTTCGATTTCGCTTTCGATTTCTTTCTTTTTCGGAATTTTCACTTTCGTTTGGTTTCTTTTCCTTTCTTTTTAATGTTCGTTTGTGTTCGTTTGCTTTCTTTTTAAACGAACCATCGGGGTAGTTCACAGGATAGTACGAGACTGTTTTTTTAACTCACTTTGCTATTAGCAGCATGGTCGACTTTGGGCGCTGCGCAAAATACGTTACATACTACCTCTGATGCAGGTAATGCGTTGACCGGACACCTCTTTTGCGCCAACTATTTCACATGCCTTGCCTCTACATCTCATTTTTTTAAGTCTAAAAGAGTTTTGGCTATCTCATCTCGCAAGCTTGGTTTCACTTTTACTTCATCCGCAAATCTTTTCCATTGTTTGACGGTTTCGTTAATTTCGTCAACGATCTCCGATGCTTTTTTACACCGTATGGATTCCCCAATAACCAGCAAATCTGCTTTCGTTATGCCCTTTCTCTTGCCGTTAATACTCAATGCATGCTGACTCACCCATTCGCTTCCGGGTTTGTATGCGTGACAAATATCGTATGCCAGCATTACCGTTTCACCGCGCTCCAGTAAGCTTAAGGTAGATCGACTGATACCGGCTGCAGATGCCAACTCATCCTGCGTTTTATTCTGCTCCAGACGTTGGTGCTTTACAAATGTTCCAATGTACTCAGCGATTGCTTTGTCGCTCATGGATGCCCAGTTTTTAAATGATCTATCCGTCATAAAGTCACTTTTATATCTTAGTGAATGAGTTATCCTACAAAATCAGCATTAATTTTATAATTATTAATCCATGAATGGTTAGTCATTCATTAAAGCCAATTAAGGTAATTAGTGCATTATAAATCATGCATTAAGCCCTTGGGCTTATTATATCGTGCCTGCGGATGGATTTATCGTTATCGGAGAAGAAGTGACCGAAGGGCTGGAAATGAGCAATCGACCAAATTTAAGGAAGTCATGCAAACAGCTGGATAGGCGCCATCGCGTATCGACGGATATCATCAGGATTAAGGGCTTTTCTGCGGAAAAAGGAAGGCTACTAAACCTATATCCCCCCACAGTGGTTACATGCAAGTAGAAAACCAAACCTACTCGGCCCCTTCATGCATGCCTTTTCTGTACTTATACAAGCCCTAAATACCAGTAATAAAACCAGCGATAAAGTCCAGGCGCTGCAGCAGTTCTTCTCCGAAGCGCCCGACCCCGATAAGGTCTGGGCCCTCGCACTCTTTAACCACCGCCGGCCTAAACGGCAAGTGCCCACTGCCCTACTCCGCACCTGGTGCTATGAGGTGGCACAAATCCCCCCCTGGCTCTTCGAAGAATCCTACCAAGTGGTGGGCGACCTGGCCGAAACCATCACCCTCCTCCTGCCCCTGCAAGCGCAAACGCAGACAGAGCGCTCCCTCGCCGAATGGATCCAAGCGCTGAATGCCATCCGCCCACAGCCTGAGGAAGAAAAAAAGACCTTTATCCTGCAGGCATGGGCGCAACTGGCTAAAACGGACTGCTTCGTGTTTAATAAATTGATCACAGGCGGCTTTCGCGTAGGGGTTTCGGCCAACCTCGTGGCGCAAGCGGTGGCGAAGACCTTCCAGCTGGAGAAGGCGGAAGTGGTCCATCGCCTAATGGGGGACTGGGATCCGGATCGCATTAGCTTCGAAGACTTGATTTTGGCCCCCAAGGCCGCCGATGCCCTGTCGAAGCCCTACCCTTTCTTCCTGGCTCATCCGCTGGAAGAGGATCCCGCGCAGCTCGGCAGCCCCGAGGACTTTCTTATCGAATGGAAATGGGACGGCATCCGTGGGCAACTGATCAAACGGGAAGGCCTGATCTCGCTTTGGTCGCGCGGCGAGGAGCTGATCAGCGACAAATTTCCGGAGATCCTCCAGATGGCGGAAGGATTGCCCGATGGCACCGTATTGGATGGCGAGATCCTGGCCTTTGCGCAGGGCGCACCCCTCCCCTTTTCGCTTCTACAAACCCGCATCGGCAGAAAAACGGTCAGTAAAAAGCTGTTAAAGGAGGCTCCAGTGGCTTTTATGGCCTATGATCTCTTGGAGGCCGCTGGCCAAGAGCTGCGGAGCCGGCCACTGGCGGAACGGAGGGCGCAGTTGGAGGCCTTGCATGCGGCGCACCCCTCGGCGCATTTTCCCCTCTCCCGCCTCGTGCAGGGCAGTGACTGGGAGGCCATCGATCGGCTGCGCCAAGAGGCCCGCAGCTACCTGGCAGAAGGGTTTATGCTGAAACGAAAAGACAGCGCCTACGAAACCGGACGCAAGCGCGGCAGCTGGTGGAAGTGGAAGGTGGCGCCGCTAACCATCGATGGAGTGCTGCTTTATGCACAAAAAGGCCATGGCCGACGGGCGGACCTCTACTCCGATTACACGTTAGCCGTCTGGCAAGGGGAAAATCTGGTGCCCTTCGCCAAGGCTTATTCCGGGCTCACCGATGCTGAAATGCGCGAGGTGGATCGCTTCGTGAAGAAAAATACACGGGAGCGCTTCGGGCCTGTGCGAACGGTCAAGCCGGAACTGGTGTTTGAGATCGCCTTCGAGGGTATCCAGGAAAGTCCGCGCCACAAGTCGGGGATCGCCCTGCGCTTTCCGCGTATTCAGCGCTGGCGGCGGGATAAGCCGAAAGAGGAGGCCAATACCCTGGAGGACTTGCAGGCCCTGCTGGCGCACTACCAGGAAGCCGACGCTCCTCCGCCAGGCAAGCCCTGAGCCCGCCCTGCTGGTTCCAATGCCCTTCCATTTACCCCATTCTTATCGTATTTTCGCCCTATGACGCAAGTTATCGACGCGGCCCTTGCCGCAGGCACCGCCTATTTCCGTGAAAAAAATTGGGAGCCCTTTCCATTCCAGCTTGAAACCTGGCGGGCCTATCTCCGTGGGGAGTCGGGCCTGCTGAATGCGCCTACGGGGAGTGGTAAGACCTATGCGCTGTGGATGCCTGCCCTACTGCGGCATAAGGTGCAGTGGGATCAAAACCCCGAGAAGAGTGCCGAGCAGGGCTTGAAGGTCCTTTGGATCACCCCCTTACGTGCGCTGGGCCAAGATATTCAGCTGGCGATGCAGCGGGTCTGCAGCGATCTGGACTTCCCCTGGCGGGTGGAAGTGCGGAACGGGGACAGCAGCAGCAGCGTGAAGCAGGCCCAAAAGAAGCGGCCGCCGGAGTGTCTGGTCACCACGCCCGAGACGGTGCACCTCTTGCTCTCGCAGGCCAACCATCAAAAGTTTTTTGCGAACCTGGAAGCAGTGATCGTGGATGAATGGCACGAGCTGATGGGCAATAAACGAGGGGTACAAATCCAGTTGGCGCTGGCTTACCTGAAGGCCTTTTGCTGCCCGCAGCTCCAGACCTGGGGCATTTCCGCTACGGTAGGCAATCTGGAGGAGGCGATGTGGATATTGAACGGAAGTCAATCGGGTACGCTGGTGCGGGCGCAGATCAATAAGCAGTTGGATATGCACACGATTTATCCGGAGGAGCTGGAAAAGTACCCTTGGGCAGGGCATCTGGGCATCAAGTTGATCGACCGTGTCATTCCGCTGATCGAGCGGTACCGGACGGTTTTGCTGTTCACGAACACCCGGGCCCAAAGCGAGATTTGGTACCAGAAGCTGATGGAGCTGCGGCCGGACTGGGCGGGGCTGGTGGCGGTGCATCATGGCTCCCTCGATCGGGAGGTGCGCGCTTGGGTGGAAGAGCAGCTGCATGGTGCGCGGCTGCGGCTGGTGGTCTGCACTTCCTCCTTGGACTTGGGTGTGGATTTTCGCCCGGTGGAAGCGGTGATTCAGATTGGGAGCCAAAAGGCGTGGCCCGTTTTCTCCAGCGTGCAGGTCGTTCGGGGCATCGTCCGGGGGTGGCCAGCGAAATTTACTTTGTGCCCACTCATGCCTTAGAGCTCTTGGAGGCTGCAGCGCTGCGGGATGCCATTCGGGAGGGTGAGATCGAAACATTGCCGGGGCCTCAACTCACCTACGATGTGCTGATCCAGTTTTTGCTGACCCTGGCCGTGGGAGGTGGCTTTCGGCCGGAGGAGCTGTACCCCTGTCTGCGTCAGACTTTTGCCTTTCGGCAATTAGACCCCAAGGCTTATGCCTGGATCCTGCGCTTTATCACGCAGGGCGGGGAAGCGCTGCAGGGCTATGCAGAGTTTTCGAAGGTGCAGGAGGATGGGCAGGGGCGGCTGCTCATTAAGGATAAGCGCACGGCCATGCGGCATCGCCTCTCGATGGGGACGATCGTGTCGGATCCCATGGTAAAGGTCCGTTTTAAGACGGGGGGATTTATCGGCATGATCGAGGAGTATTTTATCAGCAAGTTAAAGCCTGGGGACAAGTTTTTCTTTGCGGGGCGCAGTTTGGAGTTTGTACAACTCAAAGACATGCAGGCGCTGGTGAAGCGTTCTTCGGCTAAGACGTCAAATATCCCCAGTTATATGGGGGGGCGGATTTCCCTTACGTCGCGGCTTTCGGAGAAGATAAAGGATACCTTAGATGAGGTGTCGCGGGGCATTTACCGTCAGGAGGAGACGCGTTATTTGGAGCCCTTGCTGCGGCTGCAGCAAAAGCTTTCTTTGGTCCCCGACCGCCAGACGCTGCTTATCGAACACCAGCGGACGAAGGAGGGCGATCACATTTATTTTTATCCCTTCGAGGGGCGGATGGTGCATGAGATTTTGGCTGCGCTCGTGGCCTATCGCCTTAGCGTGAGTATGCCGCTGACTTTTAGCATCGCGATGAACGATTATGGGTTTGAGTTGCTTTCGGATGCGGCCCTGCCGATTGAGTCGTATTTAGAAGAGGATCTGTTTCGGATGGAAGGGTTGGAGGAGGACTTGGCCGCCTGTATCAATGAGAGTGAGATGGCGAAGCGCAAATTCCGGGATGTGGCGACGATTGCGGGCTTGATTTTCCAGGGTTTTCCGGGCAAGACGGCGACGTTTAAGCATTTGCAAAGCCACTCGGGTCTCCTTTACAGTGTGTTTGAGACCTATGATCCCGATAATTTGTTGTTAGAGCAAGCACGACGAGAGGTAATGTCTGTGGCTGTCTCGGAGGATCAGGTGCGGGCGGCGCTGCAGCGGATCAACGGGAAGCGGATTATGCTCAAGCGTCCGGGGCAGTTTACGCCATTTTCTTTTCCCATCTTGGTGGATCGTTTGCGTGCCACACTGAGTAGTGAAAGTTTAGAAGACCGCATCGTAAAAATGCGGGCGGCGTTAATTGAGGAGTGAGTACATCGGAGTTTCCACCAGATGCGATGTTAGCGGTTTGTGATCGGTAAATACAACTGCACCAATTTCGGTAAGGTGAATTCAAAAAAGGCTGTTGCTCTACCCCTGGAGCTAAAGCTGCAAAGCGCTTAAAGCTTGTGAATGGCTCGGGAATCGGCTCACTTACTACTTCTAGCTTTTTGCACCAGTAGTAGAACGTAGCTCGATTAATCCCACGGTTTGCAGCAAACACAGACTTCTTTAAACCAGAGCTAAGCCATTCCCGGTAAAGTTCCTGGTAAAACGCTTTATCTCTTCTTTCCATCCCGCAAGACTACAAAATCCCTCGCCTACAGAAAATATGGGGTTCGTCGAAGGGATACAAAACACCTCTAAAAAACCAGATTTTTTAACCATCAGGAACCACTCCAAACTTTTAATCCCCATAGCTAGATCTCCGCTCAACCCCGCTACGCCTCTGTCAACAGGGGCTAATTCCGAAATTCCGCTGCGCTCCACTTCGGTTTAGCCCTTATATGTTAGGGCACGTTATTTTTCGTTCAATTTAATTATTCCTGCAAAGGTTGCCGCCCAAATTATTCCGTCTTTGTCTTTTGTCAATTGCATCACGTGTATACTTGGAACACTTGAATTTTCAGGTGTATAAACTTCCCAAGCATCATTTTTTAGGTCATACATTACAAGTCCAACACTATTAAGAGCAATCCATAAAATCTGTTTTTCTTCGTCTAAAAGAAAGTCATTTATATCGTTTTTAGAAAACAGTTCAGAGTCTTTCGGTCGTATTGAAGCCCACTTATTGTCATTACTTAAAAGAAACATTCCTGCCTTTGATTTATCTTGGCTGTAAAGCGAAAACCACAAATTTCCTTGTTTGTCTTCTTGCATTTTAGATATAAACCCACTTTTCAATGGAGTATCACTATTCTCAAATTTTGTGGTATTGGTCTTGTCAATTTTAATGTTACCGTCAAATGTTCCAATCCAAATTTGTTCTTTACTGTCAACAAAAACACCAAGTGCTTTATTTGAAGGAATTTCGGAGTTTGTGGTATCTATTACTAACCATTTTTCGCCATCAAACTTGCTGATACCATCCCAAGAGGAGAACCATACATTATTGGAATTGTCCACAAATATTTTTCTTGCCCAATTTATTGGAGAATTTAGTGAGTCATAAACTGTCCAAGTTGCACCATCATATTTATATACATCCCAACCTGCAATAAACCATTTATTATTTTCCCTATCACTAGCAGCATATCTTATTGAAGTAGTTCTGTCCTTATTGTATTTTTCTGATTTTAAAGGAGTGTTTTTACAAGTAAATACTTCCATTGTTTCGTTTTCATACTTCACAATACCGTTATCTGTCCCAAACCATAGAATATTATCATTGTCTGTAACTGCTGCTCTTGACGTATCCCAAGGTAAGTCCGAGTTCTGTTGATTAAACACTGTCCAACTATAGATCAGTTTTGAAGATTTTGAACCTTTAACCTCAGGCGTTCCAACTGACTTCATATTTGTGTTTTTGTTAAAATCAAACACAACACGTTCAATTGAAAGTCTATTATTTTCAAATATTAGTTTTAGTGAAACAGAAGCCTTTTCTATATTCTCTTTACTTATTGCTGGGTTCCATTTACTTGTTTTATCAATAGCTGATTTTAAGTTCAGCTTTTCAGTTTTAATATTCGATTCATTTTTTGCGCTTAGTAAACAGGGTGCTCCTAAAGTGTCCACAATTACTTGAATTAAAATACTTCCTGAAATTTTTTTAAGGGATTTAGAATCTAAATTTTTTAAAATTTCATCTGCAAAGGAATTGGGCGGTTGAGCTTTGGTTTCTCCACAGTCTAAGCAGAACCTACTTAATTGACAGCCTTCAAACTTCTCGGGGTATAAATGTTGTCCAAAAGCTGTTGAAAGCGAAAAAGTAAAAATTAGAATTGTCAATGTTCTTTTCATTCGTGTCGTTTTTTATAATGTGCCATAACGGTTTGTCGCTTGCTGCGGTGGGGGATTTCGGAGCACTTCACTGTCAACCAAGCAGAAACTTTGATAGATGCACAAAGCTTGATATAACCACTGAACCGCCACTTTTGGGTAGGTGCTGTTGAACTGACACCCTACGGGTGAGCGATTTACCTAAATTCTGCTTATTTTTAGTCATATCAAAATCTTTCATCATGAAAACTCAAAAAAAACACGCTGGGCACCGTAGCCCTCAATGATTCCGCCCAATGGTATTTGAATAAGCTGGCTTCTTTCCTTGAGGCCAAGGCATATTCTCCCATGACCATCCGCAACTATATGGCCGAGATGCGCTATATTTTTGCCTACTACAACCATCTCAATCCTGAACAGCTCACACAGGATCACATCGCCTCCTACATCAACTACATCAAAAAAGAACATGGCGTGGGAAGGCATAAATGTAGGATGACAGCCCAGAGCTGCAGCTTCTTTTTTAAACACATTTTGCCTTCTCCCTACGTAGTGCCTCACGCCCTCTATCCCCGAAAGGAGTTCAGACTTCCAGAGATTCTAACCCAAGAACAGATCAGCCATGTAATCCAATCCACAACCAATATCAAGCATAAAGCCATCATTGCTTTGTTCTATGGAACAGGGATCAGGTTGAGCGAACTTCGATTCTTGGAAATGAAACATATTTCTCGGACAGACATGCAGCTCAAAGTTGTGGCCGGAAAAGGCAGTAGGGACAGGTTTACCATCCTTCCTGCTGCTGTGCTTCCTCTACTCGAAGCATATTACAGGGTACACAGGCCGAAAATCTTTCTCTTTGAAGGACAGAACCCGGGCAAAGCCATGAACGACCGATCAATACAACATGCCATCCGCATGGCCATGAATCAGGCAGGCTTTGAACAGTATGGTTTTTCTGCACATTCAATCAGGCATTCCTTTGCCACACACCTTCTCGATGCAGGGACAGATATACATACCATCAAGCAGCTTCTCGGACATTCCAAGATAGAGACTACCATGATCTATCTCCACCTGACCAAGCAGMCGTGCCAGGGAGTAAACTTACTTCATCGTCCCTCGTTCGACCTTGGTCTTTGGTCCATGGAAACTGACTGTTTCTTTCCCAGTCCCTGTCAGGCATCAA
>NZ_AJYA01000003.1 GCF_000265075.1 Nitritalea halalkaliphila LW7 | reverse complement strand
AGCAAAATTACACGCCGGTAACCTTTCTTTAAGTAAGGCTAGGACTGCGCATCCTTCATCGCCAGAGAAAATGTCATCGACCACATCATGATCTCCAATGAGCTCGATCAAGCTTGGATCGTGCAGTCCGAGCGGGTGGTGGCGCCTTTCGATCTGGTGCCCGACTATGCGAGCAGCACCTCGGATCACTTGCCGGTTAAAGCACGCTTCCTCTTGGAATGCACCCTTCTGCCGGATGAAATCAGCAGCGAGAACAGCAGCTTCTGCATCGGTGAGACGGTCATCTTGACAGTGCCAGAATCCGCCGCCCGTATCCAGTGGCAGCGGTTAGATGCAGATAACAACTGGCAGAACATCCCCGAAGCTACTGAGGCGACCTTCTCCTTCACTTTTGAGGAAAATGCCAGCTATCGCGTACGCTTTGCCGATGCTAGCTGCGAGGTCTTCTCCGCACCTATTCAGGTGCAGGCTGCCGAAGACTGTGAGTTTATCATCGAAGAGCAGGTCTTCGGAAACCCTCCTTTGCGCATCGCGCCGAGGCTGGAAGAAGGACAGCGCTTCGTGCTCCTAAGTTTAGATGAGGGCATCACGGCTGTCAATCCAGAAAACCCTGAGGAACTGCTCCTGCTCGGCGCGGGCCAAGCGCTGGCAGAGATCCAGATTTTCGAAGGTGAGCGCCTGCTGCGCACCTTGCCGATCAGCTTCCGCATCGCGCCTGCTACCTTAAGCATTATCGTCGAGGAAGGGCAGTTTAAGTTTGAGGGAGAGGCAGATCCGGTCTTCACCTTCTTTGCCGAAGGTTTATCGCTCCAGATACTGAGGCCATCCTAAGTGGTGCCCTGGAAAGAGCCCCGGGAGAGCTCCTGGCCGCTACCTCATCAGTCAAGGTAGCCTAACGGCAGGCCCGAACTACGCCATCGCCTTCACCGCCGCCGAATTTGAAATCCGCGAGGTAGAGGAAGTAGTGGAGCCCGGACCAAGTGAAAACCCCGTCGCCTTACTCCAATACGATCTAGCCGGACAGCCGGGTAATCAAGCCAGCACTGAGCCCGTGGTCTTGGTTAGCGGAATCTCTGGACAGCCCCTCACCCGAGGCACTGGACTGGGAGCCTCTGGCGCAGGTAACTCTTTCTCCAGTAGCGGTTGGAATGCCGGCGAGGAACGCTTCTTCCGTTTTGGGTTTACGGCCCTGCCGGGCCAAAGCGTGGACCTCAGCAGTCTCCGTTTCGGCTACCGCTCTTCTAACACCGGACCCACTAACATGGCCCTGCGCTATAGTGGCGATAACTTCACCCAGAATTTAGCCACTTTCACCAGTATCAATGCATTCGGAAATCTCGAAGTAGACCTTTCTGCCCTTCAAGGGCTGACTGGCCCAGTAGAATTCCGCATCATCGCACTGGATAACACCTCCGCAAACGGCGGAACCGTGGCAGCGGGTGGCACCTTCCGGGTGACCAACTTCTTCCCAGGCGATCAACCCATCACCTTTACCGGGGTCGTACGCGCCAGCGGGGAAGCAGGGATTCCTTTTATTAGCACCGATCCCGAAGCTCTCAGCTTCCCTAGAACCTCCATCCGAGAAGAAGGGCCTGTGTTGAGTTATATCCTGAGCGCACGCGACCTCCAAGGTCCCGTAGAAATCTCCGGACCTGAAGTCCTGCGCTTCTCCTTAGACGGCAGCAACTTCCAAGCACCGCTCAGCATTCCTGCTGAAAGTCTGAAAGCAGAGGCACTTACCCTCTTCGTGCAGTTCAGCAGTGCTGAAGCCATTAACCTGGCTTCTTCCATCCAGCACAGCACCAGCGGCATCCCGCCTGTATCCCTAGCCGTCACCGGACAGCGCTTCGACCCTTTCCAGATCTTCGAGGACTTTAACACCTCCTGTCAGGAAGGACTGCCTGACGGCTGGACTGCCATCGCCATTACAGGACAGCAGCTGTGGGAATGTACCCAGTTCGGTAGAGCCGGAAATAATGCCACTGCCAATGCACCTTTTGGCCTGCAGGCCAATGGCTTCGCTAACGGAACGCAGCAAACCAACGAGCAGTGGCTCATCAGCCCTGCCTTTGACCTGAGCGAATTCGACTTCCCGCTCCTCTCCTTCTGGACCCGCGTAGCCTTCGCAGGGCCACGACTGGAGCTCTTCATCGCGCAGGACTTCAGCGGAGACCCACAAACCGCCACTTGGATCGCATTAGAAGATCGGTTCGCAACGGAAAATTTCTGGACCTTCTCTCAGGAAATCGACCTTTCCGACTTTAAAAATGCACCCGTTCATCTGGCTTTCCGCTACCGTTCTTCGCCGGAAGAAGGCGCTGCACGCTGGACACTCGATGACTTCAGCCTACTCAACTCCGACACGCCTCCTGCCCCATTCCTGAATGTAGGTATCGGCAATGTCGATTACACCCACTTTGGAATCACGCCAGAGGGTACCGTGGCACCGAAGCGCTACAGCTTCCCTGTCACCCTGAGCAATGCCACCGAGCCGCTGCGCATCAGCGCTGCTCCGGGCTTCGAGTTCAGCATCGAGGGAGAAAATAACTTCAGCCCCGTCTTGACGCTGAGCCCAGAGCAGGCGCGCAGCACCCAGAACATAGAAGTGCGTTTCGCACCCGCTTTTGCAGGTGCATTCAGCAGTGTCATCCAGTTCCGATCCGGAGACCTCGAAGAGCGCGCCGGCTTCCTAACAGGGGCCACCATCAAGCGTAAGGACTCCTTCGACGTGGTCACCTGGAACATCGAATGGTTCGGTTCTGAGGCCTCCGGCCAAGGGCCTGCCGACACCCAACGCCAGCTGGAGAACGTGAAAAAAATCCTCGAAGACTTGGATGCTGATGTCTATGCCTTCCAGGAAATCACCTCTATCGAGCGCTTTAAACAGCTCGCAGATGCCCTGCCAGACTACCGTGGATTTATCTCTCCTGCGGTATCTCAGGTAGGAGATTTCGCTGACGCGCAAAAACTCACCTTCCTGTACAAAACTACCACCGTGGACTCCGTGGCCACACGCGTGCTCTTAGAAGGGGTTCAGGAAAGTGACTTGGTAGGCTATCCTTCCAGCCCGAACCGCTTCTGGGCTTCCGGTAGGCTGCCCTTCCTCTTCGAGGTAGAAACTAAAATCAATGGCGTACAAAAACGCATCAATCTGGTCAACATCCATGCGCGTTCGAATGGTGGTGGCGAAAGTGCCGGCACCCCTCGGTATGCCATGCGCAGGTTTGATGTCGGTGTCTTGAAAGATTCTCTAGACACCTATTACGCAGATGTGCCGCTGATCATCTTAGGAGATTATAACGATGACTTGGACGAGACCGTCGCCGATCAAAACGCACCAACTGTCAACACTTCCGAAACCTCGTTTATCCGCTTTATCGAAGATGAGCAAAATTACACGCCGGTAACCCTTTCTTTAAGTAAGGCTGGACTGCGCTCCTTCATCGCCAGAGAAAATGTCATCGACCACATCATGATCTCCAATGAGCTCGATCAAGCTTGGATCGTGCAGTCCGAGCGGGTGGTGGCGCCTTTCGATCTGGTGCCCGACTATGCGAGCAGCACCTCGGATCACTTGCCGGTAAAAGCCCGCTTCCTCTTGGAATGCACCCTTCTGCCGGATGAAATCAGCAGCGAGAACAGCAGCTTCTGCATCGGTGAGACGGTCGTCTTGACAGTGCCAGAATCCGCCGCCCGTATCCAGTGGCAGCGGTTAGATGCAGATAACAACTGGCAGAACATCCCCGAAGCTACTGAGCGACCTTCTCCTTCACTTTTGAGGAAAATGCCAGCTATCGCGTACGCTTTGCCGATGCTAGCTGCGAGGTCTTCTCCGCACCTATTCAGGTGCAGGCTGCCAAAGACTGTGAGTTTATCATCGAAGAGCAGGTCTTCGGAAACCCTCCATTGCGCATCGCGCCGAGGCTGGAAGAAGGACAGCGCTTCGTGCTCCTAAGTTTAGATGAGGGCATCACGGCTGTCAATCCAGAAAACCCTGAGGAACTGCTCCTGCTCGGCGCGGGCCAAGCGCTGGCAGAGGTCCAAGTTTTCGAAGGTGAGCGCCTGCTGCGCACCTTGCCGATCAGCTTCCGCATCGCGCCAGCTACCTTAAGCATTATCGTCGAGGAAGGGCAGTTTAAGTTTGAGGGAGAGGCAGATCCGGTCTTCACCTTCTTTGCCGAAGGCTTTATCGCTCCAGATACTGAGGCCATCCTAAGTGGTGCCCTGGAAAGAGCGCCGGGAGAGGCTCCTGGCCGCTACCTCATCAGTCAAGGTAGCCTAACGGCAGGCCCGAACTACGCCATCGCCTTCACCGCCGCCGAATTTGAAATCCGCGAGGTAGAGGAAGTGGTGGAGCCCGCTCCTGATCCGATCGAAAAAATACGCGATTTCATCGCGGGAACAGGGGATGCACCGACTCAGGCTGACTACGCAGCATTAGACCATGTCCTGAATGCCGATCAAGTAGTGATCTTGAACGCCTACTTGTTGATCGTGGGTAGCCCAAGCATCAGTGAAGCGGAACTTGCGGAATTCGTCGCAGAACTCCTGGCCTTCCGTGATACCGATGGCGACGAGGTACCCGATATCGTCGAAATCATCCAAGGAACAGATCCGCTGGACCCAGCCGATTATCTGGATAGTGATGGAGACTTGGTGCCAGACTTCGTAGAAAACCTGCAAGGGACTGATCCAAAGGATGCCCAAGATTTCCTAGATACCAATGGCGACGGCGTTCCAGATTATGTACGTGTACGCTCCGTGCTCACGCTAATGGACCTAGAGCCATACAGCTGGATTGGGGTAGCGCCTTCGATGCAAGCCAGCTCCCTACGCAGGTCTTGGCCACCTTTGGTAATGGCAGTGTACTTCCTCTTGAGGTGCGCTGGGAGATGCAAGCCATCGATCCTTTTCAGTCGGGCAGCACCCTACTTTCAGGTAATTTGGAACTGCCGCGCGGGCTCTTTAATGCCTATGCACTGGTGGCCACTCAGGAGATCGTCATTTTGGCAAAGCCTGCTCCTCGTGGTCTGACCTTGTCAAATGCTAGCTTCACGGCCGGGGCATCACTACAGCTGGTGGGTAGTATCAGTGTGGATGACCCATCGGATAACGTGCATGTTCTTAGCCTAGTGGAAGGCGTGCTAGATAACAGGCTCTTTGCCCTTCAGGGCCAGCAGCTATTCTGGAACAGTGCCGAGCCATTCCCGGGCCAAGACCGCTTCGAGGTGCGCATTCAGGTGCTGGATCGAGATGGCAATACCCTCACGGAAGATTTCACAATCACGCGTAACCGCATCGCTTTAGCGGACATGGAGATCTTTAACACCTTCACTCCGAATGGCGATGGAGTAAACGATACGTGGGGCGTGCGCGACCTACGATTCTACGAAGAAGTGGTGGTTCAGGTATTTGATAATTCGGGTCGCAGGTTGTTCCTGTCTCGCGACCCGAACAGCTTCTGGGACGGCACCTGGGATGGCCGTACACTTCCTGTGGGCACCTACTACTATGTGATCCGCGTAGGTGAGACGGGCGAAACACGAAAAGGATTCATCACCCTGCTGAAACAATAAAAAAATGGGAGGGCTTCGGTCCTCCCGCTTGAAGACCATGAAAAAATTTCTATCTTTCTTAATAGCCTGTTTCTTGCTCGCGGTTTCGCTGCGGCAAAAGGGCAGTCGCGCAAATTCATTTCGCAGTTTAGCCACTTCCAAAGCTACTACAACCCCGCACTTACGGGCTATGAGGGCAGCTCGATCCGGGGAATGGTGCGTAATCAGTGGGCCGGCTTTGACGGTGCTCCGATGGGCTACTTCCTGTCGGCTGAAGTTGACTTTGCTGAGCTGTCTGGAGCGGGTGCGGATGCCGCCCTGACGGGCAAAAATGCTTTTGGAATCAATCTCTTTCAGGATCAGTATGGCCCTTTTAACGATACAGAGCTTATCATCAGCTATGCCTCACGTATTCGCATCAGCGAAAAGTTTAATTTGCGCCTCGGCGCGGGTGTAAACAGCAACTTCGTGCAGCTGGATGGGAATCGCTTAAGCAGTGAGGAAGCGGGCGATGCGGTGATCGGGCAGTACATCAATAGTTTTGCGCAGATGCGTGTGCTGGACTTTAACCTGGGCGCTGCTCTTACGCATGAAAACTTCTATGTTTCTTATGGTATGCAGCAGGTAAATCGGGGAGCGATCCAAAGTGGCGATGTGTTTTTCGAGCGTCGTGCTACCGTATCCGTGGTGCAGGCTGGTTTTCGGCAGACGCTAAGTGAAAACTTGAGTTTGGCGACGAACTTCATGTACCGCGACCAGGTCGATTTGCCCGCTAATGTGGAGTTTAATTTAAAGGCTTTGTTTGCAGAGCGCGTCTGGGTAGGTGCTGGGCACCGCGTGGATTATGCGAATAACTTTCATGTAGGCTTTATCTGGGACAGTCTACGCTTAGGCTATGTGTATGAAATGCCGATGACGCGCTCCTTCCTTTTGCCACAGCCGACACATGAATTTATGGCAAGCTTTTTCCTGTTTGGCGATAAGACGAGCAGAGCCAAAAGAATTTGGTAAAATAGCTTCAGCCGTATAGGTTAATTTCAAGCAGTGAGGGAGATGTACCTCACTGCTTTTCTTTTTAAGGCCTGGCAAACAAGTATCTTTATAAAACCTATAACAAAAAAAATTTCGGTAAATGAAGATAACTTTAGGGGAATCTGGTTTTAAGCTGAGGAGATTTTAGGTTTTCCGACCGCGAAAATGATTGCAAATAATAAAAATCTCACTTTTAAGCCCGATTTTTGCTCATTCATCCTAGAAGTAAGGATGAAGCCTTTTATTTTTCTTAATTTGCGGTTTAAAGTCACGCCTAATGTCTACGTTTGAAGAGATCAGACCTTTTTACGATACGGAAGTAAATGATGCACTTCGGGAGATCATCGATCATCCCATGCTAAAGTCTATCATGAACTTTACCTTTCCCGAAATGCCAGATGAAACCTGGAAGAGCCAGCTCTTACGCTGCTATTCTATTCGGGATTTTCAGATCAATTTTATCTACCCTGCCCTCACGCGGATATTAGAGGTGAGTTCAGAAGGCCTTAGGCAGTCTCAGGATTCGAGCAGCTTGAAAAAATTACACCTTACCTTTTCATTTCGAATCACCGCGATATCATTTTGGATACCTCGCTGCTGAACAAATGTCTGTTCGAAAGTGGTCAGGCCATGACGACCTCCGCTATCGGCGATAACCTGATAAAAAAGCCTTTTCTCAAGACCCTCTCCCGACTCACACGCAATTTCACCGTCAAGCGTAAATTACCCGCTCGGGAGCTTTTAGAGTCAAGTAAGGTGATCTCAGCCTTTATCCAGCAGTCGCTCTGGCGGGAAAATCGCTCCGTGTGGATTGCGCAGCGCGAGGGACGTACCAAGGATGGCCATGATGAAACACATAAGGGGGTTCTAAAAATGATCGCCATGTCGGCGCCAGAGGGCATGAGTGAGATGGACTACATGGCTCGCCTAAACATCGTGCCCGTTTCCATGTCGTATGAATACGATCCTACGGATGCCCTGAAAATGCCCGAACTCCTCGCCAAGCTCCGCTCTGAGCCCTATGTCAAAGGAGAAAATGAGGATTTCATTTCCTTGCTTTCCGGCATAATTGGCATGAAAAAACGCATCCATATCGCCCTCGGACCTGTCCTGAATGAAGAAATCGCCCGTATCGGCGAACAAGAAAAAGGTGCCAACAGGCAATTCAATGCGTTAGCGGCCTTGATCGATAAAACCATTATTTCTAATTACCGGCTTTGGCCCACCAAGTACATCGCCTATGACTTGCTGCATGGAACCGAACAGTTTCGAGAAAAGTACAGCGACGCAGAACGGACTTTCTTTATCGAGCGCTTCACGAAAAATGTGGACCAGCAGGATCCCCTAGCCAAAGAAAGCTACCTCAAAATGTACGCACAGCCCGTCATCAATCAACTGGAATTTCAAACTGCCGACTAAACGCATCAGCGCCCCATCCGATTTAGAATGGGGCGCTATTTATTTTTCATGCCTTTTGGCGTTCATGCCGCCTATTACAAGCGGTCCTACTCATCTCCTTGCACCGTAACCCACTACAAGACTCCTTTTGTGGAAGGAAGCACCTGCAGGGCGTGCTCATCTCGGCGAACGGCCATCTTGATGGCACGCGCTAGCCCTTTAAACAAGGCTTCAATCTTGTGATGCTCATTATCGCCAGAGACCTGCATGTTCAAGTTGCACTTGGCCGTATCTGAGAAAGACTTAAAGAAGTGAAAAAACATCTCCGTAGGCATATCTCCAACCTTTTCACGCTTAAAGGTGGCGTCCCACACCATCCAAGGTCTTCCCCCGAAATCAATGGCTACTTGCGCTAAAGCATCGTCCATAGGCAGTAAGAAGCCATAGCGGTAAATTCCCTTTTTATTACCCAGCGCCTTCAAATAGGCCTCCCCGAGTGCTAAGGCCGTATCTTCTATCGTATGATGCTCGTCGATATGCAAATCACCCTTCACTTGAATAGTTAAATCCGCACCACCATGCTTGCCCAGCTGCTCTAACATGTGGTCGAAGAAAGGCAGCCCAGTCGAAATAGAGCAGCGCCCCTGCCCGTCTAAGTTTAAAGCGATATGGATTTCTGTTTCGGAGGTTTTGCGCTCCACTACTGCCGTCCGTGCAGGAAATACCAAGAAACGGTAAATATCTTCCCAGCTTTCAGTGCTCAGCGCCGCACCTGCCGCAGGCTCCTTCCCGATGAAAATCGCTTGAGTCCCTAAGTTTTCGGCTAGCTGCACGTCTGTCAAGCGATCGCCGATCACATAGGAATTCGCTAAGTCATAGTCTTCCGACTGGTAAGCTGTCAACATCCCTATTCCCGGCTTACGGGTGGGCAGCTGCTCATGCTCAAAACTCTTGTCGATATGGATAGCAGCGAAGTGTATCCCCTCTCCTGCTAAGGTGTCGAGCATCCGTGTGTGCGCCGGCCAAAATGTTTCTTCGGGAAAAGAAGCCGTACCGAGGCCATCCTGGTTGGTCACCATGACCAACTCAAAATCGGAATGCTCGCATATCTTGCGCAAGAAGGTAATCGCTCCGGGATAAAACTGTAGCTTCTCCAGGCTATCTACCTGGAAATCGATCGGTGGCTCCTGAATGATGGTGCCGTCTCGATCTATAAATAAGACTCGCTTTTTCATAATTTCTCTGCTGCTAATGTGCCCGCCACTTGCTCGAAAGCGGCTAAAAACGCTTCATTTTCTTCTCGTGTTCCTACGGAAATCCGTAAACAATCCGCACAAAGAAGTACCTTCGAGCGATCCCGTACGATGATGAATTGCTTCAACAGCCCTTCATACACAGCCCTCGCGTGGGGGAGCTTACATAATATAAAATTGGCATGACTAGGAAACACCTTTTCCACAAACTCAGAGCGTTCCAAGGCTTTCTCCAAGAAGGCACGCTCCGCTAAAAGTGACTTCACATGCCCATCCAGCTGTTCTGCCTGTTCTAAGGCTTGTAAAACCTTTTCCTGCGTCAGCCCGCTGATGTTATAAGGAGGCTTGATTAAGTTGAGCACGCGAATGAGTGCCTCAGAAGAAAAGGCCATACCCACACGTAAGTTGGCTAATCCCCAAGCCTTCGAAAAGGTCTGAATAACCACTAAATTTGGGAAATCATCCAGCTCAGTAATAAAGCTCGGTTCATCAGAAAAGTCGATATACGCCTCATCCACCACTACAATTCCAGGGAACTCCCTAATCAATTGGCGTAGTGCACTGCGTTCCATTTTATTCCCGGAAGGATTATTAGGCGAGCAAAGGAATAGCATTTTCGTTTCTGGACGCACCGCCGCTTGAATTGCAGCCACGTCAGGCTGAAAATCAGACGTTAATGGCACACGGCGAATTCCTACTGCATTTATCCCTGCGCTCACCTCGTACATGCCGTAGGTAGGCGGTAACAGCAGCACCTCGTCACGGTTCGGCTCACAAAAGGCGCGAATCAAAAGATCGATAGCCTCATCACTGCCATTTCCTAAGAAAATCCGTTGCGCAGGAATCCCTTTTAGGGCGCTTAGCTTCTCCTTAATCGCCTGCTGATACGGATCTGGATAGCGATGATACTTGCCGTCCACCCAGTCTCCAAAAGGGTTCTCATTAGCATCCAGAAAAATCCCTTCCTTTCCTGAATACTCATCACGTGCCGAGCTATAGGGACTCAGCTTCGCGATGTGTGGTCTTAATAGCGCTGTAACCTCCATCACTTGTCTTTCAAACTTTTTAAGCGTACCGTCACCGCATTTTTGTGCGCCTCCAGCAGCTCATGTTCCGCCATGATTTCCACAGTGGGTCCTAAGATTTGAATTCCCTCCGCTGTGATTTTCTGATAGGTGATTTTCTTTACAAAACTATCTAAAGAAACCCCACTATAATTACGTGCATAGCCGTAGGTAGGCAGCGTATGATTGGTACCAGAAGCATAATCTCCCGCAGACTCCGGCGTGTAATTTCCGATAAAGACAGAACCCGCATTCACGATTCCTGCCACTGCCTCTTCTTCATGTGCCACACAAATAATCAGGTGCTCCGGCGCATAAAAATTAATCAGATCCAGCGCCTTATCCGGATTTGGCATCACGATGGCCACAGAATTTTCCAGCGCTAAACGCGCAATTTCCTTACGCGAAAGCTTTTGTAGCTGACGCTCCACTTCCTTTAAAATACGCTGTGTCACTTTCTCTGAAGAAGCTACCAGCACCACCTGGCTGTCGATGCCATGCTCCGCTTGAGAAAGCAGATCAGCCGCCACAAAAGCAGGCTCCGCACTTTCATCCGCATACACGAGCACCTCTGAAGGGCCTGCCGGCATGTCGATGGCCACCCCTTTTTGCGTAGCCAGCTGCTTAGCAGCCGTTACATATTGATTGCCAGGCCCGAAAATCTTATCCACCTGCGGGACACTTTCCGTGCCATAGGTCATGGCCGCCACCGCTTGAGCACCACCCGCCTTGACCACTTTATCTACTCCGATCAGTGCCGCCGTAAACAAAATGGCAGGATGTACCTTTCCTTCCTTGTTGGGAGGCGTACAAATCACCACTTCTCGGCAGCCGGCTAATTTGGCCGGAACGGCCAACATTAACACCGTAGAAAATAAGGGAGCGTACCCCCTGGCACATAAAGCCCTACACGCTGAATCGGCACCGAACGACGCGAACAGTGCACACCCGGCAGCACCTCTAACTCCAGCGGAGCCTGCACCTGCGCCGCATGGAAGGCCTCTATATTGGCCTTTGCGGTGCGAATCGCCTCCTGTAACGCCTCCGGCACCTGTCCCTGTGCCTCTGCGAACTCCTCAGGCGCACCAGCAGCTCCTCTATGGCCACATGGTCGTATTCTAAAGCCAACTTGATCAGCGCTTTATCCCCCTGTCGCTTTACCTTCTTAAAGATAGGCTTCACGACCTTTTCGATGTCTTTCGTTTTCTGTACCGGTCTTGCCAGCAGCTTTCCCCACTCTTTCCGGGCCGGGTGAATGAATATTTTCATAAATAAAGAACTAAAGGTCTTATACGATCATTTTTTCTATCGGCACCACGAGGATGCCCTCAGCGCCCGCCGCACGCAGGTCTTCTATTTTATCCCAAAAGGTCTCTTCGTTGATCACCGAATGCACCGAGGACCAACCTGCCTCCGCTAATGGCAAAATCGTCGGGCTTCGCATCCCCGGCAGCAGGCTTGTAATCTTTTCTAAATTTTCGTTCGGCGCATTCAGCAGCACGTACTTGTTGTTTTTGCCCGTCTGCACCGCATTCATACGGAAAAGCAGCTTCTCCACCGTCTCTTGCTTCTCGGCAGACAGATCTGGATGTGCGATCAGCACCGCCTCAGACTTGAAAATCTCCGCCACTTCTTTTAGGCCATTCATCATCAGCGTAGATCCTGAACTGACGATGTCGCAGATCCCCGCCGCTAAACCGATGCTTGGCGCAATTTCCACCGAGCCTGAAATCTCATGAATTTCCGCCTGAATGCCCGCGTCCCGTAAAAAATCGCCTAAAATTTTGGGATAGGAAGTAGCGATACGCTTGCCCTGAAAATAGCTCAAACCCTCGTAGCTCTCCCCTTTCGGAATGGCCAGCGACAGGCGACACTTCGAAAAACCGAGAGGCTTGATCACCTGCACCTCCTTGTCCTTCTCCACCAACTCATTTTGGCCCACAATGCCTAAATCTGCCACCCCATCGGCCACATAACCGGGGATATCATCATCGCGCAGGTATAAAAACTCTATGGGAAAGTTCGTGGAAGTAGATTTCAGTTTTCCAGTACCATTGTAAAACTTGATACCGCATTCTTTTATTAACTTGAGCGAATCTTCACTTAAACGACCGCTTTTTTGGACGGCTATACGAATAACTTGGTTCATCTAGAATATGAATTGGATGTAAAAGCTTGAATTTCTTTTAATGAATCGGGGTGTGGGCACATGTGCCAAAAACCACCGTGGGGCGATATGTAAAAATAATTCCTCCTTAGGAGGAATGATGCCAAACATGAACAGAAGCATGCGCAGTGCTGCTTAAGGGGGTGGATGAAAAGAAAAAGACTAATCCGCTGTTCATAGTGTTACAAATTTAACCGCTTCTACATCCAACCAAACCCACTCAGCCGAATAATTCATGGATATAAGGCCCTTTTTTACACCAAGGCTAAAGAAAGTAGGCCGAAAACTGTCCCGACCAGCATGCCCACCTGCACTTCCGCCCTACTATGCAGACCCAGCGCCAGCCGTGACCAAGCTACCCCAATACCAGCACTATATAAACCCAAGCCTAAAATGGGATACACCGAGGCGATGCCACAGGCAAAATAACAACAGGCACCCATATGTAAAGAGGCCTTCAGCCGAACATTTACCCCCGCGAACACGACTAACATGGCCGTAAATAGCGAGGTATTGACCAGCACTTTGGGGCTGAGCCCCAAAACAAAAAAAAGCACCAAGAGCACACCAAATAAGCCCAACACGAAAGGATAAAATGCCCGACGCTGCTGCTGGTTCGAAACATCAAAATTCGTGTAACTCCCCCTCCACACCTTATAGCCATTATGTAAAAAAATGGGCAGCACGATTCCAAAACTAACCCCTAGGAGTACCGCCCGCGCCTCGGACTCCCCTAAGGTCGCCTGCGCCATCACCCAGGCATACAGCCAGCCATAAAGTAAGGGGTGACCTAGAAAACTGATGATTTTTGCTAAATTTATTTTATTGATTTTCAGTCAACTTAAAACTATTTTTTCTTTTCCCTTGATTTTTTTTACAGTTAAAGAAATCCAATCAAAAGGAAGACTTCGTTTATCCCTGTACATTTATATAAAGATGCAAGAGTCTTGAATATAAAGGTTTAGTTTGTGGTTCAATTTTTATGGCAAAAGGGTAAGCATATTGTGTTACCCTTTTCTTTTTTCTCTCCTTTCGCCATAGGCTAACCGCTGCATTATCTAACCCCTGCTTCCACTACTTTATTAATTTATTAAAGCGCCTTAATCTGCTTGGCACAGACTTGGGCCATGGCCGCATAACCCGCATCGGAAGGATGCACCCCATCACTAGCGAAAAAATCTGGCGGAAAGGCCTCGGGATAAGGAATGAACCGCGCCTGCGGCAAAAACCGGAGTAGCTTCAGCGTGGTGGCCCTTAAAAGACCGCGCTGCACACGCATCACCCTAGCAAGCACACCAGCGAGCGCGGGAAAAAGGTGCACAGGAGGCAAATCCAATAATAAAATAGGTGTTTGCGGATGTGCTGCACGCAGCTGCTGCATAAACTCCATCATGTGGATATAATAACGCTGCGGGGAGCTCAGACGAAAACAATCATTAGCACCGATCAGCAGAACGATAGCCGTGAAGCGCTCTTCCTCTAAGCGATGCTTCGCATATAAAGTTGGCAATCCAACCGCGCGCAAGCCATTTTTACCGACATTGACCACGCCATACCCTGTGTCTAAGGCACGGTGCAGACAAGCTGCAAAGGTCGTTTCCGCACTACTCGCCCCCACGCCCGCAGCAGTGGACTCTCCTATAACCAAAACACGGCGCCAATCCTTTCCAGGCAACACCAGCTGTTCTGACTGAGGCTTCAGCCGCAGCACACGCTTGCGCAGCGCCTCACCCTGACGACGTAGCGGCCACAGAACAGGCAATAGCCCCAATAAAAAAAAGATAAAAACCCAATTGATAAAACAGCATCTCCCCCGCTTAACCGCCCGCTTTTTTGGCTTTATAGCCGGCGTCCACTAACACCTTCAAGACCTTTTCGCGGTGATCTCCCTGAATGAGAATTTCACCGTCTTTCGTGCTTCCTCCTACGCCACATGCGGTTTTGAGCTCTTTTGCTAGCATTTTGAGCGCCAGCTCATGCCCTACGAAGCCCTTCACGACGGTAACTGCTTTTCCAGCACGGCTTTTCGTGTCCAGCCAAATGCGTAACTGCTGCTGAGCGGGTGCCAGCTCTGCTGTATCTTCTTCTGATGCCTCCTGAAAGGAAAAGCTGGAGTCCGTACTATACACCACACCCTCCCGCTTTTTCCAATCGTTCGTCTTTTTTTTCGCCATAATCAGGGGTTTACTTCTGTATCTTCATCGTCCACACCGGACGCTTCGCACTGTTTACCACGTCCTCTGCGATGCTACCGCTTAAGAGGTGCAGGAAGCCTGTACGCCCATGCGTGCCTAAAGCGATCAGATCCGCGTCGATGTCCTGTGCATAGTCCACGATGCCCTCTTCCTCCGAGGGACTGTTGTAAATTTCTGCGGTTACATGCTGAATTTCGTGCTGCTCGATGAATGCCTCGATTTTCTCGAATGAGGTCCTGCTGCTCTCGAAAGCACTCGGTGTATTTACTTTCACTAGGTAGAGTTCCGCCCCAAGCGTCTGCTGTAGGTCCACCAGCTGACCGATAACGGCGTCTTTCTTGGCTGTGAAATCGGACGCATACACGATCTTTTTCAAACTATCAAGCGCTGTTGGCCCTTTGATCGTCAGCACAGGACACTTAGCATAGCGCACCACTTTTTCTGTGTTCGAGCCGATTAAGAGCTCCTCCAGCCCACTACTGCCGCGTGAGCCCATGATAACCATGTCCGCTTCCACTTCGGCTATTTCCTTTGAAATGCCTGAAAATGGACTTCCTAGCTGCAACTTGGTCACAAACGCAAAGGATTTATCTGCATACTTGGCACTTAATTCGGCCAAATCTTTTTTCCGCTTCTCTACTAATTCGACGAAATACACTTGCTCCATCTCGGAGGCATTCGGGTCCACCCCACCCCCCATGGTGTTTAAGGTATAGTTGGCAGGCACTTCTACCACATGCAGGACATGCAGCGCAGCACCCGATTTTTCGGCCAGTTCTAGCGCAAAATCCAAGGCAAAAGTGGCTGTTTCGGAAAAATCAAAAGGAACAAGTAATGTTTTCATAGTGGTATCATGTTGTGTTTGGTTCAATTTTATGTCTGCTATTCGGGGTTTTTGCCTACCGGCAAAGGTTTAGCCCATGCGATCGACCAGGTAGCCAGCTCCTAAAAGCACCACCCAAAAGAGCGTGCTCAGCGCCATCTTCTTTAAATACGGGTCTAGTAAAGCAGGCTCATGCTCGCGCTGCACCCCTCGTCCCACGCTGACCATCACCGGTAGCGTCCCCCACGCGGCCAGAAGCATGTACTGTTCACTAATAAACACGTACAAAAGTAAGGCCATGTTTCCACCGACAATCAGCACCCAGTTGTAGATAACGGCATTTCTCCTGCCGATACGCACTGGGATGGAGCGCTTCCCCGCCTGCTCATCGGATTCAATATCGCGAATATTATTAATATTTAAAACCGCCGTACTAAAAAACCCTAAACTAGTAGCAGGTAATAAAATGGACCAGTTGAGCGTCCCCGTGTACAGAAAGTAGGTGCCCCCTACACCCAGCAGGCCGAAGAACACGAAGACCGATAGATCTCCCAAGCCGATATAGCCATACGGATTTTTCCCCGAAGTGTAGGTGATGGCCGCATAGATGGCCAGTAGGCCCAGCCCGAAAAAAAGAAACAGTTGTTTTAAATCAGGCAAGGCCAGAAAGATCAGGCTTAGGCCTGTTAGCAGCGAAAGCCCAGCGAACAGATACATGGCCCTTTTCATCGCCGGGAGTGTAATCAAACCGGACTGTACGGCCCGAACAGGACCTTTGCGCGAAGCGCTGTCGGCACCATGGACGGTGTCCCCATAATCATTCGCGAGATTCGATAATATTTGTAAGAAAATCGTGGTGAGGGCGGCCAATAGGAAGAGGATGCCCTGAAACTGGTCTTCCTGATGTGCAAAAATAGAGCCCAAAAGGATGCTGGAAAGGGCTAAAGGGAGTGTACGCAAGCGTAAAGCATGGAGCCAAGCCTGCTTTTTCGAAGTAAAGGCCGTTTTCACTAAAATTTATTTCGTCGAAAATAAATAAAAAACCTGCTAATCAAAAAGAAGAGCAGGTTTTTTATATAAACTGCGTAATTTAGAGTAAACCGATGATTTCCTCGTCCATCGGATTCACAGAAGAAGGGAAGAATTTCACTAAAGAGCCTTCTTCATCTACCAAATATTTGCAAAAGTTCCATGTGGGCTCTTGATTGTTCCAGCCGTTCATGTTTTTATCAGATAACCAGCGGTACAGGGGGTGCTTGTCTGCGCCTTTCACAGAAATTTTATCGAAGAGCTGAAAGCCCACACCATAATTGGTGGCACAGAATTGCTTGATTTCCTCATTGGTGCCCGGTTCCTGTCCGCCGAAATTATTCGCCGGGAAGGCCAAAATAGTCACCTTATCGCCGTACTGCTCGTGGAGATTTTGCAGATCTTCATACTGCGGGGTGTACCCACATTTCGACGCTACATTCACCAAAAGCAGTTTTTGGCCCTTAAAATCTGCGAGACTCACCGACTTCCCGTCGATGTCATTCAGCGTAAAATCGTAAATCGTTTTTTCCATGTTCATCGTGATCAGGGAGGCTTGCTCCACAGCAGTGTTTTGTTCGGAAGCACCGCCGGGTTGGCAGGCTACCGCAAAAAGGCTCAACAATAATATCCAGTAGTGCTTCATCGTTTTTACATCCTTTCAGGGACATTTATTCCTAGTAACTGCATCCCTGCGCGAATTGTTTTTGCCGTCTGCGCGGATAACGCCACCCGGAAGGCCTGCGCCTGCGGATTCTCCTCACTGAATATCGGCAGCTCCGCATAGAAACGATTGTATTCCTTCGCTAAATCAAATAAATACTGCGCGATAATGGCGGGAGAGTACTCCTGTCCGGCTTGCTTGAGACGTTTTTTATAAGCATTTAACAAGCCGATAAGGCGCTGCTCGGGCTCCTGCACTTCCGCCAGATTCTCCCACTGCGCTGCCTCAAAGCTAAGTCCTAATTGTGCGGCCTTGCGCAAAATCGAGGCGATGCGAGCATGGGCATACTGAATAAATGGCCCTGTGTTGCCCTGAAACTCGATGGATTCTTGCGGGTTAAAGAGCATACGCTTTTTCGGATCTACTTTCAGCAGAAAATACTTTAATGCACCCAGCCCCAGCATGCGGTACAGCTCCTCAGCCTGCTCAGCGTCGAAGCCATCGATTTTTCCAAGCTCCTCTGTGTGCTGCCGCGCTGTCTCGATCATCTCCTGCATCAGATCGTCTGCATCCACCACCGTGCCTTCCCGCGATTTCATTTTGCCGGTAGGCAAATCCACCATGCCGTAGGACAAGTGGTAGAGGCCCTCTCCGTAAGGACGGCCCAGCTTACGCATGATTTTAAAAAGGACATCGAAGTGGTAGTCCTGCTCATTTCCGACCACATAAACGGACTTATCAATGCCATAATCGCGGTATTTCAGGTCGCAAGTCCCCATATCTTGCGTGATGTACACCGAGGTACCGTCACCCCGAAGGACCAGTTTCTCATCCAGCCCCTCATCGCTCAGGTCCACCCATACGGAGCCATCAGCACGCTGGGTAAACACTCCTTTTTCCAAGCCCTCGGCCACAATATCTTTCCCCAAAAGGTAGGTATCTGACTCATAATAATAGCGATCGAAGGCCACTCCCATCGTCGCATAGGTCTGCTCGAACCCGGCATACACCCAATCGTTCATCTGCTTCCAAAGCGCCACAGTCTCCGGATCGCCAGCTTCCCACTTGCGCAGCATCTCCTGAGCTTCGAGCAAGATCGGCGCCTGCTTTTTCGCTTCTTCCTCTGTTTTACCTGAGTCTATAAGCGACTGAATTTCAGCTTTATACTCCTTATCGAAGCGCACATAATAGTGTCCCGCCAGATGGTCTCCCTTCAGGCCACTGCTTTCTGGTGTGCGCCTTCGGCAAAGCGCTTGTAGGCGACCATGGACTTGCAAATATGGATTCCGCGATCATTTACCAGGTTAGATTTGATGACCGTGTAGCCATTAGCTTCCAGAATATTCGCCACCGAAAAGCCCAAGAAATTATTGCGCAAGTGACCGAGGTGCAGGGGCTTGTTGGTATTCGGCGAGCTATACTCGACCATTACCTTTTGGCCATTCGCAGGAAAAGGACTGGGCTCATCCGCCGCAAGTTTGCGGAAGGTGCTCGTCCAAGTATCCTGTGCGAGGGACAAATTCAAAAAGCCTTTAACCACGTTAAAATTGGCTACCAAGGGACTCTCTTGTACCAGGTGCTCGCCAAGGAGCGTGGCCGTCTGCTCCGGACTCTTTTTGCTTTGTTTCAGGAAAGGAAAGACCACGAAGGTATAATCCCCCTCAAATTCCTTTCGGGTGGGGCCGAGGGCCACTTGCTCCGCGCTCGCCTCGATTTGAAAGACTGCGCTTAGGGCTTCGCGGACGGCGGCTGCCAGTTCTAATTCTATTGCCATGCGTATCGTGCAAGTTTAAAAGTGCGTAACTAACGATTGTGTGGTGGCCTCTAATACATCGAATGCATGTTCAGCCATGGTATTTTCAGTGTCTAAGGTGGGATTTACCTCTACGATTTCCCAGCAGCAGACGCGTTTATCTTGGATCAGGGCAGCATTTAGGGCGATAGCCTCCTCCACGGTAAGCCCATTAGGGACGGGAGTGCCTGTGCCTACCGATATGGAACTGTCCAGGCTATCCACATCGAAGGAAATATAAATCTGCTCACAGTCGCGAAGCGTTTCCAGCGCCTCAGCGGCTATTTGGCTCACCCCTTTAGCGCGCACCTCCTCCGTGGTAAAGTTGCGGATGCCATGCTGCTGGATCAGCAAATCCTCTGGCTCCTCGGTATCGCGCACAGAGATAAACACGATATCTTGAGCCGCTATTTTCGGGCTTCTCCCCCTATTTTCTTAATTTTTTCCCAGTAGAGCAGCGTCTCTGGAGATGGATCATTGACCTTAGCTTCCAGGTTATCGGTCTGAATGCACATCGCTAGCGGCATGCCGTGCATATTTCCCGAAGGAGTGGTGTAGGGGGTATGCAGATCCGCATGCGCATCTATCCAAATGACCCCGAGGCGCTTCTCTGGATCGGCTGCCTTGATGCCCATGATGGTGCCCGCCGCCGTGGAGTGATCCCCCGCTAAAACGATCGGAAAAATCTTTTTGAGGCGTAGCGACTCTATCGTGTTATACACGTTTTTAAGCACTTCATACACCCCGTCGATATATTTGGCATGTGGAAAGTTATTTCCTCTCCACAGGTAACTATTGGCATCTTGCACATGAATCGGCTCGAATTCCGTGAAGAAGTTCGAGGCCTTATCTAAAGAAGCGATTTTAAGGGCATCGATGCCCAAGCTGGCACCTCTGGTTCCGGCCGCAAGCTCTGACTTCACCTCTACTAAATTGATATTTCGCATAACTCCTTGGAATATTTGGGTTTTTAGCTGTTTTAAGCTACAGAAAAGCTGGGCAAAAATACTATAAAGTTTCGCTATACCCGAAAAAAAGCGTTTCATTCCTTCTAATTTTCTGTCCAGCCACAGCACTTTACCCGACACAATAGGCCAGTAGCGCACACAGAAAGCGTACGAACGGTAAAATCAAGGCGCTGTATGGCTTTTATTCGTGCATGAATTTCAGTACCTTGGTCGCTATGAATTCATTTTACATACTCCTTCCCGCCCCTTTTTCTAAACGCCTTTTTATTGCTTTTCTTCTCGGCCTTCTTTTCCTCTGTGTAGTCCCTTTTTCTAGTTGGGCACAGGATAAAAAGAAAGATGCTTACGCCGAAATCAGCACGCCGCTGGGCACCCTGTTGCTCACCTTATACGACGAGACGCCCCAGCATAAGGCCAGCTTCATCGCTTTAGCCAGCGCCGGCTACTGGGATAGCCTGAGCTTTAACCGCGTCATCCCGAATTTCGTCGCACAGGCCGGCTGTCCCGACACACCGCAAGGGTTTAATGACCCCGAATACCTCTTGGACCCCGAAATAAAAAAGGGAATCGGGCACGTTCGCGGCGCTTTAGGGGCGGGGCGGGATGGTAATCCCGCAAAGCGCTCTGCGCGCTGCCAGTTTTACATCGTGCAAGCTGAGGATGGCCTGCATCGGCTGGATGGTGACTACACAGTCTTCGGGCATGTGTTAAAAGGAATGGAGGTCGTGGACCAAATGGTGGCCGTGGAAAGAGATGCGCAGGATGAACCTCTAAAGCCCATTACCCTGAATGTCCGCATCCTCTACCTCTCAGAAGCGGAACTACAAACCTATTTGGAAAAAGGGGAATGAACAGCGGCAAGCCCTGCGGTGATTTTTTTTCTTCCGTCCCCTATCTCAGACGGAACCAGCCTTTCTTTACGGTATGCTTGATCGGCACACATGGTACTACTAGCTAAACTATCGAGCCGATTAGGGGGGCGGCTGGAGCCTGCAAATAAGTTATCTCATATGGCTGATGTGCTAGTTCACATCAGCCCATTTTTTACAAAATGAAGATCCTTATTTTACCTTCGTTTTTGTAGTTTTCTTTTTCATTTATGCCGTAGGGGATCCTTTGGCCGCTGCACTGGGAGTAGATGGATATCAGCAATCTCTATTGGAATTGGACTGGCTTTCTTTGCTTTTTGCTCTGCTTTTTGCACCCATTATGGAAGAAAGCGTTTTTCGTTATGCCTTAGAAAGAAATAATAGCTACAAGTATATCACTCATATTGGCGTAGCACTCCTCTTTGTGGGTGGGATAGACCTTTATCTGGGTAGTTTTTTTCTCGTCTTATTTATTGGATTTCTAATGCACTTCGGGAGGCATAAGAAAGAGTCGACAACTGCTTTTCGGTTCTTTGTTTTGAGTAGCGCCTTACTCTTTTGCCTTGTCCATATTCCTAATGTGGGCGATGTATCCCTTGGCTTGGCAAGCTTGATCCTCGTGATCTGTTTGTTTCCCGCAGCGCTTGTTTTTTCATATGTTCGCGTCCGTTACGGCTTCGGCTACGCGATTTTAACGCACGGACTGTTTAACCTCTCCATTTTAACACTGAATGAAGTACTTTATTAAAGAGGTATTCTTAGTCCTTAAAAAGAAAAAGAAACAATGCGCTTCTAGCCTATAGCATCTGGATTCTTTACAAATTCGTACTCGCGTTCTACCAGCGAAATCCTTACTTTATAGTAGCTATACCAGTCCGAACGCCCCTTTTTTTGCGCAAGTTGGTGTTCATAATTTAGCTTCCATTGCTTTATAGAGGCTAAATCGGCCCAGTACGAAACAGTTATCCCCAGAGCTCCTCAGGCACTTTCCAGACCGAGAAAACCCTGTTGCTCCTGGGCTAAAGCAAGCATTAATTCTGCCATTTCAGCATAGCCTTCACGATGTTCCTCTAAAACAGAGGTGAAAATCACCGCGTAATAAGGTGGTTTTGGTGTTTTCGCAAGCATACCCAATTTACACTTCTTCGATTATAGACTGCCCCTTAGAATGGTCTCCCGATGTCCACTCCCAATCTTCGTGTAAACGGATTTTCCCATTTTTAAGAATTTCTGGCTTGGAAACACATTTGCCCGTCATCAGTTGACCACTCTGATTTATCTGCTGGTAACGCATCTCTATTGTACCGTCTGTATCCACTAAACCGATCAACTGACCCTTAACGATAGCTCCGCCAGCATAACTAGCCGTAAGTATATTCCCCTCCTGCTCATAATAAAAGAGCGTCTGCTCATTTGTTTCTCCATTTTCCGAATTTTGGACAGGCCTGAAAACTTTTTTGTGGTAATGAATCATATCTTCCGCTTCGATGAACTACTCTTTGTATTTAAATTGGCCTCTGTACGTAGCCAGTTAAAAGAAAGTAACTAAAAGAGATTATTAATGGTTGAACTACTCTTTAAAATTCAGGGTTACGAATGAGTATCTTTTTATGATCCAATATCTTCAATCTAACCTTGTTTTAGCTCCCTCATTTTTTCTATACTCTTACTAAGTCTACAAATACACCATTTAAATGTTCAAAATCAGAGTCCTTCGAAAACAAAGTGGCTTGGGTCACATGGGCAATAGCTGCAATCCACATATCATTTTGCTCTATCGTTTTAGATTTACCTGGCTTTAAAGCTGGGTGGTTGCTCTGACAAAAAGCCTGAATTTCGGCGTAAGCTTTCATCAGCTTATTATCTTTTCCATCAATATTTAAAATAATGGATTTTTCAACGAGCTTTCTCCATCTTTCAGTTTGCTTTACACCGTAGCTCTTCCTTAAGAAAAAGCCTTCTATTTCACCAATAGAAATAGCTGTTAATAAAATAATTTTGCTTGGATCACTGACTAGATGATAAGTTGCTTCTAAGTTTCTGGAAAGTTCATCATCTCGCATATAATGAAGAATAACAGATGTGTCTAACAATACCCTCTTCACTAATCCAGATTATTTAGCATTGCCTCAAATTCTTCGTCCGTCTCTTCACCAGGCCAGGTTCCTACAAGCATACGCAAAGGGTTGTTTTGCTTACCTTCTTGTAATTGTCTTTGGATTTGTTCTTCCAAACTTTCGTGTCTTTGTTTTTTTGAAAAGAATTCATCACCAGGTTGCGATTCAAAAATTCTTTCAATTTCAAAGACAGTTCTCTTCCCGCTTTTGTAATGTAAAGTTCCAGTAATGGTTGCTTCCTTGCCCCACCAGGTTTTTATTTCTTCAGGATTTACAGACTCGGAAAGGAATCCCTCCACAATGCCTTCATTCGTTTGAATCTTTACTTTTAGTTTGCTGTAAGTTAATTCTTCAATAATACCATTGATCACGGCTGATTCAGGCTGTGGTATTTCTTCCTCAGCTATTTGAATTTTTCTGAAATCAGATTTTTTTAAGGTCAGATTTTGAAATGATCCTTCATTTTGAATGGAGAACACTTCATCATCTTTTAAGAAAGATTTTTTGAATTTGAATAATTCCTTGAGTAAGGGTTTGTCCAATAATTCACTTTCTTCAGCATTAGTCAAAGCCTCTTCAAAAGATTCAACAAACAAGGTAATTGGAGTTTTTTGAGGTAATTCTTGCTGATGTTCTAGCATAAAAAAATCTGTTTGATAACCTGGTAGGGTTTTCTCAAACTTCTCTGATTCTAAACATAGAATAGTACTTCCTTCTTGGATTCCTGTCAAGGAAACCTTCAAGGCTTCGTTCAGCTTTATGGTCTTTTTAGCTTTACTGAGTCCTTTTAACCTTAATTGAAGTGCCCCTTCTGAAATTTTCCTTAGACTTTCAGCGATGGTAACCAATCTCTGGAGATCAATACTGCCACTTTTATCTTGAGCGTGCTCAATTTTAAGTTTATATTTCATAGTTCCTTCTTCTATGTTTAAAAATAAATATCAGTCCGTTCAAAAACATCAATCGTACCTTTTTGCTCGGACACTTCGGATACCCAGCCCCGATACTAAAGCCTAAGATCGCCTTTTTTTAGCATATTTTCTTAGTAAATATACGCCTAAGTTTCAAAACTCTCGTCATGTAGCCTGAAAACGAATAGCGCAGAGCGGTAAAAAAATACCGTGATAACGCTTCCTCAATGGAGCGCTCAACATGCTAAAAAAATAATCCTTCCCCTAAAAAACACCAGCTCCACCTTACAAAACCCCAATAAAATAAATCGCTTATGCACCACACTTAGCGTGGCACATAAGCGATTTACACAAATAATACTACCTCCCGTGAGCGTCCACAGCACAAGGAAACCCTAAGCAGAGTACCGTCCTAAGGCATTCCTCATCAAACTATTTTTACTTCGTGTACAGATGATTAAACAGCATCTTGAAGGTATTGTGCGCCTGCGCACGGAAGGTAATCTCCGGGCCATAGACCACTAAATCCCCTTTGCCGACAGGCGCATGAAAAGCCGCCACACCATTTCGTATGTAGCCCTCTCCCCAAGCCCAGCCGCTTATCAAAGGCGATGTCTCGCCAAACCAGGCCAGCGGCTGAAGGCCCTGCACTTGCGCCTCCGGAGTTAAGCGGAATACCGGACTGCGGTTGACCACCACCTGAGCCGTAGCTCCCATACCCCAGTTAGCAGGATGGCGCTCATCCAACTCTGCACGCAAAATACTGCCCGGGATATAGTACTTGTCACCCGGGAGCGTACGCTTCGATCCATCAGGCAATACCTCCACCAGGGCATCCTCCACCGGAAGTCCTAAGTGCATGGCCAAACTAGAGGCCGCACCCACAGTGACTACCTTGCCCCCACTCTCCATAAACTGCTTGAGCGCGGGAACAGAACGCTCCACGGTGAGGGCGCCTACTAATTTGCGGTACTCCGCCGGAAGGTCAGCAGGGTTTAACTGCGCCCCACTGCCTGTGCTTTGGCCTACGGCCGGCATGCCCGGACCGATGAACAACAAGACATCGAAGCGTTTATTCAAATTGCCCGCATCGATATCCTGCGGGTAAACAACCTCAAAATCAAAGGCATACTGCTCCAGCAGCCAGCGTACCCAGCCACTCGGCATGGAGCCGCCATAGTAATCAAATAGCCCGATACGTGCCTTTTTCACACTGCTGGCTCCTGCAGGCGCACGGCCGGTCTGCACGCGGAGTCCCATGGTACTGGTGAGAGCGGCAATGTCCTGACCCTTGCCGGTGACGAAGAAGCTGCCAGCAGGGAGCTCCCCGCTCGGCTCCTGTATACGCTGTACACGCATGCCTTTGGCCATCAACTGGTTTACTGCTTTAAAGGCATCGTTTTGGCGGCCATCGATGAGATAGCCGGAAGCATTACTGGCTACAGCAGTCTGTAGCGGGTTCTGAAGCTCGCCATAAGGAATCGCCTCGAAAGGACCCTCTACCCCTTCTAAGAAACGATCGAATTCCACGCCCATCTGAAAGGCAAGGGTCCATCCCGCCGCATCATAGGGGCGAACAGGAGGGCCTCCCGGATACTGAAAATCATTTGGGTGATCCTGCGGCTCGAACATATCGAGTACATGCGGACGAAAGGCCTGCGCCGTCTTCACGATAAAAGAGCCTTTCGGATACTGCTTGCCTCCTGCCTGAAAATCTGCCGTGGCGCGGTGCACGAGCACCCCACTTTTTAGCAGTGCATTGATAAAGGCTGTGGCACGTGGAAAGTCCGTCTGATCGGCGGATAAAATATAGGCCCGCGGATCACGAAGCTCCGGATCCTGAAAAACAGACGCGAAGTAGCCCTTATCGATTCCCCTGCGGAAGGTGTTACCGCCACCACTTTGCGCGGCAGCGCGCCCCTCCCGGTAAGCCTCCTCTACAGCAGCTGCCCGCTTCGGATATTTCGTCCAGTGGTCCTTATTTCCTCTGTCGATAGCATTACGACCCATCTTGTAAAAGTTAAACAAAAGCGCATCTGCATTTCGGCGCGCATAGTCCAGCACCGCATAGTTCATGGATACAGAATAATCGATGGAGCGTCGGAAGTTCCAAGGCTGCGGCTCCACAGGATAGGGTGTGGCATGCGTGGGAATCAAACGGTCCGGCACCACAGGAATCTCCGAAGGCGTCGGCCCACCCGTGGTCTCCGTTAAAATCCCGATCATGTTATGAAAGTAAGGCGTGGTGCGCAGCCCGCCATTCCACCAAGAGGAAAATACGGACCCGCTTAAACGGGTGTACCCCGGCTTATCCTCTACATGTAGACGGTTAATCATGGCTGCCCCGACCCCGTCTAAGCTGGTCATAATCAGCGGGTCGAACACATGGTTAAAGGGATCCCGATACGGAGGTCCCGCCACTACTGTCCCCGCCGGCGAGGTCTGGTGATGGTTATAGATGATCTGCGGCAACCATTCTACGTACTGCTGCAGGGAAATATTGGTCGACTCCTTCATATTGTTCATGAAAAAATCGCGGTTGTTATCGTGGCCCACATACTTTTGGTACATGTATGGCGTACGCATATTACGCTTGGTTACGTCTTCGGGCATCATGTACCAGTCGGTGACGATTTCTTGTCCATCCGGATTCGTGTGTACTAAAAGGATGATCAGATCGTCGAGCAGCTGGAGTGTCTCCTCATCTTCGCGGCTCGCCAGCTGATATAGGGTCTCGATAAGCTGATGGCTGGCCACCGTTTCGGTCGAGTGCAAGCCCCCATCGATCCAGACGACCGGCTTGCCCTCCTTCACGAGTGCACGAGCGGCCTGTTCGTCCATCTCCGCACGGCCGAGGAGCTGAGAGATTTCTTTATAGCGTGCGATATTTTGTTGATTCTTCGGGCTGGTCACCACCATCAGCGGCATGCGTCGGCCCTCCTCCGTCGGCCCAATGTCCAGGAGCGTCACCCGCTCGGAGGCTGCGGCCACCGCCTGAAAGTAGGCCTCGGTAGCGGTATAGGTCACTAAGGTGTAGTCCGTTCCGATAGGAGCACCGAAATGGGCTTCCGGGCTGGGGACCCTTTGCGCGATAGCGCCCTGCCAAACCCAAAGGAGCAGGAGTGTCAACATATATCTCATAGCTGCAATGTTTAAAGGATAAAAGTACAGTCCGAGGCGGCAGCATCCAAAAATTCTAGGCCAGTCGGCGAGATGTTCATGTAAAAGGCAATGGAGAATTTACATACGCGGCTAAACCTCTACAGGGCCAGTGGGGTTTCCAAAAGAAAATGCCATGAAAACATACCTTATTTCACTTTTGATCCTGCTGACCAGCTGGGGGACTTTCGAGCTGCTCGAGCGCTCGGAGCCAGTGGCCACCGAAACGACCCCGACAGCAGCGCTGCCTCTGGATGCAGCCATGACCTTCTGTCACCCCATCGCTGGGGACATGCGCGCCCTGTTTAACGATCCTGAATTTTGGCATTGCACCCCAGCCCGAAGCCCGCGCAGCCTGCCAACTCGGGAACACGGATCCGTTTCGCTGCGGAGGGGGGCGAGGCCCAAGGGTATTACTTAGAAGCGGAAAAGCCTTCCGCGCTCTGGCTTTTTGTGTACCAGGAATGGTGGGGGCTGAATGCAAATATCATGGAAGAGGCCGAAAAGCTGCACCGCGACCTGGGGGGACAGGTGCACGTTTTAGCGGTGGACATGTACGATGGTGAGGTGACCGATCAGCCGCAGGAGGCGCGCGTGCTCATGAGCGGCAGGAAAGAAGAACGCTTACAGGCCATCGTGCAGGGGGCGGCAGCTTATGCGGGCCCAGGGGCCAAAATCGCCCACTTGGGCTGGTGCTTCGGTGGGGCCTGGTCCCTAAAAGCTTCCCTGCTGACAGCCGAGCAAACGGTAGGTACAGTCATGTACTATGGCATGCCCGTGCGGGATGTGGAGGCGTTAAAAGCCTTAAACAACGATGTGCTGGGGCTTTTTGCTACCGAGACAGCGATTTCCCAAGAGGTCATCGAGGATTTCGCAGCAAAGATGCAGGAGGCCGGTAAGGGGCTCGACTACACGATTTACGATGCCATACATGGTTTTGCCAACCCCTCGAATCCGCGATTTGATCCGGAGGCGACGGCCGATGCGTATGCTAAAGCAATGGATTATTTGAAAAATACATTTGGATTATCATGAAAAAGCGATTTCACTATTCCTGGTCTCTGCTGCTCAGCCTGACGGCAGGATTAACGCTGGCCTGCTCCGGAAATGGCAGCTCGGCCACGCAGGAGAAGGCCATACCCGAAAAACCCAGCTATGACACGCGCTATCAGGAAACCGCCACCCTCGCGGGAGGTTGCTTCTGGTGCATCGAGGCCCCGCTGCAGGAGCTGGAGGGCGTCCTGGAGGTGATCTCCGGCTACACGGGGGGCAAAGAAAAAAATCCTACCTATGAGCAAGTGGCTAGTGGACAGACGGGGCATTATGAGGCTGTGCAGGTGACCTTTGACCCGGAAGTGATCTCCTACGCTGAGCTGCTGGATGTTTTCTGGCAGCAGTTTGACCCGACGGATGCGGAGGCTCCTTTGCGGACCGCGGTCCGCAATACCGCTCTGCGATTTTCTATCATGACAAGAAGCAGCAAGCGGTAGCCGAAGCTTCCCGTGATCGCCTAGCTGCTTCAGGTATCTTCGATGCACCGATCGTGACGCCTATCGAGAAGGTGGGCAAGTTCTACCCTGCAGAAAGCTATCATCAGGATTATTATAAAAAGAATCCGAATGAATATTATGCGTACAGAAGAGGATCTGGCAGGGAAGCGTTTATCAAGAAGCACTGGGGCAAGTTCGAGGCGGCCCGCTATCCACGGCCGGATGAGAAAGAAATCAAAGCCAAGCTGACTGATCTTCAGTACCGGGTAACCATGCATGAGGAAACGGAGAGGCCTTTCGCCAATCCCTACGATAGCAATAAGGAAGCGGGCATCTATGTCTGCATCGTGTCGGGCGCGCCGCTATTTAGCAGCAGTGACAAGTTCGACTCCGGCACGGGCTGGCCGAGCTTTACGAAGCCAATCGATGCCCGCCTGATCAGCAAGCCGATCGACAGAAGCTATGGCATGGTGCGCGTGGAGGTCCGCAGTGCTCCAGGGGACAGTCATTTAGGGCATGTTTTCTACGATGGTCCGAACCCGACGAACCTACGCTACTGCATGAACTCCGCAGCGATGCGCTTCATTCCTAAAGACAAGATGGAGGAAGAAGGTTATGGCGATTTTCTTTGGGTGATCGCAGAAAAATAAGTTACATTTACGGGAAATCTAAGGATTTCCCTTTTTTATACCCAAAATCTAAAAACGAAAAATTATTTTTATTTTGGAAACAGTCATTACACTAAAAGAACGGCTTTTATCGGCAGCCCAAGCTGAAATCGCCGAGCAATTACACGCATTAGAAGAACAGATCCAAGGACTTCGTCAAGATGCGCAGATGGACACGAAGAGCTCCGCGGGAGACAAATACGAAACCTCACGGGAGATGCTGCAGCAGTCCGAGCGCTTACTCCAGGAGCGGTACCAAAATGCCCAAAGCCATGCGGCCGCCCTGGCCCAACTCGAAGTCAGACCCTGTGACCGCGTCACGGTGGGCGCTTTGGTGTCGACGAATATCGGGCGCCTCTTTGTGGGTGTGGGCATGGGCAGCATGCAAGTGGAGGGGCAAACGATTTACTTCGTATCTGCTCAGGCTCCCATCGTGACGGCACTGGCGGGTGCGAAAGTGGGCGACCCCATACATTTTAACGGTAAAAAATCATGATTAATGACATCTGCTAGGGGATGAAGAAATAATTCCCCTGTTTTGCCGATAGGTTATCCGAAGAAAACTTGCCTAGGTGCGGTATAGAACCCCCTGTCCGTCGAAAAAGGTAGTTAAACCAAATTTTTAATGGTTTTAAGGGCATAGTTCGCAATTTGAAGAGAAGGATATCTTTTACATGACAAGGATCACAAAAAAATATTTCATGGATTGTAAGGATATTGTCAAAAGTATCCGTACCTTTGAAATATCAATTTATCAATTACACTATCATGAACACAGGAAAAGTTAAATTTTTTAATGAGTCTAAAGGATTCGGTTTTATTATTGACGATGAGTCTTCTAAAGAGTACTTCGTTCACATCTCTGGTTTAGTAGATGAGATCAGAGAAGACGACACCGTGACTTTCGACTTGAAAGAAGGTCGTAAAGGTCTTAATGCAGTGAATGTGAAAAGAGCTTAATAGCGATATTACTTCATTAATTTAGGAAAGCCTCTGAAAAATCAGAGGCTTTTTTCTTTTTAAGTGTCGCTTAAATACCACTTAAGCAGCACGCTACAGGCGAAAAAGCCTCCCCGAAAGATCAGCTGCCCTCCTCTACCCACTTAAAGCTGTAGACTTCCCCAAGCTGATGGAGCCGATAGCGAATTTCTCCTTTGGCGATTTCTAAGGGGCTATTCACATTATTGGTATACAGCTGCCCCGTTCCCAGCCCTTGATACGGCAGGTTCGGGTATCGGGCAGTAAACTGAGCGATGGCATTCAGCCCGACATTACTTTCCAAGGCGGAAGTCATCCACCAGCCTATCCCCTGCTGCTCTGCTAGCGAGATCCATTCCGCGGCAGCCCCCATGCCACCGACGAGGCTTGGCTTTAAAATGATGTAAGGCGGCCGGATAGCGGCCAAAAGCTCCTCTCGTTCCCTGCGTCCATGCACCCCGATCAGTTCTTCGTCCAGTGCGATCGGAACCGGGCTCTGCGCACAGAGCTCCCGCAGGAGCTCCCACTGCCCCACCGCTATCGGTTGCTCGATGCTATGCAAAGTAAACTCCGCCAGCCTTTCCAGCTTTTTCGCTGCCTCTTCTGGCCGAAAAGCTCCATTCGCATCTACCCGTAGTACGAGTTGTTCTGCTGGAAAGCGCTCGCGAATATAGCGCAGCAGGGCGAGTTCCTGCTCAAAATCTATCGCTCCGATCTTCATTTTCAAGCAGCGAAATCCGGCTGCCAGCTTTTCATCGATCCGCTGGCGCATCAGCTCCGCATCCCCCATCCAGATCAAGCCATTTATGGGGATAGGGGCCTCTTTTTCGTAAAAAGACCCCCGAAAGACGCAGCCTTCCTTTCCCTGCCAGAGCGAGAGCAGTGCTGTCTCCACACCGAAGCGTGCGGCCGGCAGCTCCGCAGGAACGCAGGCATCTAAAAGCCCTTGTAAGCCCTCGAAAACCTCCTCCTGTGTCTGCGCATCGCGGAAAAGTGCTGCGTCTCCTTTGGCCGAAACGGCCTCCAAAACCTCTTCTAAGCGCTCTTGAAAATCAGGCAAAGCATCGATGCTTAGGCCTACTAAGGGCGCTGCTTCCCCGATTCCCCTGCGCGATCCATCCTGAGCGTGGATCCACCAGGTAGGCGCTGCCGCAAAATCCCCCGTGAAGTTCCCGCCTCGAAATGAAAGTTTAATACATGGGGCTGAACGTGAACATGTAGTGCCATAAATGGAGTTCAAATAGGTGGAAAAAAGGATGCCTCTGGTTTTGGAACACAAATCTGCGTCTTCTGTTTCTGCTTCGCAAGGGCTTTTTCGTATATTTGCGCAGCTTTAAACGTTTATGTGGCAGAAAAACCTGGAGCAACTTCGGCTCGAAAACTTTACCTACCCCTTCCGGATGAGCGAATCGCTCGCTACCCCTTAGCAGATCGAGCGGCATCCAAACTGCTGCGGTATCGGGCGGGTGAAATCACTGCGCATGGTTTCACCGAAATCGAGGACCAGCTCCCCGCGGAGGCACTTTTAGTCTATAATGACACCAAAGTAATCCCCGCGCGCATGGCCTTTTTTCGCCCTACAGGTGCCCGAATCGAGCTATTCCTACTGAAACCGCTACCGGCAGACAGCCCCATGGAGCAGGCCATGGCCGAAACCAAGGAGGCACACTGGTCCTGCATGATCGGTAATGCCCGCAAGTGGAAAGCTGAAGAGATCCTGCAGATGGACCTAGAGATAGCAGGCCGTACCGTTCGGGTGGAGGCGCGCCGCGGGCGCAAAGAAGATAGCGATGTGTTTTTCACTTGGTCGGAACCCTTGCCCTTCGTGCAGATCGTAGAGGCGATGGGCCAGGTACCCCTCCCCCCCTACTTGAATCGGGCGGCAGAAGAATCGGATCGACAGCGCTACCAGACAGTTTTCTCACGCAGCGCAGGAGCGGTGGCAGCACCCACAGCAGGGCTACATTTTACGCCTGAGATTTTGGCAGCCTTACAGGCCAAAGGGCTGCAGATGGCTGAGCTCACCCTACACGTGGGCGCCGGCACCTTTCAGCCGGTTAAAGAGCAGCAGGTCATGCACCATGCCATGCACAGCGAACAGATCGTCGTGCAGCGGGAAACGGTGCAGCAACTTATGCGACATGCAGGCCCCGTCATTCCGGTGGGCACCACCTCCATGCGCAGCCTAGAGTCGCTGTACTGGCTCGGAGTTAAATTACTGAAGGGACAGTGCGCAGCGCGCTATTTCCACATCGAAAAACTATACCCCTATACAGAGGAAGAGGTCCGCTTCAGCCGGCAAGAGGCCTTCGCAGCGATCGATGCTTTTATGAAAGTGGAGCAGCTGGAACAACTGACAGGAGAAACCTCGATCATGCTGATGCCGGGGTATCGCTTTCGGGTGTGTGATGCGCTGATCACCAATTTCCACCAGCCTGGCAGCACGCTCATCCTGCTGGTGGCCGCATTTATAGGGGAAGACTGGCGAAAGGTGTACGATTTCGCACTCGCACAGGATTTTCGCTTCTTAAGTTATGGAGACAGCAGTTTGCTTTGGCGGAACGCCCCTGCTTAAACCGAAATTCCCTATCGGAAAAGCATAAAAAAAGGCAGCTAACACAAGACTGCCGAACCGAGCAAGGTGAATAAGGAATACAATAGCATTATCAGGGGGATCCTCCGATTAATCGGAAGACCCTCCTGAAGCACCTAACTTATTGATTCCATTGAGTAAGCCTTGGTAATAGGTGCGTCCCACAGGAACCACGTCCTCACCTACTGTCACCTCGCGGGGATTTATCGTCTGGATTTCATCGATGCGTACGATATAACTTTTATGGATACGCATAAAGTCACGCTCAGGAAGCATGGCCTCGAACTCCTTTAAAATGTTACGAAGGGAAAACACACCCGTTCTGGTGACCAGAGTCGTGTAGTTGCCATCCCCCTTCATCCAGAGAATATCGACGAACTTGACTTTAACGAGGTTCCCCTTGTTCCGTACAAACAAAGCATCCTTAATCAACAACTGGGGCTCTTTTTTCTCTAACGTATCCTGCCCATTTCCATTTGATTTTTTCCGATAATCCCTCAGAACGTTTTTCATAATTTATTTTACTTGGTACTCCAAAAGGAAACTATATTCCTTTGGGTGCATAACTGTTTGTTCGCATGAGTGTTTAAAGTATTGCGCTTTTCCTGTCATTTATTTTTTTCCGTATTTTTGCCAGCGCGTGGCCTGCGATTTACGTTGTTATGGTAGTACGTTGTACGCTCCTTCGGCATCATTGTTGACCTACGAGGGCACGAATCTTAAAAACCACACTTATTTATGGTGCTTGTACCGAATTTTATGCGCTATCTACTTTTCTTCACGAGTGTTTTTTGTCTTTTAGCGGCTTGTGGATCTACTGGACAGGAACCTGTGCCGGAGGGCCAGAGCCGGCTGATCTTCACGGAATTTGTGTTACAGGCGCACACGCAGGAATTGGGCGCTGCCCAAACGGACCTGGGGGTGCATGCTTTTTCGGAGGAAGTGGTTTTCACCTTGCAGGCAGAAGAAACTGGAGAAGAGACCGTGCTGCTGCTGGACCTAAACCGGATCGCCCAAAACCCTTCTCTTATACTGCCACGCGGGGAGTATCGCTTCACCCTGAGAAGTCCAGAGGAGGCCCTTAGCCCTTTTTTACCTGTCCAGGGGGAGGGCAAAATCCAATTAAACACGCCCGAACTGCGCTTTATACCAGAGCTCGAATCGAGGCATGGCCTATTTACCGTAGCGGCACAAAACGTGGCTAGCCCACCGCGCTGGTTGGGTGCGGGCGAAGCAGTGTCCTTTGGCCGGAAGGCCGATTACTTTTTATTGTATGCAAAGGAAGGTCAGCGCGGACGCATGGAAGTAGAGGAAACGATTCGTGGAGGTGTGCTCCGTCGTGACCTGCAAGCGGCCGCTTTTCGGCATGCGCACTTTGAAATTTTAGCTCCGGAAGCACCTGGTGCGGCAGTTCAATTGGCCCCGGCAGCCTTTATCACCGAAACCGAGGAGATTCGCCTTCCGGGGAGTCTTCCGGGTAGCTACAGCCCAGAAATCGTGCGCGATTTAGAGGAAGAGGTACGTGAGAGTTCCGGGCTGGCATTTTTTGGTGGCAGTTTCTGGACGGTAAACGATAGCGGAAATGAGAACATCGTGTACCAGTTGGACCCTGAAACCTCCCTTGTACAGCGCCGTGTACGCGTGGAAAATGCACCGAATATCGATTGGGAAAGTTTAGCCCAGGACGAGCAGTACCTGTATATAGGTGATTTTGGAAATAATAATGGTGTTCGGCAGGACTTGGTCATTCAGCGCGTGGCGCAAAGTGACCTTTTGGCATCCACTTCTGTTCAGGCTACCCCTATTCGTTTTCGCTATCCGGACCAGACGGATTTCAGTTTTCGGCCGAATGCGCATGATTTCGACTGTGAGGCTTTTTTCTACCGGGACGGCATGCTCCATCTTTTTACGAAAAATTGGCTCACCGAGACTACGCGTTATTATCGGATTCCCGCCGAGCCGGGCGAACATGTGGCAGAGCTGGTGGGGGAATTTGAGGTCAACGGGCTCATCACTGGTGCGGATGTAAATGTGCGCACGGGGGATGCGGTGCTAATCGGCTATCGCTTACAGGGCTTAAGCTCGCAGGTTTTTGTAGTTTTATTAAGAGGTTATCGGGAGCATGTCTTCGATGGCGAGCAGCATCGCATGGTGTTAGGGAGTCCCGCCACCTTAGGACAGACGGAGGCGATCCAGCTTTTGGTCGATAATCGGGGCAAAATCAGTAGCGAGTCCTTCCGTGCGGGGATTTTTCAGATCCCAGGACGCTGGATCCGCTTTGATTTCAGCGATTTTTTATAGTTGAGGCTCAAATGCTTAAAGAAAAACAGTAAAAAAAGCCAAAAAAAAAGCTCTTTTAAAAGGGAGTAGAATTTGTAAAAGTACGGGCTATTTCGGTATATTTGCATCAGCAAAAGGGTTACACATCCTGCCGCAGTGCTTCATTTAAGTGCTGTATATGATCGGGTGAGTGGCTTAAACCATCCGCCTCAGGCGGATAAACTGTCGCTCGGAATTATAAAAATATAGAGAGTTGGGTGAGTGGCTTAAACCAACAGTTTGCTAAACTGTCGTACGGGTTATTCCGTACCGGGGGTTCGAATCCCCCACTCTCTGCTTTAAGACCCTAATTGGCTACATGCCGATTAGGGTTTATTTTTTATCCAAAATCATCAACTTTAACTACACCCTCTAACCAGTGAGGGGCTTTAAACCATCTGCCTCAGAAAGATCAACTGTCGTACGGATTATTCCGTTTCGCCGCGGCGAATCGAATCCCCCACTCTCTGCTTGATGGATTCCTAACTTGCTGAAATAGCGCGAGTTAGGAATTTCTTTTTAAATTCAGTAGCGAATTTAGTAGCGAAAAAATCGTGTTAGCAGCAAAAGACAAGAAAGCTAACCAAGAGACTGGTTATAGATTCTTATCGTAAATTGCCAAACTTTTCCGAATTTGTAAGAAAGGGAGAAGGCCGAAAGTCCTTTTTTTTGATAAGACTTCCTCCCTGGAGCAACTAAGTGCTGAACACCAACAAAAACGGGTTTCAGCTCACCAAGTCATTTTTAGATTGGAAATCTCCAATCGTATTTAGTGTTGGTGGCATCAGTTTGATTTATAAATTCAAATTCTCGAATATCTTTCCTAAGTACTCCTTATTGCTCTCGATAAAGAGCACTTTATTTTCGGCAAATTCATTCCTTGTAACATTACCATCACTCCAAACCTTTTGTACTTTGGCAAAAGGCGTAACTGACAAGATAAAGGCTGATATATGCACTTCAATTTCTTTCTTATCCTTATTTAAATCTGATTGAATTTTTGCTTCTAATATGGAAGCATCGTCTTTACACCAAAGGACTTTTGGGTTATTGAAGTGTGTTTCTCCTAATAAAATCCCTTTTGGGTCAAGGAAGTAGATATACTGCTTGGAACCATCTACTACCCAAAGGATAAAATCTGGGTAAAAGGAGGAGCTTTCCATGAAAAAGCCAATACCCTTCACAGATAAATTTCTGAGGACAAAAAGCTTTTTACCTTCAAATTGCTTTGACTCCCTGGCATATACTCGAAGGTGATTGATAAAATCTCTTTCGCCTTCATTTAGCCGTACAGGAACCGTCTTTATTTCTTTGAATTTTTTACCATCTGCTATAGATGCAATTGGTGAGTATAGGTGCTTGTCAAAATGAATAGATGGGAGTATTTTGTCGTCATTTTCATATATCTCCTTTATTCTTGATTCTAGCTCTGAAATAAATGTGTCGTGTTTTTTGGGCACTTTCACAATCATGGTATGCGATGCAGGGAACATGGCTGAATGGGAAGCATGATCCAGCATATCGTAGGTTAAGTATTTTGATAGGAATGCCTTTTCCTTGTCAGCATAAAACTTATTGATGTAGTCTTTAACCAAACTTACTGCGACTGCATGTACTTTTCCTGAAATAGCTTCATTTATCTCGAACTGACCTTTGTGACTGAAAAGGTTGAAGTTCCCTTCTTCGATCAATTGAGAGAATATTTCACTATTTATAATTAAGTTTTGGTAGCCCTTCAAAAGTTTATACCTATTGGCTTCCATAGTAAGGGCATTGAAATCGATGAAGCCCCTGAAACCTTTTAGAAAGTTTTCATTGTACTCTGCGGCATCTTCTGCAAACTGGCTATTGAATCCACCTGAAGCAATGCTTATCTTGTTACGCAGATCAATTGTTACACGCTTTGCAACATCTGCATTGTACTCCAATTCTATGATTTCATCCTTGAAAGATTTATCGTTTTGCTTGCGGAAGGTCATTATCTGGCCATTCCATTGATCTTCGTGGTTGAGCTTAATTTCAATCGAATAGTTGGTGTAATCCGGAACTTCTTTCTCAATTTCAGTTAAGAATCGGTTCATGTAAGATGCATTTAAGCCCATAATGGAAATGGTCTGCAAGGCTCTTACATGGTAGGGTGCATTGGCTTCTTCACGCTTTAGCGAAAGGTTCTTTCCTTTCAGACGAACACCACGGCCAAATAGCTGAATGATTTGAGCGCCTTCACTTTTACCCATATTCATTAATCCCATACTGGAAACACGCCAAGAGTTCCAGCCTTCAATAAACTTCTTGGAACCAATCAAAATATTGATGGTGGAGTCAGTTTCTGAAATGGCCTGAAACAATGATTTAGTAAAGCTGTCGTCTTGGATAGTTAAATCGCCATCTGTGTCAGCTTCCAATGTCTTGGCATACTTCGGTACATCACCAATATTGATGACCGCAAAATATTGATCAGATGTTTTTGTTTTGAGTGCTATTTCTCCATCTGCTTGCTTGACCTGATAGGCTTCAATATTGCCAATGCCATTGAAAACTTTGGTGAGAATAGATTCAGCAATGGGTGTTTCCTTTTTCAAATACTCAAAACGACCTTTAAAAATATCATTCCCATCTGCATCACGTAAGCCCGTGTCGCCCTTTAGAATCTTATTTATATCCGATTGCAGTGCTGTAGGAGAAGATAGGGCATACTTAAAGAACTTGACAATTCGTGATACATCTGAAATGCTTTCTTTGTCGCCTTGTGTTAAGGTGCTTGATGATGAACTGATTACCCTGCTACCCACAAATACCCACAAGGGCTTTTCAATATTATATTGACGCAAATCCTTTTCATATTGCTCGTAAAGGGCTAACTGTTCATAATAACCTAAAAGGCTGGCAGTTAGTAGCAATTTATTCTGTTCTTCGCTGTACTCGTTCTTCGCATCTAAATTGAATACGCTGAAATCTTTGCCGTAGCCATCTGTATAGAAATGTCGATAGGAATAATCAAAAATGATGGACTTGCCATATTCTTGAAGTAAATCCTTTGTACTGTTAGTGATGATCTGCCCAAAGGTGGCTGAATACTCAAAGGTGAATGATCCTTCGCCACGGGTTAAATGTTCTCTTAGGTTTTTCCAGGCACGTTCTTCTGACTTTTGCCCTTTGTGGCCTTCGTCAATAAAAACAAGGTTTTTGGATTCAGAGAAATAATCAACGTCAACACTAACTCCTTCACCTTCTTTTTCCTTTACTAGCTTGGTGATTTCCAATATCAGGATTTCACCTTCTTTGGTTTTCAAGCTTTCTTCACTTCCTGAGTAAAGTTTTGCAGGAATGCCACTTTCCAAGCAGCTTTCGTAATGCTGTCGGCTCAGACCTTCATTTGGCGTAATAAGAATGATATTTTCCCATTCCTTAAAATATTTGGTGATCTGCCAATAGTTGCAATGCATCAGGAGGGTTTTTCCACTGCCTGTTGCCATCCAATAAGCTAATTTTTTTAAATCCTTTTCCGTGTAGGCTTCTATATCCTTGAAGTCCCGGCTATCCTGAGCATACTGATTGAGCGAATTGATTAAAACCGTTGGATTGTTGCTGTAAAAATCAAAGAAATATTCTGTGAAGAGCAATGAAAACCACTGGTAATATTTGAAGGTAAGGAAAGGCTCAGCTCGGTTTTCCCTTAATCTTTTTTCATAGCCTTGAATAGCTTCATCATATTGTTGAATTACCCGATCTTCAATCAGTTTTTCCGAATTGGCCATTAAAGCACTGGCAAAAAAGGTATATCCGGTAGAGCTAGTGCCAGACTCTTTGTTGTTAAATTCATCCCGCAAGTCTTCAAAGGCTTCATAACCCAACTGGAGCAAGATGTATCTGAATAGTACAAGTTGTTTTTCTAATTGCATAATGCTTAAATTTCTTCAGTACTTGTGGCTTCTATAATCTTCAACCTGAGTTCTTCACTAAAATCATCTTCATTGATGACCGAGTAAATAATTTCAAATAGCAGGTCTTTATCAATTCTGTTATCCGCCACATGCACGGCAATATTTTCCATTTCAATAATAAACCGATCGATGCAGTAATCGAGTCCGTTAATCTCTAAGAAATAGGCTCCAAGAGCGATACTACTTCTTTTATTTCCATCGCTGAATGCGTGGTTCTTATTTACCGAGAATACCAAATGGTTAATCTTGGCTTCAAACTCTGGATAGTAAAAGTCGTTTTGGATATGCTCCAATACGCTTTCCAGTAAACCCAAATCATTTTCTCCATGAGAACCACCTGATTCATTGATGATGAAATCATGGGTTTTGACGGCATATTCTATATTGAAATAGTTAAATGCCATATTACCTATCCTTTAGTCTCTTGAAGACATCAATGTTTTCTTTCAGTCGCTCTTCTAGTGCCATGCTCTTTTCTCCCAGAAACTTTTCAAATTCATCAGCAGTCAAGTGTGTGACATAGCTTTTGAGTTTTTCATGTAAAGCATCCCTGAAAACCATATCTCTGCTCGCCATGAGCGTTCGTACTTTTTCCAATAGCGGCCTAAAAGCTGCTCCGTGGAACTTTTCGAATTGGTCAAACATCAATTTGGCTTCCGGCATGGTAAGCCTTCTGCCAAGCTCTTCTTTTTTATTGCAAAGAAATTCCGCAAAGCCATTTTCATAGGCTGCTATCAGATCCAATACTTCTGAGTACATGGTATCTCTTGCAGAATCCTTTGCTTTTAGATTTAGTATTTGTTTGTACTCTTTAGCGTTTTCATGAAAGATGGATTTGTACACAGCATCGGTAAATTGAGCATATTTCCATTTGTTGTCCACAATACAGTCGTCTAGGGCATTGGTAAAAGCCTGTCGGTAATTGAATTCCCGAATGGCACTCGGTAAAAATTCTTCTTCCCGCTGGTTGATGTATTTGGTATTACCACCAATCTTTGCATTGATGGTGTCAATTACAATATCCAATATCAATGCTCTTAGCTGTTTGGCTCGACTGCTTTCGGTCAGGAGCATTCCGATGTTTAAGAAAGTGCGGAAGGTAAATACACCTACTTTTGGTGCTTTGGATATGTTGGCGACATCCATGTCGGTAACATCCGAATCCGTGGTGCCGACATCTGTGTCGCTACCATCGGGCATGTTCGGGACATTCATGTCCTTAACATCCGACAAGCCACTGATATACTGATCGTAAGCTTCTTTAAACGCTCTTAATCGCTTTCCATTTAGCACTTCATAGCCATTGCCCGTAAACTCAGCTTCATGTTGTTCCAAATACCGATTTATGGTTCTCTCGTCTATGTCATAGAACTGCGCTATCTGTCGCTTGGTGTATCGCAAACTGCCTTCGAACAGAATACCGGGAAAGCCTACTTCCTTCTCTATTTCCTGCAGTGCGTACCGATTATTCAGTATGTTTTTGCGGTGTATATCCGATGTGGTTAAATCCTTGGCCATGACTTTACGATAGCATTTTGTTTTTGAATACTTCTTCTATGGGCTGATAGCCTTCTATATGTGCTTGATCGTTGATGTAAAGCAGGTCATAGGCGAATGCCTTGAACGCTTCTTTAAGTGCTGCTGCATCAGCTTTGTAATCTTCCAAAGACCAACCTTTGACCGAACGCCATACCACCAGAATGTTTTTGTTGGCGTTATTATGCCCATAAACAAACTGATACTTCTTGCCATTGATCTCTTTGGTGATGCACTTTTGCATGTGCAGTCCAATGAGGTAGCTGAAGGTTTCAACCAAATCAACGGCTTGCTCGGTATCGTAGGTGAAGCCATCCCATACTTTGAGTTTGTAATCCCAAGGGTCTTGCATGGCTGCTGTGTTTACCAGCGACTGACTGCCCTTGGTCTCAAACTCCAAAAAGTATTTAGGAATATACTGATCAAACTCCAGGGCTTTCTGCAAAGTATCTTCTGACGCTTTGAAGGCAATGTTTTCTAAGGCTTCTTCATACTGCTCTAGACGTTGGTATTTGAAGAATACTCCAAGGCCGTTCATGCTGTCATTTTTTGGTTTGCCTGCCTTCCAATCGTAAGTATAAGCTACTTTTTTAATCCTAGGAATAATTACTGAGTAGAAATAGTGTCCTTGTTCGATAAGTATACATTTACGTTTGGCATTGTCTTCTTTATTCATCATTTGAACGGCATGAAAAGTTGTTCCAGAACCAGGAAAGAAGTCCAGAGTTATAGAGGTTGGTGAATCCAATGCACCACTAACTCTTAAACAATCGTAAACTAATCTCCTTGCTTTAGGGAAGTCGAATGGCTTCTCGTCAAAAAGCTCTTTTAATTCTGCCGCTCCGTAATTAGCGGATGCATATTCTTTTTTGTCCCACCAAGTAATAGGAAGAGAGTTTTCATCCATCCTTGTTTTGAAGTCAATACTAATTTGCCCATCCTTAGTGCGTCTTATTCTATACTCGTTTACTTCTTTTGAAACTCGCTCAAAACCCCTTTGCCATCTTTTATGAATTTCCTTTCCGTTATCTCTTGTAATAGGCCAAACAGCGACTTCATTTTTCTTAGGCTCTTCATGCACTATTGGAGGATTATCCTTAACGTATTCCAATTCAGGGATACGTACATTATCCTTGTCGTCAACATAAATTGGATAATACATTGTTGGTCTATCTTCCTTTTTATCCCCGGTCCCTGATCGTATGAAATTTGCCCATGCGAAATTACCTTCTGAATCTTTTTCAGGATACCTATCAAATCGTTTAGATGTTATTTCGAGTGACTTTGGTATTGCCAAACTTGATTTCCCAAAGAATAAAGCATATTCATGGGCTGGGGAAAACTTACCCTTTGTTTTGCGACCAGCCGGATTTGAGCGAACTGCCACAATGCCTACTTCTTTAAAATAATATTCTTCGAGAATTTTTCTTAATCCGAGAACTTCAACATCATCAATAGCAACACAAATCATAGAATCATCTTTCAAAAGATTCTCGGATAATTTTATCCTTTGATCCATAAGAGAAAGAAATGAAGATGATTTGTAGTTGTTCTTATAAATTATTGCTGAGGCATCAGTATTATATGGCGGATCAACGTAGATGGGGTTAATCTGGCCTGTGTAGGAATCCTGAATTAATTGTAAACCGTGGTAATTATCCGATCTCTGTAAAATGCCATCGAGTTGTTCGTGAATGTTAATTTTCTCGGATACACAATTTATTAAATGGAACTTAAATTCTGCTCCGAAATATTGGGTATCAATTGGCAGTTTTCTCCAAGTATGTAAATCAGCCTTAAAATCATCTTTGTTTTTAGGTAGAGCTTTCTTACCAAACAACTCTTTCCACTCTGCTACCTGTTTTTCATTTTTAATCACTTCTTCTAAAATGGGCTTGGCTGCTTCTTCTCCGATGTACTCCACCAGTCGGTCAATGGTAATGACCCACTCTGTACTGAGTACAAACTTCTTTTTCTCCCATAGCTTTTTCTGAAAATCTTCGATCTGGCTTACAAAGGCAATAATGGTGTCGGCTATGGATTTGAATACCTTGATAGTTTTCAGGTTGTGCTTGAGTCGGTCAAAGTGGGTGTCAGAATCTGTTACATAGAGGTCGTCCACATTGACCAATTCACTTTTGATGTAGTAGTCCAGCTCTCTTTCCAAAAAGCCTTTCAGGTTCTTATGAATAAAGAAATCATGCTTGTTTTTACGGGTGTAGTGTTGCAGCTTTTTGAGTAGTAGGGGCTTTCCTTCCTGTTCTTTCCAGAGGTTGGCAAAGAGTGGGTTGGTGCTAAATTCCTTCTTCAAATACTCAAAAGCTATTTCATCCAGCGTGTCTTGCTTGCTGTTGCCTTTTACCTTTTTCTTTTCATCATCTGCCAAGGGCCGGTATTCAAAGTAGATGGTAATTTCTTTTTCGCTTACATCCGGTTGCTTATTGGCCAATACGAAGTTGAGTTCACTATCATCCTTTTCTTTGATTTCAGGGCTTTGTCTGCCAATAGGAAGAAGTTAGGTTCGTCAGCCTTCACGTTACCTTGCTCAAGCTGCGCATTGTGCAGCTTGAAGTTTACTACCAGATTACCATCTGTAGTTTGTACTTTGAACGCATAATGGTTGAACGTCTCAGATGATTTGATATAATATTGGTCATGGTTTGCCCAATGGAAGTGAGTTTCTTCACCATTGTAGGGAACCATGTATTTCTCGTTCTTGCCAAACCTGCGCTTGCTGATGAAGTCTCCTTTGTCATAGTATCGTGAGAAGAACAAGGTCAGGTGGTTGTAAATCTGATTTTCGGTTTCTACTGAAACGGTGGCTTCTGTGGCCTTGGCTTTGAGTTCTTTGTACTGATTGATTTTATCCTTCCCAAACTTCTCTAGCGTCTTCTTTTCATCTGCTTCAGCTTCCAACCAACCTTTGATGATGTCGTCCTTTTCGAGATCGGCAATTTGTTCTTTGATCTGCTTGGATTCATCAGATAGTGTTTGGAGTTGTTCCTTTACCTTATCCACCAATAGCTGGTCAATGAAGTTGGCGATTTCCT
>NZ_AJYA01000002.1 GCF_000265075.1 Nitritalea halalkaliphila LW7 | reverse complement strand
TGCACAAGCGAAATACTACGCTTCCGAAGTGTGCGTAAGCGTTTCGAATGAGGCCGTTCAGATCTTCGGCGGCTATGGTTTCACGAAGGACTATCCGGTAGAGAAGTTCTACCGCGACTCTAAACTTTGCACCATCGGTGAAGGTACCTCAGAGATCCAGAAATTAGTGATTTCCAGAGAAATGCTCCGCTAAGGACATGCCCCTCCTTTGGCCTTCGGCCAAAAAAATAAAAAGGAAGCCAATACGAAACTGGCTTCCTTTTTATTTATTCCCCGCCCAAGCGCTTAGACCATGCCTACCTGTGCTAAAAGCTGATACAGCCCCGCCGCTAGTGCCGCTCCGAGCAGCGGGCCTACGATAGGTACCCAGCTGTAAGACCAGTCACTGGAGCCCTTGCCCCGAAGGGGAAGGAGCTGATGCATCAAGCGAGGTCCAAAATCCCGCGCCGGATTAATCGCGTAGCCCGTGGTGCCGCCTAAAGAAAGGCCGATCACCCAGACTAAAAATGCCACCGGCAGCGCTCCTAAAGCACCTAAGCCGATCGGGGTCTGGAGCTCATCCTGTAAGGCAGGCTCCTGCGCGTATAAAATCACTAAAATCAATACATTCGTGCCGATAAGCTCGGAGAAAAAATTACTCGGCAGGTTCCGTATCGCAGGCGCGGTTCCGAAAGGAGCGAATTTAAGCCCCTGATCGTCAGTAGCATCGAAATGATCCTTATAGAGTAGCCACACAATCCCCGACCCAAACATAGCGCCGATCACTTGCGCCAGTACGTAGGCCGGCACATCCGCCCAAGGAAAATCCCCTGTCAGCGCTAAAGCAAAGGTGACAGCAGGGTTTAGGTGCGCCCCGCTGTAGGGACCCGCCACCACCACGCCCACAAATACCCCTAGGCCCATGCCGTGGTAATCACCATCCAGCCACCGCCATGGCCTTTGGTTCCCGGCAAAACCACGTTCGCCACCACCCCACAGCCTAGGGCCAGCAGCAGGGAAGTGCCCACAAATTCCGCTACAAATGCCTCCATCAGTTCGTCCAGTTTTTAGCCCGATCCACTGCTTTATGCCAGAAGCGTAAGTTCTTGGCCACCTGATCCCCATCCGCTTTTGGCTGAAAATCGCGATCCGACTCCCAAAGCGCACGAATCTCTTCTTCATCCTTCCAAAATCCGACCGCAAGCCCCGCTAAAAAGGCTACTCCGATTGCGGTCGTTTCCGTGATTTTTGGTCTGCGAAGGGTGCAGCCTAATATATCCGCCTGAAACTGCATTAAAAAATTGTTGGCTGTGGCGCCGCCATCCACACGCAGCTCCTTGGTTTCTGCGCCGCTGTCCTGCTCCATCGCCTTTAAGACGTCATGCACCTGATAAGCGATCGCCTCCAGCGTGGCGCGGGCCATATGTGCCTGCGTAGTGCCGCGGGTAAGCCCGAAAAAAGCCCCTCTCGCATCCTGATCCCAATGAGGTGCTCCCAAGCCCGACAGCGCCGGCACAAAATATACTCCTTCATTATCGGTTAAACTGTTGGCCAGATCCTCCGTTTCGCTGGCATGCTCGACCAGCTGAATACCATCTCGCAACCACTGCACAGCGGCACCTCCGATAAAAACAGACCCCTCCAGCGCATAGTGCACCTTACCGCCTACTTGCCAGGCGATGGTCGTGAGCAACTTATTCGCCGAGCGGACAGGCTGTTCCCCCGTTTGCATGACCAGAAAGCAACCCGTTCCATAGGTGGTTTTCGCCATTCCTTTCCCTGTACACAGTTGACCGAATAGCGCCGCCTGCTGATCGCCCGCCACCCCTGCGATCGGGATTTTGGTCGACAGAATATCTCCAGAAGTCTCGGCCACCACCGCTGAGCTTTCCGCCACCTCCGGAAGCATGGCCGCAGGTATATCGAACAGCGCTAAAAGCTCCTCATCCCACTTTAAGGTATGAATGTTAAAAAGCATGGTCCTACTCGCATTCGTCACATCTGTCACATGCCGACGCCCGCCCGTGAGCTTCCAGATCAGCCAGCTGTCCACTGTTCCGAAGGCTAGCTTTCCTGCCTCGGCTGCCTCCCGCGCACCCGGCACCTCTTCTAAGATCCAGCGCACCTTAGTGGCTGAAAAATAGGCATCCAAAATCAGCCCCGTCTTCTCCCGAATAAGCTCCGCATGACCCGCCTCTTTCAACTGATCGCAGTAGGGCGCCGTCCGCCGATCCTGCCAGACGATTGCCCGATGCAGGGGCTTGCCCGTCTCCCTATCCCAGACGATGGTAGTCTCCCGCTGATTCGTGATGCCGATCGCCGCGATATCCGCCGCCTTCAAGCCCTCCTGTGTCAGCGCCTCGATCATCACCGCCGACTGAGTGGCCCAGATCTCCTGTGGATCATGCTCGACCCAGCCCGCACGGGGAAAAAACTGTTTAAAATCCTTCTGCGCCACCGAAACGATGTGTCCTTCCTTATCGAAAACGATGGCCCGGGAGCTGGTCGTCCCCTGGTCTAATGCTAAAATATATGCACCCATGGTCTTATTTTGGTCTTTATTGTTTTTCTGTTATTTGCTGCGCAAAAGATACTTACTGGCTACTTTTTCGAAGTCGGCAAGCTCCTGCTCTACCCAGCTGGCAGGATACTGATGGTGCTGAGCAATCAACTCAGCACCTGAGGCGCCACTTTCAGCGCCAGCGCAGCATCCTGAATCAGCATGCGACTTCTTCTGGCCAGCACATCCTCCACACGCATGGCCATCTCCTCCCGCAGCATATACACCACTTCCCCTACCGTGAGTGGGTGGTCTGGGTGTAGGCGTGCGCCAAAGCTTGGTTTTTCCGCCTCCACCGCTTCGACTTTGGATAGCGCCGCGCCATAGCCCTTACGAGGACCCGACACCGGCGTAGCTGTATAGCCGTAAAAGCGAATATCCGCCGAAGCGCTAGGCTTGAGCGTCCCAGCACCCGTGACCTGCTTGAAATAGGCCACCGTGTCCTCTCCCATTTTTCGGAACGTGGTCCACTTGCCTCCCGTGATCGATACCAGCCCGCTGGAAGAAACGATTACCTTATGGGAACGCGAAATTTCTTTGGTCTTCGTGCTTCCTTCTTGCGGTGCCGCCAGAGGCCGTAAGCCAGCGAAAACCGCACGCACATCTTCCCTGCTTGGCGCAGGATTTAAGTAAGCTCCCGCTGTCTCCAGCACGAAGTCCACTTCCTTCTCCAGCGCTTCGGGCTCCAATTTAGCCTTTTCCCGTATAGTATCCGTAGTTCCCACGACGATTTTATCCATCCAAGGTACCGCGAAAAGCACACGCCCATCAGAAGTTTTCGGTATCATCAGCGCATCCTGTCCACTTAAAAAGTGCTTGTCCAGCACCAAGTGAATGCCCTGGCTAGGTTGAATGCTTTTGGGTGCTGCCGGCTCATCTAAGCGCAAAATCTTATCTGCAAAAACCCCTGTGGCATTGACGATCATTTTGCCCTTCAGGGCATATGTGCCGCCACCAATCTCATCCTTCACCTGCACGCCGCAGAGCTTTCCTTTCGCGTCTTTATCTAAGCCTTTAACGTGCATGTAATTCAACATGCAGCCCCCCATTTCCTCACAGGTTTGGGCGATCGCAAGCGCTAAACGCGCATCGTCGAACTGCCCATCATGGTACACCACGCCCCCTTGAAGCCCAGCAGATTTCACTTGGGGCAAGCGACGAAGAGTCTCTTCCCGCGAAATAAAGCGCGACTTCCCTAAACGTAGTTTACCCGCCATCCAGTCGTATAATTTCAACCCTATGCTGTACTGCAGGCGGTCAAACCAAGTATAAATCGGTATAATGAACGGTTGATTATACGTGAGATGCGGAGCGTTTTGGAGTAGACGCCCCCTTTCGCGAAGGGCCTCCAGTACGAGACCCACGTCACCCTGTGCGAGGTAACGTACCCCACCATGCACCAACTTGGTACTTCTACTAGATGTGCCCTTAGCAAAGTCTGCTTTTTCAAGTAGCACGACGGAAAGGCCACGCGAAAGCGCATCCAGTGCCACCCCTAAACCGGAAGCTCCACCACCGATCACGATGAGGTCCCACAGCTTTTCTCCATCCGCTACACGCTCCAAGTTTCTTTTTCTTTCCATTTTGTTCGTTTGTTTACTCAAATATACTCAAAAAGAAAGAAAAAGAAAGCAAACGAAAGCAAACGAAAGTATTTTTCTTTCTTTTGGTTTCTTTTTTCTATATTTACCTACGAAATCGAACAGAAAAGAAAGCAAACGAACATTCGCCTAAGGGCTTAAAACGGGATACAGCATGACACAAGCAGAACGGCACAAGTACATTTTAGATAAGTTGCACGAAGAGGGATTCGTCAGCGTGACCGACTTAAGTCAGGCCCTAAACGTAACGGTGGTCACCGTGAGAAGGGATTTAGGGATATTAGAGGAAAAGGGCCTACTCTACCGCAGCCACGGATCTGCCACACTGACGGCACCTTATGTGGCCGATCGCTCTGTCTCGGAAAAGAAACTCGTGGCAGTAGCTGAAAAAATCAAAATTGCCGAACTGGCGGCTGGCTTAGTGGAATCGAAAGACTCGATCATTATCGGCTCCGGAACCACCGTCGTAAATTTCGCTCAGGCCCTACCCCGTAATAAGAAGTTGACGGTCCTCACAGCGGCCATGAATGTGACAGCGGCGCTGATGGACGCTGTGGAAATCGAAATCGTCCAAATAGGCGGTGTGGTCCGAAGAAGCTCTGGCTCTGTGGTCGGGCACTTTGCTGAGGATATGATTCGGCAGTTCGCCTGCGCGAAACTCTTCCTAAGCGCAGACGGTCTGGGCTTCGAACATGGTTTGACGACCTCTCACATGATGGAGGCGAACTTAAACCGGATCATGATGCGCCATGCACAAAAAACATACTTGCTGATCGACTCCAGCAAGTTCGGAAAAAAAAGCTTTGGAAAAATCTGTGACCTGGATGCCATCGATGTGTTAATCACAGACCCAGGCATCCCCGATGTATATAAAGAAAAGCTGGAAGAGCTGGGGGTAGAAGTAAAAATCGCCTATTAAATGCTTAAAAGACCGAGAGGCTAGGATGCCTCTAAAAAATAAGCCACGCGCTGATCCGGAAAGCTTGGAATCAGCGCGTGACTTTTTTTAGTCGAAGTCCCGGTACACTTTGCGCACCGCCGCACTTTTACCATCTGCTTTTAGCTCCACTTCAAAGATAAAGTCATACTCCAGGTCCGTGAGCTCCTGAAAGGAATCCTGCCCCTCCGCCAGAAAGTAGTTCACCAGATGATGAATCGTATTACTATGCCCCACTACGATGGCATTTCCCTCTCGCTTCCGCAACTCTTCCACCAGCGCATCGTGATCCTTCACATCATATAACTCCAGATCGATACCCTGCGCATCGGCCAGCGGCTTCAGTGTGGCTAAGCAGCGGAGGTAATTGGTGCTGAAAGCATGCTGAATCCCCTTGTCCGCCATTAGCTGATTGAGCTTTTCGGCGCGGGCACTACCCGCTACACTTAGCATAGGGTCCTCGCCAGTTAAGAGTTTCTCCGCATGCCGCACGACATAAATGGTTTTAGGAGACTGTTTGGGTCCACAGGCCTGAAAACAGACCAAAACGAGGAGCATCCATCCGAAAGCTATCCCTAGACTTCTTTTCATTCTTACACGTTTTTATCCTGAAAATGTATTGTCGATATGTTGGTCCTTCGCCTTAATCGGCTCGAAGGCATAGAACTGCTCCCAGAACTCCTCCTCTGGCAAGGCGGCACGGAGGTACAGTTTTTCCTTTTTAATCGGGTGCATAAACACCAGCTGGAAGGCGTGCAGGTGGATACTGCCGTCCGGATTTGGGCGTACAAAACCATATTTCACATCCCCACGAATCGGGCAGGACATCGAAGCCAGCTGCACCCGAATCTGATGTGGGCGACCGGAGACGGGACGTACTTCCAGTAGCCAGTGCTCATTAAGCTGCCCGAGGCGTTTATAGGTAAGCTCTGCCTTTTGACTTCCCGGCACCTCCCGCTCATGCGCGCTCACGACATTACGCTGCTCGTCCTTCACCAGGTAGTGCGTCAGCTTGCCCTTTTCCTCCTTCGGTTTCCGCTTCACCACAGCCCAGTACACCTTATGAATTTCCCGCTTGCGGAAAAGCTCCATCATGCGCTCCAGTCCCTTTGAGGTGCGCGCGAAAACTACCAGCCCGCTAACGGGACGGTCTAGGCGGTGCACAGGGTGCAAAAAGACCTCACCCGGCTTATTGTATTTTACTTTTATATACTCTTTGCAGTAGTCTATTAGCGTTTTATCCCCCGTACGATCCCCCTGCACCAGCACACCGGCGGCCTTGTTCACGACGAGCAGATGATTGTCTTCATATACTACGTTAAATGGTTTTCTTTTCATAGCTATGGCCCCCTAAAGGGCATCTAGTAAGCGATTTTTAATTAAAACTCAGAGGTAAAATGGAACTGGATATCGGGATAGTTATCCTGCACCATCTGCAACCAAGCGCGTGATTCCGCCATAAAAACAGGCTTCCCCTCTTTATCATAGGCGATATGCCGATTCTTGCTACGGATAAACTCATCTAATACTTTTTTATCCTTAGCATGCACCCAGCAGGCTTTATACAAGTTCATGGGCGCAAATTCCACAGAGGCATTGTATTCATTTTTCAGACGAAACTGAATAACTTCGAACTGCAGCTGCCCTACTGTACCGATGACCTTCCGTGCCCCGATGTCGTAAGTAAAATACTGAGCTACTCCCTCCTCCATCAGCTGACGTAAGCCTTTTTCCAGCTGCTTCGTTTTCATCGCATCCTTATTGATAACCTCCTTAAAAATCTCTGGGGAGAAGGCGGGAATGCCCTTGAAGACCATGTCTTCCCCCTCTGTGAGGGTATCGCCAATTTTCAAATTACCGGTATCGTAGAGACCTACGATATCCCCTGGAAAAGCCTCGTCCACTAACTCTCGATCCTGGGCCATAAACTGCGTCACATTACTGAAGCGCAGGGGCTTAGGACCTTTCACATGCGTGTAGGGCCTGTTGCGCTGGAATTTACCCGAACAGATTCGCAAGAAAGCGATTCGATTTCGGTGATTCGGGTCCATATTCGCGTGAATTTTAAAGACAAAACCCGAAAACTTCTCCTCTTCCGGAAGGACCTCGCGAACTTCCGTATGCCGACTTTTCGGGGCAGGGGCGATACGGATAAAGGTGTCGAGGAGCTCGTTCACCCCGAAATTATTTACCGCCGATCCGAAAAATACGGGGGCCACCTTGCCTTCTAAATATCCTTGGACATCAAAGTCCGGATATACGCCTTCTATCAGCTCTACATCCTCCCGCAGCTGAGCCGCAGGACCGACGCCGATTAATCCCTCTAAGCGTGGATCTTCCACATCTTCGAAGGTCTGCCGGTCATCACTCAGCTTGCGCTGGGAAGGCGTAAACAGATTCAGCTGCTTTTCATACAGGTTATATACTCCTTTGAAGGACTTTCCCATCCCGATCGGCCAGGAAAGCGGGCGCACCTGAATATTCAGTTTCTCCTCCACCTCATCTAAGAGCTCGTAAGGATCGCGGCCTTCGCGGTCTAATTTATTAATAAAACAGATCACCGGCGTGTTCCGCATGCGGCAGACCTCCATGAGCTTTTCCGTCTGGATCTCCACCCCCTTCACACAGTCGATGACCATGATCACCGAGTCCACCGCCGTCAGCGTGCGATAGGTATCTTCGGCGAAGTCTTGGTGACCCGGCGTGTCCAGCAAGTTAATTTTAATGTCTTTATAAGTAAAGCCCATCACCGAGGTCGCCACAGAGATACCCCGCTGCTTTTCGATCTCCATCCAGTCAGATTTCGTCGCCACATCGATTTTATTGGACTTCACAGCCCCTGCGGTTTGGATGGCTCCGCCAAAAAGGAGTAGCTTCTCCGTCAGCGTGGTTTTTCCTGCATCGGGGTGGGCGATGATCGCAAAAGTGCGTCTCTTCTGTATTTCTTTCGAGAAACTCATGTGTAAGCGTTAACTGAAATCGATATAAAACGCAAAGTTACGCTTTCTCACGGAATTATACCCATCTGCAGCTTAATGCTGTACGAAGTCCTCCGCTTTAAATTGGAAGGAAGGATCTTTCACCCCGTTCAAGACGATGCGAAACGTAGTGCCCATTCCAGGCTCAGACTGCTTCACGAAAATCTTGCCCTCATGATAGCCTTCGATGATGCGCTTGGCTAACGTTAAGCCGAGCCCCCAGCCCCGCTTCCGAGTTGTAAAACCTGCTTGAAAAATCTTGCTCGCCGTCCGCTTGTCCATACCCTTGCCCGTGTCGCGAATGTCCACGAGGACATAGCGCTCCGATTCCCGAATGATGTTGATGTCGATCTTCCCCTGTCCACGCATAGCATCTACGGCATTTTTACAAATGTTCTCGATCACCCATTCGAATAGGGCGCGACTCATCATGCTTCGATATTTTCAGCATAGCCATTTAAGGTAATCGAAACCTTCGTCGAAATCCGCGGGCGGAGATAGTTGATCGTATCATCGATGACCGCATACACATTCTCGGGCTTGATCACAGGCTTACTCCCGATACTGCTGAAGCGCTCCGTTACCATGCGTAGCTTGACGATATCCTTATCCATCTCTAAAATCACTTCCTTATTCTCGTCATAAACAGGAGAATGCCGCAAGTAATCGATCCAAGCCATCAGCGAGGCGATGGGGTCCCCAGCTGGTGGGCGGTCTCCTTGGTCAGGCCAGCCCAAACACGATTCTGCTCGGCCAGCTTGGTCTGATTAAAAACCACATAAACCAGCAAGCCAAAAACCAAAATAACCGATAGCTGTACGTAAGGGTAATAGCGTAAACTGTATAACAATTCCGAATTTCGGTAATACACATGCGCATCTTCGATGTAAATCGGCTCATATTCGGCCTCCATCCGCTTCAGCTCATCTGCTAATTTGGCATCGATTTCTTCATCGGTGGCATTGCGTTTGAACTTGATGTTTTTAAAGTCTGTGGGCGTCCCCGACCTGTCCACCACGATGACCGGAATGGAGTAATTCTGCTGAATGATCTCCTGGGTAACGAAATTCAGGTTTTCGGAATAGATGTACGCATATTCCAGCGCATTAGCGAACAGCTCGATCTGCCGCTTCTCCCGCTCACGCAGCTCCTCCACGAGCATATGCGTGTAAAACAGTGAGGAAATCCCGATCACAAAGGAACTGACGATGACCAGCACCTTAATCCGACTCCGGTTTCCGTACAGATCTAAGGTATTAATGCCCTTAAGGGAGAACTTCATTTTATCTATTGGAATTTATAACTGATAGACCACATCTATGAGGCATCGAAACGAAGCATCTATTAAAGTGCGGCTTTCCCACCAATTAATGGTAAATTTGATTTCCAAAGTAAATAAATTCAATCTACTAAACAAACGCAACTATGAGCACGAATCAGATTGGCCTCCCGGCCAAAGACAGCAAAGCCCTCGCGGAGCAGTTAAATAAGCTTTTAGCTACCTATGAAATTTACTATCAAAACCTTCGAAATTTTCACTGGAATGTGGCAGGCCCGAACTTTTTCGAGCTGCATGCCAAGTTCGAAGAGCTTTACACGGCAGCGACCTTAGCGATCGATGAAACCGCGGAAAGAATTTTGACCTTAGACCAGCGTCCTTACTCCACCTTCGCCGAATTTATCTCCCATGCAGCCATCCAGGAAGCGGGCGAGGTGAAGGATGCTACAGAGATGGTGCGTATCATTCGCGATAACATCACGGCACTGCTTCAGCTGGAGCGAGAAGTATTAGAAGCCGCCGGCGAGCAGGCAGATGAAGGTACCGCCTCCCTGATGAGTGACTACATCACGGCAAAGGAAAAAGTGGTGTGGATGCTTTCGGCTTATTTACGCTAAGCAGCGCTCCTGAAAAAAACAGTAGTCATGTAGAAAGGGGCGCTATAGCCCCTTTTAACCACGAGAAGAATCACAGCTATAAACCCTAAACATAAAACGATGGAACAGCGATCAAAGTCCGGGGGCAAATGCCCTGTCATGCATGGTGCGAATACAGTGCAAGAAAAAAACGTTATGGAATGGTGGCCAAATGCCCTAAATCTGGACATTTTACACCAGCATGATGAAAAAACAAAACCTTACGGTGCCGATTTTTCCTATAAAGATGCCTTTTTGAGCCTTGATTTAGAGGCTGTAAAATCCGACTTGAAGGCACTGATGACGGATAGTCAAGACTGGTGGCCAGCGGACTGGGGCACCTATGGAGGCTTGATGATCCGGATGGCCTGGCATGCTGCTGGCACCTATCGCGTGGCGGACGGACGTGGGGGCGCTAATACGGGTAATCAGCGTTTTGCACCGCTAAATAGCTGGCCCGATAACACGAACCTGGATAAGGCGCGCCGACTTCTATGGCCGATCAAGAAGAAATATGGAAATGCGCTATCTTGGGCCGACCTCTTCGTACTCGCCGGAAACATGGCCTACGAATCCATGGGCTTTAAGACCTTTGGTTTCGCAGGAGGCCGTGAGGACATTTGGCACCCTGAAAAAGACATCAACTGGGGCTCGGAGCGTGAATGGCTGGGCAAGTCACGCTATGCAGATGCCAGTGCTGACTCCCTGGCTAACCCCCTAGCTGCGGTGCAGATGGGCCTAATTTATGTGAATCCAGAAGGAGTGGATGGCAATCCAGACCCGCTAAAGACGGCACATGATGTCCGCACGACCTTTGCGCGGATGGCGATGAATGACGAGGAAACGGTGGCGCTGACTGCAGGTGGTCACACGGTAGGAAAAACGCATGGAAATGGTTTAGAAGCACATTTGGGGCCGAATCCAGAGGGTGCCGATGTGGAAGAGCAAGGGTTCGGCTGGAAAAATCCGAAAGGCAGCGGACATGGCGCAGACACGGTAACGAGCGGCTTGGAAGGCGCTTGGACCACCACACCGGATCGCTGGAATCATACCTACTTCCACCTGCTACTGAACCATGAGTGGGAGCTTACCAAGAGCCCCGCTGGCGCCTGGCAGTGGGAACCTGTCGCGATGAAAGAGGAGGATAAGCCATTCGATGCACATATCCCCGGTGTCCGCAGAAATCCCATCATGACGGATGCAGACATGGCGATGAAAATGGACCCGGCCTACCGCAAAATTTCCCAACGCTTTTACGAAGATCCAGCTTACTTTGAAGATGTTTTTGCACGTGCCTGGTTTAAGTTGACTCACCGAGACCTCGGCCCGAAAAGCCGCTATCTGGGTGCAGACGTACCGCAGGAGGAGTTGATTTGGCAAGACCCCGTGCCTACCGTAGGGTATACCCTGAGCGAAGCGGAGATCACAGCCCTGAAGGCCAGCCTCTTACAGCTGGACGTCGCACCTGCCGATTTTATCAGCACGGCATGGGACAGCGCACGTACCTTTCGTGGCTCGGATTACCGCGGAGGTGCGAACGGCGCCCGTATCCGTCTCGAACCGCAGCGGAGCTGGGAAGGGAATGAGCCCGAGCGCCTGGAGCGCGTACTCACTGCCCTAACCGAATTCCAAGCTGGATTAGAAAAAAAGATCAGTCTAGCCGATTTAATCGTGCTGGCAGGGACGGCCGCAGTAGAACAAGCGGCCCGAAAAGCGGGCGTTTCCCTCACCGTACCTTTTTCCCCTGGCAGGGGCGACGCTACGGCAGAGCAGACCGATGCGGAATCCTTCAGTTATTTAGAGCCCGTGCATGATGGCTTCCGAAACTGGCTCAAGCCCGGTGTGGAGGCAAAGGCCGAGGAGCTGCTCGTAGACCGCGCACAGTTAATGGGCTTGACCGCCGCTGAGATGACGGCGCTGGTAGGCGGCATGCGGGTGCTGGGCACGAACTATGGAGGTACTGAGAAAGGCGTCTTTACAGATCGCGTGGGCGTTTTGAGCACAGATTTCTTCGTGCATCTCACAGACATGGCCTACAGCTGGAAGTCCACTGGTGCGGACAGCTATGCCTTAGTGGACCGCAAAACCGGAGAGGAGGCCTTCACCGCCAGCCGTGTGGACTTGGTGTTCGGCTCGAATTCCATCTTGCGCGCCTATGCCGAATACTATGCCCAGGACGATATGGCCGAGCGCTTTGTGCAGGACTTTTGCCGCGCTTGGGTGAAGGTGATGGATGCCGACCGTTTTGATTTAAAATAAGCCCTTCAGGTCCCTTTCTTGGCGCCGAGGCGCAAAAAAAACCTTCTCTTAAACCTATCCCTTTCCCTCTGGAATCCTTTCGCGGACTTTCGAGAGGGAAAGGTTTTTCTTTTTAACGTGCGGGCACTACACGCGGATACGCCCCCTTTCCGCAAGGCAAGCACCCTTTAGAGCAGCTGAGAAGTGTAGTCTCCTTTTTAATCTTCCCGCTTCAGCCAGGACCAGAGCACCTTGAAGTTGACTTTGGCCCCGTGGGCCAAGATCCCTATTTTATAGATTTTCGCTGCCACCCAGGTGCTGCCGATGAAGCCGAGAATCAGCAGGCTCATGGAGAGTAGGAGTTCCCAAAAAGGGATGCCATAGGCGGCGCGGCCCACCATCGCGATCGGGGAAGTGAGGGGGAAGACGCTGAGATAAAAGCTGGTGCTACTGTTCGGGTCCTGAAGGACAAAGAGGAAGAGCCCCATGTAAGCGACCAGCAGGGGAATCGTCACCGGCAGGACGAACTGCTGGGCATCTGCCGGGGTGTCCACAGCCGCACCGATAGCAGCGAAGAGTGCCCCATAGAGCAGGTAGCCTCCGAGGAAATAAAAGAGGAAAATGCTTAAAATATAGGCATAATCTACTTGTAGGAGCGGCATAAGCAGGCGTGCAGGTCCTTCGGAGAGAGCCGGATCGATGCTATCGGCAGCCAGTCCCTGGGCTTCTAAGAGTTCCGCTTGGGGCATACGTATCCCAAAAAAAGACCAAAGCAGTGAGCTGAGCAGGCTAATGAGCAGCACCCAGATGCCGAACTGTGTCAGCCCCACGGCGGCGATCCCGATGATTTTTCCCAGCATCAGCTGGAAGGGCCGCATGGTCGCCACGAGTACCTCCATGATTCGGCTGGATTTTTCTTCGATGACCCCCTGCATGATTTGATTGCTGTACAAAAAGATAAACAGATAAATGAGGATGCCACTGACAAAGCCGATGCCGTACTGAACGCGGGCGTCACCGGCGACCTCATCTCCACTGGAGGCCAGCGTGATGGTTTCCAGGCTCACAGGAGTTCTGACAGCCTGCAGGATACCGGGATCCACGCCGCTGTTTTGGAGCTTGGTGTCCTCGATGCGTCTTTTTAGGCTGGCTTCGATCATGCTGGTAAAGCTAAGTGGGGGGCTGACCTCACTGTAAAAGCTGATGCCCCGGGGGCGCTCCATATCTAATGGAGGAATATGGAGCAGGCCGAAGCGTTCTCCTTTGCGCACCAGTTCCTTAGCCTCATCGAGGGAGATTTTACCATAGGAAAAAGCGTACTGCTCCATACTTTCCAAGAAGAAGAAGTCCTGCTCATCGACCACTTCGATGATCCTCAGGCTGCTGCGCTCCCCTTCACTGACGGCCAGCCAGAGAATCCCGCCCATGATGGCGGGAAAGAGCAGAGGGGTGATGAGGGTGGCAAGCAGGAAAGATTTTTTTCGAACACGCGTGGTGTACTCCCGCTGAATGAGGAGGGCTACTTTATGCATCATGCTGCTGGGAACTCGCTTGTTGGATGAATATTTCTTCTATCGTCGGCACATGGGGCTGGAAGGAGGTCACTAGACCTTTTTCGATGTAATGGCTCAGCTGGGCGTTCGCTTCTCGGGCATCTCCCTGGATGAGCACCTGCTGCGGGGTGGTGGCTAAGTGCTCTCGGCTGTCCGAAAGATAGGGAAGATAGTCGAGGGTATAGGTTTTTTGGCTGAAACGGGCTTTAACATCGGGCACGGTGCCGTGTAAAACCAGGCGCGAACGATGCAGCATGGCCAGCGCATCGCAGAGGCTCTCTACCGATTCCATGCGATGTGTGGAGAGCATGATCGTCGTCCCCTGTTTTTTTAAGCGGAGGATTTCCTTTAGCACCAGGTCTGCGTTTACTGGATCAAAACCCGAGAAGGGCTCGTCTAAAATCAGGAGCCGAGGTTCGTGGAGGACCGTAGCGATGAACTGCACCTTTTGGGCCATGCCTTTCGAGAGCTCCTCCACCTTTTTATCTGCCCAGCTCAGTAGGTTAAAGCGTTCCAGCCAATCCTTCGTGCGGATCTTCGCCTCGGCACTACTGAGGCCACGAAGCCGCGCGAAAAAAAGCAGCTGCTCCTTTACCACCATTTTTTTATACAGCCCACGCTCCTCGGGCAGGTAGCCGATTTTCCGGATTTCTTTTGGGCTGAGCACACGCCCCTCCAGTAGCACACGACCGGAGTCGGCGGTAATGATCTGATTAATGATGCGGATAAGGGTAGTCTTGCCGGCGCCATTTGGGCCTAACAGGCCAAAAACTGTTCCCTCCGGAACCTGAAAACTCACATCCTGGAGGGCCTGGTGCCCTTGGTAACCCTTATGCAGGTGCTGGATGTCTAAAAGGGTATCGGAAGTCATGAAATCTAATTTTCTGGGAAAATACAGCGAATCCCGGAAAGCTCAAAACTTCCTCGCACTTACTTTAAGGTGAGGCTACCCACGGAAATATCTACGTTTACATAGAGCGCATTTTCAGGATCGCGCTCATACCCTCTCGAAACGTAGGTGCGCTGCTGCTTATTCCCGGTGGAACGGAGGTGCTTCGGCATGTGAATCCGACACATAGGAGAAGACTTGATCGTCAACTTATACGGTTTATCTGGGTCTGGAAGCTGCATGTTTAATTTGCCGGCACCTACCATCGCGTGTAAAGTGCCGCCCTGATGCACGGTGTTGTCCAGACTGATGTCGATGGTTCCGTAATTGACATCGAATAAAACTGTTTTGGCTCGCGCCAAATTAATCTGACGTGCCTCTAAATTACCCATATTAATACGGACCTGTAAGGTATCCATGGCGATCGCGTTCGGCTTATCTGCATCATAGCCGAGGGTGATGTCAGCGCTGGCGGAATTGATGATACAATTAGCCACCTGCAATTCAGACAGATTAATAAATGCCTTTCCGATGCCGAAGACGAAGTCTAAGTCGAGAGGATGTCGTTTATTAATCCCTACACGCCAGTCATGCTCGAAGTTTTCTTCTGTGTTCGAAAAAAGTTTATAGCTCAGGCTTTTGCTGAAGGACTCATTTTCCACATTTCGGTGGTGCAGCATGATTTCCTGTCGGCCATCCGCCATGGTATCGTCGAACTGGGGGAGGATGTTAAGATTTGAGAGGGAAGATTTCACCCAGATAGGCGCTTCCCCCATACTGGAATGAAAGCGGCTGACACCTTTATAGACGTCAAAATGAAAATAGATAGACTCTACCCCTTCCCGCTTGGCAGCGGTATAATCGCGTTTTATGACCTGCTGGGCATGCAGCTGCACGCTGCAAAACAGGAGTAAAAGAAGCAGGGGTACTCTTAACATAACTTCTACCTACGCGGGTACAGCAAGAAGGTTTCTTTTTAAGCAAAAAAAAGACCCCGAAGGTCCATTTTTTATGAAAACATGTCTTTCACACGATCGAAGAAACCTTTTTCAGATTTTCCCGGGTCTGGGCGGAAGTTTTCGGCATCGCGAAGTTTTTCCAGAAGCTCCCGCTCCTCGCGAGAAAGCGCCTTAGGAGTCCACACATTCACATAGATGAGTTGATCCCCAGAACCATACCCATTGATATCTTTTATGCCTTTACCTTTCAGGCGCAGCACTTTACCACTCTGCGTGCCGGGCTCCAACTTAATTTTCACCTTTCCATCGATGGTAGGCACCTCGAGTTGAGCTCCTAGCGCCACATCTACGAAGCTGACATACAGGTCATAGATGACATTATTTCCATCTCGCTTAAAGTTATCGCTTTCGATTTCTTCGATAAGGATAAGTAGGTCACCCGGAATACCTCCTGCAGTCTCGTTCCCTTTGCCAGACATGCTCAGCTGCATGCCATCAGCCACGCCGGCAGGTATCTGGATCGGGATCACTTCCTCTTTCAGGACCATACCGCGTGCATCAGCTTCTGCGGGTTTTTTATCCACGATTTGGCCATTTCCACCGCAGGCAGGGCAAGTGGAGGCAGAGACCATCTGCCCTAGCATAGTGTTAACGACCTTTTTTACCTGACCCGTACCCTGACAAGTTCCACAGTTCTTAAAGGTCACACCGTCGGCGAGCACCTGTCGCTTCACTTTAATCTTTTTCTCTACACCGTTCGCTACTTCTTGTAGGTTAAGCTTCAGCTTCACGCGTAGGTTTGTCCCTTTTTTGGTGCGTCTGCGGCCTCCGCCGCCTCCGCCAAAGAAGGAGTCGAAGCCACCTCCGCCGAAGATATCTCCGAACTGAGAGAAGATATCATCCATGCTGGCACCTCCACCGGAGAAACCTCCGCTAACGCCCTGATGGCCGTACTGATCGTAGCGCTGCTTTTTCTCTGGCGTACTCAGCACATCGTAAGCCTCAGCAGCTTCCTTAAACTTCTCTTCTGCTTCCGCATCTCCCGGATTTTTATCTGGGTGATACTTGATCGCTAATTTTCGATAGGCTTTTTTGATTTCCTCAGGGCTTGCGCTCTTCGAAACTCCTAATACCTCGTAATAATCTCTCTTTGCCATGCCTATTTCTTATGCTCCTATGACCACTTTTGCATACCGCACGACGCGGTCACCGAGCATGTAGCCTTTTTCTACTACATCCACTACCTTGCCTTTAAGCTCTTCAGAAGGAGCTGGAATCTGTGTGATGGCCTCTTGGAAATCTGCATCGAAAGGTTTTCCGACAGCATCTTCCATCGGCTTTAAGCCCTTCTGCTCTAGTGTTTTCATCAACTTCTGCACGACGATCTGATTTCCGTCACGTACTTTTTCTGCATCTGTCTCTGCGGCATGCGCTTTCGCGGCACGCTCGAAGTCATCCAGTACAGGAATAACCGCTTTCAGCACCTCTTCAGAAGCTGTCTTGATCAAGTCTAAGCGCTCCTTTGCCGTTCTTCTGCGGTAATTATCGAATTCAGAATACAGGCGCAAGTATTTATCTTTATACACTTGGGCCTCCTCGCTTACAGGCGTATCAGTTTCTGGCGCTGCTGACGTTGTGCTTTCAGTTGCTGCTGCCTCATCGGCCGCTTGCTGCTCATCGGCTATCTGCTGCTCCAGCTCTTCTTCCTGTAGGGTGGATTTATCGTGTTCTTTCTCTGCCATTTTTGAATTTATTTTCGATTCGTTCTACACAATCAAAATGCCACACCGATTTGGCCTGACAAGTTGTCGCATTAGGCATGAATCGTGTTCCAGATTAGGTCTTTAAGTTGCTCGAGCTGGTACCCTGACACCGAAGAAATAAAGAGTGAAGGTACGTCATCAGGAAGTTCTCGTTTCATTTCTTCCATCAGCTCCTCATCCAGCATATCCGCTTTAGAGATCGCGAGCAGTCGTTTTTTATCCAGCAGTTCCGGATTATAGCGCTCCAGTTCGCCCAGCAGCACCTGATAGGCCTCCCGTATGCTCGGCGCATCGGCGGGCACCATAAACAGCAGGAGCGGATTTCGCTCGATATGCCTCAGGAAGCGCAGTCCAAGCCCTTTGCCCTCGGCAGCCCCCTCTATGATACCTGGAATATCCGCCATGACGAAAGAGCGATCATCGCGATAGGCGACGACACCTAGATTCGGCACGAGTGTGGTGAATGGATAGTCGGCGATTTCCGGTTTCGCAGCAGAAAGGCTGCTGAGCAGTGTGGACTTACCTGCATTCGGGAAACCCACCAGTCCGATATCAGCCAGCAGCTTAAGCTCTAAAATGATCCATTCTTCGATGCCCTCTTCCCCTGGCTGCGCATAGTGAGGCGCCTGATTCGTAGCCGACTTAAAGTGATCATTTCCTAAGCCGCCACGTCCTCCGCGCGTAAGGACCACCTCTTGCCCATCTTCCGTGATTTCAAAGCGCGTCTCAAAGGTCTCCGCATCTTTGGCTACTGTACCTAAAGGCACCTCAAGGATAATATCTTTACCATCACGCCCCTTCCGGCGTCCCCCTTCTCCAGGCTTTCCGGCCTCGGCGATTACATGCTTTTTATATTTTAAGTGTAATAGTGTCCACAGTTGCGCATTACCGCGCAAAATAATGTGGCCGCCACGTCCGCCGTCACCACCATCAGGACCTCCCTTAGGCACATGCTTTTCTCTGCGAAAGTGAAGAGAACCTGCCCCTCCTGCCCCGGAGCGGGAGCAGAATTTTACATAATCGATAAAGTTAGAATCCGCCACTGCTGGTATCTATTTAATCTTGTCATTAACCCGTTAAAAAAAGGCTAGACGTTTCGGTCTAGCCTTTCGAATGGCAAAGATACGGATAATATTTTTATTCGTAACTGTCTATGGTTTTGACGATAGCGGCGAAGATTTCATCGATCTCTCCCACACCATTAATGCTGCTTAGTTTTCCCTGCTTCTTGTAGTAACCCGCAACTGGTAGCGTCTCGTCTAGATACACCTTAATTCTGTTCGCTACCTTGGCATCATCTTGGTCATCGCTACGGCCAGAGGTCTTGCCCCTTTCCTTTATGCGCTCCTTAAGTACCTCCTCCGGAACCTCCAGTGCGATCATCCCTTTAATCGGCGTGCCTTTCTCATTCAGTAGCGCATCAAGTGCCTCAGCTTGGGCCACAGTCCGCGGGAACCCATCGAAAATAAACCCTTGGCTATCCGATGTGCTCTTGATTTTTTCATCGACCATGCCGATAACCACTTCATCCGGAACCAAGTTGCCTTCGTCCATGTATTTTTTCGCTAACTGCCCTAGAGGGGTGCCTTCTCCCAGGTGTTTTCTAAAAAGGTCACCGGTAGAGAGGTGGGTCAAGCCATATTTGGCAATAAGTTTTTCACTCTGCGTGCCTTTTCCTGCTCCCGGAGGCCAAATAATACGATATTGAGCATAAGTGTCTGTTCGGTTTATAGTGAAAAGGGGCCTCTCCCCTTACTTCATAAAGTATGTTCGTCTTCTTTAAGCTGGTAGATCTCTCCGATATTCCGGCCGAAACCATTATAATCGAGTCCATAGCCCACCACAAATTTTTTCGGTATCTCAAATCCCGTGTAGTGAATGTCCACTGGGTGCTGCAAGGCCTCGGGCTTCACGAGCAGGCTGCATATACGGATGGAGGCCGCTGCCTCTTTGGCCATACTGGCCAAAAGATACTGCATACTAAGCCCGGTATCTACGATATCTTCCACGATAAGGATTTCTTTTCCTTTCAGGGAGGTAGACAGCCCTAGAAGCTCGGACACCTCCCCAGTAGAGCGCGTACCTGCATAGGAAGCGATTTTAATGAACTGTAGCTCCATAGGAATAGTAATTTCCTTTACTAAGTCACTACAAAACATAAAGGCTCCATTTAGCACAGCAAGCACACAGAGCGGTTTCCCTGCATAGTCCGCACTAATCTCTGCTCCCAGAGACTGGATGCGTTCCTGCAGTGTTTCTTTAGATAAATAGGGGACAAATGACTTGTCCAAAATTTGAATCATACCGATTTTTTTGCCTTCGCGAGAAGGATTAAACAAATATACTACAATTACCGTCTGAGCCCTTGTTTATTCTTGCTAAACCGCTATAGCTTTTCGAGCAAGTACTTGTACAGGTCGACCATGGCATAGAAATCTTTCCAATAGACTTTTTCGTTTGGCGTATGCACATGATCTTCAGGGGCTCCGATAAAGCACCAATCGAGTGCGTAGGGCGAAAATTGTACCTCACGCCCATCACTCCCGCCATGGGCTTCCACCTCTAACTGGTAGGAGACTCCGGATTGTTTTGCCAAAGATACTATCTTTTCTAAAAAGGCTCTCCTCGGGATGTAACGGTCTCGAAGGGAGATGGCGACTCCTTCACCATGGCGCACGCCTTCCGTCACCCACGTGATATCGGAAATGAGCGCCTGCTTGACGGGGTGTGTTTCCATAATAAAACGCAGTAAAAAGGGCATACTTCCTCCTCCATGCTCCTCATAGGTACTAAAAACCACCCAGGCATCACGGACTTCTTCGCATTGGAGTAGGGCGTTATACACCCCTAGGCGATTATCCAGGTAGGCTGCTTGTATAAAGGTTTCATTACTACGGATATGCTGCTTAAAGGAAAAATAAGTCCCGGGACGCACGGCTCTGGGAAAATCATGAAACAGTTCGTCCTCCATAACGTTTAAGCGGCAATGGATGGGGCCTAAATCGTCCTCTCCCTCTAGTGTAAAGGCAGCATCCACTTCGGGACCTCCCACAGGGATGAGCTGGTTTTGATAGCGGCTCATGAAGCCGATCGTGTCGACATGAGCGAAAATAGCAGTTCGAGGATTTCCGAATTTTAACAGTAAACAGTCATGAAATTCTTCTCCATAGTAGATTTCAGGTTGAACTTTCCAAAATATTTTACGTTCTTGCACGTAATTTAAAATATATTTGGTGACTTCCTTTTCATCGCCCGAAACGGACCGAATATGCAATAAATCTTCTAAGACACCCGGTATTGGCATAATTTATGTTAATTTAGCGCAACGATTAACCTTTATTTGATTCAATTTTCGCTACCTTTTCTCCAAAAAAAAGGCAGCGTTTTTGATTAGATGTTAAAAGTTGTAAATTTGAACCTTGAAACCAATTAAACACTCAAATCTGGATAAAAAATTTTTTATCATGAAAAAAATCCTACTATCTACCCTAATGGCCGGCGCCATGGCTTATGGTGCCCACGCCCAAGACGACTTTAACAAGTGGTCCATTGAAGTTGGAGGTGGTTTTAACCACGCTGCAACCCCCTTCTCTAGCGCTTCATTCGAAACGCCATTACTAAATTTAGGCCACGCTCATGTAGGCGCTAGATACATGTTAACCGAAAAATTCGGATTCAGAGCAGACTACGCGTTTGGTCAGTTTACATCCTCGGATAATTCCTTACCGTTTAGCACAAACTATTACAGAGCAAACCTGCAAGCCGTTGCTAATTTAGGTCGAATAGCTAATTTCGAACAGTTCACAAATAGAATTGGGCTATTAGGTCACTTTGGTGCTGGTTTTGGTCGACAAACACCCCAAGACAATCAATTTGCTGACGAGAGAGATAATCTTTACAACGTGATGGGAGGATTTACTGCTCAAGTAAGACTCACTAACAGAATAGCATTAACGGGTGATATTTCTCATGTTATCACGGGTAGAAATGCCTTTACCGTTGACGGGGATGCACTAGTACAAGGTAGAAGAAGTATCGGAAACTGGTGGTCCGCCACTGTTGGACTTAACTTCTACCTTGGAAGTAAATCACAACATGCAGACTGGTACATCGCTGCTGAGAAGTATGCTACGAAAGTGGAGCTTGCTGAGCAGATCGGTGAAATCAAGGATATGCTGAAAGATTCTGATGGAGATGGTATTCCAGATTACTTAGATAAGGAGCCAAATACACCTGCCGGTGCTCGTGTAGATTCTTTCGGAAGAACACTTGACTCTGATGGTGATGGTATTCCTGATCACTTAGATAAGTGTCCATTCGTTCCTGGTCCAGCATCTAACGACGGATGTCCGATCGAAGAAGTAGTAGAAACTGACTTCTTCAAGAAAGCTATCAACGAAAACTATGTGAATGTATACTTCGCATTCGATAGCGCTAAGCCACTAGGTTTCTCTGCTTCTGCTGTAAATCACGTAGCTAACTTCATGAAGCGTAATCCTGAAGTGAAACTAGAAATCAAAGGTTTCGCGGATGAAATCGGTCCAGAAGATTATAACATGAAGCTTTCTGAGCGCAGAGCGAAAGCAGTAGAAAAACTTCTTATCGAAGCAGGTATCGATGCTAGCAGACTTTCTGCTAAAGGCTTTGGAGAAGATACAAGCGTAGATAAAAAATCTGCTGAAGCACGCCAGCTAGCGAGAAGAACTTCATTCGAAGTAAAATAATTCACATGAAAGTATAGTGAAGGGAGGACAAAGTCCTCCCTTTTTTTTGGCTTTATACGAAAAATGAGTAAATCGAAAGATGAAAATGACGGTTTCAGTCGCGCCATAAGCTAAATAAAGGCTCCCATCGTATTTTATGAACTAATCCAAGCGTAATTCATGTCCGTACACACTCATATACTAAGTAACGAAAACTCCGTTTTACTCTCCTACCTGGCTGAACTCAGAGATCCACTGATCCAAAAAGACCGCTGGAGATTCCGCCAAAACCTACAGCGTATCGGCATGCTCATGGCTTACGAGCTTTCTAAAACACTGGAATACACTCCACAAACAATCCAGACACCTCTCGGTAGCCTGGAAAGCCCTCTACTCAATCAGCAACCTATTCTTATCAATGTTCTCCGCGCAGCCTTACCGCTGTACGAAGGGTTTTTATCTATTTTCGACCAAGCAGACAGTGGCTTTATCGGCGCCTACCGAGAACCACATGGAGCGACGACAGATCCGGAAATTGGATTTTTTTATCAAGCACTACCTGACATCGATGGGAAAGAGGTCTTGTTTATAGACCCCATGCTGGCATCAGGAAACTCGTGCATTCAGACGATAGAGGCTCTTTTACGTCACGGAAAACCGAAGCATATTCATATCGCAGCCGTTATCAGTGCCCCAGAAGGCATTCAGAAAATTAAAGATAAAATACAGTTCCCCCTAACCATTTGGACAGCAGCCTTAGACGCTGGCCTAAACGATCAGGCATACATTTTGCCCGGACTCGGAGATGCAGGAGATTTAGCTTTTGGAGTAAAAACCAGTTGATCTACAAACCTAATCAGGCCCTACCCAGTTTACCAAGCGCATCCCTATTCCCATGACAGAGTACATCCTTACCTTTTTCTTCATCTTGGCCCTATCCATGGTGAAGTTTGTTGCTGGCCCCGCCTTAGGCTTAGCGGCAGGATATTCCGTTTTGGAAGTTATCCTAGTTACTTTTTTAGGCATGATGAGTAGCGTACTGCTCATTACGCAGCTCGGACAGTGGTACAAGCGCTGGCGGGCTACACGACCTAAACCGCGCCTATTTTCCAAAAAAGCGCGACTCATTATCCGCGTCTGGAGAAGCTTCGGGCCAAATGGCATCGCCTTTCTCACCCCCGTTTTCTTGACTCCGATAGGAGGTACTCTGGTCATGAATGCACTGGGGGTCACTAAAAAGAAGATTTATCTCACCATGAGTGTGAGCGCACTGGCATGGGCTACTTTTTTTGCCCTTTCCTTCGATCTTTTAATCCAAATTCCCCTTATCGCAGCATTAATGCCCTCTTTCTAATACCTCCTTACATCTGCGTACAGCTCTACCTGAACACTACTCCGAGAAGCTCAGAGAAAAGAATACAGTGACCTAAAAAGACACCCTACCTAAAAAAGAACGGCAGCAATAGGAAACAAAATCTCCACCTGGCAGCCGTAGCAATTAACGCAAGCCGGGCAAGCTGATCTTAAAGCGTACAGCCAGTAAGCGTATGCTTATAATAATGGAAAGACTGAGCAGCAAGTTATAATCTCGCGGCATACCAAAATAATAGAATATCAAGTAGCAAATCGCTCCCGCCAAACAGGCGGAGGCATATACCTCTTTCCGAAATAAAATAGGCACCTCATTCACCAGCGTATCACGCAAAACACCCCCCATCACGGCCGAAAACATCCCCATAATGGCTGCAATCTCCGGACGAACACCCAAGCTAAGTGCTTTTTCGACCCCCAACACGGTGAAAAAACCAATTCCCAATGATGTCAAACAAAAAAAGTAGTGCGTCTCAGCTTCATCAAAAAGGGCGTAAATACGAAAGCCACGACGATACCAGCCAAAATAGCGTAAAAGACATAAATGTCCCCAATCCAAACAAGCGGATAACTGCCTAACAGCATGTCACGCAGCGAGCCCCCACCAATAGCGGTGATAAACCCTGTGAATCCAGCACCAAAAAGATCGTGATCCTTATCCCGTACCGCTAAGACACCGGAGATGGCGAAGACAAAAGTCCCCGCCAACTCAAAAGGATATTGTAAGGCAATGTCCATATCAGATAGACTCGCGCAAATAGCGTGCAGTGTAATTGTCCTTTTCTTTTTTCAAATCTGCCACCGTTCCCTGAAATACCAGATGTCCTCCACCATGGCCGCCCTCTGGTCCTAGATCTAAGACCCAATCGGCGGACTTGATTACCTCTGTATTGTGCTCGATGATCAAGACACTATGCCCCTGCTCGATTAAGGCATTCAAAGAAAAGAGCAACTTATTAATATCGTGCATGTGTAAGCCGGTCGTTGGCTCATCGAAAATAAAGAGGATATGATCCTTGGCTTTGCCGGTAGGCTTATTCAGATAAGCCGCTAGCTTCACCCTTTGGGCCTCGCCCCCAGAAAGGGTATTCGAAGACTGCCCCATCCCGATATAGCCTAAGCCCACTTCTTGCAGCGGCTGCAGCCTATTGATAATCGCCGTCTTATCCGCAAAGAACTCCATCGCCTCATCGATAGTCATGGCCAGCACATCTGCGATGGTTTTATCCTTATAGGTCACATCTAAAATCTCCTGCTTGAAACGCTTCCCTTTACAGGCCTCACAGGTCAGGTGGATATCTGCCATAAACTGCATTTCTACCGTAACCGTACCTTCGCCCTGGCAGGCTTCACAGCGCCCACCATCTACATTAAAACTAAAAAAAGCTGGCTTATACCCCCGCTGCTTGGCCATGCTCTGCTCCGCATAAAGCGCACGAATCGGGTCATAGGCCTTCACATAGGTAACCGGATTCGAACGGGAAGACTTACCGATGGGGTTTTGATCTACAAATTCCACCTGCGTGATCTCGTCCACATCGTCCTCCAAACGGTCGAACTTGCCGATCTCCTCCTGCACTAGCCCCAGCTGCTTGGCTAGCGCCGGGTACAAGATTTTCTTAATCAAGGTCGACTTGCCAGAACCCGACACCCCGGTCACGACGGTCAAGCAGCCCAGCGGAATCTTGGCATCCACCTGCTTGAGATTATGCTCCCGCGCACCACGAATCTGCAGAAAATGCGTTGGCCTTCGGGGACTGCGCCCACTGTCGATCTTAGCGTCCCCATTCAGATAGCGAGCGGTGTGGGTGTGGCCCTGGGCCAAAAGCTGCTCTAAACTCCCCTGAAACATCAGCTGCCCACCATGCGCTCCCGCATCTGGACCGATATCGATCAACTCATCTGCTGCTCGCATAACCTTTTCCTCATGCTCTACTACGATGACGGTGTTTCCTAAATCGCGCAGTGACTTGAGCACCTCGATCAGGCGATCCGTATCGCGTGGATGTAGCCCGATGCTCGGTTCATCTAAGATATACATAGACCCCACCAGAGCGGAACCTAAGGAAGTCGCTAGCTTGATCCGCTGAAACTCACCCCCCGAAAGGCTGGAAGTCAGCCGGTTTAGGGTCAGATATCCTAGGCCCACCTGCACCATATAGCTGAGGCGACTGATAATCTCTTTTAATAACCTACGCGCCACCTTCTCGTCAGCTTCAGACAGCTGGAGCTCTTGGAAGAACACGAGGGCCTCGTCGATAGGCAGTAAAACCGCATCGATGATCGAGCGGCCGCCGACTTTTACATACGCGGCATCTTTGCGCAAGCGCGTCCCCCTACAGTCCGGACAGGTGGTACGCCCGCGAAAACGGGAGAGGAGTACACGATACTGAATTTGATGGGTGCGGCTGCTCAGCTCCTCGAAGAAAGCATCCAAGCCCTTAAAGTAGCGATTCCCTTTCCAAAGAACCTCCTTATGCCAGTCGTCCAGCTCCTCATAGGGACGATGAATCGGGAAATCGAACTCGATACCCGACTTGAGCAGCGGTTTTAGCCACTTGCTCATCGTCTCTCCGCGCCAGGGCGCAATGGCCCCCTCATACACAGAAAGACTCTTGTCAGGAAAAACCAGATCCGGGTCGATACCCAATACAGAGCCAAACCCCTCGCAGGTTTTGCAGGCGCCATAGGGATTATTAAAGCTGAAAAAATTCACAGAAGGCACCTCGAAGCTGATAGCATCTAACTCAAACCGGTCCGAGAAGGTCTGCACGCCCAGCTCTGGGGCGATCACCTTACAGTCGCCATGCCCCTCGAAGAAGGCCGTCTGGACGGAGTCCGCCAGCCGAAACTGTAAGTCCTCGTCACCAGTCTGAATTACCGCACGATCGATGAGAATTTCATACTCCCCTTTCGGTAATTTTTTCTGCCCGACCAGCTCCTCGACAAAGGCCACTTCCCCATCAACTAAAATCCGGGTGTACCCTTTCTGCAGCAGCAGTTCCAGCTCCTGGGCGAGAGTTCTATCTTCGGCGATCCGCAGCGGACAGGTCAGCATTAGGCGCGTCCCATCCCCGAGCCCAAACATATAATCGACTACATCCGATACCGTGTGGCGCTTCACCTCCTCCCCACTCACGGGAGAGTAGGTCTTACCCACGCGACTGAAAAGTAGCTTGAGGTAATCATAAATCTCCGTGGTCGTGCCCACCGTGGAGCGCGGATTTCGCGTGTTTACCTTTTGTTGGATGGCGATGGCGGGAGACACTCCTTTAATGTATTCTACATCGGGCTTCTCCATCCGCCCGAGAAACTGTCGCGCATAGGAGCTTAGGCTTTCCACGTACATCCTTTGGCCTTCGGCAAAGAGCGTGTCGAAAGCCAGTGAGGACTTGCCTGAGCCCGATAAGCCCGTGATTACCACGAGTTTATTACGAGGAATGGCTACATCTACCCCCTTTAAATTATTAACACGGGCATTTTTTATGATGATAAAGGCCTTCGGATCTAACGACTCGATGGCGACTTTTTCCTTAGATTCAGCTACTTTCATGAGATACAAAGTTACCATTTAACCCTTGTTTTTCGCAAATTGTTAAAGCATTCCTTTCACACCCCCTTTCAGGCTAGAAAAATGCCCTGTGCGGCCTTATAAAGAGGGTTCTGGGGCCACTTGTGACATTTGTTACTGATTTCTGTCATCAAAAAGAAGACCTTTATAAAAATTGGGGAATTCTATTTGAACAAAATCAAGGTTGAAATGGTCTCCTCCCCCGTTTTTTCATTCTCAGAACACGAAAGCGTAGCACAAAAATGAAGTATTCAAAGCGAGATTTTCTTAAGAAATTAGGTGTCATCAGTGCCGGATCCGGTTTTATCACCTTAGGAACGGGCATGGCAAAAACGGCTACTGCCGCGCCGAAAGATCCGAAGAAACCTTTTAAACTTACCCTTCTGCAGACCACAGATGTCCACTGCCAGATTCACCCTCACGATGAGATGTTCTGGGAAAATGAACAGATGGTCTTCCGTAAAACGGGTGGGTATGCGCACCTGGATACCGCATTAAAGCAGCTAAAAGCAGACGCAGATGATGCACTCATCATCGACACGGGGGATATGTTTCAGGGCTCCAAGCTTTCTGTAAAAACCACAGGAGAAGCCATGGTGCCCATCCTGAATGCGCTGGATTATGACTTATACCTACCCGGCAACTGGGAAGTGGTGTATTATAAAGAAGCCATGCAGCGGCTTCTGGGTGCGCTGAATGCCCCGAAGGTATGTGCCAATATGTACCATGAGGCGCCCGATGGCTCACGTGGGGAGCTCGTCTTTCCTCCTTATTATATTTGGCACATTAACGGTGTAAAAATCGGATTTTTAGGCTATACGGATCACTTAGTTCCGAAAAGACAGTCTCCGAACTACAGTAAAGGCATTATTTATACCCCGCCAGAGCATAACTTAGCCCATTATGCTGATGTACTGAAAAAGCAAGAAGGATGTGCTTTCGTAGCCATCATCGCGCACCTAGGGCTTTCGCAGCAGCTTGCTCTGGCAGATATGCCCGCATGTGAAGGCATCGATTATATTTTAGGAGGTGACACCCATGAGCGTGTGCGCGTGCCGATTCAGCGGAAATATGCCAAAGTAGTAGAGCCAGGAGCTTTCGGAAGCTTCGTCGGCAAGTTAGAAATCACGATTCAAGATGGAAAAGTGATCGAAGATGCTTACGAGCTGGTGGAAGTAGATGTAGAAAAATACCCTGCTTCAGAGCGTGTGCAAGCGATCATCCGAGAAAATGAGGCCGCCTACGAACAAGACATTAACCGCGTGGTCGGCTATAGTACTGTTCCGCTCTACCGCTATTTCGTGATCGAAAATACGATCGATACCATGATCCTAGACGCCATCAGCTGGAAAGTACCCGATGTGGATATCGTCCTGTCGAATGGATTCCGCTTTTGCCCGCCGAGGGCCACTCCAGATGAAACAGGCAATATCCCGATTACGGCTGGCTATATATTCGATATGCTCCCCGTGGATAGTGTGATTCGAAAAGGAGAAGTTACCGGCTCACAAATTAAAGTATGGCTGGAAAAGGAATTGAATAATGTCTTCGCAGAGGAGGCGAGCAAGCGCTTCGGTGGCTGGGTCATTAAATTTAAAGGGATGGATATCACCTTTAACGCCTTCGGCAAAGAAGGTGAGCGCGTACAGTCTATCCATGTGAAAGGCAAGCCACTAGAGCTTAACAAGACCTATACGGTGACGGCCTGCGAGCGCGATGGAGACCCTGAAGATGTTTTATGCCGCTTAGATGGTGTGAAAAATTCAGAAAACAAGCCCTTTACGCTGCACGAGGCGCTGATCAGCTACTTGGAGGAGCATTCCCCAGTTACGCCGAAACTTCGCGAAAGTGCGAAAGCCTTAGATGCTCCGCAGACCTTGCTCACGCAGGTTTCAGGAGTTCCATATACCTTCCGATAAGTTTAGCGCTGGCACCTCTTCTGTGGGGGTGTCGGCTTTCTTTCCCTTTTTATGCCTACGATGTTTCAGCGAATAATCCGCTTTAGCCTGCTGGTGGTGGGCTTTTTCTTGACGGAGTCGGCGCTATTTGCGCAGCACCAGGAGCTTCAGCAGGAGCCTAATCTCTGGCGTGGGCGAGAGACGGTGGCGAAAGATACGAGCTCCCTACTCTATGCCCTGCAGCAGGGGCGTACGGAGGTGGCCTTTCGCTCCATGTTTATCGCTACTACGAACGAGGGAGATCTAATGAACTCCTACGCCCTAGCCACTGGAGGTGGCTTGCGCTACGAATCTTCTTCCTTTCATGGCTTCCGCCTCGCGGTGAGTGGCTTTTATATCTTTAACGTGTTCTCCTCTGATCTGGCAGCCCGGGATCCTATCTCTGGGGGTAGAAACCGCTACGAAGTAGCTCTTTTCGATGTTCAAAATCCCGGCAATAGAGGCTCTATCGAGCGCTTGGAAGAATTTCACCTGAAATACGTAAAAAATGGCCATACGATCACGTTTGGTAAGCAGCTGATTAACACCCCCTTTATCAACTTACAAGATGGACGCATGCGCCCGACGGGAGTAGACGGGCTTTGGTACCGAAATCGCGGCTTTCTGGGACGTGCAGGCGTGGAGGGCGGTTGGATTTACCGGGTAACGCCGCGCGCTACGACACGCTGGTTTTCAGTGGCAGAATCCATCGGTGCCTATGGCGCTGGTGTAAATCCCGATGGGGGCCCTGCCCAGTACTCCGGAAATGTTAGCAGCCGGGGGGTCGCCATGCTGGGTATTAACCGCCGGATCTCCCCTAGCTGGGTAATCAGTATCTGGAATAAATATACCGATAATGTATTTAATACCGCCATGGTACAGCTCGATGGACGCATCCCCATAGACACCCAGACCGACCTTATCCTTGGGTTCCAAGGGCTGCGTCAAGATGCAGTAAACGATGGGGGGAATCCTGACCAACAGAAAACGTACTTCCCGCGTGGAGGCCAGGCGAATACCTTCGGAGGGCGTGTCGGCTTGCGCCAAAATCGTATTAGTGCAACCTTAAATTATAACCGCATCACGGCACATGGCCGCTACCTGATGCCGCGAGAATGGGGGCGTGAACCTTTCTTTACCTTTATGCCACGCGAGCGGAACGAGGGCTTCGGAGATGTGCATGCGATCATGAGTAAGGTGGACTACAAATTCCCCAAGCAGCGCACGGAGGTAGCCTTTGCCGCAGGCTACTTCAGCCTGCCCGACGTAAAAAAGCCCGCCTTGAACAAGTATGGCGTTCCTTCCTATGTCCAGATAAATACGGATATCGGCTACACCTTTTCGAACGTCCTCGATGGGCTGGAGGCACGCGTTCTGGTCGTGGGCAAAATCGCCGTGGGAGAAACGTATGAGAACCCCATTTTCGTTTTTAATAAGGTCAACATGATGAATTACAACATCGTCATGAATTATCACTTTTAGAGCCGAAAAGGGAGCTTGTCCAGATCCACGTTCCCGCCTGAGAGGATGATGCCGATCTTTTGGCCCTTAAATCGCTCGGGATAACGTAAAATAGCCGCTAAAGGAACAGCACAGCTCGGCTCTACGACGATCTTTAGGCGCTCGTAAATGAGACGCATCGCTTGGATGATTTGCGCGTCTGTCACGGTGAGCACATCGTCCACATGCGTTAAGAGCAGCTGAAAATTGAGCTCTCCCAGAGAGGTGAGTAAGCCATCTGCAAGCGTGTTCGGTCCTACCATGGGGATACGTTCTTTCGCCTGAAAGGAGCGAAAGGCATCGTCCGCCCCTGCTGGCTCCGCTGCAATGACACGCACCTCTGGACGTAGCGCCTTGCTCACGATCGCCGTGCCGCCGAGGAGGCCACCACCTCCCACAGGACAAACGATGGTATCAAAACCTCCTTCTTGCTCCCACATTTCCAGGGCGCAGGTTCCCTGGCCTTCGACCACGTCGGGATGATCGTAGGGCGGAATAAAGGTGGCTCCTGTGCGCTCCACAACCTCCTGCAGGGTACTTTCGCGTGCCTCGAGCGTGGGTGCGCAGAAAATTATCTCCCCCCCATAGGCCTTCACCGCCTTCTTTTTGATTTCAGGCGCAGAAGTAGGCATGACGATATATGCGGGAATGCCGACACTACCTGCTGCTCGCGCCAGTGCTGCCGCATGATTCCCACTGGAATGCGTGGCCACCCCTTTCTGGCGCATTTCCTCGGAAAGCTTGAGCACCGCATTCGCTGCACCGCGTGCCTTAAAAGCCCCCACGCGCTGAAAATTTTCGCATTTAAAATACAGGTCCGCGCCGCTCAAAGCGTTTAAGGAGGTGGACTGCAAAAGCGGTGTGCGGTGCACTAGGTCTTGAATGCGATCGGCAGCTTCCTGAATAGAAGACAACGTCGGGACAGCGAGTAAATCGGGCATAACAAAGGTATTTTTCAAGTAAAAATAGCCAAAACCAAGGGATTCCTACTATTTTTGAGGGTTCTAATTGCGCCCTCGGCGCAAAAAACAACCCTACGACGTATGTTGCCACTTTCCTCAGACAGCGCTTTTCCGGTTTTAGGCTTTCCGCTGACCCTTGCCAATACCTGCCCCCTCGATCTTTCGCCTACGAATTCGCAGCTACAAGAGGTGCCGCTCGAGGATACAGCTGCCTTCACAGCGTTTATTCAGGCCGCTTGTGGGGGGAAAATTGGTTTTGGAGGATATGGGGAGCATCGTGCGGTTTACCAGCGCTCGAGCGTTTTCGCCACCGCAGACCAGGATTTTCGGGACATTCACATGGGCGTAGACCTGTGGACGGAGGCGGGCAGCCCGATTTTCGCACCACTGGAGGGCTACATCCACAGCTTTCAGGATAATGCAGGCTTTGGAAATTATGGGCCTACCCTGCTGCTGGCACATCCTATGGGCGAAAAAACGCTCTACAGCCTGTATGGGCATCTAGCCCTAGAGGACCTCCAGCAGTATACGGTAGGCGCCGCGATCGCGAAGGGGCAGCGCATCGGTACCATCGGCCCTTATCCTGAAAATGGTGACTGGCCTCCGCATCTCCACTTTCAGTTGATGTGGGACCTACTGGGCCATGTAGGGGATTTTCCGGGCGTTTGTGCGCGAAAGGACTGGCCGCGTTTTGCGGCGAATGGCCCTGATCCGAATCTCCTGTTAGGGTTTCCTGGTGCCGGAACTGCGGACTGAGTGCGTGGGAAGGTGGGGGCTTTATTTTTTTTGGGCTGGGCCAATGTAATCAGCCGAATGCCTTCTAAGGTCAGGTAGCGGTCGGTCAGGTCGAAGCTCCCGGCCAGTGGGTGTAAAATCGACGAAAGCCCTCCGGTGGCCACGATGCTACAGCGGTAGCCGAGTTCCTCCTGTATGGTCTGGAGCATGCCTTTTACCAAGCTAGTGTAGCCGTACAGCACGCCAGCCTGAATGCTGTGCACGGTGTCTTTTCCGATGGCAGAGGTGGGCAGCTCGAGCGCCACTTCGGGCAGCTTGGCCGTATCGGTAAAGAGTGCGCGTATGGCCGTTTTTAAGCCGGGCAGGATGTTGACACCCATAATTTGGCCCTCGGGCCCCACCACCGTAAAGGTCAGCGCTGTCCCGAAGTCCACGATGATGCAGGGGCCTAAAAAGCGCGCGTAAGCCGCCACTGCATTACACATGAGATCCGTACCGATTTCGTCCGGCTTGGTCGTTTTTACGGGAAGTCCCGCATAGCTACTGCCCTGAATGAGGTAGGGGCTGCGCCCAAAAAAGCGGCGACAAAAGTCCTCTAAGGGTTCGATGCGCTCGGGGACGACGGAAGAAAAGCCAATGGCCGTAAGGGTGTCGCGCCCGATCCGGTGCTCCAGCATGTAGAGATGCATTTCCTTTTCCAACTTGGCGAGGGAAAATCCGCCTTGGGAGCTAATCCGGTACTCGTGCGTCCAGCGCTGCTGCTGTTCATCATAAAAAGCGAAAACGACGTTAGAGTTGCCGGCATCGATGGAGAGAAACATGTGTATATGGTGCTTTCGTGTCATCAAACCTACTTTATTTTCTCCATTTCCGGAAATTTTTCTCACTTTTCCCCTTAGGGATACCCGCTCGAAAGGCCTTTTTTAATAACTTGAGGCATGTTTACGATTCGAGAAGGAAGAAAAGAAGATTTACCCCGCACGCTGGAGCTCATCCACGAGCTGGCCCTGTATGAGAAAGCACCCGAAGAGGTGACGAACACAGTGGAACGTATGGAAAAAGAGGGTTTTGGCGAGCAGCCGGCCTTTGGGTTTTATGTCGCCGAGCGCCAAAGCGATGCGTACATCGTCGGTATCGCGGTGTATTATTACCGCTACAGCACCTGGAAGGGGCGGCGCCTCTACTTGGAGGACATCGTGGTGACCGCCACAGAGCGTGGCAAAGGTGCCGGCAAGGCACTGTTCGATCGGGTGTTAGAGAAAACGATGGAAGAAGGCTGCTCTGGCATGACCTGGCAAGTGCTCGACTGGAATCGTCCGGCCATCACATTTTATGAGCGCTATGGTGCGGATTTAGATGGGGAATGGATTAACTGCAACATGCAAGCACCTGAAATCGCTGTGTATTTAGCTAAAAAATAAGAAAAAATGCGTGTAGATTTAACAGGCAAGCGGGTTTTAGTCACGGGTGCCTCTCGCGGTATTGGGCATGCACTGGCCCGCCACCTTCATGCGGCAGGTGCTGAGGTGCTCATTCATTTTGGACGGCAGGAGCAGGCAGCTGTAGAACTGGCACGAACGCTAGGTGAGCGCGCACATCCTGTGCAAATGGATCTCAGCAAGCTGGACACGCTAAGCACTTGGTTTACAGACTTACGGGAGCGCTTCGGACCGATCCATGCCTTAGTGAATAATGCTGGAGTGGCACATGCTGTTGCGATGGAAGCAGAAGAAGCGGAGTGGTTGGGGCTTTGGGAACACACCTTCCAAGTGAATGTGGGCGCAGTAGCCCTGCTGTGCAAGGCCTTCATTCGGCATGCTATCGCGGACGGACACGCGGGCAGAATCGTGAATATCGCTTCTCGGGCGGGTTTTCGGGGCGACACTCCCGAATACTTGGCCTATGGAGCCTCGAAAGGTTGCTGTGCTCAGCCTCACCCGCAGCATCGCCCGGTATTATGGTAAACAAGAGATCATGGCCTTTAATGTGGCACCCGGTTTTACGCGTACCGACATGGCAGAGGATTTTATTCAGCGCTATGGGGAAGACTATGCGTTAAACGATATTGCTTTAAATAAGCTAACCGAACCGGAGGACTTAACCCTTTCGTGACGCTGCTCTGTTCAGGATTAGCCGACCACGCCACAGGAACGAGCATCGATGTGAATGCAGGCAGTTATGTGCGCTGAAGTGCAAACTTTCCAGCTTAAGGGGTGTTTTTAAGAGAAAACACCTTTATGCCTGCCAAGAAAGATGAAATTTTCACCCCTGAAATGGTGAAAATCCTGAAAATTTTCGGATTAGGTTCCATCCTCTTTGTGTTTCTGCTCTCCTTTTTTAATGAACGTCGAGCAGATAATAGCGGCGACTCTGCACCTGAGATGCGCGTGGGCACGGCGGATCGCATGTATTTTCATAACATGCGCGCCTCTAATTATGAGCGGGAAGGGCGAAAAGATGCTAAGATGAGCATTTTTAGGCATCGAAAACGTACGCAAGAAGCCGCTTATCCACTTTTAAATTTTTCCATTTTAATCAACTGGGTAAAGGATGAGGCCTACATTTACGTGGAGCCTAATTTCGAAGAGCTTCCGATACATCTACGCTGGAAAGATGAGGAGGGCGTCCAGAGTGGAGAGGTTCTTTTTCAGGGAGGGGATAAATTTGCTCACTATTACTTCGCACGTGAGCTATTCCCGCTTTTAGAAGAGCCTAAGCAGTTTGAACTCCTCCTGGAGGGCGAATGGGTCCCTGTCCTCGAAAACGAAAAAGAACAAGACATCCTCAAGACCACGCTTCAGGATTACTTTCGCATGACAAATTTAAAGTTGCCTGCTTCTTAGGGAGCGGTACTCTGGCCTATTTTCAGCTATCGGGAGCAGATGATGTCTAAAGATTTTGCGCCGCACCCACCGAGACTGCTCCGAAATCCTGCATCTTCTCTCTAACTTGACCTTTCAGCGCATGGCGGTATAGGTCAAAGCGGCGCTCCCCTACCCTGCTTTGATAGGCATAACCGTCATCGATGAGCATGGGCTTAAACTGAAGTCTATACACCGGTTTGAGCGTCTTGTTTTTTTGCACTTCGTGCAAAGTGTACGTCCTTCCTTCTTTAATTTTTGGATCCCACGTAAGCATGTAGCTATCACCACGTGTATAATCGATGTAAGCAAGCATTTCCGTTTCCTTCCCATAGGAGGTAAATGTGCTGACCTGTTTGTCATTATCGGCATGCATAGCGATCAGCGTTTTATAATCTGGCAGCCAGCTGTATGCTATATCCTGGGCATACCAAAATTTAATGTAAAACGATTCACTCGGTTCTAGTGGTGGTCCCTTAGGTCTAAAAATTGTAACGGTATCTGCATAGGAAATATCTGTGTAATGAAAAGGCGGGTTTTCACGCATGCGGTAATAACCATAATACCCCATACGCCTGGGATTGACTTGTGGCATAAGCGGTCGATTGATAGAATAAAGAACATACCGTGCATCATTTTCTCCTGCTCCTTCTATCGGAGTCATACCAAAAAGGTGATAGGGAGTTAAAAACATGTGCGCCGTCTGAATGATCCGTGGGCGATCGTATAGGTCATAGGCTTCTTTAACCTGCAAGCGACCGTTTTGAATTTGTATGATAATGCCCATAGAAATCTCCAAGACACTAAAAGTGTGCTCACTCAGACGTACTAGGTGTGAGGAAGACTCTACCTTCATTTCATCCACGATGAGGTTTTGTTTATCCAGTAGGTATAATTTGCGCCTAAGATAGTTTCTATCATTAGAGAATAAAAGTAGCTTATAGTCTCCCATGGGCAGATAAGAAGTTACTTTACAATTTTCACATCCATAAACCAGCTCGGGTCCCTCTTCCTGCGCGAAAGAGGAAAACGGGCCTAATAATATACTACTGACCAAGAAAATAACCTGAATTATAAGCCGAGAGCTTTGCATAATAAATTTTTTCATTTATTTCAGTAACAAGTAAGGGCCGTTGTTAACAGAAAAAACTTGAAATTTACGTTCTCGATCTACGAGTGTCACGATACTATCCCGACTAAATACATGGAAGATATCTAAATCAGCATCTACAGCACTAGGTCCCTCCTCCTCAAAGGTCAAATGAAAACATGCTTCTGAATTATTCTTAGCAAATGGAATAAAATCTAGACTTAATCGCTGCCTATTGAAGCCCACTAAAAACTGTTCTTCCCCTTCGGTATAAATTTGGTATAAATCATAAAAGGGAAGGCTTTTATCGTCAATGTAGAGACTCAAATTTTGAACTAGCTCTAGGCCTAACGATTGCTTTGAGGCAGCGTGCTCTACTATCCGAAAACTATCTACAGAAGCATTTGGTTTTTTGCACGCAAAAAAGATAAGAAGTAAGCTGCTCTGGAGTATAAGACTCCAGAGCAGCTTGACATTATTGAACCGAGCCATTAATTTATAGATTTTAAAAAAGTTTAAACCAAATATAATTCACTTGAACGAATCTCAATATACAAGAAAAGGCTAGCTATTAAAAACAAATCCCATAAAAAATGGTAATGTAAGCCAATTTCTCAAAAAATTATCTAACTCCCTTCCGTTACATGCCTAACAAATACCCCCCCGAGTAGATGAAATCACTGCTCGGGGGATGGATAGCATACTACATGTGTACCTTTAAAAACGTACCTTTAAGCTTGCCAGAAAATTCGTTCCCGCCATCGGATAAAAAAAGTTCTCCGTCACCAAAGTCCGACCCGAAGGCCCCTCATCCGGTAAAAAGTAGCTAAACGTATAGCCATTTGGCTCATAGAGACGGTTAAAAACATTATATACCATAAGCGTGGCGGTCACCTCGGGCAATACCCCCGTTTTAAAGCGGTAACTGGCGCGCACATCCGTGGTCCAAAATGCCGCCAGCATCCTATCCGCATTCATCGTGTTATCTAAAAACTGACTGCCGACGTACTTTTGGAACAAATTCAACTCCAAGCCCTTCACAGGTTCAAAATCAATATGACCAGCAGCGACCACATCAGGCGAGAAAGCCAGCGTCGTGTGCGTAAAGGTCTGCTCCTCCTGGCGGAACGCCTCCCCAGAAAAATCATCTATAAAGGCCGTAAATTCTCGAATCTTATTGCGGCTGAAGGCCGCGTTACCTCCTACTCGCCACTTCGAGCTCAGTGCATAGCCCCCCATCAGCTCGATACCCGCACGATACGAATTATCCACATTATCCCGCACATAAGCGCCTACATCGTTCACCTGACCCGTCAGCACAAGCTGATCTCGGTAATCCATCAAGTAAAGGGTGGCCTCATAATTCCAGCGCCCGCTCTTAGCGCGAATCCCTGCCTCCACATTCTGCATGCGCTCTGGGCGAGGAGCTCTATCTACGATAGGAGAATCCGTAAAATCCCGACGAACAGGCTCACGATTGGCCACCGCATAGCTTGCATACACACTCGCCTTATCCGATAACAGGTAAGTAAAACCGGCCTTTGGGTTCCAGAAACTGAACTGTACCTCGCCACTCACATCCCGCAGGTCATTATTTATACCCTCGAAAGTATACCCAATACCCCGCCACTGCAGGTCTCCAAAGACATGCAAGCGCGGCAGCCATTCATAGGTGAACTTAGAATAGACATTTACATCGTCCTTCGTGGCCACGTTATCGTAGTAGCGGTCGCGAATGGCATTATCCGCCGCAAACTGCATCCAGATCAACTCACCAAAGTGGTCACCTACATAGCGATTCGCTCCACCTCCCACGATAGCATCCAAGCGCCCGTCATCTGAAACATAATTTATGGAGTACACCGCGCCATAGAAATCATTATCCAGCCAGCGACGGCGGATGATGTCCATACGCTCGATGCTTTGGCCTCCAATTTGAAGCGCCGGCAGCCCATAATTGCGCAGCCGATCATTCGGACGGAACTGCTCAAAGTACCCCCTACCATAGGTGTAATGCAGGGCGGCATGGGCATTCCAATTCGGCGCCAGCTGCCCCGTGTAAATGAGTTGATAATGATCCTGCTGATAATTATCTACCTGATTATCGTACGTATATGGATTAAAGGTTCGCTGAGTAGCCAGCAGATGTTCTGGTACTCCTTCCCAGGCCTGATACGTTTCTTGCTGACCGGAAAAAATATTTACCTTCAGCATGTGTTTTTCTCCATAATAGCCTCCACTCACGAAAAAAGCCCGCATATCTGAGCTTGCTCGATCGATGTAGCCATCCGAAGTCAGTCGAGACAGGCGCATATCCATGGCCCAGCGGTCCGCCAGCAGCCCCGTGCCCGCCTTCACGGTGTGGCGCAGTGTCCCGAAGGAGCCCACTCCATTATCCACCTCAGCGTAAGCCTCCTCTTCCAGCACATCAGTCTGAATGTTCAGGCTAGCACCGAAAGTCGCCGCACCATTTGTGGAGGTTCCCACCCCGCGCTGGATCTGAATGCTTTCCACCGACGAAGCAAAATCCGGCATATTGACCCAAAAAACGCCATGTGACTCGGCATCGTTGAGTGGAATACCATTTAAGGTCACATTAATGCGCGTTTGGTCACTCCCTCGAATCCGCAGGCCCGTGTACCCGATCCCTGCTCCCGCATCGGAAAAGGTCACCACGGAAGGCGTATAGTTCAGAAGCATCGGCAGGTCCTGCCCCAGGTTCAGCTTGCCCAGCTCCTGCTTATCGATATTTTGGAAGGTGGTCGGCACCAGCTCACTTGCGCGCGTCCCATATACCACGAAGGCCTCCGTCGTAAACGTCTGTTCCTCTAAGGTAATGGTGAGCGGGCTAGTTCGCGGCAGCTGTACCTCGATTCGCTGGGTCTTAAAACCGATAAAAGACACCTGCAGCTGGATTTTGCCTTCGGCCAAAGCCTGAAAGCGAAACTGTCCCTCAGCATCACTGATTTGGCCCTTTGGGGCTTCGCCCAAAACCATCAGGGAGGCTCCCGCTAGCGGCTGGCCAGCGCCATCGTAGACAGTGCCCTGCAGACTGTGCTGCGCCCAAGCACTCGTCCACTGAAAGAGGCCGAGCAGGCAGCATAAAACATACTTTTTCATGTGTAGAACTGGTAATAATGGTGAAACACAGGCTCTCCTGAGGTGAGAAAGCCCCTAATGGTTTTACCCGAACGGCATAAAAGTCCCTTTGGCGCATGTGCGCACGATTTCCCGGAAAATTTTAGACGTTTTCATGTTCCCTACGCCGGCATTACCCGGATCAGGTAGATGGGTATGATCTCAGCCCGTTATATTAAGGCACCCCCTCATGATCGTGCTGCAAATGTACGCGCTACCTATTCGTATTCCAAATCGCGCACTTTATTTATTACCTGATGCACTTGCTCCTCCACGCTGCCGCTCGTCTCCAATAGAGGTACCGGGCTTAGGCGGATCTCGCGCTTATGCCAAGCATGAAAGTACGCACGATCCTCAGGATTCGGGAACTCGCGCAGGGATCCGGCTCCCAGGGCAGACGATAATCTGGTAACACATACAGGGCATAAGGATGCTGGGCATAGGCTGCTGCGATAAAGGGGCTACCGCCCCAAAGGCATGCTCCTCCCAGATTTTCATCGTCAGCATGCTGGTATCACACCAGAGATAGGGCGGCTGACTGGCACGGGCGGCGGCCTCTGCTGCCAGCTGGCCTTTCGCGATTTCCCAAAGCGTCTCGCGCAAGTAGGGTGGCTGCTGACCTGCTAAGTAGCTCCGCGCAAATTCCGGCACATAATGTCCCCCTAAGGCCGCTTGCAGGGCGCGGGCTAGGGTGCTCTTGCCCGAGGACTCCGTTCCGACGATGGCGACACTAAACATGGGACTCTCGGAAGTTCGGCTGCGGCCTGCGCTTCACGGTCAGATACCAAGAACGCAGCCCGATGACAGCCAAAACGGTGAAAAATGCAAACTGAAAAGCGGTCAGTGGGAGACCTTTATACAGGTACAGCGGCACAGATACTAGGTCTGTGATGATCCAAAAAATCCAGTTTTCTACCTTCTTTTTTGCCATCAACCACATCGCCACGAAGGCGGAAGAGGTGGTAAAGCTGTCCCAATAGGGCACATCCGAGTCCGTAAATTGCGCTAAGACAGCATACAGCGACCCATAGCTCAGTACAAACAGGCCCACACTGATCCAGCGCTCCTGAGGAAGCATCCAGCTGACGGGGCGCTCGGGTAAAGGACCTTTGGGCTGCGCCCAAAGCCACCAGCCGTACACTGACATCAGCGTGTAATACCCGTTTATTCCCATGTCCGCGTACAACTTGTACTCCCAACAGATAAACAGGTAAATAAACGTGCTGATGATGCCGGTAGGGAACACGGCGATATGCTTGCGAATCGAAAAGAGCACACTTACGATGCCGAAAAAAACCGCCACCGCCTCTAAGGGGCTGAGGGTTTCCCAGCTCATATCCCCGAACCAGGCTTTCCAGTCAGGCTCAGCATCAGGAATCCTTATCGCGATCCTCTATGAATTGCCTTTGGATGTCATCCAGAGGCGCATCGTCATTTTTCGCATTCGCAGCAGATTCGGGCTTAAAAAAGGTGTTTTGAAAGACTAATATGATGCCCACGCCGACGAAAATAGCAGCATCTGCAATGTTAAAAATCGGCCAAAGTGCTGTATAAGACCCTCCCCAAAAAGGAATCCACTCCGGTACTATGCCCTCCCAGATATCGATGTAAAACATGTCGATCACCTGCCCATGGAACCAGGGGGTCGGTGCGTTATACGGTGCATTTTCCAACCAAACCCCGTAAAAAACGCTGTCGATCAGGTTTCCGATCGCACCTCCCAAAATAAGCGCGATGCTCACCAGGTAGCCCCAGTGCTGCTTTTCACGGATAAGGTAAAAGAGGTAGTAGCCGATACCGAGCATGGCCACCAGGCGGAAGCTGGTCAGGATGAGCTTGCCGTATTCCGTCCCCAGCTGCATGCCGAAAGCCATGCCCGGGTTAGTCGTGTAGTGGAGCTTAAACCAGTCCCCTAGCACTTTAATCTGGCCCGGCGTGCCAAAATCCATTTGATAGTGCACCCACAGCTTCACCGCCTGATCCAGCGCGATGATAAGCAGTGTAATGCCAAAATATTTCCAGTATTTCATACCACCTTGATTAAGCAGCCGAGCTCTCCGCACAGAAAGCTCGGCCGCTGCTATTTATATTTTGTGCAAATTCACAAAAACTTGTAACTCTTCCAAATCCAGCAGAACGCCATCCTGCATCTCCTCCACCTGCTCGAGATAGAGGGCCTGTGTCTCGGCCTGGATATAAGAAGCGAAGCCTCCCAGAGTGGCTGCTAAGCTCGGGTGCGTACTGGCCAGCTGCACGCTGATCTTGTCCTGCACCTCCAGCCCCATATCCTTTCGGATGTTTTGGATCCGGTTTACCAGCTCACGCGCCAGCCCTTCCTGCTCCAGCTCCGGAGTCAGCGTCACATCCAGCGCCACCGTCACGCCACGATCGCTCGCCACGGACCAGCCTGGAATATCTTGTGAGGTGATCAGCACCTCTTCCAGTGTGATGTCCACCGTTTGGCCTTCGGCCAAAAGGACCTGCACCTGACCGGCTCGCTCGATCTCGGCGATCTCGGCAGCACCCCAGCCCTGAATAACAGCACCCACCTGCTTCAGCAGCGGCCCGAATTTTTTCCCGAGCAACTTAAAATTCGGTTTCACTTGCTTCACGAGGATTCCTGAGGTGTCGTCGATGTAGGCCACTTCTTTGATATTTACCTCGCTCTTAATCAGGTCTTCCACCTGCTCGATGCGCGTTCTCACGGCAGGATCCAGCACGGGAATTAATATCTTCTGCAGCGGCTGACGCACTTTAAGTTTATCCCGCTTCCGGAGACCATGCACCAGTGAAGAGATATCCTGTGCCAGCTGCATGCTCTGCTCCAGCTCTGTATCGATTAGAGCGCTATCGGCCTCCAGCCAGTCCGTCAGGTGGATGGAAGTCGGTAGTGTGGCCCCTTCCGCGCGCACCGCGGCGGTAAGCTGCTGATACAACCAGTCCGAATAAAACGGCGCAAAGGAAGCCATCAGCTGGCTTAGCGTAAACAGATTCTCATATAAGGTCTCGTAGGCAGCCTGCTTGTCCACAGTGAGCTCCCCTCTCCAGAATCTTTTACGCGCAAGGCGCACATACCAGTTCGAGAGCTGATCCACTGTAAAGTTCATAATCGCACGCGTGGCTCGGGTAGCGTCGTACTGATCCATGGCCTGCTCCACCTCCAGGATAAGCGACTGCAGCTTGGAGCTGATCCAGCGATCGAGCTCTGGTCGCTGTGCCACCGGAATCACCTGCTCCTGCTTATAAACGAACTGGTCCAGATTCGCGTATAAAGCGAAGAAATTATAGGTATTTTGGAGCGTCCCGAAGAAGCGACGCTGCACCTCTCCGACGCCATCGGTATTGAATTTTAGATTGTCCCAAGGGTTCGCATTACTCAGCATGTACCAGCGTAAGGCATCCGGCCCGAAAGTCTTCAAGGTCTCAAAGGGGTTCACCGCATTACCGAGACGCTTGGACATCTTATTCCCATTTTTATCCAGCACCAGACCATTCGCGATCACGTTTTTAAACGCCACCTGATCGAAGAGCATGACGGCGATGGCATGCAGGGTAAAGAACCAGCCGCGCGTTTGGTCCACGCCTTCAGCAATGTAATCTGCGGGATAGTTAGCCTCAAAAAGGGCCTCATTTTCAAAAGGGTAGTGCCACTGCGCATAAGGCATGGCGCCGGAATCGAACCACACATCGATCAAGTCGGGCTCTCGGTACATGGCTTTGCCGGAGGCAGAAACCAGTACCACATCGTCCACAAAAGGGCGGTGCAGGTCCACCGGCTTATCCGCGTATGGGGAGGCCTTCATAAAGCCTTTCGCGATGGACTCTTCGATGCCTGCTTCCAGTTCCGCGATGGAGCCGATGCAGCGCTCCTCTGTGCCATCCTCCGTGCGCCAAATCGGCAGCGGAGTGCCCCAGAAGCGGCTCCGGCTCAGGTTCCAGTCCACTAAATTTTCAAGCCAGTTGCCAAAACGACCTGTTCCGGTAGCTTCCGGCTTCCAGTTGATCGTTTTATTCAGCTCCACAAGACGGTCTTTATAAGCCGTCGTTTTGATAAACCAGCTTTCGAGCGGATAATAGAGAATGGGCTTATCCGTTCTCCAGCAGTGCGGGTAGCTGTGCTCGTATTTCTCTACCTTAAAGGCTTTGTTTTCATTTTTCAGGATGATGGAGATGAGCACGTCTGTGGATTTAAAATCGGGATGCGCTTCGTCCTCGCCGGTATAGTTTTTTACATAAAAATCATCCGGCCCGAAGGTTTTATGCGCAGTGATGCCGTGCTCCTCCAACTTGGCCGCCAGGTAAGCCCCTACCACCGGCAAAAACTTACCTTGCTTATCCACCACAGGTACGTCGGCCCCCGTTTCGTCTTGTACGAAAACCCCAGGAATGCCCTGCTGTACGAGGGTGCGGAAGTCATCCGCTCCGAAGGCCTTTGCCAGGTGTACGATTCCGGTACCATCTTCGGTCGTCACATAGTCCCCAGCCACGATGGTGAAGGCTGGCGCAGGCAGGTTCAGTTCAGGGATAGGTAGCAGCTGCTCGTAGCTTTGGCCCAGCAGGGCCTCCCCTTTAAAGCGCTCCACCAGACGGTAGGGAATCACCTTATCCCCTGGCTTGTAGGCATCTAAGTCCCCTTCAGCGCCTTTCGGCTGCAAGTAACTCTGCATTCGCTTCTCCGCTAAAATCACGAACTGCCGCTCGAAGGTGTAGGGGTTAAAGGTCTCCACCTTCACATAATCGAGATGACTCCCCACGGCGAGCGCGGAGTTAGAAGGAAGGGTCCAGGCGTCGTGGTCCAGGCCAGTACATAGGTATTTTCCGCTTCGCGCAGTTTAAACTGAGCGGTGATGGAAGTGTCCTTCACCTCGCGGTAGCAGCCCGGCTGGTTCAGCTCGTGGGAACTAAGCCCGGTACCTGCAGCCGGAGAGTAGGGCTGGATCGTGTAGCCCTTATACAGCAGGCCCTTATCGTAAAGTCTGCGAAGAAGATGCCAGAGCGACTCGATGTATTTCGGTTCAAAAGTTATGTACGGGTCATCCAGATCCACCCAGTAGCCGATCTGCTCGGTGAGGGCGTCCCACTCATCCTTAAAGCGCATGACCGTTTCGCGGCAGCGGGCATTATACTCCTCCACGGAAATTTTCTTGCCGATATCTTCTTTGGTGATGCCCAGTTCTTTTTCCACTTGGAGTTCCACGGGCAGGCCATGGGTGTCCCAGCCCCCTTTTCGCTTCACTTGGAAGCTTTCAGGGTTTTATAGCGACAAAAAATATCTTTCAGGGTGCGGGCCATGACATGGTGAATGCCCGGCGTGCCGTTCGCAGAAGGAGGACCTTCGAAAAAGGTAAACGTTTCTGCTCCTTCACGCTGATCCACAGAGGCTTGGAAGGTGCCATTTTCTTTCCAAAATCGAAGAATATCCTCGGCGATCTGGGGATAATCCACCTGCTTAAATTCCTGATACTTTTTCACGTATAGCTCGTTAAGGAGGTCCTCCTTACCATGCATCGCCCTTCAGGCAAAATGGACGGACTGGAACCTCGTTCGTTTTGATGCGCAAAGTTACAAGAAAATAGCGCTTTTCGGGTATTTTTCTGGCACTAAAACGGCTATGCAGGGGTAGATTCAGGCAGTCAGCCTAGCGGCCAAATTGCCTCAAGTGGTGGTCACTGTGCTTAAATAGCACGATGCCCCATTCTTTTTTATTCAGTGGCCCGAAAAAGGGATGTGGCGTACGGATCGTATCGGGCGCCTGCATGAAAGCACGTAAGCGCTGGCTGAAATGCGCCTTTGCTTCACTTAATTCCAGGTCATCTACTTTGCCCTGCGTCAGCAGCGGCTCCGCCACTTTCACATGCTTAGGAAAGCGGGGCTGTAGGTATAAAAAATAGTATTTGGCCAAGCGCTGCTTCCAGGTGGCCGGTCGGAGTGGCTTGTCCCAGGTCAAGACCTTATCGGCAACAAGGGCACAGTGGGCGCACATTTCTACGACGTTCATTTTGCCCAGAGGGGCTGATCATGCGTCTGCAGATTTTCAATGCGGGGGAAGAGCGATGCGATTTGGGACATGGGTTAGCGTGTAGGGGGTGGAGGATGGATCAACTTTCTTCGCTCAGGGCCTCGTTCCCCTGGGTTTGTTTTTCATAAAGGGTGGCATAGACTCCTTTCGCTTCCATGAGCTGCTCGTGTCCGCCCTGCTCCACGATGCGCCCTTCGTCGAGCACAATAACATGGTCGGCCAGCTTCGCGGAGGACACGCGGTGGGAGATGATTATGGAGGTGCGTGCCTTCATAATACGCTTCAGCGCTTCTAAAATCGCATTTTCCGTTTTGGTATCTACCGCGGAGAGGCAGTCGTCGAGCAGGAGTATAGCCGGCTCCTTTGCGATGGCACGGGCGATGGAAACCCGCTGCTTCTGCCCCCCCGAAAGAGTAATGCCTCGCTCACCGAGGCGCGTTTCGAAGCCTTTTGGAAATTGGATGATGTTATCGTAGACATCGGCATCCCGGGCTGCCTGCTCGATGGCCTCTTGAGAAAGGGAATCTGCCCCGAAGGCGATGTTATTCGCGATGCTGTCGCTGAATAGGAAGACATCCTGCGGCACAAAGCCAATCTGCCTGCGGAGGCTATCGGGAGCGTAGGCGCGAATGGGCCTGCCGTCGATCTGTATTTCTCCACCGCTGACATCATAAAGGCGCATCAGGAGGTTGGCGATAGTGGATTTTCCAGAGCCTGTGGTACCGATAATGGCGAGGGACTGTCCGGGGGACAAGTGGAACGAAACCCCTTTCAAGGCCTGCACGCCAGAGTCTGGGTAGATGAAGTCCACATTGGCGAAGCGCACCTCCCCTTTAATCTGTACATCGAGCGCCTCCTCACTAACGATATCATTTTTCTCATCGAGGAATTCATTAATCCGCTCTTGCGAGGCAGCTGCGCGCTGAATGATACTGGTTACCCAGCCGAGGGAGGTCACGGGCCAGGTGAGCATGTTGACGTACAAAATAAATTCCGCGATAACTCCATAGCCGATAGTTCCTTCGATGACCTGAATGCCACCTACATACACGGTGATAATGGTGCTGATGCCGATGAGGGCTAAAATTAAGGGATAAAAGAGCGCTTGGACCACCGTTAGGCGAATCGATTTGTCTTTATAATCTTCGGAGGCTTGGCGGAAGGAAGCACTGCTATCTTCTTCGCGAACGAAAGCTTTTAGCACGCGGATGCCGGAGAAGGCTTCCTGTACGAAGGTGCTAAGCCCGGAAAGGCTACGCTGGATTTTCTCCGAGCGCTCGTTAATCATGTTGTTAACGAAATAGATGCTGATGGACAGGATCGGCAGGGGGAGTAGGGAGTAAAGCGTGAGCGGCACGTTTACGGAGAGCATATAGCCGATAACGAGTGGGAAGAGTACGAGCAGATTAATCCCATACATGATAGCGGGGCCGAGGTACATGCGGACGCGGCTCACATCTTCGGTGATGCGCGCCATCAGATCCCCCGTGGAGCTTCGGCGGTAGAAGCTAAGCGGGAGTGCCTGATAGTGGGCGTAAATTTCATTTTTCATGTCGAACTCGATGAGGCGAGACATGATGATGATGGTTTGGCGGATTAAAAACAGGAAAAGACCACGGAGTAGCGCCATGAGGAGGATGAGCACCCCGAAAAAGAGGATATGCTGGATGTAAACAGCGCGAACCTCCTCAGCATAAGCGAGATCCGAAAAGAGTTTATAAAAAGTAAAGCTGTCGACCACATAATCTATGGCTACACGAACGAGCTGCGCAGGGATTATAACAAAGATGTTTGAAATAACCGTAAATAGTATGCCGAGCAGCAGGTAGTGCTTATACTTGTAGAGGTATTTATTTAATCTTAAGAGGGGTTTCACGAAAGAAAAACTTTTAAATCACTTGATTAGTTTCAGATAAGTCTTTTAATTGCAGTAGAAAAGCCGGCGATAAATACATAATTTTGTGGCGGGTTTTTAGTGCAGATAATCCCAAATATAACACTTTAATAAGTACCAAGTTCACATGCTAGAGATTAATACCGTGGAAAACGTACAGCAGACTTCTGTTTATGGTCAAATAGAAGCGCTCGGACACGAGCAGTTAGTGATGTGCTATGATGCGCCTACAGGATTAAAGGCCATCATCGGCATCCATAATACCACTTTAGGCCCTGCATTAGGGGGTACGCGTATGTGGCCGTACGCTTCTGAGGAAGAGGCGATTACGGACGTTCTCCGCTTATCTCGTGGCATGACCTTTAAGGCCGCCATTTCTGGCTTAAATTTAGGTGGTGGCAAGGCGGTCATCATCGGTAATCCGGCGCAGAAAAACGAAGCCTTTTTACGTCGATTTGGCCGGTTCGTGGAGAGCCTTAGCGGCCGCTACATCACCGCGGAGGATGTGAACATGAAGACAAGTGACATGGAGTACATCGCCATGGAAACGCGCCATGTGACGGGTCTTCCGGAGACCGAGGGGGTGGTGGAGACCCTTCTCCAGTGACGGCCTACGGCACCTATTTGGGGATGAAAGCTGCCGCCAAAAAAGCATTTGGCAGCGACAGTCTGACCGATAAGCGCATCGTGGTGCAGGGTATCGGACAGGTAGGAAAGTACTTAGTAGAGCATCTGGTAAAGGAGCGTGCTCAAATTTTCATCACCGATATTTTCGAAGAAAAACTTCGTGAGGTAGCGAAAACGAGTGGGGCTACCGTCATTCCTGCAGACGCTGTGTATGACATGGACATGGATATCTATGCGCCCTGTGCCTTAGGGGCTACGGTGAATGACGACACCATCGACCGCTTAAAATGTGCAGTGATCGCAGGTGGCGCGAATAACCAGTTGAAGGATGAGCAGCGCCACGGGCAGCTTTTATTAGACAAGGGCATCATCTATGCACCTGACTTCCTGATTAATGCAGGTGGCCTTATCAATGTGGGCGCTGAGTATTTCGGTGGATATAATCGTGAGAATACCTATGCGCATGCAGAAAAAATTTACGATATTTGCAGTGCCATTCTAGACAAGTCGGCGAATGAGGGGATCCCTTCTCAGGAGGCGGCTATCGCGATGGCCATGGCACGTATCGAGGCTATCGGACGCGTGAAATTAGCATTCTAATTCCATCATTATATAAATAATCAGACGAGTATGGGGCGTGAGTCCCTGCTTGTCTCCCTTTTGGGGCGGCAGCCCTCCAAACGTTCTTTACTTTCAGACATGTTAAACAGGAGAATTCTACGCATAAAAGCGTTCCAAAACCTTTACGCTTATGAGCAGTGTAAGGGAGCTAACCTAGAAATCGCGAAGGATCAGATACGAACGGCATTTTTGCCTGATCTGAACAGCATGGAGTTTCAGGATAAAAAGCAGCTCAAATTAGACGCACAGACCTGTATAGAAGTTTTTACGAAGCATTTATCCAGCAAGCACCTGATTAGTCAGTCGGAGCTTTCGACGAAAATCAAGTCAGAAGCGATAAAGGCCATTCACACCTATCATGAGCTGAATAGAAAAGATCTCGATTTTTTAACCAGCAATATGGTCATCGCAGCGGAAAAAATTCCCCAGCTGTATCTGTACGCGATCGAGTTACTGGTGGCCTTCGGCAAACACGTGCAGGTGAGGAGCAGCGCAAGCAAAAGCGGCAGACGGGGATCCGAGAGGTGCATCCTGGGGCGCTTAATTTGAGTCGCAACCGTATTTTAGGCCAAATTCAGCGTGATGTGCTGTATCGCTCTGCGCTGACGCGCTTGGATGTAGATTTAGAGGAGATTTCATTAGATATCAAAGACTGGTTTCGAACTTATGTGAAGCCGGATGAAGCCTATCAAGCCTATATCGCCTTAGAGGAGACGGATGTGGAGAAAGATTTGGGGATTTTAGTAGCATTTGCTGAAGAAAATAGTTTTCAAAGCGGAGCCTATCATCGAGTTTTTAAGTAGTAAGGATTTACACTGGACGGAAAATAAGGCTGTCATTCGCAGTTTGGCATCAAAAGTGATTAAAAATGCTTCAGCGTCTGATTTAGCGGCGGACGGCTTGCTCCCTGAAATCGCGATGAACTGGGAGGAGGATAAGGAATTCTTCCAAAATATCGTTAACTTCACCATCGCAAACGAAGACAATCACCGTGATTTAATCGCTAAAAAGACGGAAAATTGGGATATCGAGCGGGTAGCCCTTACGGATAAAATTATTCTTTCGATGGCATTAACGGAGATGAAGCAGTTTCCGAGCATACCGACGAAGGTGAGTATTAACGAATACATCGACATATCGAAGCATTATAGCACGCCGAAGAGTAAGCAATTCGTAAATGGCCTGCTAGATGTTCTTTCAAAAGAATTAACTGAAGCCGGAGAAATACGTAAAAGCGGTAGAGGTTTACTAGACAATAGATAATTATGAGCAAAAACAGCACATCTTGGTTAGCATTTATAGCAGGTGCCGGTGTAGGCGCTGCCTTAGGGATTCTTTTTGCACCTGATAGTGGAAAGAATACGCGTGGGAAACTATCGTATCAGCTATCGAAGTACAAGGAGGAGTTAGAAGAGCTTATCGAAGATTTAAAGGAGGGCAAAAACCTTCCTGCAAATGAGGCCAAGTCGGAGGGAGATCGCGTGATTACTGAGGCGAAATCCAAAGCGGAAAATTTATTAAACGATGTGAATAAACTCATCGACCAAATCAATACAGATAAAAACTGATAACCATGAAGTACATCGTGAAAACCGGCTTGGCTATAGCGCTGGCCGGATTTGCCTTTGTCGCCTGCGACAGTAAAGGGAGCGAAAACGATCAAGCGAATAAGATAGCAGAATTAGAGCAGAAGTTAGCTCGTCTGGAGGCTACACAGTCACAGGCGGCCACTCCATCCAATGTGCAGCAGGTACAGCAGGTGGATCCCGCTAATCTGGGCGCCTTCCAGTTTTCTGAAATCGAGCATGATTTCGGAACGATTAACGAGGGACAGGTGGTGGAGCACACCTTTAAATTCGTAAATACCGGAGAATCTCCGCTGGTTATCAATAATATTACGGCTTCCTGTGGATGTACCACTCCTGAATACACCCGCGCTCCGATTAAGCCCGGAGATGAAGGTTTCGTGACCGTGAAGTTTAATTCTACGGCGAAGCCTGGGGCTCAAGCACCCACAGTGAGCATTCAAGCCAATACTAATCCATCTATCACAAGACTCCGACTGAAGGGCAATGTAACTCCAAGGGGAGGTGCTGCCAACAATCAGTTCGGACCTATCAAACGTTAATCGGTAAAGATGTTAACATTTCTTCTTTTACAGGCAGATACGAGTGCCATTATGGGCCAGGTATTCCTTTTCGGGGCGATTATCCTAATTATGTATTTCTTTATGATCCGTCCTCAGCAGCAAAAGCAAAAGGAAACGAAGAATTTTCTGGAAGCTGTGAAAAAGGGCGACCCTGTAGTCACAATCGGTGGCTTACACGGCAAGGTGCATAGCGTCGAAGCGGATACGCTTACCATAGAATTAGATCGTGGTCTAAAGGTAACGATCGAAAAGACAGCTGTTTCTTTAGATTACACAAAGAGAGCTACGGGTAAATAATTCGAGTTTTGAGCAAGATAAAAAAGGTCATCCGACGGGTTACGCCTAAAAATGTGGCCAATACTAAAGTGGCAGTGCTATGTTTAATAGCCGCTGCCACTTTTTGGGTTTTAAATGCTTTAAATAAAGACAACTACACCACGGTGGTGGACTACCCCATTTTGTTTTTATACAACCAGGAGGAGTTCATGCCGGTGAAAAAGCTTCCTTCCTCGATAAAAATCGAGGTAAATGGAAATGGCTGGGATTTATTTCGCAAGTATTTTCAGGTCAATCAGACCCCTTTTATTATCGAGCTATCAGACCCCTCGGCTAGAAACTTCATCTTGACAAGTGAAATTCGTAGAAACCTTTCCGAGAGTATTTCGCCTACGAGCTTAGTGTCTGCGGTACAGGATTCGATTCATTTTCAAATCGATCGTATCACGAAGGCGCGTGTAAAAATAGAGCTTGACCAAGGTGAAAACTTTTTGGCAAAAAATTATCGCCTTGATGGACAAATTAGCATTAGCCTGAGACTGATAGAAGTTCGAGGACCTACATCTATTTTAGAACAGCTAAACGGCACACTGCTTATCCGGATAAGTGAGGATAAGATCGCGCGAGATTATAACCGCATCATGCCCTTACTGATACCAGAGCCCTATCGTGAATTCCTGACCTTACTAGATGAATCGGTGCAGATTCGCTTTCAAGTGTACGAAATGCTGGAAGGCACCAAGCGTCTCAACTTAGAGCTGGCCAATTTCCCTGCAAATGCCTTTCTGGTGCAGGAGCCTCGCTATGTGATGCTAAGTTATAAGGTAGATGAAAGGCGCTTGGAGGACTTAAACAGTACGGCTTTAGAGGCTGTAGTCAATTACAATGCACGGGATCGCTCAGACAGCACTGTTCAGGTGGAGCTGAATCCCAAGATAAACTTTTTAGAAGACATCCAACTGGAGCCTGCACAGCTCCGCATCCGCTACAGAAATGAATAAGCGAGCGCTTTTAGTGGGTATTACAGGAGGTATCGGCGCGGGAAAGTCCATCGTTGCTCGGATTTTCACGCTTTTAGGCGTACCCTTTTATGCAGCAGACGACCGTGCGAAAGTGCTGATGCAGACGGACGAGGCGCTTCGGGAAGGCATACAGGCTGCCTTTGGCCGGGAGGCCTATACGAGCGCAGGAGAGCTAAATCGAGCCTACTTAGCTGCTACAGTTTTTCATGATGAAGCAGCGACGAAGCGCCTAAACGGACTCGTGCACCCAGCTGTGGGACGAGATTTTAGCGCCTGGAGTGAAGCCCACCAGGCACATCCCTATGTGCTTAAGGAAGCCGCACTGCTGGTAGAATCGGGATCTTATAAGGAGCTGGATAGCCTGATCCTCGTCAAATCGCCCTTAGTGGTACGCATAAATCGCATCTTGGCACGCGACCCACAGCGGGACCTGAAGCAGATTAATGCCATCATCGATCGTCAGCTTCCCGATGAAGAAAAAGCCCGTTTCGCTGAGTTTATCATCAAAAACACCGATCAGAAAGCACTGATCCCACAAGTTTTAACGGTAGATGCGCAGCTCCGAAAGAAAGCTGCCGAGCGTATTAGTCTTTAAGCTGGATTTGATCGAGGTAAAAATTCATCCGCGAATGGTTTTCGTTTAGAAAGTCGATCTTATCGATTTTATCGGCTTTGTGATTATAAAAAACCTCGATATACTGCTGATCTAACAGATACAGATTCACCTTATGCGTGTAGTAGCGGATACCCACGATAAAGGTACCTTCTGCGTAGAGAAGTTTAATTTTTTGATGGATGCTTAAGGCATTAAATTCCGCTCTGCTCATGTTCTTCTAAGTCCGCTAATGCTTTTTCGGACGCAATATACCCAAAAGCTGCCCAATATCCAGTGGACAACACGCGTTTAAAAACGTTTCTTGCCGCTTCAGGTTGCCCTTCCCGCATGTAATAGCGTCCGAGTCCGTAGCCCTGCGTCACAAAACCCAAGCGGGCCTCTTGCGTATCGGGATTTTGCTGGAGGTCCAGTAGGGCTTCTGGCTCTAGCTGCCCGCTATAAAGCTTCAAGCGCTGGAAATAAGCATCATTTTCGATGATTACAGCATTTTCTAAATCGAATGAGCGAAGTAAGTCTTCTGCCTCTTCGGCAAAACCAAGGCGATGTAAAGTCATGTAATACCAGTCTAGGGTAGCCACGATGGAGTCATCATTTTCGCAGACCTCTAGGCAGCGCTGATAGGCCTGCCGGGCGCTTTCGAAGTCGCCAACTAAGTAATGTGCCAATCCTAAATGGTACCAGACATTAAACTGCAAGGTCGAAAGCGGGATATTTTGTGCATTAGGCAAACCATCTTCTTCCACCTGAAGCGGCATCCCTTCCATGTACTGCGCCGCAAGGGAAAAATCACGAATGGCTGCGTCCAGCTCTCGCAAACTGATATAGCGATGTCCACGGTGACGCAAGACTTCAGGATCACGCGGGTGCTTGTCCAAAAGTGCGGAATAGACCGCTATGGCCTCTCGGTGCAGGCCGAGATAGGCAAGGCGCCGTCCCACCCAGATTCCCTCTCCTACTTCCTGTGTATCCTCAAAAGCCGCTAGTGCTTCTTGGAGTCGCTTCGTTTCGGCAGCCTGCCGCTCCGGCGAAAAATCGGTAAAAAGAGAATCTCCTAAAAAGCCGACCCCTTGTCCATACTTGCCTGCATCAGGCAGTGTGAAGGCTGTGTTTTCTTGTTTTTCCGAACTGGTGGTACAGCCGATAACGAAGAGCAAGGCAAAAGCCAAGAAGAGGGGCATGGAGCTGGTTTTCATGTGCTTACTGGATTTAAAAGAAGGAAAATACAGCTAATTCTAAGGATTTCCGAGCCCGCAGCTACTTTTTCCACTAACGGTTCTTTGTAGCGATAGCTTATCGCTTAGTAAAAACAAGAAAATTCCTGTAAATTCGAGTATTAAAGTGCGAAAAAACATGAGAAGAAATTTGCTCACCCCACTCCTATTAGGTGTATGTTGGCTGATTTTAGGCAGCTCCTGTGCCAGCGTGAAGCAGGTGCGGGAAGCCAGGTAGACCAGGTTTTGCGCACGGCGCAAAGTTACCGCGGCACCCCTTACCGCTATGGAGGGACGGGCCGCGAAGGGATAGACTGCTCGGCTTTAGTCTACAACAGTTTTTCAAGTGTGCAACTGCTGCTGCCGCGGACTTCTGCGGAACAGAGTCTGATCGGAAAGAAGGTGGGCAAGCGGAAGCTTCAGGAAGGTGATGTTTTGTTTTTTTCTACGGGTAAGAATCGTCGGGAGATTAATCATGCAGGCATCGTGAGCCGTCGAGAGGGAAAAGACATTGTATTCATTCATGCATCCACGAGTAAGGGGGTGATGGAAGATTCCTTGGATAAGAGCTACTGGAGGAAAACCTATCGGCATGGGCGGCGGATATTTTAGCTGCGCTCGCGCAAAAGCTACCCTCCGTTCCGGAAACCCGAATGATGGGAGGTGGCTTCGGTGGATGTTTCACTTCCTTTACTTTACCCCTCCAGGTCTACGCGGTCAGCTTAGTAGATGGAGCTTCTAAAGACATATCTAATATCTAACACCACTAGCTAGGCAATAATAGGCTACTTCCCAAATCGGAAGAGGCCATGAAGAGAGAAAAAACCCAGAAGCCAAGCGAATCACTTGCTTCTGGGTTCTGATATCACCCGTAATTTTGCCGCGAGGCAAAAAGCTAGACTAAAAAATGCAAATTACTCGGCTGCCTGGACCAGGGTGTATTCGAATGAAGGACGACCACGCTCACCATTTCGTGTCAGAGATACCCAGCGCAACTTATAATGGTTCCCCTGAGCGTCTCTCACGATAAAATAACGATCGTCGAGCATGGAGGGAGCCTGATTAGGACCTCCACCACCACGCCAGCTGGCGCCCATCGCTAAACGATTATCGGTATTCAAGCTTAGGCCCATTAAATCAGATGCAGCAAAGTCTTCGTATGCGATGTCTGCCTCCATGACCATGGCGATACCGACCTCACTCTGAATGTTATGGAGAACTAAATCCTGAAAGAAGTAGGCGATAACACCATTCTCCCCGGCAGGAACCTAATCTCATTCGTACCCGCAGTCCAGACAAAATCCCATTTCTTACGCGCAGGCTCCACCTGTACCACAGCATCTGCAGTAAAGGAAAAATAGTTCATGTGCGTATCTGAGCCCTTCGCGATGACTGCACTGCGCTCGGTTCCACCCACCTCCTTGTACGTCAACTTATAGGCATTGGACTCGCGATCTACACGAAGGAGCACCCAGGGACGCTCAGCAGCACCACTTTCTCCTCGGCTATAAATATATACTTGATTTTCCGCCATATTCGCCGAAACGGGCTGAATGGCTGTCCCATTTACCCAAGGGTTATTCGGATCGTCCACATAACGGCGGCTCACCATGTTGTTAAAGTCGAGCACCAGCTTGCCTTCCGTGCGGAGCATCTCCATCGTTTCCGCCTCCACTTCTTCGAAGGTTTGCTTGCCCGTAGGATAGGCCATCGCTCCTGTAGTACCATTAATAAGCACCTCGAAGCCGGAGCCATTCGTGAAGCTTAGATCCCAGCTCTCCCGGGGGACAGCCACCTGCTCCTCTTCACTTAAATTCACGAAAACCATGTTAGGGAAACTCGCCCCACCTCCATTAATTTCGATAAAACCCTCTTCTGCAGTGGGCTCCACCGCTACTACTGGATTATTATCTTCGCTACAGGACACACTGAGTACGCCTGCCATCATGACAGAAAGTACAATCGGTAAATACTTCATACGATACTTGCTTATTTTTTATTGAATTGATAAGTTATTCCTAAGAAATAGGATCGGCCATAGCCCATCGGGCGCTCCGGTCCACCTCCATGCGCACCGCCGTTTTGGGCGGTACTGTTGATGCGCCCGATATCCATCATGTTTCGGACACCTGTGGTTAGCATCAGATGCTCACCGATCGGCTTGGTAAGCGTCAGATCCATCCAGTGAAAGCCTTCCAGTAAAATCTCCCGAAACTCTGGGTTCTCAGCTGTGCTATCCACCGTCTGCTCGAAACCTGGCAGGGCGCCATTATACTTGTAAAAAACATTTAGCCCCAGATCCCATACAGGCAGCTGCACCATTAAATTCGCCGTCACCTCATTTGCCCATACGAAATTCGGTAGCGTTAGTCCTTCCACCCCTTGACCGATGCGGTTAAAACGACCGATACGGGAGTACCCTACATTTCCACTCACCACACCCCGACTGAAACTCTGGGTAAAGAGCCAGCCCGTAGTCCGAAAGCGCTCTACATTAAACAGGGTCGTGATGCGGACATCTCGTGGATCTACACCGAAGGCGATTTGATTCCGCACATCGTTATAAAAGAAACTCAGGTTAGAGGTACTTTTCAGCCCGAAGAACTGATAATTTTGATACTGTAAGGAACCGTTAAAAGCATCCGAAATCTCTGCCTGCAGATCTGGATTCCCACGAATACTGTGACTGGCGTCAAAGAAATCGAAGTACATTTCCCGAATGGAAGGAGCCCGGAACCCTTTGGCGTACGCCAAACGTAGATCTAAGCCTTCCTTCAAAATAAATTTCGTGTTAAGTGAGGGAATGAATGGAGGTGGGCTGAAGGCCGTATTATAGGCACTGCGGATACCCGGACGGATTTTTATGCGCGGCGTCGGGCTCCACTCAGCAGATAAAAAGGCTGCATAATCGCCGATCCCCTCATTTTCTGAAATCCGATCCCCGACACCATCTTCCACATTAATGTCGATACCCGGCTGGATATTCAACTTATCATTCACCTGCCAGCTCCCTAGCATGCGCCAAGTCAGACCATTATACAAGAGGCGCGCCTGAGCACCCGGTGCCTGCGAAGGAAAACGCTCCCCTGTACGGACATTGGTGACAGTTACCTCTGTATCGCGCGTGAAATGCGTATAGGCCCCTTGCCAAGAGAGTTTAAAGCGTCCAGGTAAATTCAGCGCACCATTTAAACGGTGCATCTGTCGATTTGTGATGAAGTTTTGATCGATCCACTCCAGACGACTTTCCGGCCCAGGAGAGAAAATGTCCTCCCACATATAGTCTATGTGGTAGTCTAAGGTGAGAATGCCTTTCGTATAGTTCAGGCCCGCGTTCGCGAAAAACTGTTCACGCGGCAACCAGTCAAACTGACGGCCTTCGATATCACCCTGCCAGCCACCAAAGCTATTCGATGATATCCCGGCATTAAATCCCACTGCACCGAAACGGCCAGCACCGCTGATACTGCGAATATGATTTCCTCGGCCAGCGAAAGGTTGATACTCCGCGCCCACAGTTTCCTCCTGAAGGCGTGCGGAAAGCGTCCATTGGTTTTGCTGCAAGCTACCCGAACCCGCCTTGGTAATGATGTTAATCACACCCGCTAAAGCATCCGCACCATAAATGACCGACATGGGCCCCTCCACGATTTCGATCCGCTCGATCTGATTGATATCGATTTGGTTAATGTTGATCTCATTCGACACCCCCTGACGGCCCACCATCGGCACACCGTCGATGAGAATCTTAACATTTTGACCCGAAAGACCGTTGAGCTCCAAGTTACTCGCACCTAAGGCATTATCCTGAGAAAAACGGATTCCTAATTCCGTGTTGAGCACCTCCTGCATGTTTCCAGCCGCACGCTTTTGAATGACCGCCTTATCGATGCTGCGCACCTGATAAACGGACTGCCGCGCTGACTGGGCCTCGAAATTCCCTGTGACGACCACTTCTTCTAAGTCGGAAATACGCTCTTTCAGTAAAATTTCTACAAATTCACGGGTGCCATCTAAACGTACTTTAAGCGGTTCGAAGCCTGCTGCAGATACCTCCACACGGGCAGCCGCCTGCTCTAATAAAATCTCCGCTTCCCCATATTCATTCGTCACCACGCCACCGCCGGACTCCAGCCGTATCGTAGCGAAGGGTATTCCCGCTCCCTTCTGATCCTTCACCTGCACTTTCATCAGCCCCTCAGCGGCAGCCACCTGTAGCGATAGAAAAACCAAATGGAATGTGAAAACCCATACACTGATTTTATTTAGATTAAATCTACACATAAGTCTCAAGAAAAGCGGGTGAAAGCCACCCGCTCTTTTCCACAACATTAAACCAAGCTATCAATAATTTCTTTCCACGTCTGGTTTTGAGCCAGACCCGCTTACGTAAGCCAAAAAACTGAGCGATCATCTCTCCAGCAGCGTCAAAAAGCTCCACAGAAGAAACCAAACCATCTGTGGTTTGCTTATGCACCACCCACGCAGAAGCCACCTGCTCCTCATTTAGGTGCATGTTGAAATCCGGATCCATAACATTCAGCCAAGTGCCGAACTGTTTGATATTCTTTACCTTCCCTTGATGAATTTGAATATTCCCTCTGTTGCCGGCGAAAATCATAATCGGCAGCTGCTTTTCTGAAGCCACATGTAAAATCGTGCGCACTGCCTCCAGGCGGTCCACAGGATAAGCCCAAGGCTTGCCGATCAGTTTTAAAGCTTCTAAGCGATGCACATTAAACGTCTTCAGCATACCGAAGAAATCATGGGTATCTTTCATATTTTCCCATGCCAACCGGAAGGCTGTCACGTCGATCTCCTCCGCATAAACGGGAGTTGGATAAGCGGCTAGCGCAAAGTCAGCTTCCTGCTCTTCTGCCTCATACTTGCGAACGAATTCATCGAAAGCGTCTAAATTAGACTTCGTCTGCATAAACACTTTGAGCACCGCTTGTCCTTCACCATCAAAGTACTGCAAGCTGCGCATCACGCCGCGCGGGCTGTCCTGCACCACGGCAAAACCATATTTCCAACCTGAAAGAAAAACACGCTGCTCGATAGGGCCGATAACCGTAGCCACCACCTGAGGCATGGCGCCATGCAAAGAGATTTTTTGGAAAGGACCTTTGTGCTCGAGCACGCAGCCTTCATTGCGCGTGAGCGCCATCACCCTACCCAAGGCAGGAAACTGCTTTAACTGCTCATCGAAGGCAGCGTTTAATCGGGTCACGCCTTCACCTAACTGGGTCACTAACAGCTCCAATTCCGATACACCCAGCTGTGTCGCGGCGTCTCGAATGCGCAGCTGAGGCGATGCTGCTTTTAATTCCGCCCAAGCCTGCTTTAATGCCTCCATTTTAGGGGCTTTGATCGTCGTTTCCATAGTATCTTATGCTAAATTTTTATTCCAATTTGTGACCGGGTGCGGTACGCTGTGCACAGAGAGCATCCCAAAGTCTTGGCGCCTCACCTCGATAGGATGATCGAAGAGATTCGCGAGACGTGCATTCGTCATCATTTCCGCTGTACTTCCTTGTCCCTGAAGTTCACCCGCTTTTAGAAGCACGACCTCATCTGCATAGTTAGCCGCTAGACTCAGGTCATGTAAAATCGCGATCACGGCGATGTTACGCTGACGTAAGCGCTTCAGCAGGTGTAAGACATGGTGCTGCTGCGCGATGTCCATGGAAGAAATCGGCTCATCCAGCAGCAGATAGCGTGGAAAAGGTTGGGGATCCCAAAGCTGGGTTAATACGCGTGCCAGCTGCACCCGCTGCCGCTCACCCCCTGACAGTTGATTGTAAAATTTATCGCGAAGATGCAGCACTTGACAAGCTTCCATCGCTTCTTCTACTCGCTCCTGACCGCTGCGGCTATCCCCCGCTAGCAGGCCCAGTTCGACCACTTCCTGCGCCCGAAAGGGAAAGGTAAGCGTGCTATGCTGCGGCATAACCGCACGTACACGGGCCAGCGCCTTAGGCTTCAACCCACGCAGCGGCTGAGCATTATATAAGACCTCCCCTTTGGCGCAAGCCTGATCACCAGACAGTAGCCCAAAGAGTGTGGACTTTCCAGCGCCATTCGGGCCTAAAATCACTGAAAATTTGCCCGGTGTAAACCGAAGATTCACCTGATGAACGATGGTTCTCCCTCCTAAACGTGCACTTATCCCTTTCGCTTCTAACATTATCTGGTACGTTTAACTTGCATGATTAAATAGATAAAAAACGGTGCCCCAAGCAGTGCGGTAATGATACCGATGGGCAGTTCCGCCGGCGCCACCAAGGTTCTGGCGAGCAGATCCGCAAGGGTAAGCAGAAAGGCACCCAGTAAGAAGGAACCCCCTAACACCAAGCGATGATCCGCCCCCTGCCACATGCGAATGAGATGCGGCACGATTAGCCCCACGAAGCCGATGGTACCGGTGAAGGCGACTGCGGTTCCGACGATAAGGCGCTGCAGAGCAGCAAAATCCCCTTCACGCGCTGCACATCTATCCCCATGTGAAAGGCTTCCTGCTCCCCGATCGCCAAAGCATTTAAGGCCCGATACTGACTGATGATCAGAACTAGCGCGGGAACCATAAAAAGGAAGGCCAATTGAAACTTATCCCAGTTGGCACCCCCTACATCTCCGAGGCTCCAGAAGGTAAAATTGCGCAGCGCCGCATCGTCTGCATAATAGATGACGAGCCCAATCAGTGCTCCCGCCAGCGCATTTAGCGCTACCCCGGCTAGGATCAGCAGCGAGATATCGGTTTTCCCCCCCAAGCTTCCCAAGCGATAGACCAGGAAGGTGACCAAAAGGCCGCCGGAAAAGGCTGCCAAGGGGAGCAAAAATCGGATAGGAACAACTGCCACTAGCGGAATAAGCGGGCCGAATACAATCAAGATAACGGCGAACAGGGCGGATCCTGCGCTCACCCCGATGAGGCCGGGCTCCACGAGCGGATTACGGAAGAGGCCCTGAAGCGCCGCCCCAGCCAAGCCAAGCCCACCCCCCACAAGTGCCGCTAAAAGCACCCTTGGAAGGCGTAGATGCACTAAAACATGTAAATCTTGCGCCCTAAAGGCAGCATGCTCGATGCCTATTCCATGTAAAAACACGGCCCACATGCGCTCCGCATCCAGTACATACGCCCCACGCGTCATGCTAAAAAGAAGCATGCACAGTAGCGCGAAGCCGAGCACACTGAAAAAGCGTGCCGCTTGGGTAGATTTCGAATCGGTAGCGCGGAGTGTTTTCATCTCAATTCATAGGGTAAGTCGCACGGGCAAGTTCCAAGGCAGCCTGAGCCACACGGGGTCCAAAGCCCGACAGGTAGTGCCCGTCGAAGGCCAATACATTTCCAGAGGTATAGGCGCGCAAGTTTTCCATCCCGCGGATTTGGCGCAAGCCCTCCTGCCCACCCATGGCCTGCATGCCTGAGTCGAACAAAAGAATATAATCCGGGTCGATTTCCAGCAGTGCCTCAGGGGTCAGGGGAACAAAATCCTGGAAACCTAATGCGGCTGGCTCTGCCCCTGCCATACGAATAATATTTTCCGCAAAAGTTTCCTTTCCAGCGATAAATACTGTTTCTGGACCCCGAGCCATGATAAATAGCACGCGTGGGGTAGTTTCTTTTTCCTGCTCATTCAGGTAGGCGTAGAGTGTCTTTTCCTCTTCTTTTATGCGACTCAGCAGGGACTCCGCACGCTCCGGGACATCCAGAAAAGCCCCTATTTCAGCGATTACGGCATAGGTTTCTTCGATATGCTTTGGCTTAGGAAAAAAGGCCAACTTAACCCCTGTAGCCTCCAGCTGGGAAACAACATCATCGGTCAGATACCCTTCCTCTGCTAGGAGCATATCCGCCCCGAGGGCGAGAATTCCCTCTGCTTTAATCTGATTTCGGTAGCCGATGCTTGGAAGCGCTTGCATCTCTTTCGGGTAGGTAGACGTGATGTCTGTCGCGATAATATGCTCCCCATAGCCCAGCGCGTGAACGATTTCCGTCACCGTTCCCCCTGCTGTAATCAGCTTTCCGATCAGTTTTTCCTCCCCTTGCTGTTCTGTAGGTTGGTTTTGGCCGCAGGCCAAAAGGAACGCCAGGCACAAGATCCAAAGTCTGCTCATTTATTTAGATTTAATTTTAATAACACAAAGATGGCGTGTCTTTAGATTAAATCCAAATAAGTATTAATTGAAAAAATCTATTGGATTCCAGAAGCTATCGAAGCTATAAATAGCACATTTAATGCTAGTTACATATAAAAAATATTACGTAAAAGCCGCAACCAAAACCCTCTACCTACGTTTACGCGCACACTCATGCTGCTAAAGTCCACGGGAAAAGTAATGCCTAAGAAAACAGGGACACGGTGAAAAGGTCCGATAAAGGCAAGAAGTAGTATAAAATTTTTCCAAAAGTCGCCTTTTGTATAGCTAATGACCAAGTTAGTGCCCCAGTTTAGAAACAATTCCGCATTTATTACGGGCATATCCTTTCGCATTAAGCTTTTATAATTAATTTTGCATGCGAGTTTAAAAAACACGTCATTCCTTTTTTACATCAATACATTAAAATGGCAAATATTGGTAAGATAACGCAGGTAATTGGTCCAGTGGTGGACATCTCCTTTGAAGGGGGGAAATTACCTAACATCCTGGACGCCCTCGAGGTAGTAAAGGAGAACGGTCAAAAAGTGGTTTTGGAAGTGCAGCAGCACTTAGGTGAGGACCGCGTGAGAACGATCGCGATGGACTCTTCTGAGGGTATGGTGCGCGGCATGGAGGCGAAGGATTTAGAAGGCCCTATTTCTGTTCCTACCGGTGAAGGTATCAAAGGACGTCTCTTTAATGTAGTAGGAGAGGCGATCGATGGCCTTCCTCAAGTAGAAAACACCAAGCGCTTACCAATTCACCGCTCTGCGCCATTATTCGAAGACCTGTCTACTTCTACCGAGGTATTATATACAGGTATTAAGGTAATCGACCTCATCGAGCCTTATGCCAAAGGGGGTAAAATCGGTTTGTTCGGTGGTGCCGGTGTAGGAAAGACGGTATTGATTCAGGAACTTATTAATAACATCGCAAAAGCATACTCCGGTTTATCTGTATTCGCAGGGGTAGGTGAACGTACACGTGAAGGAAATGACCTACTTCGCGAGATGATCGAATCAGGCATCGTAACCTACGGTGATGACTTCGTTCACAGTCTCGAAAACGAGGGTGGTTGGGATCTTTCTAAAGTGGATCTAAAGAAATTAGAAGAGTCTAAGGCGACTTTCGTGTTCGGTCAGATGAACGAGCCTCCTGGGGCCCGTGCACGTGTGGCGTTAACAGGTCTTACACTTGCGGAATATTACCGTGATGGTGAAGGAGATGGTCAAGGGAAAGATATCCTTTTCTTCATCGATAACATCTTCCGCTTCACGCAGGCAGGTTCTGAGGTATCCGCCCTTCTTGGCCGTATGCCTTCAGCGGTAGGGTATCAGCCGACGCTAGCCACGGAAATGGGAGCGATGCAAGAGCGTATTACCTCTACGAAAAATGGATCCATTACTTCTGTACAGGCCGTTTACGTACCTGCGGATGACTTAACCGATCCAGCGCCTGCGACTACTTTCGCACACTTGGATGCTACTACTGTACTATCACGTAAAATCGCCGAGCTAGGTATCTACCCAGCTGTGGATCCTCTAGATTCTACTTCCCGAATTCTTTCTCCAGATATCCTTGGAGAAGAGCATTACGGATGTGCACAGCGTGTGAAAGAAATCTTACAGCGTTATAAAGAACTTCAGGATATCATCGCCATCCTCGGTATGGAAGAATTATCCGAAGAAGATAAGTTAGTCGTACACCGCGCGCGTCGTGTACAGCGTTTCCTTTCTCAGCCTTTCCACGTAGCGGAGCAGTTTACAGGCCTTAAAGGAGTTCTCGTAGACATTAAAGACACCATCAAAGGATTTAACATGATCATGGATGGTGAGTTAGATCACCTCCCTGAAGCAGCCTTTAACCTCGTAGGTAGCATCGAAGATGCCATCGCGAAAGGTGAAAAAATGCTTGCTGAAGTAAAATAAGGAATCCGCATGATGCAACTTGAAATCGTAACACCTGATAAGAAAATCTTCGAAGGTCAAGTAACAGAAGCTACTTTCCCCGGAGCGAACGGTTCCTTTCAGGTTCTTCAAAACCACGCAGCTATCGTTTCCGCACTAGCGAAAGGGGTAGTCGCTTACAGTGGCCCTGCGGGCAAAGCCAGCATGGTCGTAGACGGTGGTGTGGTAGAAGTGAAAGACAATAAAATCGTTCTACTCGTAGAAAAAGTGCTTTCCTAATCGCTTATCACTTCCTGAAGTAGAGCGATTAACCGTTACCAAAACACATACAGTATGCAAGCGCGTAAGCAAAAGGGATCTTTTGACTTACGCGCTTTTTTTTACGGCGATCCCCCCTCCCTTCACATAATCCCAAAAAGGCAAGCCCACTTTAGACAAGCCCGCTCTAAAACTTGGCTAATGCCCCATCCGCACGGTTCTGGACATACCCCACAGGTAGCAAGATCACCCGAAACCAAGAGGATAAGCACATATTCCTTGGATTACTTTGGGAGAATGAATCCTTTTCACTACCTTTGCAAGCTGAAAGGAGGTGTATACATATGATCGTAGTAAACGTAAAAGAAAACGAGTCTATCGAGAAAGCGCTGAAGCGTTTTAAAAAGAAGTTCGACAGAACAGGTGCTATTAGAGAACTAAGAGCGCGTCAGCATTTTGTGAAACCTTCTGTAAAAAGAAGAGATCAAGTCATCAAAGCGGCTTACAAGCAGCGTCTTCAAACCGAAGCAGGCCAGTAAGTTTTTCTATAAGACGAACACCGACGCACGATTCCGGAAATCCTCCAGAGTCGTGCGTTTCTTTTTTCCCCTATCCCCCTCCCATCCGATCCTTTTTTTGCCAAAGGCAAGCCCCTGAAACCTGCCCTTAGCCCGCAATAGGATTTCTGCCCAAAACATACTACCTTAAGGAAAGATTTAACCCGTCAGGCATGGTTGACAGCTTCCTAAATCACCTCACTTACGAAAAACGCTACAGCACACACACCTGTACCGCTTATGCGACAGACCTGAAACAGCTGAGCCTATTCTTGGAAGAACATTATCCTGAGGTGTCCATCACGCACTGCAGCCACCGTGAGCTCCGTGCCTTCATCATCCACCTCGTGGATAGCGGCATCCAAGCCCGTAGTGTTAACAGAAAAATAGCCACGCTAAAATCCTTTTACCACTTCTGCTTACGGGAAAACCACATCAGCAGCGATCCCACCCTAAAACTTCAAAGCTTAAAAACAGCTCGAAAATTACCTGAATTTATTTCAGATGCAGGTATCGAAAGTCTGCTCCATGAACTCCCTTACCCGGATACTTTCGAAGGCAAGCGCGACTATGTCCTCCTCGCCACACTCTATTATACCGGCATTCGACTTTCAGAGCTGCTAGGCCTGCGCTGGGAGGCCATTTCCATACCTGAGCAGCAACTAAAAGTATTTGGCAAAAGAAAAAAAGAAAGAATTATACCAATTCCAAAGCCACTTTTAGGAAATTTAATTTCGTATAAAAAAGATTACGAGAAAACGTTTTCGAATATCAATAAGAGTGATTATTTTATCGTTAAGAATACAAGAGAACCACTATATCCCATGAAAGTTTACCGCATTGTTCGGCACTACCTCGACCACGTGGCACAAACCACGAAACGGAGTCCCCATGTGCTGCGGCATACTTTTGCGACCCATCTCCTCAACAAAGGGGCAGACCTAAACGCCGTAAAAGAACTACTCGGCCACAGCGGACTCGCTGCCACACAGGTTTACACCCATAATGCTATCGAAAAACTGAAGGCGGTGTTTGACCAAGCACATCCTAAAGCTTAATATACGTTTAACTTAAATTTGAATACTATGAAACTTCAAATGCATTCCATTCATTTCGATGCCGATCAAAAATTAATCGACTTCGTTCAGAAAAAAGCCGATAAGTTGGACACTTTCTATGATCGCATCATCGACGGTGAAGTTTTTATGAGACTCGATAAAAATGAAAACAATGAAAATAAACTAATTGAAATTAAATTGAATGTACCCGGGAAACAGCTCTTCGCGAAAAGCCAAGCAGACTCCTTCGAGGCCGCAGCTGACGATGCCATAGAAGGCCTCCGCCGTCAGATTAAAAAGTTCAAAGAGAAAGTAGTGCTCGCCAGACAGTAGGCTCCTCACAGCTATCACCCATTTTTTCTTTAAAAGCCTCCCGTCGGGAGGCTTTTTTTTCGACCTTTGGGAAAATATAAGCCCATGGACCAGAAAAGCTCTCCCTATTTTCGCCTCCTCCTACTTGCCATCATCGGCAGCGCCCTGCTGAAAATCGCCTTTTTCGCTTTTAGTGGACTATCTATCTTCACAGAAGAAGCCCAGTACTGGCTCTGGTCGAAGCACCTCGACTGGAACTACTACTCGAAGCCCCTACTCATCGCCGTATATAATGCCATCAGCAGCGCCCTGTTTGGAGATACCTGGTGGGCCATAAAAGCGAATGCCCTCTTCTTCCACGCCGCCACCCTCATCGTTTTCTACCGCCTGACCCTGCGCTTCCTAAACCCGAAGCAAGCGTTAATCGCCAGTCTTTTGCTGCTCTGCAGCCCCTTCCTCCATATCGCCTCCCTCTTTCATACGACGGACTCCTCCCTGTACTTTTTCTGGACACTCGGGCTCTATCTTTCCGTAAAAACGATCGAACAGCCCGCCCTTAAACACTGGATAGCCCTCGGAATTTGCCTACTACTCGGCATCCTATCAAAGAACATCATGGTGCTCCTCCTTCCCACATGGGCCCTTTTCATGACCCTGCAGAGCCCCTCCACCTGGAAAAAAGCAGGCCCCTACCTCATGCTGGGCATCAGCCTACTTTCCCTCATCCCCGTGCTGTACTGGAATCTCCAAAATGACTTCGTAACCTTCCGCCATGTCGGCACCCTCGGAGGAGTCGCAGGCACCAGCACCGGCCCCTCACTCCCTGCCCGGCTCGGCGAATACATCGGCGGACAGCTCGGATTCTTCTCCCCCTTCTACCTGCCTCTGCTATGCTCGTGCTAAAAGACCTTCGACACGAAACATCCCCCAGCCTCCGCTTCCTCCTCTACAGCAGCAGCATCACCTGGGTCCTCTTTCTTCTCATCGCTATCCAGAAACCCGTTTATGTAAACTGGCCTGCCTTCGCCTGGTTCCTATCCCCATTTTTATCCTTCGTAGTCTAGGGCGCAGAGCGCCAAAGTGGACGTCCTACACCTATGGAGCACTCACCCTTAACACCCTACTGCTCTATGCCCTGTTTTTGCTCCCGCTGCAGCAAAAAACCAATAGCCCCTGGCATCGCCTAGTCCCCCCAGCAAAGGACCCCTTTAAACGTTTGGCTGGCTATGAAAGCCTAGCGGTTGAGGTAGATCGGCTCATTTCTGAAAATGCGGATAAACCCTACTTCGTCTTTAGTGATGACTACCATACCGCATCCTCCATGGCGTTTTATCTGCGCCAGCAACCTCAAACCTACGTCATCAATATGGGCAGAAGGATGAACCAGTTCGACCTGTGGCCAGGAATAAAACGGTTTGAAGGACAGCAAATTATCGGCATTTACCTTACACGGTCGGCAGAAATTCAGCCTGCCGTCGTCGAAGGATTTGAACAGACGCTCCACCTCAGCTCCTTCCCCATCCACTACCGAGGCGAAACCCTGCACAGCTTCCAAATCGGGGTATTCGAAAACCTGATTCACATCCAAGAAGTGGACATCAAAACCTATTAAAAGTAGCTGCTCCAAGCACTTCTCAAGCCTCGGCAGCATAGCCAAGAATTAATTGCTATATTTGCGCTCCATACCTCCACGTCCCATTGTGTGAAAATATTGTTGCTATGAAAAGCCCCACCCTGTCGGTTGTCATCACCGTATATAACGAAGAAGATAATATCCAGCCACTATTAGCCCAAACTTACGCGGCTCTGGAGGGGATCGACTACGAAGTTATTTTAGTGGAAGACGGCGCTACGGACCGTACCGTGGAAGAAGTAAAAAAGTACGCAAACAGCCGGACACGCCTACTTATTTTTAATAAAAACTACGGACAGACCACCGCGCTAGCTGCCGGAATCGATGCTGCTACCGGAGCCTACATCGCTACCATGGATGGAGACCTCCAAAACGACCCCTCCGACATCCCAGGCATGCTCAAAAAAGCCATGGAAGAGGACTGGGACGTAGTAGCCGGCCGCCGTGCTAACCGCCAAGATGGCTTTGTTCTACGCAAAATTCCCAGTAAAATCGCCAACTGGATCATCCGAAATACCACGAAAGTGTACCTGAATGATTACGGCTGCACACTGCGCGTCTATCGCGCTCATATCGCCCAAAATATGGGCCTATACGGTGAGCTCCACCGCTTTATCCCCGTTTTAGCCAAACAAGAGGGCGCACGTATGACCGAAGTCGATGTGAAACACCACCCTCGTATCCATGGCACCTCCAAATATGGGCTCAGCCGCACCTTTAAGGTGATGGCAGACCTCATCCTGATGCTCTTCTTCCAAAAGTACTTCCTGCGCCCCATCCACATCTTCGGTTCCTTCGGCTTGCTGGCTCTCTTTATCGGAGTTTTGATTAACATATATATGCTGGCTCTGAAGATCGCAGGCGAAGACATCTGGGGCAGACCCATGCTCCTACTCGGCTTTATCCTCTTTATCGGTGGCATACAGCTCATAACCACAGGACTCATCGCCGAAGTCATCATCCGTACCTACTTCGAATCGCAGGATAAGAAAACCTACCGCATAAAAGCCGTCTACCAGGGTGAACACGAAAGCGTTTAAACTTGCCCTCAAGCTAGCCCTCACCGCCCTAGCGCTCTACCTGGTCTTCCGCAAGATCGACACCGCAGCGCTAGGGGACCTTTTGCGCCAGCTGCACCCTGGCTATGTCCTCGTGGCCTGGCTCCTGTTTATCTGCAGCAAGGTCCTCACTGCCTTTCGCCTGCATGATTATTACCGCGCCCTCCAGATTCCTATAAATCGTGCCGACAACCTCCGCTTGTACGCCATCGGCATGTTCTATAACCTCTTCCTGCCAGGGGGTATCGGAGGAGATGGCTATAAAGTGTACCTCCTTAAAAAATCCGGACAGACCAGCTTGCGCGCCCTCCTCCAAGCCACCCTACTGGATCGGCTCGGAGGATTAGTGGCCATCTTCGGCCTGCTCTTCCTGCTTGGCTTCGGCCTACTCGAACCGCTGAGCCGCCTTTTGCCCCCAGCCCCCTACGTGCTCGGCGCCGGAGCCCTTCTGCTACTGCCCCTTTGGTATGGCGCCCATCGGCTGTTTTTCACGCCCTTCATCGGCAGCTTTTGGTCCGCAAATGCCTATTCCTTCGGTGGGCAAATCGCTCAGCTCGGCACCGTCTACGCCCTGCTCCTTGCCCTCGGCATCCCGGACGGCCACTTGCCCTATCAGTTCGTCTTTCTGCTCTCTTCTATGGTCGCCGTTTTACCCCTGACCATCGGCGGAGTAGGCGCCCGCGAACTGGTCTTCATCTACAGCCCTGACTACCTGGCCATCGAAGCTCCCGTAGCAGTGGCTTTTTCCTTACTTTTCTTCCTATTATCCGCGCTCACCTCTTTAAGTGGTGCCTTTTTAGACGTCCCAGAGGGACAAAGGGCACGCCCTGCCTCTTCTTCAGACTCAGATTAGGGATACAGCGCCCCCTAAAGCTAAAAATCCCGCTACTCTAACAGTGCCATGCGCTCAATCAGGGCGCGCATGACCGCATCCAAATAAGCCGCCTGATCTGGCCCGAACCAAGACATGTCCCGCGCCTCATACACGGGAAGGTCATACCAGGCATCCACCGTCACATAACCCGTATAGCCTCCATTAAAGCAGGAGAGCGTCAGCAGCAATCCCCGCTCCTCTGCATAGCGCTCCCAAGCCGGCATCAGCATGCCAGACACCTCCGCCGGAAGGCTCACATGCAGCCAGTCTCCCTTTCGGAAAGCCTGCACCCGTGCGCCCACATCACCGAAAAGCCAGCGAAACACCCAAGGACGCAGACTGACATGCCGATGAATCCGATACTGTGGCGCCCGCAGGGGCAGCGGAAAATCCAAAACCCGCAGCGCTTCCGATTCTATCTCCTGCACCGGCAGCTCGGCCACCGCCTGACTGAGCGCACGCGCATAGCCCTCCATAGCCTCCCGACTGCGCTCGCCCACGCCAGCTCCATGACTACCCACCGGCCCCGCTAAAAAAATCGCCTGCCTACCCGTTCTTTGTGCCGCTAAATCCTGCAGCAGCAGCGCTGGATAATCCCCCGAAAGCCCCATATACTTCGCCGGCAAAAGCGTCGGATGCGCCTGAAAAAAAAGCAAATCGAGCGTATCCGCCTCCTGCCGCAGCTGCACCTGCCGCAGCATAGGATCTACCTCCGCCTCCGGAAAAACTCGGTTGACGACAAAGTCCGGCAGCGCCTTTTGGCCGTAGGCCAAGGTATAAGGTGCTAACTGCTCCCGTAACTGCCGATACAGCTGCTGGCTTTGCGCCTGTAAAAAAGCAACGAAAGCAGGATCATAGCCTCCAAATGCAAAGCGGCCAGCAAGCCCAGGCACCGTACCCCCTGCCCCACTGTGCGTATGAGTGGCAGAGAAAAAAAGCATCAAATCCGGATGATCTACACGCACCTGCTCAGCCACTTTTTCTGCTAGGTGTGGGTGGACGAGCATAAGCTCAAAGTTCAGCCAAAGCACCTCTTGGCTACCCTCTCGAAAAAGTAGCCCCCTGAGGTAGGTGGAGTCGGCGACGAAGGTGTAAGGCCCCCGGGGACGGTAGCCCAGCAGCGCGACTGGCTCCTCCGAAGTCATGGAAATTTGGCCCCAGGCCGCCTCTAAACCTTCTCCCCCACTATAAATGGCACTTTCTGCCACCAGACGTAAGGCCTCCCTGTAAAAGTCCGTTTCCTCTAGGGGCTGCCGGTCCACAGGGCTAAGCAGGGCCATAAACAGTAGCATCATAAAGCCCAACATATAGCTCAGACCTCGCAGCAGACGGTGTAAAAAAGAGCGACGTTTTTTCATGCCTAAAAAAAGGCCCTAAGGCCTTTGTAGTGTTAAAATAGCGTGCGTTTAGAAATAGTGATAGGTGCCATGCTCGCCTTTCACCGTCACCTGCTTGACTGGTGCCGCCTCCACGCGGCCGATCACCTGCGCCTCGATCCCGAAGGACTGGCTGATACGAATGATTTCTCCGGCGATTTCTTCTGGGACATACAATTCGAGGCGATGCCCCATGTTAAAGACTTTGTACATCTCCTGCCAGTCCGTCCCGCTTTCCTCTTGAATAATCTTAAAAAGAGGCGGTGTGGGGAAAAGATGGTCCTTAATGACGTGCAGGCCTTCGATAAAGTGCAGCACCTTCGTCTGAGCACCACCGCTACAGTGGACGATGCCCTGAATCTGGCTTCGGAACTGCTTGAGTACCTCCACCATGACCGGCGCGTAGGTACGTGTAGGAGAAAGAACCAGCTGGCCCACATCTACGCCAAGCTCCTCCAGTGGATCTGTCAGACGGAAGGAGCCGGTGTACACCAGGTCTTCGGAGACGCTCGGATCGAAACTTTCGGGGTATTTAGCCGCTAGGCCGTGATGAAAAACATCATGACGTGCAGAGGTAAGCCCATTACTGCCCATGCCGCCATTATACTGTGTTTCATAGTCTGCCTGCCCATAGGAGGCGAGTCCTACGATCACGCTTCCTGCTGCGATACGATCATTACTGATCACATCGGCGCGCTTCATCCGGCAGGTCACGGTGCTGTCCACGATAACGGTGCGCACCAGATCGCCCACATCAGCAGTCTCTCCGCCTGTAAGCAAAACCTGCACCCCATGTGCACGCAGCATTTGGAGGACTTCCTCCGTGCCCTGAATCAGAGCTTCGATCACCTCTCCGGGAATCAGGTGCTTGTTGCGCCCGATGGTGGAGGAAACCAAAATATTATCTACAGCGCCCACACAGAGCAGGTCGTCGATATTCATGATGATGGCATCCTGGGCGATGCCCTTCCAGACGCTCAGGTCGCCTGTTTCTTTCCAGTAGAGATAAGCTAGGCTGGATTTCGTGCCCGCGCCGTCGGCATGCATGATGTTACAGTAGTCGGGATCACCACCGAGGACATCGGGGACGATTTTACAAAAGGCCTTTGGAAAAAGTCCTTTATCCAAGCCTGAAATGGCCCGATGCACATCTTCTTTGGCAGCCGAGACACCGCGCTGCATATACCTCTCGTTCATAAGCTAAGCATTAATCCTTACAAAGGTACACATTTCTGGCAGAGGCAGCCTAAGCGACAGGATGAAATCTCCCGCCGAATTCAGAAAAGGGGGCGACCGTTCAGGGAGTATTTCGGGAGGGAAACTGCTTATGTTAAGAAGTTTTCCTAAATTTACGGCCTGTAAGGAACAGCCTTAGTATTTACGTGTAAAACGAACCCTATGCCATACTTATTTACTTCGGAGTCCGTCTCCGAAGGACATCCTGATAAAATCGCTGACCAAATTTCCGACGCCCTGATCGACCATTTCCTGGCTTTTGACCCGAAATCAAAGGTGGCCTGTGAAACCCTGGTGACGACAGGTCAGGTGGTTTTAGCCGGTGAGGTGAAATCAGATACGTATTTAGATGTGCAGCAAATCGCCCGTAACGTCATTAACCGCATCGGTTATACGAAAGGGGAATACATGTTCGACGGAAACTCCTGCGGGGTGCTTTCCGCTATCCATGAGCAGTCTCCTGACATCAACCAAGGAGTAGACCGCGATAACCCGGAAGAGCAGGGTGCGGGAGACCAGGGGATGATGTTCGGCTACGCCACACGGGAGACGGATAACTACATGCCGCTGGCACTCGATCTGTCGCATAAAATTTTAAAGGAGCTCGCTGCCATGCGTCGTGAAAATGATGCCATTCAGTACCTGCGCCCAGATTCGAAGGCTCAGGTGACGATCGAATACAGCGACGATAATGTCCCACAGCGCATCGACACCATCGTCATCTCGACGCAGCATGACGATTTCGCGGATGAGCCGACCATGCTTGCCAAAATCAAGAAGGACATGATCGAGCTCCTTATTCCACGAGTAGTCGCACAGCTGAAACCTGAAAATCAAAAGTTGTTTACAGATAAAATCACCTATCATATTAACCCTACGGGCAAATTTGTGATCGGTGGTCCGCATGGCGACACTGGACTGACGGGCAGAAAAATTATCGTAGACACCTACGGTGGAAAGGGCGCCCATGGAGGCGGAGCCTTCTCCGGAAAAGACCCATCTAAAGTGGATCGCTCTGCTGCTTATGCCACACGCCACATCGCAAAAAACGCCGTGGCCGCCGGTGTAGCCGATGAGATGCTGGTGCAAGTTTCCTATGCGATCGGTGTAGCGAAGCCGATGGGGATTTACGTGAACACCTATGGCACCGCCAAAGTGGGGCTTAGCGATGGGGAAATCGCGCAGAAAATCAGCGAAATTTTCGACATGCGCCCCTATGCTATCGAAAATAGGTTGAACCTACGCAATCCTATCTATGAGGAAACCGCTGCCTATGGACACATGGGCGTGAGCCGGAAATCGTGACGAAAACCTTCCGCACGCCAGATCAGAAGGAGTTGACCCTCGAAGTAGAACTCTTCCCATGGGAGAAATTAAACTACGTGGATACACTACGAAAAGCTTTTGGAATAGCATAAAATTAAGGCGGCTCGGGATGAGCCGCTTTTTTTTATCCTTACTTTTGTGTACATTTTGTGTTTATCGGATTTTTTAGACGCTTCGTCGAATAGCTGGGCCCATGCTGACAAGAATCCGCTTTCTTACGCACCCTATCTATCATTACCCAAACTATGAACCGCCAGCTTTTTTCTTTTTTTCTTTTCAGCTGCCTGAGCCTTTGGCTGTGCTGCGGGTCTTCCATAACCCAGCAGGCACAAGCACAGACTGCCTTAGAAACGCTCGAATTACCGAATGGACGTTTTCTGCTGAATCGCTATACGCGTGTGACATCAGACATCCGCCCGGGGGACAATCAGCTGCGTGTAGCGAATCTGGCCGACCTAAATCGCGATAACGTTTCTTATCTTCCCCCAAACATCCAAACACCCGCAGGGACCTTTGCCAGCAATGCGCTCGCACCTGGGGACCTCATTATGCTCTACCAAGCACAAGGGGCGGAAATCGATACGGTAGAACAAATCCAGCAGTTCGGGCGTGTCACCCAGTTGAATGGGGCCGGAAATTATGAATTTGTCGTCGTATCAGACGTTCAGGGAAACCTCGTTCTTCTCACTTGTGGCGTGGAAAAAACCTATGTCGCGAATGCAAATGTCCAAGCCATCCGCGTGCCTCGCTTCCGTAATTTGCGCGTCAGCGCGGGAGCAGAAATCGTGTCCATCCCCTGGGGAGCAGAGGTGTTCGCTCCAGGCAGTAGTCCCGAGTCCATGGCTCGCCGTCGGGGAGGCGTTATCGCTGTGGAAGCCGATAATATGGAGATCGAAGGCGAGGTAAATGCTGTCGGAGCAGGGTTCCGTGGTGGTATCGTGAATAACCTCACCTCAGCCGCAGACAGTAGCTTCTGGACAGCCTTAAAATCCCGAAACGCCGCACGGGGCGCCATGAAAGGGGAAAGTGTGGCAGGCTGGGGAGAGCGGTATAATACCCTTTTCGGAGGGCAGTTTGGACGTGGCGCTATCGCTAATGGCGGAGGGGGCGGAAATGCCCATAATGCCGGGGGTGGAGGAGGCTCAAATGGCGGAAACCCGGACAACTGGTTTCGTGGCGCTGGCGTCATGAATGATTTTGGTAGCTGCGGCAGCCCAGGTGCATGGGCACTAGACCCTAATTTTATCGCTAATGGCAATCGCCTGACCAATTCCTCCGGAGGGGGACATGGCGGGTATTCCTTTACAAACATCAACTTAGACGCTTGCACGAATGGACCCTCCTACCCCGCGAATTTTATCGCCCCAGGAGTGCCTGCACAAGATGTCTTTTCAAACTGGAATCGCGCCAAACGGGATGCCGTCGGCGGATTAGGAGGCCGACCCCTGCTGCTGACAAATCCTGAAAATACCGCCTATTTTGGAGGTGGTGGTGGTGCCGGAGAAGGCAATAACAGCGCCGCCGGGGATGGGGGCGCAGGTGGGGGCTTTATCCTCCTGATGGCCAAGCAAATCACCGGAACAGGCCGCATCACCGCAGACGGCGGAGCGGGTGGTAATACCCGTAACTTACACCTCGATGCCGCTGGAGGTGGCGGTGGAGGAGGGACCATCGTAGCGCAAGCGGACCGACTAGGAAGCGGTTTGCGCCTCAGCGCAAATGGCGGACGAGGAGGCGATCAACTCATCCTTCTGGTAGAGTCAGAAGGTCCTGGCGGTGGAGGAGGGGGTGGACGCATCCTCCTGAATGTGCGGGAAGATAACGCGAACAAAACCGTAAATGGGGGCCGAAATGGGGTCACCAGCTCTGTAGCTTTGGTAGAATTCCCTGCCAATGGCGCCACCAGCGGGAACAGCGGCAGCTTCGGTACCTTTACCCGAACCATCGGCCTGTCCGACTGCGCAGACTTGGCCATAGCCAAAATCCTAGAGCAGCCTAACCAGCTTCTTGCCGTTAATGATACGGTGGCTTTTCAGGTCATCCTGACCAATTTAGGGTTGAAAACAGCCAGTGCCATAGAGGTGCGTGAAAATCCAGGTTCAGGCCTCGCTCTGTTAAGTGCTGTGCCAGAGCGTGGTAGCTACACAGCTCCGATCTGGACGCTAGACAGCTTGGCCGTGGGCGATACAGTTCGCATGCGCGTCACTGCCCGCATCCTTAGCACGGGGAACTACCTGAATGAAGTACAGGTGAGTGCTGCTACGAATGATCCCGACCCTACGAATAACGTGGCCTCGGTCTTGCCCGCGCTCGCGAATGCCCTAATCGCCACAGATGACGACTACCGAAATTTCCCTGCCTCTAGCGGAGGGGGGAGGGTGCTTCCCTTTAGTATTTTAGATAATGATCGCGTAAACGGAGTCGTCGCCTCCCCCGATAATGTTAGCTTCCGTCTGCTGAATCCGCCCGCCTTTATCCGTCTAAATGCCGCAGGAGTACCCGAAATACTGCCCGGAGCACCTCCTGGCTCCTACACGGTTGGCTACGAAATCTGTGAACGCGCGAATCCAGCAAATTGCCGTACGGCACAAATCCTTTTTACTGTCATCAGTAACATCATCGAAGCCCAAGACGTCGATTTCGGTACCTTTCCGCTGAATCACGAAGGTTTTATCGGCATTGCTACCGCAAATGACCTCTTAAACGGCAATCCACTTCGGGCCAGTGAATTTACCTTCACCCTGCTAGACGCAGGCGGACTCATCGGCATCAGCCAGTCCCCTGACGGCGAGCTTTTTCTGCTCCCCGGATTAAACCCAGCAGGGACCTACCTGCTTAGCTACCGCATCTGTGAAACGAACGACCCCGGAAACTGTGACGAAGCTACGATCCTGCTGCGCCTAGAGGATCCACCGATCGATGTGTCGATCGTAAAAGTGAGTGAACAAGCTGATGCTTGGCAGGGAGAAACCCTCGTGTACCGCATCACCGCCAGTAACCTCAGCCCTGTCATAGGCACACAGGTCCGCATCGAAGACATCCTGCCGAGCTCCTTACGCTTCATCGCTCAGGAAATTTCTGAAAATGAAGGCGACCTCGACGTGCGCTTTGAGCAGGAGGACGAGCGTGTGCTTAGCTGGACGATCGACGAATTCCCCGCCTTCAGCACCATCAGCATCCGCCTGACCGTGGAAGTGCGGCGTGCAGCCGATAACCGCCCTTTTATACTTCAAAATACAGCCTCCATTTCCGTGGAACAAGAAGAAACCAATGTCGCCAATAACAGCTCCAGCTCTGCCGTCATCGCAGATATCTTCTTTATCCCGGATATCATTATCCCGAATAACTCTGGACGAAACGATACCTGGCGCATCCGCGGACTGGCGCGCTTCCCCGTAAATCGCGTGGTCATCTTGAATCGATGGGGCGACCATGTTTTCGAGATGAATAATTATAACAACTCCTGGAATGCCCCTGGCCTCGTCTCCGGCACCTACTACTACATCCTCACCGTCACCACAGAAACAGGTGAGGAACGCAATTTTAAAGGTTGGATCCAAGTAAACCAAGCACCATGAAGCAGCCCCTAAGCCTTTTCGCCCTCCTCCTGCCCCTGCTGCTCCTGCTGGCCTACCCGACTGCAGCCCAGCAGTTGCCGCAGTTCAGCCAGTACCTCTTTAACCCGATCCATGTAAACCCCGCTTATGCCGGCTACAAGGCAGAAGCTACGCCCAAGCTACCTTCCGCGATCAGTGGAGCGCATTTCCTGGCGCACCCCGAACCTTCTCCTTCAGCGCTGATGTGAGCGCGAACGAAGCCCGTATGGGCATGGGCATCGCCGCCTTTCACGATGAAATCGGCCCCACCGCGAATAGCCAGTTGACCGCTACTTACGCCTACCGCATCCAAGTGGGAGAAAAACAGTTTCTATCCGCAGGGCTGAGCGCAGGCGTGGGCTCCTATCAGCTGCGCGCCGCTTTTAATGCCTTCGACCCCGACGATCCCGATGTCCCCGGACAGGACATGCAGGCCTTCACCCCGCTGATGCACCTGGCTTATTCTACCATAGCGAATATTTCTTCGGGGGAATTAGCGCCTATAATTTGCTGGCGCAAAGTACCCTGCAGCGGCAAGAATTCCAACTTGCCCTCGCCGATCCACACTTTTTCCTGCTCCTCGGCGGCCTTATCCCCTTACACCCCGATGTGCAGCTGAAGCCCTCTATCCTAGTCCGAGAAGTGCAGGGCGCACCCCTTCACTATGATCTAAATGCCCTTTTCCTCCTAAAATCTCGTCTGTGGGTGGGGGGCTCCTACCGGAGCAATGTCCGCGCAGGAAAAGAAAACCTAGCCCCGACGCTGAACCGACGTAATGCCGTAGCAGCATCGTAGAAGTTTTTATAAGCGATGGACTTCGACTAGGGTATGCCTATGACCACAACCTGAATGCCCTCAGCGACCTGCGCTTTAATTCCCATGAGGTGTCCCTAGGCATTTACCTCTCTCCTAAAACCACACAAATCCGAGATTCCAGATGGTTCTAAACGCTACGAAACGCTTCCTCCTTTTGATCGCCCTCCTCGCTGCGGGCCTGGGAGGAAACAGCCAGAGTTTTGCGCAGCAAAACCCCCTCTTTCGCACGGATTATACAGAACTCCTTCAGCAGCAAAGAAACTTTCAGCAAGCCCTCGAGCTGGCGCTGAAAAGCTATGAGAAAAACGCCAGTGGTCGCGATGCCCGACGCATCGCCGCCCTCTACGACACCCTGCATCGCTACCCCGAGGCCTTCGACTGGCACCAGCGCATCATTAAAGAACACCAGCCCGAGCGGGAAGATTACCGCGCCTATGTCCGCGCAGGAGCTCGCCTAGACATGCCCGTCCTCCGGCTCGAACAGCTCCTCGGTAGGTCCGGCTTTCGCCTATCTCAGCTGGACGCTGTTAACATGGCCTTTATGCGCGCCGCACAAGCAGCTGAACCCACCGTAAATCTGGAAGCCGACAGCCGCTTGAATAGCCCCCAAAGCGACTTTGGACTCCGCTACGACAGCCGCGGATACGCCTACTGGAGCAGCGACCGCGGAACAGGTGGAGCAAGTAAAAAAGCCCTCATCCGCCTCGACCTAAAACCCAAAACCCCCGCAGAAGATTTCTACGAGCGCAACAATCGCGACTACCTGTGGATCTACCGGAAAAGCCCCGAGGGCGAGCCCGAAAAACTACGCTTCGAGGGGAAAGATTTCCTCATGACGAAAGACCCCAGCATCGCACTTAAAAGCAAGCACATTTTCTTCACCGCCGTAGAAAAACCAGAAGGAAGAAAACAGCGTATCCTGTACCCCGCCATCTACCGCGGTGAACTCCAGGAAGACGGTCGCGTCACTCAGATTTCTCCCCTACCCTTCCATGCACCGCAGCGACATGCCGCCCAGCATCCTCACCTGGATGAGGCCGGCGGCTACCTCTATTTTGCCAGCGACCAAGAAGGCGGCTTCGGTGGCTTCGACCTCTACCGCGTAGCCCTGCATACAGACCTGAGCACACAGGGTCTGCCTGAAAACTTAGGCGAGACCATTAACAATGCCGCCCATCAAGTTTACCCCTTCCTTTTCGGAGAAGAACTCTACTTTTCCTCTAACCAAGCACCCACCCTCGGCGGACTCGATATTTTCAAAGCCTACATAGGTGAAAATGACTTCAGCCAAATCCAAAACCTCGGCACGCCCTTTAACAGCGGCGGGGATGACTTCGGCTACTACCAAAACGAGCGAGGAGGCCTTAGCATCTCTTCGGATCGACTGCTGCGCCAGGGCTCCGGAGATAACATCTACCGCATCGAAGATCGACGTGTCTTCTTTACCGCACGCTTTGAAGACTGCGCGGGCACCCTAATGACCTTTTCTGAAATCCCCGAACTCCTCGACCGTACGAAAGAGCAGGAGCTGGCGCTGCGCAAAAACCGGGTAGGGGAATTCTTCACAGAGGTAAGCATCGGAAGGGATTTTGCACTCCGCCTCGACCTCCCCGGCTACCGCATACTAGAAGACAGCAGCATCACCTCGAAAAACCTGACGATGAACTACATCGAGAGAACCTATCGCCTGCAGCCTATCCTGCAGGTCTTCACCCTCCTGCAAGACACCATTTACTATGACCTAGACCGCTCCTTTATCCGCCCAGAGGCCGCCGAGCGTCTGGATCAACTGGCAGAAGCCCTTAAACGCTATCCAGAAACTACACTACTCGTGGCATCCCACACCGATTCACGCGCCAGTGATGCCTATAACGAGGCACTCAGCGAACGCCGTGCACTGGCCGTTCAAGACTACTTGAACCGCCGACATGGTATCCCCGCCAGCCGCCTTACGCTAAGCTGGTACGGAGAACAGCTCCTCCTAAAGGACTGTGGCGATGGCATGCCCTGTCCAGAAGAGGAACATCAGCGCAACAGAAGAACGGAGCTACGCCTACAGGTTGACCCCGAACACCCCACCCTACAGCGGGATCCACGCTTCCGCGATCTGGACCCCTGTGACCCCGAAGCCTGGAGACGCTTCTTCCGAGAGCGCGCTGGGAAATAAAAAAACGCCGTCTCCCGCAGACACAGCAGGAGACGGTGCATAAAAGGTTTTTGATAAAAAAGATCTTGGCCGGGACGGCCAAAATCTACTCCCACATCGCCTCGATAAGCAGCGTGTAGAAATCGCGCACCTCCATCCCCGCAGCACGCACCTGCTGGGAGATCAAGCTCGTCTCGGTCTGCCCTGGAACAGTATTCAGTTCGATAAAAAAGCATTTACCATCTTCGTGGCGTAGGAAATAATCCATACGGACCGCTCCCCTGCAGCCAAGCGCCTCATACACAGCAGCCGCGATGCGCTTCACACGCGCTACTTCCTCTGTCGACATACGACCTGGAGTAATTTCCTCCGTGACACCTGCCACATACTTGGCCTCAAAATCAAAAAACTCCTTAGAACTTACGATTTCCGTGGCCGGCAAAACATGGACCTGGCCCTTTGCCTTATACATACCGATCGAAAACTCTCTACCGGAAACAAATTCCTCCACCAGCACCTCCGAATCCTCTTGGAAAGCACGCAGGAGTGCCTCTTCTAAGGCCGCTTCCTCCTTTACTTTCGACATCCCGATACTGCTCCCACCACTATTTGGCTTCACAAAAACGGGGAGGCGCAGCTCCGCTAATACGCGCGCCGCCGCCTGCGCATCTCCGCGCTGCAAACGCACACTTTTCGCCACATAAAGTTCCGGAATCGGCTCCACGATGGCCTTGGTAAAGGCTTTATTCATGGTAATGGCTGAAGTCAGCACATCGCACGTAGTGTAAGGCATATCTATCAGCTCAAAATACCCCGCCAGCTTACCGTCCTCTCCAGGTGAGCCATGCAGGCAGTTGAACACCCCATCGAAAGTGACTTTGCCGCTAGGCAAATCCAAAGAAAAATCATTCAGATTCACCGGGTACTGCTGCCCCTCCGTCTCGTAATACCAGCGACCTGGGTAGACGAAAATCGTGAACACCTCGTACCGCTCCGGGTCGAGGAGACGCGCCACCACAGCGGCACTCTTCAGGGAAATAACGGACTCTCCGGTAAAGCCACCGGTGACCAAGGCGATCGTTTTCTTCATGCTGGAAATCGGCTTATATGTGCTACGAATTACTGCAAAAAACAGCAGACTTCCCGCATGAAAACGGAAAAATTAAAGGGATTTCTTATCGCGCCGCTTTTGGCAGGCTGAAAACTTGCCTAATCGCAGGCCTACCATCCTTTTCGGCCCCCGCTTTTCCGAAATTGTGCCTTGCCACAAGGGGAAAACCTGTATATTCGCCTACAAAAATATGCGATCATGAGAAAAAGAAATTGGATAGCCTTTAGCCTATGTGCACTGCTCAGACTAGGTGGGGCACAGCAGGTCGAGGCACAGGAGGCGCGCCCGATCACGCTAGAAGATGTGTTTCGCTCGGATGCCTTTAACCAGCGCAGCGTCACAGGCATCAACTGGATGAACGATGGCCGTTTTTACAGCTCCCTAAGCCGCGAAAACGGGGCCACTAAAGTCGTGCAAATGGAGCTCGCCACTGGCAAGCAGACCGCCGTCATCGCCGATGGAGCCGCCCTCGGTTTGCGCATCAGCGCCTATGCCTTTAACCCCGATGAGAGCATGCTGCTACTCGAAACCGAGCCGGAAAGCATCTATCGTCGCTCCCGCAAGGCTATTTTCCACGTCTTCGACCGGGCCAGCGGACAGGTAACCACCCTCATGGATGGAAAAAAAATCATGCACGCTACCCTCTCGCCTGATAACAAGCAGGTAGCTTTCGTCTACGAAAACGACCTCTACATCGCAGCGCTAGCCACAGGAGAAGTCCGCCGTGTCACCGTAGACGGCCAGTGGAACGCCATCATAAACGGCTCCGCCGACTGGGTATATGAAGAGGAATTCTCCATGTCGAAGGCCTTCGAATGGTCGCCTGACGGCAAAAAACTGGCCTTCATCCGCTTCGATGAACGCGAAGTTCCCGAATTTAACATGCAGCTGTGGGGGAGTCTGTACCCCGAAGATTATAAATTTAAATATCCGAAGGCTGGCGAAAAAAAACGCGCAAACCAGTATCCACATCTACGATTTGGCCAGCGGCCAAACCACCACCGTGGACAGCGGCAGCGAAACAGATCAGTACCTGCCACGCATCTACTGGACCGCAGACAGCCAGCAGCTCGCCTACATCCGGCTAAACCGCCTACAGAACCAGCTCGATTTCTTCTATGCTAACCCAGCAGACGGGCGCTCCACCCTGCTCCTACAGGAGAAAGCCGCCACCTATGTGGACCTCAACTATAACGATAACTTCCTGTTTCTGGGCCAAAATAAGGGTTTTATCCGTACCTCCGAACAGAACGGCTACAAGCATATCTACCACCACGCTAACGATGGCAGCCTGATTCGGCAGCTGACAGATGGGCCTTTCGAGGTGAACAGCCTGATCGGCGTGGACGAGAAGGCCGGTAAGCTTTACTTCATCTCCTCGGAAGCCTCTCCTCTGGAGCGGCACGTGTATGTGGTGGGCCTTAACGGCAAAGGAAAAAAACAGCTCACCACCGCGAAAGGTACGCACCGCGTGAGTATGAGTAAGGATTTCCGCTATTTTATCAACTATCACTCCGCGGCGGATAGCCCGATGACAGTGACCCTGCACGAAAGTAACGGCAAACTGCTCAGTACCTTAGAAGATAATGCAGCCCTACGGGAGCGGCTAAAAGGATTTCAACTGGCCCCTAAGGAGTTTTTTCAGCTGGACGGCGCCGATGGTACACCGCTAAACGCGTACCAGTTGAAGCCCGTAAATTTCGACCCGAATAAGCAGTACCCTGTCCTGATGTTCGTCTATGGGGGCCCCGGCTCCAGCAAGTGACCGACAGCTGGGGAGGCGCACGGGACTTTTGGCACCAGCACCTAGTGGCGGAAGGCTATATCGTCGTCTGCGTAGATAACCGCGGAACAGGCGCACGGGGCAGAGACTTTAAACATGTCACCTACGCCAACTTAGGCAAGCATGAAGTGGCCGACCAGATCGCCGCGGCACGCCAGCTTGGAGCCCTTCCGCATATCGACGCCAGCCGCATTGGCATCTGGGGCTGGTCCTATGGGGGCTACATGTCCTCACTGGCACTCATGCTCGGAAACGATGTCTTTAAAGCAGCCATCGCCGTGGCTCCCGTTACCACCTGGCGCTACTACGATACCATCTACACAGAGCGCTACCTGCAGACGCCACAGCTGAATGCAGAAGGCTATGACGCCTATAACCCGATCACCCATGTAGATAAGTTGAAGGGCGAACTTCTACTCATCCACGGTACAGGCGATGATAATGTGCACTACCAAAACGCGGTGGATTTAGTCGATGCTTTGATCGCTGCCGATAAGCAGTTTGAGACCATGTACTATCCGAACCGAAATCATGGTATTTATGGAGGAAACACCACGTGGCACCTGTACAGCCTGATGACGGATTTCATCAAAAGAAAATTATAAGAAAGCATTGGGGCCCTTGCGCCCCAATACCTTTTTTAATAGCTTACAAAAGCAAAACATTCCTTCACCTTATCCTCTAAACGCTTTCCTATGAAAGAACGCATGCACCTCTCCCTCCAGACGATGAGTTTCGTCTTGGTTTCTACGGGCATCCTGTACGCCACGTGGGATCCAAAGGTCAGTCTGGCACTGGTCCTCACGTATATGCTGGTGCTGGTCGCCTTCCTCGAGGCGGCTTCCCTGTACATCACACGGCCGCTCTACCCAGAAAGCCATACCACCTTCAAAGCCGGGATGATCGCCACCTTCTTTATTTTGATCGGCATCAAACCATGGCGCCCTCCCTATTTATTCCACTTACCATTACCGTTTTCGCGGCGAACTACCTCTATAACTTCTACATGAACACGAAGCGTAGAGGCGTTTTTCATCGGGTAAACCGGCCCGTTCCGGGCAAAAAGAAAACGCGACGCTAAAAAAGGATTATTTCCACGCCATCAAGGAATAATTAAAAAATACGTTTGCGGAAGTGATCGTGGCCTGACCTTTGTGGCTTTAGCCATAAAAAGAAGACAACCACTATAAATTTACCCATGAAGCAAACGATCGCTATCGTCGGAGGCGGGGCCTGCGGGGTCGCCTCTTTTATCGAACTCTTTATAAAAATTCATCAGTTTGGCCTACAAGACAGCATCCGCATCGACTGGTTCGAGAAGGAAAAAACCCTCGGATATGGACTAGCTTTCGGCTCAGAGGAAAAAGGCCACCTTCTAAATACACCCACCGACCTAATGGGCGTCTACGCGAAAGAGCCCGCCCACTTTACAGACTGGGTGGCAGACCGCAAAACACGCGATTCCGACCTTGTCCACGGAGAAGGCGAATGGAACGATACCTACACCGCCCGCTTCTTATACGGAGATTACCTAGCCGAACAAGCCGACCGCTACCTCGCTATGGCTAACCGAACGGGCATCTCCGTCTGTGTAAAAAATACAGAGGTAGTGGACCTCGATCAGGATAAAGACCAGTACGTCCTGCATGACAGTGCCGGAGGCGTCCACACCGCAAATTTCGTCGTCCTGGCCCTCGGCACCCCGAAACCGCAGAATTTTTTAAGCTTTCGACAGTATGAGGCCTACATCCCCTTCCCCTGGCCCAGCCGCCCGCTCATCGAAAAAATTTCGACGTCCGAACATATCGGCGTTTTAGGCTCCAGCCTCAGTGCCATCGACACCATCATGACACTGGAAGATAATGGCTACACCGGAAAAATCTCCCTTTTTTCCCCAGATGGCTGATGCCCAAAGTCCAGCCTGTAGAAAATCGCCCCATCGACCGCAAATTCCTCACTGTCCCCGAAGTGCACCGCATCGCGCGGCACAACTTGCAGCGTATCCGCACGGTGGATCTCTATGCGCTTTTCGAAAAGGAATACCAGCACCAAAGCGGCGAAAACAAGCCCCTCTCCTCCTTTAACCGTATCGGAAAATCTGCGGCCGCCTGCCTGGAAGAAGACATTCAGTCGGCAGAAAGCGGAGGAGATCTGCTTATGAACATCGCGTATGCCTTACGCTACGACTCCTCCACCATCTGGAACGACATGAGCACGCGAGAAAAGGTCAAGTTCATGCGGCACCTCGGCGGGCACTGGGCCACGAACCGGCACGCCATGCCCCTTCCGAACGCAAAACGCCTTCAAAAACTCTTTGCTAGTGGCCGGCTGTCGGTCTACCCCCACTTCACACACCCTGAAAAAACCGCTGAGGGTTTCCGCATGCACCGAAAAAAAGGAGACCCTTTAGAAGTAGACCTTCTGGTAAACGCCACAGGCAGCCCCTCCAAGCTGAGTGACATGGACGACCCCCTCATTCAGGCCATGCTCGCTAAAAGCATCGTGCAAGAGTATCCCGTAGGTGGCGCCTTAGTGAATTACCGCACCCTTCAGGTCATGGCGCCGCATTCTGGTAAAGGCCTCTTCGCCACAGGCCACCTCGTAAACGGTATCCTCATGGACGTAAATGCCGTCTGGTTTAATGTCCGCAGCATCGAAACATTAGTGGAAGAGCTCCTCTTTAAAATCCAACACTATGATGCTGTTTGAATTTCTGAAAGGCATCTTCCCCTACCTGCTCTGCGTGCCCCTAGGTTACTGGCTTAGCCGAAAAGAATATCTCCCTAAAGCTTGGGTGACCGTACCGATGCTCTTTGTGCTTATGCCGGTTCTCATCGTCAACCATGTCCTAAAAGCGGAGGCCGAAAGCCTAAAAATCCTGCCCCTAATGGGCTTTTTACTGGCCCTGGGCATGCTACTCCCCGCCCATTTCTTTCATCGCTTTCGGGCACCTGAGGCCGAGCGGGGCTTGATCCAAAGCTCCTTTTCTTTCTACAATGTCGCGTTTTTCGGCATCCCTACCGTGCTGGCACTCTTCGGGCCCGACAGCGTCACCCTGCTCATCTGCATCTACATCGGCACCGCCTGTACGGGGACATCATCGGCTTCTACCAGGTCGCTAAAAGCACGCACACCATGCGCCAAGCCCTACTTCGAGTCTTCAAAATCCCTTTTGTGTATGCCTTTCTCTTAGCTGCGGGGCTCCGCTGGGGAGACATCTCCAGTCCCGACTGGCTTTCGGCTAGCGCCAAAGCCTTCGGCGTAGCCGTCTCCATCGGAGGCATGCTAATCATCGGAATGAACCTTACGGAGGTCAACTTTAAACGCTTAAATAAACGCTTCCTCGCAGAAATGATGGGAATCCGCCTTGTAGCGGGCGTCCTGCTTACAGGGCTCCTACTCTTCTTAGAGCGGCAGTTTTTCGGCTGGCTGGAAGAAGAAAGCCTCCACATGATGGCCCTACTCCCACTCTTTCCGATCGCCGCGAACGTCACCCTCTTTGCCAGCTACCTCGATGCCGACGAAGGTGCCACTGCCACATGGGTGCTCGTATCCATGCTCCTCTCCTTGCTGCTCATCCCACTGGCGAGCTTGTTCTTTTAAGAAAAGCAAACCCTGAAAACGTATGGACAGCTCAACTAACGCATACGCTGAAAAGCACGCGCGATTCCTTCTTCTGCCCGGCGGGCGGCAGCACGCACACGTGCAGGATCCACACCGAGCTGCGCCAGCTTCGCCGTATCAGCCAACCATTCACCCACGCTTTTTTTCCCCTTGCTGCGGTTAATCGTAGCTAACGTAACGCCTATGTTTTCTGGACAATTCACCAGCTCCGCGATCTGCGCATTCGTCAGGCGATCGCGGTAGCGCATAAAAATTTCCTCCGCAGAGAAGATGTGCTCGTAGTGGTAATCCTCTCCTCCTCGAAGGGTTTTACCTGTATAACAATCTTCAAAAAGTGCCACACCACCTCCTCGGCGCTGTGCCTCCTGGTGCATCTGGGCTTTCCGTGCCGCGAATACCTGATCGATTTCAAAACGCCAGTAGGGTCGATTCGGGCTAGTATCTATTTGCTTTTGACTCATAAAAAAAGATTTAAAAAGAATATTTTGCTTAAGATAGTAGGAAAGTAGCGCAAAAACTACTTCGTACGGAGTGCTCCCCACTAAAAATAGTCCTTTTATGTCCTCATTTCAGACGAGCAGCCTGCAGCTATGCCCAAAACCCCTACAGATATACAGCGAAAAGCCACACTTACCAATTCTACGTCCAGTTACCAAAAAAACTGACCTTCCCGTATACGCTTGGCCACCGACCTGCCGTCCTGCACCACCTTCGGCATATTTTTTGAACTTGAGCAGGTATTACAAAAAGAATTCACAGCATGCATCTGCAACAGCTCACCCGAACCGGCCTCTTGCTGCTCTTTGCGCTAGCCCTGCCCCTACAGACGATGGCCCAGGCCAAACTGGAAAAGCTCCTCGAAGACCGAGCGGCCCTCCATCAAGCATGGAAAGCCTCTGAAGCGAATAAGTCAGGGATCTTCGGTAATCGCACCAAAAAAGACATGCAGGAGACCAATGCTTGGCTGGAGCGTATCCTCCAAAAAGACAATCTCATCATCCAAGAGCTGGAACTCCAGCAGCAAATCGTCGCCTCGGAGATGACCTACGAAAAAAACGACTACAAATTCGTCATGCAGCGCCTCGAACGGGAAAACAGACAGCTGAAAGAACGGTTAGCACAGGCAGAAGATGCCCTCCTAGAGCAAAAAAAAACCACCTCCAGCGTGTGGAAGTGGTTAACTTGGACTAGCTTATTTTTACTCGCCTTGCTTATGGGCAACTACTGGCGGATGCGGCAGCGGGTTAGCGCTTCAGACGCGCGATAGGCGTACGGCCTCCCTTGGTCTTTTGGTCCATCTGGACCAAAATTTCTGCATCCAGCGGAAGGTATAAGTCTACCCGCGAACCGAACTTGATAAAACCAAACTCACCTCCTGCCGGGAGCACCGTGCCCGCGTCCACATACCACTTGATGCGGCGCGCTAGCGCTCCAGCGATTTGGCGCACCATAATCTGTACACCATTTGGATGCTGCAGCACCATGGAAGTCCGCTCGTTTTCAGTGCTCGATTTCGGATGCCAAGCCACGAGGTACTTACCCGGGTGGTACTTAAAATACGCGACTTTCCCCGGAATAGGCGCCCGATTCACGTGCACATTTACAGGAGACATGAAAATGGAAACCTGCTTACGCTTTTCCTTCAGAAATTCATCTTCGAAAGCCTCTTCGATCACCACGACCTTGCCATCTGCAGGGGCATAGACCAGCTGCTCATCCTGAGGCAGTGGCACGAAAGGTTTCGGAAAAACTGAAGAATAAGCAGATAGAAAACCACACTCACTAAGAGTGCACTGTTATGCAGCTGCCCAGCTTCAGGAAAACCAAAGTGGAGAGCCGCATTTAGGGCTACCAATACCAGTAGGAGCCAAAATAGGAGCGATCTGCCTTCTTTATGAATGCTCATAGGTTTAGGGGATAAGTCAAAGAAAAGGCTGTGCACACATACACAGCCTCAAATATAGAAAGAAATCCTGTATGCCGTTTAGAAACCGCCGCGGAAGGTATAAGTTTTTGCTACCTTGTCGATAGCGACGATGTACGCCGCGATACGCATCGGCACGTCATACTTGATCGAAGCCTCATACACATGGTCGAAAGCATCCTTCATGATACGATCCGAGCGTCTGTTGACACGCTCTGCCGTCCACTTATAGCCAAGACGGTTTTGTACCCACTCGAAATAGGAAACGGTCACACCGCCCGCATTCGCTAAAATATCGGGAACAGCCATGATGCCCTTTTCATTAATAATCGCATCCGCACGTGCAGAAGTAGGCCCATTAGCACCTTCTACGATCAGCTTGGCCTTAATCTTATCTACGTTTTTAATCGTGATAACATCCTCTACCGCAGCAGGCACGAGTACATCCACGTCCAGCTCTAAAAGCTCCATCGGATCGCTTAGCTTCTCGGCGCCGTCAAAACCTTCTAGGGTACCATTATTTCCGTCACGGTACTGAATAGCAGCCTGAATATCGATACCATTTTCATTCTGATAGGCACCTGAAATATCCGAAATCGCAGTGATCTTGAGACCGCGCTCCTCTAAAAGCTGAGCAGCCCAAGAACCTACATTACCGAATCCCTGCACCGCACATGTCGCTTGGAAAGGGTTGATTTTTAATTTCTGCATGGCAGCCAGCGCAGAAACCATCACGCCGCGACCTGTAGCCTCTGTTCGGCCTAGGGAACCGCCTAACACGAGCGGCTTGCCCGTCACCACTGCATTTACCGTCATGCCATGCGCCTTCGAGTACTGGTCCATTAACCAAGCCATCTCGCGAGGCCCGGTACCCATATCTGGAGCAGGAATGTCTTTGTCAGGACCGAAAACGTCGATCATCGCCGTGGTATATGCACGCATGAGGCGCTCGATTTCTCCCCGTGACATCTCACGTGGGTTACACTTCACCCCTCCTTTTCCACCACCGTAGGGAATATCTACGACAGCACACTTCCATGTCATCCAAGCGGCTAGCGCACGTACCTCATCTAAGTGCACATCTGGTGCGAATCGGATACCTCCCTTCGCCGGACCCAAAATGTTCGAGTGGATCACGCGAATCCCCTCAAATACCTCTATCCTACCATCATCCATGGTGATGGGCAGGGAGACGATAACTTGCTTGGCAGGATTTTTTAATACATTATAGACCTCATTCGAAAGTCCTAATTTCTCTGCCGCGATGTTAAATCTTTCCATCATAGACTCCAAAGGATTTTCTTTATCCTTAATGGGAGCCGGTTCTATGTAAGCCATATTTGGGTTTTGTATGTTGATGAATGAATGACACTACAATATTAAGGCAATTTTTAATTTAATCCGCTCGTTTTAAAATATTTTCAAAAAAGCAGCAATAAAGGGGGCCGATAATAACAATCCGTCAAAACGATCCATAAATCCGCCGTGCCCAGGAAGCATCCTTCCGCTATCTTTTATCGCGATGCTCCGCTTAAAAAGAGACTCGATCAGATCGCCATAGGTTCCTGCCACGATGATAATCGTCGCGATGCTGTACCACTGCCAGATCGCTAAGGTGTTAAAGTAAATCCCCAGGCCGTAGGCCAAAACATAAGCCAGCACCGCTCCCCCTAAAAACCCTTCCCAGGATTTCTTGGGAGAAACACGCTCGAAAAGCTTGGTCTTGCCGAACTTCGTTCCAGCAAAATACGCCCCCGTATCCGTGGCCCACAGAATGAATAGCGAGCCGATGATAATTTCATAATGAAAGGTATCATCCACCGCAAAAGCCGCCACATTCAGTAAACTAAACGGAATCGCCACATAAAAGATGCCTAAAAAAGTGTACGCTACGCCTGTAAACGGCTTCTTATCAGATTTTCTGTACAGCTTGATAAAAAACACTAACGAGGACAAAGGAAAAATCAAGAAATAAAATTTATCGTCGATATGCCCAAACTCTATGGTAAAGGTCAACACAAAAATCGACAAGCCTAAAAAAGTCCCGAAAGACTTCAGCGGCAACAGTCCATCCAGCCCGGAAAGCTTGTAAAACTCCATTTGGCAGAAGCCCAATATAGTCCCAAAAACAATAAAATAGGTCCACTCACTGTAAATCGAAGCCCCCACGATCAGCGAAGCGCCGATCAGCGCCGTAATCACGCGCTGGCCCAGGTTACTGTAATTGTTGATATTAAACCTATCCCTCACTCTCAAACCTGACCTCATTCGCTACAATGTTTAGGGCCTTCATCACTTCGCCAGCCGGAACCAGCACCTCGTAATAGCCGTGAATTTTATACACTGACTCTTGCTTATTCAGCACCACTGCCGGAATTTCATGCTCCAACAAAATGGACTTGACGATCTCGGCACGCACCGGAGATCCATTTTCAAATACTTTTTTCCAGCTCATGCCGCTTTTTATTCATTTTTCGTAAAAGGCCCAGCCCGAGCACCAAAAGCCCCCCCGCACCTAAAGACAGCAGCGGAGCCACTAAACTGGGATCTTGGATGTCCGTCTCTACCAGCTCCTGACGATGCAGGTACACCATCAGGATCGTCAGACCATTATTAAAGGTGTGCGCCAGCGCAGGATACCACAGACTGCCGGTATAATAATACAAATACCCAAAGAAAGCACCAAGGAATGTACGGGGAATCAAGCCATAAAACTGAAAATGAATCGCCGAAAAGATAAAAGCCGTCACCCAGATCGCCACATGTGGATTCCCTGTGTACCGCTGCAGCTTGGGCTGCAAAACACCGCGAAAAAAGAGCTCCTCCCCTATTCCGGCCCCCACAGCCACCACCAGAAAGCCCAGTAAAAACTCCCCTATATGCTGAAAATCAAGCAGAAATAAGGTCAGCTCCTCCAGACGCTCCTCTTGGCTTTTTAAGGCCTCCTCCAGCGCTGCCCAAGACTCCGGAAGGGTCAGCTGACTGTTCCACTGAATGAAATAGGCATTGGCCGTAATGGCCAAAACCGAAAGTGCCACCACATACACAGCGAAATCGAACCGAAAGCGCTGGTTTTGGTGTTTCCATCCAAAGGAGGCATTATCGATAAAGCGCGCATATATAAGTGCGGCGAGTGCAAAGGCCAGCCCGGAAGCAATTCCCTGCATGAGCAAAAAAACAATGCGCGCATGCGGCAGCGTGGAGGAAGCGGGATCACTGGCAAACTCCTGCAGCTCCGCCGATTCGAACCCAAAAAGCAGGCTGACCAGCAGGACAGCGATACCATTCATGACCACCACCACCCCGAATCCGATGAGGAAAAGGGACAAAAGCCCTAAATACCAGGGACCTTGGCGGCCTATTTTGGATTCTGCTTTATAAATCTCCATAATTAGCCGTAAATTTACGCAAATTTAAGACATACACGTGGTAAAGATTGGAAACTTAGCGCTAGGGGACTTTCCGTTATTATTAGCCCCTATGGAAGATGTGAGCGACCCGCCCTTTCGGGCTGTGTGTAAGCAGGAAGGTGCTGACCTCATGTACACCGAATTCATCAGCTCGGAAGGCTTGATCCGCGATGCAGCGAAAAGCGTCCAAAAGCTGGATATCTACGACTATGAACGCCCCATCGGCATCCAAATTTTTGGAAGTGAAATCGAGTCCATGCGCCAGGCAGCAGAAATCGCAGAAGCAGCAGGCCCCGATATCCTAGACATCAACTATGGCTGCCCTGTACATAAGGTGGCCTGTAAAGGTGCTGGTGCCGGCATCTTGCTCGACATCGACAAAATGGTGTCCATGACGGCCGAAATCGTCAAGCAGGTGAAGATTCCCGTCACCGTAAAACCCGCCTCGGCTGGGACCATAACAGCATCCGCATCGTGGAGGTGGCCGAAAGGCTGCAGGATGTCGGCATACAGGCCATCAGCATCCATGCCCGCACCCGCCAGCAGATGTACAAGGGAGAGGCCGACTGGTCTTACCTGAACCAGGTAAAGGCGAATCCACGCCTCCACATTCCTGTTTTCGGAAATGGCGATATCGACAGCCCTGAAAAAGCCCTCGAATACCGTCAAAAATATGACGTGGACGGCATGATGATCGGTCGCGCCTCCATCGGCTATCCCTGGATCTTTAATGAAATCAAGCACTTCTTCGCGACCGGCGAAAAACTGGCGCCTCCTACCCTGGAAGCACGCTTGGCCATCGCTCGTAAGCACCTAGACTTCTCCATCGAATGGAAAGGCGATAAATTAGGCATCCTCGAAATGCGCCGCCACTACACGAATTATTTCCGCGGCATGCCGGGCTTTAAAGCCTACCGCAGCCGCATGGTTACGGCAGAAAGCTACGAGGAAGTGGTCGAAATCTTGGAAGAAGTACGTCATGCCTATGCAGACTATTCTTTCGTGTAAGCAGGTGTTCGGGGCTTAGCGCCCCAAAAGCAGGTACATGGAACGCGATATACAAAAAGAGAATGCCCTGAAAGCTTGGGGCTTTCTCATTATTTTAGCCCTCGTCTGGGGCAGCTCCTTTATTTTGATTAAAAAAAGCCTGCTGGTATTTTCACCAGGAGAAGTGGGCGCCTTCCGCATCGTAGCGGCAGGCATGGTCTTACTCCCCCTCTCGCTCCCACGACTGCGCGGACTGAATAGACGACAAGTCACGAACCTCATCATCGTGGGTGCCGTAGGAAGTTTTATCCCCGCCTTTTTATTTGCGAAAGCACAAACCCAGCTGAGCAGCTCCCTCACAGGTGTGTTTAATGCCATGACCCCGCTCTTCGTCGTGCTCATCGGTGCGCTCTTCTTTCAGGCACGCATCACCAGACGAAATGCGATCGGACTATTCATCGCCTTCCTCGGCGTCCTTACCCTCCTCTTCGTAAAGGAAGGCGGCTCCCTCGGAGAGCTAAATGCCTACGCCTTCTTCGTCCTAGCTGCATGCGCCTGCTATGGCATCAACTTAAACATCATCAAATACCGCTTCGTGGCCCTAAAACCGGTAGCCATCACAGCCATCTCCCTACTTTTCGTTTTGCCCGCCGCTGCGCTCTACCTCTTCGCGTTCACGAACTTTTCCTTTAAAGTGACGCATGTAGAAGGTGCCCTGCCCGCACTCGGCTATATCGCCACGCTCGGCATCGTGGGCACCGCCCTGGCACTGATTCTTTTTAATGTCATGGTGAAAATCGCCACCCCCGTCTTTGCCAGTTCCGTAACCTACCTGATCCCCATCGTCGCCATTCTTTGGGGGCTCTGGGATGGGGAAGTCCTTCTCCTCGGGCACTACCTCGGCATCGCTGCCGTCATCATCGGCGTTTATATTGGGAATCGAAAACGATAAATCTTATCTTTATCGTTTTAAACACGCCCATGCTAACAAAAGCCCTCCAAGAGAAAATCGACACGAAAACGAAGCCCATCGGCGCGCTCGGATTACTCGAAAAAATCGCCCACCAGATCGGCACGATCCAAAACACACTAAGTCCCCAGCTGCAAAAGCCCACCCTCATCGTTTTTGCCGGAGACCATGGAATCGCCGCTGAAGGCGTCAGCGCCTATCCATCGGCGGTCACCTACCAGATGGTGCTCAACTTCCTTTCCGGTGGTGCTGCCATTAATGTCTTTTGCCGGCAGCATGGACTGGAGCTGAAAATCGTAGACGCAGGGGTCCAGCAGGATTTCCCTCCACATGAGCAGCTCCTCATAGCCAAAGTCGGCTATGGGACGAAAAGCTTTTTGCGCGACAGCGCCATGACGGCTGCAGAGCTAGAGCAAGCCCTCACCCAGGGCCGCGCTATCGTACAGGATACAGCTGCCGATGGCTGTAATGTCATCGGTTTCGGAGAAATGGGCATCGGAAATACCTCCGCCGCCGCCATGCTTATGCACTACTGCACAGGAATACCCGTATCGAAATGCATCGGTAAAGGCACCGGACTAAACGCCGAACAGCTCGCACATAAACAGGCACGATTAGAGGAAGCTTGCCAGTTCCACGGGCCCCTAGAGGACCCTAAACAGATTTTAGCTACTTTCGGAGGATTCGAAATGGCACAGATGTGTGGCGCCATGCTGGAGGCCTACGCCCAAAACATGTTGATCCTAGTCGATGGATTTATCGCGAGTGCGGTCTACCTCGTGGCCACTAAACTATGCCCCGAAATACACACGCATGCGCTTTTTTGCCATCAAAGCGACGAACAGGGGCACCAGCACCTCTTGGAGTATGTAGGCGGAGCGCCCATTCTACACCTAAACATGCGGCTCGGAGAAGGAACCGGCTGTGCACTTGCCTACCCGATTATCGCGAGCGCAGTCGCTTTTCTAAATGATATGGCCAGTTTTCAGCAAGCAGGCGTCAGCGATAAGCAGTAAACCATGAAAGAACAAAGCAGGATTTTCTTCACCGCTCTGATGTTTTATACGCGCATCCCCTGCCCCGCTAACATCGACCATTCTCCCGCATACATCAATAAAGCCACCCGATTTTTCCCCCTCATCGGCTGGATCGTCGGCCTCATCTCCTTTGGCGCCTACTGGCTGGGAGCCACCCTTTTCGGGGATGCGGTCGGCATCGTTTTCTCCCTGATCGCTGGCGTGCTGACCACGGGCGCCTTTCATGAAGATGGCTTGGCAGATGTTTTCGACGGCTTCGGAGGAGGCTGGACGAAAGAAAAAATTCTCGAGATCATGAAAGACAGTCGAGTGGGTGCCTATGGCGTCATCGCGCTCATCATGCTGTTTTTACTCAAGTACCTCGCACTGGATGAGCTCCTGAGCGCTACCCCTGCACTCCCTCTACCGCTCATCGCCACCCTATTTGTGGCCTATCATGCGCTAGCCCGCCTCACCGCCGTAAACATCGTGTTTTTCTCCTCCTATGCCCGAGAAGATGCCAGCAGCAAGGCCAAGCCCATCGCCCAAACCCACAGCAAAACAGAAATTTTCGGCGCCTATTTAGGGGGACTTTTGCCCTTACTCACCCTCATGTACTGGCACTGGCAGGCCGTTTTTCTGCTGCTGCCACTTTTCGGCGTGGGGGCTTACGCCAAAGGGTACTTCGAAAAATGGCTCGGCGGATATACCGGCGACTGTCTCGGCGCAGTGGAACAAATCGCCGAATGTGTCCTACTTTTAACCTACCTCGCGCTATGGAACTCTATATCCTACGACATCCCCGTGTAGCCATCGATAAAGGCATCTGTTATGGGCAGCTGGATGTGCCCCTAGGGGCAAAGTGGATCGAAGAAGCGGCCTCCTTTGCCGCCAGGCTCCCCGAAAAGGGATTCGACCGTGTCTACAGCAGCCCAAGCAGCCGCTGCCGCCAACTGGCCGACTACCTCCACCCGGGGCAGGTACAGGTGGACGCTAGGCTACAGGAAGTAAATTTTGGGCATTGGGAAGGGAGAAAATGGGAAGAAATCCCCTCCGAGGAGCTTGACCCGTGGATGCAGCATTTCGTGCAGGAGCGCCCGCCCGGAGGAGAAAGTTTAGCCGATCTTTACGCTCGGGTGCAGCGCTTTATGGGGGAGCTTCGCCAAGCAGCTGATGCACGCACCCTGCTGGTAGGACATGCAGGCGTGATCCGCTGTATCTGGGCCTACCTGCTCGAAATTCCGCTCCAACATGTGTTTAAACTTCCAGCAGAGCACGACACCATACTTCAGGTGCAGCTGGCTAAAAACCCTGCATGGGACAGCATCCGCTCGTTTACTTCGGAAAAGCTGTCGTCCTAATCCACCCAGTTAAACACACTTTTGTCTGCTTTTTTCCCAATAAAGCGAACGAATGTAAACGCAAAGCGGGTTTTTGCTTGAATTTCTACCTGCGCATCACTAAAAAAGTGCTGAGCGACAGGGAGTTGACCGTTTGCATGCATCATCCAGTTCCCGCGCTGCACCTGAACCCCCGCTTGTGCCATCGTCAGACGTCCCCCGCTATTCCCTTGTAAAAAGCCCTCATGACTGTGCTGACCACCAAACTCGTGGTACAGACCTGCACTTGGGAAGAGTTGCCACTGTCCGAGGGCACTTTTATAAAAGAGGTTCGTTTGCATGTTATACTGATTCCCAAAGCGGTAGGCTTGACTATTCAGTGTATTATATTTGTAAACAGCTTCTACATGAAGACCAAAATGCTTTCGCATGGCCGTATAGTTGAGCAGGAAAACATAATCCCAAGAGCCACTTCCCAGTTGAAAGTTGGGATTTACCAACTCTTCGGTACGCGAAAATCGAAATTCTGCTAAAGGAGCCTTCACTCCTCCCCCAAACCATAGATTATGAAGCCATCGCTCCATGGGATTACCTTTTTGGTCTAGGAGTTTATAGTTCAGCATCAGCATGGGGTCAGCCAGACCACTCAACTGTTCGCTTTCGTGGCTGCCCTCCATGGTATTGTACATATAGGGGAGTACCATGTTCAGCTGCCAGCGATCGCTCAGTGCTATTCTGGCCATAAGATCCACACGCTGGTAACGGTCATAGGAGTGCGAAATCTCTCGTCCATGCCGCTGCTCAGCATAAAACTGGGCTATTGCGTACCGAATTCCTACGAAATGGCTATCATTCTGGGGGATAGTTCCGAAATTAAAGCCTCCAAGGGCACAGCCACAGGCATCACAGGCCTTTGCCCCGGTTAGGGGAAGCCAGAAAAGAATGAAAAGAAGAAAGGAGGTGATTACTTTAGTCATGCGTTTGATGAAAGATGGGGTTAGAAAGAAACTTCGTGTCCGTCAGCGCCAGCAGGAAGGAGATAAGCTGCTCCTTTTCGGCTGCAGATAGGGTAATCACTGGCTGTCCTGAACGCCAAAGCTGCGGGTCCAGGGTCTCCTGATGCTGCATACCAGAAGTGTAGTGATCGAGCACATCCTCTAGTGTTTGGAATCGTGCATGGTGCATGTAGGGTGCTGTTACCTCGATATTGCGCAGTGAAGGTACTTTGAACTTAGCACGATCCTCCGCTCTTTCCGTGACCAGCTCACGCCCAAAGTCGCGGATAACCCGCTGCGCACCGTTATTCCGATAACTTAGGTCGGTAAACAGTGGCTCTCGATGACAACTTTCACAGTGCTGGCGAAACAGCTGAAGCCCTGCTAGCTGAGTAGCAGACAGAGCCGTCTTATCTCCTTGGATGTAGGCATCATAAGGTGAAGAGGCTGAAACCATCATCAGCATAAACTGACTAAGTGCATGCAAAACGAAGGGACCCGTCACAGTCTCTATACCAAAAGCTTCCCGAAATAAACCCGGATAGACGGGGTGCCGTGCGATACGATCCACTACTTCTGGAAAGGGAATATCCATTTCCAACTCATTTTCGAATGCAGCGATAGGTGTGAAATCCAAGTGCGTTATACCACCGTCCCAAAAAAACTCGCGATGAAAAGCCAGGTTAAAGAGAGGGGGAGCATTACGCTTTCCTTCACGTCCATCTACACCAATGCTCATCGGATGCAGCCAGGTATCCGCAAAAGCATGGCTTTGTAGATGGCAGGAAGAACACGAGACGGAGCCATCGCGAGAAAGATTGGGGTCGTTAAAAAGCATTTTACCAAGCTTAAACCCCTTTTCATGTACTTGATTATTCCGAAAGGTATAGGTAGGCTCAGGAAAATGCACCGGTGCGCGAAACGCATAAAGAGTCTCTTTTGGACCATCGTCCCCTCCCTGCATACAGGAAATAAATAGAAGCAAAGGGAAAAGCGCAAACGCTTTTCCCCATGTACGCCAAAATACCATGGTCTTACTGGTGTGTATGGTCTACCACAAAAGCTCCCTGTAAACGACTGGCAAAAGGTCTCGCTTCGGCAGGAGTATGAATATTATTTACAATCGAAAAATCCACATCTCCCAGCACTTCTAGCGCATCTACATGAATGTGTGGAGAAGGACGCATCGTACTATTCACACGAACAGTGGCATCAAAAGGAAGCGTTATCTTCACATTATTATCAAAGAAGCGCTGTGGTAAATCATCTACAGGAGCCACGTTTTTCCAACCGCCAAGGTGTAAACGCACCCGGTTCTGTAGGTCCCCTTGAACTCGCTCCGATGCAGGAGAATGCCCTTCAAACATATAGTGAATAAATCCAGAATTCCAGTTCCAAAACCATCCACCAGCGGCACGGTCTAAAATACCACCTACAGCGCCTTCCACGATACCGTCTTCTTTCACGCCTAAATTAAAAGTAATCTTATTGTACTGCCCGGCAGGAATATTCTTTAGATGAATCTCCCAACTATCGGGCTCCTCCTGATTCACACGGTAGTATCCTTTTACTTCGGAAGCAGAAGCTAACATCGGGTCTGAGAAAATCTCCCCATTAGGCCCTTCTAGCTGAATATGGCTAATATAATAACCAAACCGCGTAATGTTAAAAGACTGTCCATTCGCTAAAGCGTATCGGTAGTTTGTACTTCCCTCCGGCTCTAAAACCAAAGGTCGATTACCTACATAATTATCGAATTTCACGATCATTTCTCCAGTTTCATCCACAAGCGGTGATTCGGACTCTTGACAGGAGCTAAGAAATAAGGCTATAAAGCCTAAGATTAAAATAGAAATAGTTTGTAATACTTTCATTTTTGACAATAGTGTTCATGTGAGGCTTTAAAAGCCTCAAAATTAATGTTGATTTAAAATGTGTTCGTGTGCCTGCACGTACCACGGTCAGGCGGCCCTAGTGACTAGGATAGAAAAAAAAAGAAGGTATAGGTGGCTTATCTAAAACCAGCAGGATAGCTTCATAAGCTGCCATGGTCTGCCAGGAACGTTGACTAACGAAAACGTCCCGGTAGGAAATGGTAGAATAAGCGAATCCGGAAAAGTGAATAAATGAAAATCAGCACGAAACTGCATCCAGCCCGTTTCCTGATCGGATGGTGCGTCTGCTAACTGCTGACTCAAATAACAGCTCCCCTGACAAGTAGACATAGGAATATCCCTGTCTTCACAAAAGACTTCTGCGATAAATGATCTGTTCAGCTGGAACTGGACACAGATAACCGAATAGACCATGCTATTCAGTACAACGATCCAGGCCATACACAGAAAGAATAGGACCCGTAACATATACGCTAAGGTGTGTGTAAAAAGAAAAACAGGGTGACTTCCCTACTTGGGCGAATAGCTCGCCAAGAAACAATCGAAAAATTAAATTTTAGGCGGTAATAAAACCGAACCCATAACGGAGAAATACCCCTTTAATAGATACTTGCACCAAAAAATAGTGTAAAGAGGTTTGTATGTAGGCATAGTTAATGAAAAAGTAGACGCTAGCTGGTACTGCCCGAAGTCCGTACTAAAATGGTGCGTTTGTTCCTGCTCTTGTCTTTCCTTTTCAGCCTGAAGCTGCTGTGCTAAGTAGCACTTTCCATCACAGTTTAATTCTGGCTGCGATTTATTTACACAAAAATTCTCGATAATGTGTGCCTTATTTAACACATAACTGCCTTGTATGAGCGAAAAGACCATGCTATTAAGCAAGATCAAGACGATGAGGCCGATAGGTGTTAAAACTTTAAACATGATAGCAAAGATAAGGATTAAAAAGTAACCAAACTAAGAAACACGTAACCCATATAGTAAAAATTTACATCCCCCGCTGCCGCCAAGCTGCCGCTAACATAGGCAGCTCATGATAGCTCTCCACTCCCGCCTTCACGCCCTGCGCCTTCAGAAAAGTATCGTTTACCTTCTTCGAAAACTCGAGCGCTAAAGGCCTGTAGCGCTCACGGTTTTCTTGTAAGGCTCGTAAATCTGCCAAAACCCCTTTGGGCAGCGCCCCAACGAACGCGCCGTACTGATCGGGCGCCAAAAAGTAAAAATCCCGCAGCTGATACAGAAGCAGTTGCACCTGTGCGCTGTAGCGCAAAAGTGGATCCGAAGAAGCATAGCCCACCACCCAGGCGACCAAGTTGGCCTCCCCTTCTGAAGTCACCCCGAAGCTGTGCGCCATCTCATGCGCGATCGTGAAGGGCTGCTCTAGAAAGTGTAAAGAAGCATCGATATAACTTTCTCCCGTAAAGGGAAAATAAATACCGATGATTCCCAGCCTGCGCATAAGCCCCTTCGGATACAGGGGATGCGTCCGCGGACGACCGGGGTTATTTAAGCCCAGCAGGCCCACATGCTCCTTCACCGCCGCCCGAATATCCCGCTCTAGCTCCCGAAAAGGAACCGATGCCTCCAGCGCCAGCGTGTCCGTCGTCAGCAGCGCCCGCAGGCTGTCCAGATCTTGGACCGTGTACTGCATCTCCGCCTGCAGCTGCTCCAGCGAAAGAGCCGACTTCTGAAGCCCTGCCTGCTGAACCACCGGAAAGCGCTGGTAATTAAAGCCCCAAACCACTAAAAAGCTAAACAGTAGGAATCCCACACCATTCAAAAGCGCACGCGAGGCGAAGGCCAGACGCTGCGTCCAGCGGGTTCTTTGGCGCAGCCGCCAAAAAAACCGAAAAAAGACAGCGAGCACAGCTATAAAAAAAAGGTAGATGAGCGGAAAAGGCAGCAGTCCGACGCTGAAATCCAGCCCTAAACGCAAAAAAGGGAAAAGTCCGCGGGCATACCCATACTCTGCCAGCTGCGGAAATGCATCAAAAAGAAACCTGACCGCTAACGCGATCAGGCCCAATAGGAGCCCTAAATAGGACTTAAAGAACTTTTTAAACTCCATCCTCCTGCTTACACACCTTCCGCCTGCACCTCCTTCACTTCAGGGAGCATGCGCGTTAATAAATTTTCAATGCCCGCCTTCAGGGTCACCGTGCTGGAAGGGCAGCCTGAGCAGGAACCCTGCAGAAGTACCTTCACCACGCCATCTTTAAAGCTATGGAAGACGATGGCGCCACCATCCTGCTCCACGGCAGGCCGAATGTACTCATCTAAAATACCTTTAATTTTCTTCACGGACTCCGAATCATTTTCGTCGAAAAGTGGGTCCGAGTCGAACGTCTTTTTCACTGGGGCCTTCCCTGCGGCTAAGTACTGCTTGATGTGACCCCGGAGATGTTCCTGAATCTCGATCCAGTCCACCTCCTCTTTCTTCGTGACGGTCACGAAATTCGAGGCGATAAACACACGGGTGACGGCATCGAAATTAAAGAGCTCTTTCGCTAAATCGGAGTCCTCCGTCTGGCTGGCATCAGGGAAATCAAAGCTGATGCCTCATCCACGAGGAGGAAGTTAGCCACGAACTTCAGTGAATTCGGGTTCGGGTTGGCCTCCATATAAATATGTACTGGTCTTTCTTGTGCTTTTAACATGCTTTGCGCGATTATGTAGATGTTCTCAGGGGTAACATTGCTCCCTAAAATGAAAGTTCCTTTTCGGCTGCTGGCTTTTCGGTCTTATTCTAAAGGCCGATGCTTGAGGACACGAAACAGGTAGCTGAGGGTGACCTCTATAACCACCGCGTTCTGGTCGAAAATGCGGTTTTGGAGCTCTGGCCGAGCAAATTCATAGCTGGCCCGCACCTCCGCCGCCAGCGTGGACTTACCTAGGATCCCACTAATACCGGCTCCAGCTGCCAGCCCATACGTAAAGGCATTTACCCGATCATCGGGCTGCGCGTAGGTGGGCAAAATATCTGGGGCGGACCACTCCCGCTGTACATCTTCCACATCCAGCAGAAATCCAATATAAGGCCCTGCCTTAATGTGGAAGCGTCCCTTATTTCCAAAATAAAAGTTGGAGAGCAGAGGAATACGAATATAGTCGAAGCGGGTCTGATTCGTGTTTGCTAAGGTGTCCCGCTCAGTAAAGCCGAGTGAGAGCAGCTGCACCTCCAGCTGCGCGCCAGCATTTTTCGCTAAGAAAGTCTCGGCCACCAGTGCGAAAGTAGGGGCAGTGATGCCAGCATCCGTTCGGGTAGTGAGCGACGCAGGACGTACGCGGTAACTATAGCTATTCGTGCTGAAGCCCCCACGGAAGCCTATGCTCGTCTGTGCCAGCAACTGCTCACTGCATCCAATCCCCAAAAATAAAATGAGCCAAAGGCCCCAAGCTTTCGCCATGCCAAATAATTTTTTTTCAAAAATAAGGATTTTTTATGGGTTTTTAGGGCTTTCCGCGGCCACTTCCATCGAAGATCTGGCCACAGCGAGCTGCGCGACGGCTTGCGCCAAAGTCCGCGTATGGCTGATGCTGACACTGAGCTGGAACGGCCGCGCGAAAGGGGCATCTACATGCAGTACAACGTAGGGATAACCTTTAGAGGGGTGCTTCAGGATCTCCACCTGCCGTATATCTAGCGCTATAAAAGGAGCAAAAGCCTTTACTACCGCCTCTTTAGCACACCATATCCCCGCCAGCGACATGGCTCGACGCGCAGCAGGAAGCTCCTCGCGCCATTCCGAAGGGAAAAACAGGCGATCAATAAGTGTAGGCTTACGGCCAAGCAGCCGAGCGAAACGGTCTACCTCTTCGATATCGGTCCCGATAGAAAAGTGGTAGTCCCCCGGAGTGAAAGCGGGGCTTAGGTCTTTTAGAATCACCATAGATCATGCAAATTAAAATAAAAAAACTACCCGATAGCGGCTGCGCCTCGGCCCTGGCTAAATGCGAAAATGCGCCTTAAAAAACGATAAAAAACCAGTAGGGCTAAAAAAGAAAGGAGGCCAACGTACAGGGACGCTTCCTCCTCTCCTCATGAGCGCCTTTTCAGGACTTTTTCTTCCTACCTGGCTTCACCGGCGCCTCCTCTCCTTCTTCCCTATCGCGCAATTTCTTATCGTCCACATTTTTATTCAGGAACTCATTAATGCGATCGATGGGGAAGCTACTGGAAATCTCCCCGAGAGAGTTGATGTCCATCTGAAACCCCTCTAAGTCAGGATGCACTTTCGGTTTATTCTCTTTTTTCGGTTTCTTACTCATGCTTTTATGCGGTTCATACGTGAATTTGACAGTGCGGAAGCATTGGCCTTCGGCCAAAGCAAAAGGACTGTATTAGGGCTGAACAGGCAGGACCGCTAAGGCATGCTCGATGCGGCGGACCAGCTCTTCTTTTCCGATGATGGCAAAAACCTCCATCAGATCAGGACCTGCTCCTACACCAGTAACGGCTAAGCGTACCGCCTGCATCACTTTACCCATCTTCACCTCTACGGAAGTAGCGGCAGCTTCCAGCAGCTCTTTTGCACGCGTCGGCTGCAGCGCTTCAGTCTCCGCTTCCAATGCTGCTTTATAGGCACTTAACACGGAAACGGCCTCATTGTTCCACTTTTTCGCCACCACCTTATCGTCGAAAACCTCAGGGGCGCGGAACATAAACTGCCCTTCCTTCCAGAGGTCTGCCGGGAAAGTGGCACGCTCCTTCATGATGGCAGCGATAGCGGCAGCCTTTTCGTCACTTACCTGAATAGCCTCCTTTTTAAGGTCTTCCTGCAGGTAACTGGCCAGCTCCTCATTCGATTTAGCGCGCAGATACTGCTCGTTGTACCACTTGGCTTTATTAATATCGAACTTGGTTCCGGACTTACCGATACGCTCCACGGAAAAAGCCTCCACCAGTTCTTCTAAGGTAAACAGTTCGCGATGATCTCCTGGATTCCAGCCTAAGAAGGCGAGAAAATTTACGAGGGCCTCCGGCAAATACCCCTGCTCTTTAAAGCCCATTGCCTGCTCACCGGAATTCGGGTCCTGCCAGTTCATCGGGAACACAGGAAACCCATGCTTGTCTGCATCCCGCTTGGAAAGCTTGCCATTACCATCCGGCTTCAGGAGAAGCGGTAGGTGTGCGAACTGCGGAGCGGTATCCTCCCAGCCTAAGTAGCGATAGAGCAGCACATGAAGCGGTGCGGACGGCAACCATTCCTCTCCACGGATGACGTGGGTGATGCCCATCAGGTGATCGTCCACGATGTTTGCCAGGTGATAGGTGGGCATTCCATCGGACTTCATCAGCACCTTATCATCGAGGGTGCCACTGTGCACCATAACCCAGCCGCGGATCATATCGTTGAGACGTACTTCCTCTCTTCTTGGGATTTTAATACGGATCACGTAGGGGTCTCCGCTCTTTAGTCTGGCCTGCACCTCATCGTCGGGCAGGGTCAGCGAGTTTTTCATTTGGGTACGGGTGATCGCATTATACTGCGGACTCACCACCCGCGCTGCGGTTAGGCGCTCGCGCATGGCCTCTAGCTCCTCCGGTGTATCAAAGGCATAGTAGGCATAACCCTTTTCCACCAGCTCTAAGGCATACTGCATGTACATCGGCTTGCGCTCGGACTGTCGGTAAGGGCCTAGGGCACCCGGATTCCAGGGGCTTTCGTCTGGTGAGATGTTTAACCAGCTCAGAGTCTCCTGAATATACGCTTCAGCACCCGGCACGAAGCGCGTTTGATCCGTATCTTCTATGCGGAGTAAAAATTTACCCCCATGCTTGCGTGCAAAAAGGTAGTTATACAGGGCCGTGCGGACCCTCCGATGTGCAGGGCTCCCGTCGGGGAGGGAGCGAATCGTACACGTACTTCTCTATTCATGTTCCTTTTTCTTCTTTATCCGCCCTCATTTCGAGGTGGAAAACTCGTGTAAATTCCGAAAATCAGCTGGTAAAGATAGGGAATTTCGTTCATTTTATCAGCTGAAACACAAAAAGGGAACCCCTGAGGACTCCCTTTTTATACGTGATCGACGTGGAACGCTTATTTCGTTCTTGGTCTGATTTTTTCTTTGATACGTGCTGCTTTTCCTTGACGTCCTCTCAAGTAGAACAGACGTGCTCTTCTTACTTTACCTTCTCTTAACAGATCGATCTGCTCGATGCTTGGTGAAAGGATAGGGAAGATACGCTCTACACCGATACCGTTAGAAATTTTTCTCACCGTAAAGGTTTCGCCGTTTGTGTTCACGTTCTTACGCTGGATAACAGTACCCTGAAACTGCTGGATACGCTCTTTATTACCCTCTTTAATACGTACGTGTACATTTATGGTATCACCAGACTTGAAGGAAGGAAACTTCGTTCTCGCTTCGCTGTATTCTGCTTCTACAAATTTAATTAAATCGCTCATAGCTTTGTATGTTTTGCGTTTTGCTGCTGCGTGTCAGGCAGCCTGTATGTTTCTATAATCTATCGTGTGCTATTCTCGTCTCCCTCTTCGAATTTCCGGTACAAGTCCGGTCTACGCTCTTGGGTTCGACGAACCGATGCTTCAAATCTCCAGTTGGCTATATGCTCAGTATGACCGGACAAGAGTACCTCTGGAACAGCTTCTCCATTCCACACTGCTGGTCGTGTATAGACCGGCGGAGCGAGTAAACCATCCTGAAAGGAATCCGTCAGCGCGGAGGTCTCATCGTTCAGCACTCCCGGCAGCAAGCGTATGAGGGCATCTGCCACCACAGCTGCTGCGAGCTCTCCTCCCGACAGCACATAATCTCCGATGCTGATCTCCCGAGTGATGTACTGCGTACGAATACGCTCGTCTACTCCTTTATAATGACCACAGAGAATCATAATATTCTTTTTCAGCGAAAGCGCATTGGCCATCGGCTGAGAAAAGGGAGCACCATCCGGGGTCATATAGAGAATTTCATCGTAATCTCGTTCTTGCTTGAGTGCTTCGATACAGGCCGCTATCGGTGCTGCCATGAGCACCATGCCAGCTCCTCCACCGAAAGCGTAATCATCCACTTGCTTCTGCTTGCCCGTGGCATAATCACGCAGATTATGCACCCGAACCGTGGCGATTCCCTTCTCCTCCGCACGCTTTAAAATAGAATGCGAAAAAGGCCCCTCTAACAATCCCGGAACTACACTGATAATATCTATATGCATCCTCAGTCTTCCAAATATAAGTCAAGTAAGCCCTCTGGCAGTCGCGTATAGACTTTTCTTTCGCGCTGATCTACTCGAATAAGAATTCCATCCGTAATCGGAATTAGAACCTCTTTTCCTCGGTAGGTTACCCCCAGAAGGTTTTGTGTCTGCAGGTCGTAAAGTGCATCTACTGTACCGATGCTTCCATGCTGCTCATCCTGCACCTCGAATCCGACCAGATCATGATAATAATATTGATCTTCTTCTAATGGTGGGAGCATAGACAGGGGGAGATAGACTCCTTTGCCCACCAGGCACTCGCCATCTCCACATCTTCTACATCCTCGAACTTCGTCAGCGCCCGATCCCCCGGCTGTAGCACGAGGTGCTCCAGAAAGTAAGGCACCAGACGGCCATTCATTTCGAGGAACAAATGCTCCAGCTCCTCGTAAGGAGAGGGATCATCTACGTCCAGCTTGAGCTGCACTTCTCCCTGCAACCCATGAACCTTGGCCACATAACCAAGTTGAAAACACTGTTCGATGTTCATGAGTATCTCCTAAGACTTAAGCTTCTGCAGTACCTTCTTCTCCTTCAGCGCTCGCCTCTTCAGCAGGTGCATTAGCGGCTGCCTCAGCTGCTGCTGCTTCCTCCTGACGCTTCTTGATCGCATCCAGACGCGCCTGGTTTTTCGCTGCTTCTGCTTCTAGCGCTTTTGCCTTCGCTTCCGCTTTCGCCGCCGCGATTTTATCTACCTTACCGGTGATAGCACCTTCTTTGGTGTCTACCCAAGCCTGGAATTTAGCATCTGCTTGCTCCTGTGTTAATGCACCTTTTAGTACACCGATATGCAAGTGTTTTTTCAACAATACACCACGATACGAAAGCATCGCGCGAACCGTATCGGTAGGCTGTGCTCCGTTTAACAACCACTTAAGAGCGCGCTCATTGTTGATGTTAATCGATGCCGGGTCAGTGTTGGGATTATACGTCCCGATTTTTTCGATAAAGCGTCCATCACGTGGAGCTCTTGCATCAGCTACAACTACATCGTAGATAGCGAGTTTTTTTTCTACCTCTACGTGCTAATCTGATTTTTACTGCCATATTACAATAATGATGTTAAGTAAGAGATGGATCTCGTCCATCATAATTTTAGAGGTGCAAAGATAGCGCAAATAATTTAATTCGCATGGAATCAAGCAAATATATTTGAGGGATTTCAGGAAGAAAGTTTTATCTTGCGAAAGCGTAAGGGGTGGATGGCACTCACTTTGGGCCTCCCGGCCCAAAGCCCATGTCCTATCCCCACTTCTACCGCTTTTACTGGCCCCGTAGTTCAATGGATAGAATAGAAGTTTCCTAAACTTTAGATACAGGTTCGATTCTCTGTCGGGCTACCTACCCTCCTCTATGCAGGCTGTATTGAGGATTTTTTGTATTCGTTCGACGAACTACGTATTGGACTTATAATTGGCCTATGTACTTGGCCCAGTTAGAAGGCAGTAGCTTGTTATTCGTGTTAGCAGATGCGATAAAGAATCTGCTAAGAAACCAAAACCATTTGAAAAGGGGGTCAACATCCTCCGGAATTACGAGCTAAAAGGGTTCAGCATGCTCCGGAAAAAAACAGAATCACCTTGTGTAGGGGGTCAGCATCCGCCGGAATGTCAGTCGATTCTGGCCTTTCAGACCACTTTCGCTCTTCAAAATCATTCCGCAGTCGAGGGGTCAACATGTTCCGGAATATCCAATAAGGCGATATGCACTTCATATTTTACCAAAAGGCCTTGTAAAGATCAGGCACTATGGGTTTTTAAGTAGTACTTGGAAACGAAGTAAGCTGAGAGATTTACAAGCTAAGATGGGGATTCGAAGTATTGAAGTTAAGCTGGAAAACAAAAAAGAAGCTATCCGGAAGTGTCAGTGCTGCAAAGAGGGTAAGCTGATTGTCATTGCCGCCTTTGACCAGAGAGGTCCTCCGAAATTTTATTTGGGCATTAGCCAAACTTCAACCTCCCCAAAATGTTACCTTTTGGGAAAGGAAAACTGTGTTCTGTCAACTATAAAACATGAATAGAAGAGCACTTCTTGCAGAAGAAAAATAAAGAAAGAGGCTTTTAGCGCTTCTTGAAATCCGCACCCCCCTCTCGAAACTCCCATAATAGCACCGCCGCTACCGAAGCTTCCCCCGAAAAAAACGGGGCAGGCTGTTCAACATGAGTTTCATGGCTTGGCTTTCAGCCGCCACGAAACTCTATCTGTTATGGGCTGGGCTTCTTTTTCAGTCGTCAACATCTATACCTGTCATTCAGACCTATTCCATTAAAAATCTGTTCTTTATGTTTTTCTATTCGTCCAATTCTTGTTTGTGATTGCTTGGGCTGTGAAAAATAAATGATGTAGCCCCTTTGTCTTCCTGCTGTTAATGCGTAAAATGCTTGTTTAAATGCAGGGTCTTGTTCAAATGCTTCAAGAAGTTCGTCAGGTATAGGTTCAGGGTTTTTCTTGAGCTCTACTTTTTTTCCGCTTTCTTCAATTTCTATTGCTTCCAAAACGTACGCTTTTAAAACATCTGTCAAATCTGAAATTTTTTCTGTGTTGGTAAAGCGAATTAATCTTGCAGCTTGAACATTCCCTTGTTGCTCTAAAATTTTGTAGCTGTCTTTCAATAATGCCCCTTTGTAAAAGCCAAGATTAGCTGAATCTTTGAGAGCATTCACGGTTACAATATTTCTTCCATTTTTTGTATAAACAGGCACACCCCATTTTATTTCTTCTGTCAAGCCTGTCTCTAAAACAATCTGCCTTAGCATTTCCAACTCTTCCTGCCAATTATTGACTTTGCATTGTGGCGTTCCGCCATATTTACAACGCATACAGCCGTCAATGAGATATTTGTCTACTTGTGGGTTCATTATTTTGTTAGAAGGTTTAACCTGTATTCAATCATTTTGATAATCAGTTCTTCGGGCAAAGGTTTATTTATTGGGAACTGAACAGAACCTTTTCCTTTTCTGTATTCTTTTAATTTTTTATTAAATTTCTCAATTGTCGTTGGGTGAGGATAAAGTCCAAGGTGATTTTTGTAGCCCGCAATCATTATTTGTTATTCTCTTTTGCCATTTTTTATGAGAGCATACGCTGGGATATTATAATTCAATAATTCTTCTGCATCAGAAACAACTTTAAAAATACACTGTCTAATTTGGAGCAATGTATTTTTCACATTATCAGGTTGCGTATTGAAGTAGTCTTCTGCTGAACTTTTTTTGCAATATTATCCATAGTCATTTTAAGTTATCCGTTTTTTTAAACCGTTTGTTGTGTTTAGCCTTGCCCATAACGGGATTCAGCTACACGCAGGCAGGACTTTTTGGGTTGAACTTCATAAAAAGAACTGAACTTCAAATTTAGCACTTTCCTGTCCTACGAAGCACGAAACCCTTGCTTGCGTATAGGTGATGTTAGCGGGTCGTTGTTTTTTTTCGTTAGCATGGCAGCATTTTCGACTAAAATATTATCGATTTCAATGTAACGTCTATAAGCTTAGGCCTGCCCAGCGAGAGTTAGCGTATACGTTGGCTGCTAAAGCCTGAATGTCCTAGCGCATACCTATTGGCTGTTTGTACAGAAAATGGCGCGTAGCAGAGAAAAGCGCTAACATGCCAAGAGTCTTTTTAGATGTTCAGTTGAAATCTCCTCATAAAAAGTAACGCGGATACCATTCGGTAAGGTTACTTTCAAAAAAGGCTGCTGCTCTATCGCTGGAGCCAAAGCTGCAAGGCGCTTAAAGCTTGTGAATGGCTCGGAAATCGGCTCACTTACTACTTCTAGCTTTTTGCACCAGTAGTAGAACGTAGTTCGATTAATACCTCGGTTTGCAGCAAACACAGACTTCTTTAAACCAGAGCTAAGCCATTCCCGGTAAAGCTCCTGGTAAAACGCTTTATCTCTTCTTTCCATTCCGCAAGACTACAAAATCCCTCGCCTACAGAAAATATGGGGTTCGTCGAACGGATACAATTCTTTTGAACATTGCACATACACATCCGCAGGAAAACCTGCCTGGCCTAGCACAGGATGTATATGGACTTCCACATACAGTCTGGAAGTACTTCTGGGCAAGTAACTTTCTACTTCTATCAAATGGTATTTTTCTCCTTTTATGGCCATATCTTATAAGTTTTAATTTTTGATCAAATCATTCAAAATATTCCAGTGTCTTTTTATCTGCCCTCTGATTTTGTTGTTATTCATGTTTTCAGCAGCTTTTTTAGCATATGTAAGGAAGTTGCCATAGTTATAATAATCGGACTTTTCGAATTTGGACATTTTGTCATTCCACACCCATTTCCTAAACCTTTTTGCTCCTTTATAAGAAAACTTCCTGAAGATCCTCCTTTTAAAAAGTTCTCCTTTGGTTTTTGAATATCGCTTTGAAGCAAAATGCTTTGCTCTTTTGACATTTTTCTTCATTTTCCGATAATATCCAGAAAGACTGGCAGATTTCAAAAAGGAATACTGACCATCAAACTCAAAACCGAGATAAACAAGGTTTTTATTCCAATTAATCCCATTTTCAAACTCTTGTCCACATTTAAGCTGATTGGACTCATCTCTTTTGAAATGAAAAACCTGTGTTTTCTTTGGCTGTATTTCCAAACAAACTTTTTTTATTTCCGAGTAAACCAGGTCTTCTAAGTCGGATTTCATTGACTTCGGGCAGACGACTATTATATCATCTGAATATCTTCTATACAATCCATTTGATCTCACAAATTCATTGATAGCCTTATCAAAATTCAAAGAGATAGATATTTGCAAGTACTGAGCTGATGGGGGATCCTTGAGGAATCCCAAAATTTCTTGGCACAACTCTCCCATCTTTCAGCTTTTTAGTCTTTGAAGGTTGAAGCAACTTACCCTTTACTTTTAAAAAATCCTTTAGATTGCAAAAAGCCAAAGCATTTTGATTCCTGAGGTATTTAATCTTCTTTACAGGCTTTTCCTTGAAAGGACCAAATGAACCATCTTTTCTGGTTTTCCTGGTGATAATTCTATCTTTGAATTCCTCAAATATATCTACGATATCAATGTAACTAAATCTAGTGATATTCTTGAAAACATTAAAATGATCTGAGGGGAGTTCTCCATTTTTCAACCCACCAACATTCCCCCAAACTTGTGCCCATCTTTCTCTTAGAAGCTTGTGATTAAGGTTGTCAAAGAAACTAGAAATATCAAAGGCAATGACCACAAATTCCTCCTCTTCATATGATCTGATAAATTCAAATGCATCATTGGCAAAGTCAATATTGCACTTATTTGGTCCATCGATGATTAATGGATTTACCGGAATAGACCGATAAGCATTTACTACCTCTGATAGGTCGTAAATTGGCTCCTTGATCTTCTTTTCATAGGTGTCAGACAAAATATGAGCATAATAGCTAAAAATTAAAGCATCCAAATGACTGGCATAAAAAAAGCTTGTAATCGGTAAATACAACTGCACCAATTTCGGTAAATAAGACTGCACCATATTTGGCAACAAGAATGCACCACCAATAATCCCTTAGGGCATGCCCCTAAGGGATTTTGGACTATTTTGCTAGCGTATCAAAACTAGCACTTTATGAATGTGTATTTAAACAAATTTATGGTTTATTTTGAGATTCACCGCCTCTACAGGGAAGGATTTTCCATTAGGCAGATAAGCGAAGAGTTAGTCCTCAACCGCCGTACGGTGAGTAAGTATCTTTCGATGACCGAACTGGAGTTCGAGCAGATGATGGTCCGGCACGCCGAACGGAGCAAGGTATTGTCACCCTATGAGTCTTTTGTCAAGTCCCGTTTGGAGAAATTCAGGGATACCCCAGCAGCTCAGATGCATGACTGGCTCAAAGAGCACTTCAAGGATCTGCCGCAAGTGTCCCAAAAGACTGTTTTTAATTTTGTTTCCTGGGTTAGGCGAAAGCATAACCTGCCTTTCATCAGATCTCCCCGTGAATATGAGATGGTGGAAGAGCTTCCCTATGGAAAACAGGCTCAGGTAGATTTTGGCGAATACAACATGCGCAAAACGTCTGGTAGCAGGGTAAAAGTATTTTTCTTTATCCTCACACTTTCTCGCTCTCGGTTTAAATACGTGTGGTTCACGGAGAGTCACTTCACCTCTTTGTTGGCTGTTGAGGCTCATGAAAAAGCCTTTGCCTACATGAGAGGTGTTCCAGTGGAAATTGTCTATGATCAGGATAAGGTATTTATGGTCTCCGAAAACGGTGGCGACCTCATCCTTACCGATACATTCAGGTCCTACACACAGGAACAGTCCTTCAGCCTGTACTTTTGCAGAAAATCTGACCCAGAAAGTAAGGGGAAGGTGGAGAATGTGGTCAGATACGTCAAAATGAACTTCCTCTATAACCGTACCTTCCACACTATCGAAACGCTAAACGATGAGGTCATGGACTGGCTTGGCCGTACGGCAAATGCTCTGCCTCACGGGGTAACCAAAAAATCCCCCTATTCCGAATACATCATTGAACAGCCTTATCTCACCCCTTACAGGCCCTGTCTGTCCAAGCAGGCCTCACCGAACCTATATGCCGTGCGTAAAGACAATTCCATCTCTTACAAGGGCAATTTTTATTCCCTGCCTCTTGGAACCTACAAAGGAAAGGGAACACGCATCGCCCTACACGTAGAGACAGATGAACTGGTCATGAGTCGTTTGGACGACAAAACCGAAATCTGTCGTCACTTCCTTGCTCTGGGCACAGGTCAAAAAATAAAGAAAACCGATCATGGCAGGAACAAAACCGGCTCCATCGACGAAAGGATTGCCAATGCTGCAGGGATGTTTCCCCATCAAGAACTGGCTCTTGAATGGTTAGAACGGATCAGAGAAGAAAATCCTCGCTATATCAGGGACCAGCTAGACAAGATCGAAAAGGCCATTGAAGGGATCCAGACCCATCTAGTGGAACTCACATTAAAATACTGTATTGAAAAATCCATCTACAGGGCTTCTGATTTTAAGGCTATCCTTGAGCTTCAGAGCTCCCAAAGAAAAGTCGAACCGAACATGAAGATTCTCAATCCACTAAACGGAAAACTACCAGAAATGGCCCTAGTACAGCCAGAGAAAAGCAACATAGGCGCATATGAAGCCATTATCAACAATAAAAAAATTACTGAAAACAGCTAAAAAACAATCGCCATGGGCCTTTTCAATGATGCAAAGCCCATGGCCAAAACCATAAAAAATGGAACAGAAAGAACAGATCAATGCCTTTTGCAGGCAGTTTAAAATCACCGGAATGGCAGCTGGACTCCCCCAAGTGGTGGCCAAATCAGAAAAACAGTGCTCGGGCTTCATGGACTTTTTCCTCGAACTGCTCAGGCATGAAGCTACACATCGGTCTAACAATGAAGTCATCAGGCGAAGAAAAGCAGCAAATCTACCGCTTAAAAACGACCTGGACACTTACGATCACAAAGCAGAGAATGGACTCAAGATCGCAAGGGTAAACCAATTGAGAGAGCTGAACTGGCTCGACCAGGGCTTCAACCTCATGCTGATGGGGCCTTCCGGAACAGGTAAAACCTTCCTTGCCGCTGGACTCGGAGCAGATGCGGTGGACAAGGGATACAAAACCTACTTTAAATCTATGGAAGACCTTACCAATATTCTTAAGCTCAAAGATATGACTCGGACAGCTATGGCCGAATACAAAAGATTACTAAAAGCAGACCTGATTATTCTGGATGATATCATGCTTTTTCCAGTAGACAAGAGTGTAGCTAATGCACTCTTCAACTTTATCAACCAGATTTATGAACGTACATGCTTTATAATTACGACCAATAAAAGCCCTGCGGAATGGGCCAAAATGCTCGATGATGAGGTGCTGGCGACAGCTCTATTGGATCGACTCCTTTTTCATTGCGATATTATAAACCTATCTGGAAAAAGTTATAGAATGGAAAATAGGAAAACTTTCTTTGATCAGCAACAATAACATACCTATATTTACAAAGTGGTGCATTCCTGTTGCCATTTTTGGCGCATTCCTATTTACCATTTTTGGTGCATATTCAGTTACCGACTACACATGCGATCTCCCTTGATTACTTTATGCTCATTTGTGCTTAAAACCAAGTTTCCTTGCGTGTAATTCTCCGGATAAGAACCAAAACTATGTGAAAAATTCCCCTCCAAATCAAAAACACTGACCAATTTAGAGTATTTAAACTGTTCTTTAAGTCCTCCATGGTCTGCGACTGTACTCACGTAGAATTTATCCCCCTTTTTTTCGAAAATGCCTCTTGACGCTGCCTTCATTCGATCGTCTGAAAAATTTAAATCAATTTTTTTAATGAACTCTTTTTCTAACGAAAAAACGAAAATAGAATGAAACTAGATTATTCAGTATATAGACTGTATCTCTCTCAACATCGAATAAGGACATATCCTTTACGGGAAGAATAAAACTATCAACACTATCGCGCTCAAATGTCATTAAAAACGATCCATTTCGTGAGTGGAATATGTTAATGCTGCGAAACGTATTGTCTCCAAATCCTAATATACTATCTTGCACAAGAATGGGGTTTCGCATGCTTATAAAGCTAAACCCATCATCTTGAATCCGTAAAGAATCCCTATATATCACGGCACCTGCGAGATTATCAAAGTGTTCCAGTCCTTTAGTTTCACACGAGACCATCCCCAACATATAAAGAGCGCAAATATAAATTATCGTCTTCCTCATAAAGTCAAAATTAAAAGCATGCGCAGAGTCGCGCATGCTTATTTTCAATTAAATTAACTTAGAACTGTTGTACCAAGTGCGACAGTTATTTCACCGTATTCCCCGCAATCGTAAGTGGCTGTAGCACCATTTGGATGAACCTCCTTCAGTTTACAAGGTACCGCACAAGCGTCTGTCACCTGCATGAAGGTTGAATCACTCCCCTGAACCGGAAACCTCTCCGATAACGAAGCGCTTCAGGTAAAGCGCCTCATCCGGATCGCGCATCAAGACATGAAGTGTATCTCCTTTTACTTCAGGTAAAAGTGCGCGCGTTAAGTGAAGATGATCCGCACCAGTAATAGGTACCTCTTAAATCGTTTTGGCATCTAAGTCTATTCGTAAAATAATCCATCGATATGTGGACAGTCCATACGATGAACGTTCCCGCGTGTCAAAGGAAGAAAAACTCGCATATAAAATATCCCGAGGATCAGCTGGATCTAAGGCAAGCCCATTCATTTGATCCGTAAGCGGGGAGGCAAATGGATCCGACTGGTAGAAACCAATCTCAGTATCGAATGAAGGAGGAGAGAGCGGATAAATCGCCTGTAACTCACCCGCTAAGCTGTACTCCTTCAGAACTGGAAGACCTGCCACATTCAAAATAAACATGCGATCTCCCTTGATTACTTTATGCTCATTTGTGCTTAAAACCAAGTTTCCTTGCGTGTAATTCTCCGGATAAGAACCAAAACTATGTGAAAAATTCCCCTCCAAATCAAAAACACTGACCAATTTAGAGTTTTTAAACCGTTCAGCTAAAGGCCCATCATGTACCGTGCTAATATAAAAAGTGTCGCCTACGCGTGTAAATATCCCCTCATAGGTGGGCTTGGTGTGCGCATCTGGCATAACCAAATCAATCTTTCGCTTAAACTGCTTATCTAATGTAAAAACGAAAATCTTACGAACGAGCGTATTCAAGATATAAATTTCATCGTCCTGAATATGTAAACATCCCATGTCCTTCACCGGAATAATGTAGGAATCAATACTATCTCGCTCATAGTTCGTCAAAAAGGCTCCAGTTCGCGCATGAAAGAGATTGATACTCCGAAACGTCCCATCCCCAAAACCCAAAAGAGTATCCTGAAAAATCTCAGGACTGAAAATCCACGAAAAACTAAACTTACTGTCATCGATCGCAAGAGAGTCGCGAAAAAACGATAGCACCCTCCGTCAGAGTAAATGGCTCGCGCTCTGCGTCAGAGGAACAGGCAGTGAGAAAAAACACACACAGCCAAAAAGATAAAATTAGATAGCGCACACTTCCTGTTTTTTAGTTTCAAAAGGAAAACCAACTCATCAACTAAATATACTCTGAAATAGCAGTAAAAACAAGAGCCACCCAAATGGGCGGCTCTTGTTTTAAAAAAAATCGTAAAACTTAGAAGCTATAGCCTACCGTAAGCTTGAAGAAAGAGTCCTGCCCCTCTACAAGGTCAGTACCGAAGGCAAAACGAACCATAGCACCACCATTTGGATCTGCAAACTGCACATAGGTCCTAACCACTGATAGGTGTCTGTTGCAGACTCTACATTGGATCCACCCGTGTTGATAAGGTGCTCATAATGACCACCTACAGAGAAGAATGGAGACACCTTGTAACCAAAGTTGGCCCAGTAGTGCAAGAAAGATAAGGTAGTGCCACCTTCAGGAGCTTTATTACGTCCAGGAGCATAAAAACCTGCATAAAGTTCCCCTTCCGTCTTCGCGCGATCTATACCGATAGTTAGATTCGGCACAAATCCGTCGCCTAAAACAGAGGCACCCCCCGCACCAGAAGAGAGTAAATTACCCCCTAAAATACCGATTTGAGGATTAAAACTGATACCCTCTGCGATGTCTACACTCACACCGACACCAAATTCAGTCCAGTTTCCCCACGCGCCTCCAGTACCACCTGACCACTGAATACCATAAAAGGTAAAGTCCAGCGTACTACTTACAGCATAACTACCCGTAAAAAAAGGATAGAATCCGAAAAACTGATCTGAATTAAGGGTCACATCTAAACTAAACTTCTCATCTGACTGCGCATAAGAAGAAGTAGAGAGTACGAATAGGAAGGAAAATGCTACAAGAACTTTCCCTACCGTCTGGGTAAGATTTGATTTCATCTTGTTTAATAGGTTAATGTTTAAACTGCTTTAATTTGACACTTGTCGTGTAGCCGGCCTACATGTACTTAGTGGTTTATGGTTGTAAATTTAACCATTATTTTTGATTTTGCAATAGCTTTGAGTTTTTTAAGTGTTATTTTCAATCAAAAATCTAAGCTCTTACACTATTTTCAAAATTATGACCCTTTATTTAATCCTGCCCTTACCGCGCTTTCCGATGACCTGAAAAGCGTCGTTTTGTTCGCCAGCAGCTTGTATTTGTAACAGAACGTCGTAAAAGGAGTAAAAACTTACGTACCTCTACCTCTCCTCCCCTTCTAAAAAACACACCTATACCCGCATAAAAAAAGGGGCTAAAGCCCCTTTTTTCTTATACGAAGTGCATCAAAAGGCACCCATTTATGCCCGATATCCCTTAACCGTCTCGATAAACGTTTTTACCTTAGCAGGATCGATGTCTGGATACACACCATGCCCTAAATTCGCAATGTGAGACAGGCCCTTAAAGCGATCTAACATGGCGCGGGTAGCCTCAGCCACCTGCTCATGTGTGCCATAAAGTGCCGCAGGTCTAAATTACCCTGAAGCGTCTTCCCAGAACCTATTTGACGCTTAGCGTCTTCTACGCGCATGTTCCAATCCAAGCCTATCGTTTCACAAGATAACTGTCCCATTTCTTCTAGTGCAAAAAAGGCCCCTTTCGCAAATACCGTCCGCGGTACCTCAGGAAGAGCAGAACAAATCTGCTCGATATAAGGAAGAGAAAAGGTAAGATAATGGTCAGGAGAAAGAATCCCCGCCCAACTATCGAAAATTTGTATCAAATCCGCACCAGCAGCTACTTGAGCCCGAAGATAATTGATGGTACTGTCGGTGATCATCTGGAGCAGCTGATGCGAAAACTCTGGTTGGGTGTACAAAGCCTCACGCGCACGGCTAAAGGTCTTGCTGCCACTACCCTCTAACATGTAGGCGAAAATCGTCCAGGGAGCTCCTGCAAAACCGATCAGCGGTACCCTGCCTGCTAATTCTTTTTTCGTGATTTTAATGGCCTCGATCACATAACTTAGATCATCCACTCCATCAGCCACACGTAAAGTAGCTAAATCAGCAGCGGACTTTACGGTTTTTGGAAAAAAAGGCCCGCGCTTCTCTACCATCTCATAAGGCAAACCCATCGCCTCGGGAATCACTAAAATATCCGAAAAGATAATCGCCGCATCCACTCCCAGTAAATCCACTGGCTGAATGGTCACCTCCGCCGCTAATTCTGGCGTCTGAGCCAGCTCGATAAAACCACTCACACTCGCCCGTACCGCACGGTATTCTGGAAGTATCCTACCCGCCTGACGCATCAGCCACACAGGAGTGCGCTCCACAGCCTCGCCTCGAGCAGCACGTAAGAGAAGATCATTTTGTAATTGCATAGCGCAAAGATAAAGGTTAAGGTATAAATTTCGGCAGACTCATAAAAAAAGCAGCTCCGAACAAGCTGCTTTTCTATATCCTCCTACTGGTAGCATTTACTTGGTAAGATCAAAACGTGGAATATCCTCATCTTTAGGGTTTCCGATTAACTTCATGACCGCATCATAATCATTCACATCGATACGCCCATTTGTCAGGAACTGTGAAGGAAGGACGACCACACGAAAAACCTGATTTTGTGTGAACTCTGGCCCTAATAAAAGAGGATTAATGGTTCCCTCTAAAAAGACGGAGTAATCCTCCCGCGTGAAATCTGCATTGTAAACGAGCACCCCCTCAGGGAAGAAAATATTCTGAGGAACAGGCCTCCAAATATCTAATGGAGGCGTATCGTTCGTCGTTTCCCAAAGCAGGTAAAACAAGACCACATCAGAGTCTTCTATCGGGAAAATGGGAGAATCCGCAGGGTCTCTAACCACCGTAAAATCATTCTCCTCATTAAAATTCACCACTATCTCTTCCACTTCGGCTAAAAGCAAGCCTCCCGGAGGTCCTGGAGGTCCTTCTAATCCCGGGGGTCCCGCAGGCCCCTCACAGGCAGCCACGACCATGAATCCCAAGGCCATAACTGCTAAAATGTATTTTTTTACCATAGCATTTTTATTCGTTTCGCGCACTAAAATAATACCAAACTACTAGCAGATACGAATAAAATTCGCTTACGTTCACTTATTCTTCGCTCCCGGCCAAGAAAGTTTCCCCGCTGGCAAAGCAATCACCACCACCGAATCCTCCCGAACGAGGCGATCGATAAACACTTCTGGCGCGGGAAGCCCCTTTTGCTGAGCAAAATCCACCAGAGCCGCTTCACCTTTTCTGGGCCCGGAAGCTGACGGCGCTCGGCTACCACAGAAGCGATAAGCGCCTCCATTTGGCCTACGGCCAAAACCTCCGCCCCCGCATAAGGCTTCTCGCCTCCGATAAATACAGCCAAGGTATCCAACTTACCCCCCGGCTCCTGCGCGTACCAGGTATGTAAAATGTCGCCCTGACCTAACACCTGGCGCTCTACCCGCTCGAAAACCTGCTTCATACGCTTTTCTGCTGGCGTACCGATAAACCACTCCCCATACAGGGTCCAGTCAGCAGCCAATTCCTGCTGGGTGAGGGATAGGTCGTAATTCGCGCTGTAGCGCTTCCAAAGGCCAAACCCAACCAGCAGAATCAGCAAAAATCCTGTACCTAAGGCCGCGTTCTTGTTCATCTCCCCAATAAATAACGCACCCCAATGGCCCCTTGTAGGCGAAGATGGCCGAAACGATCGAGTACTTGCACGAATAAGCCCAATTCCGCGAAAACACTTATCGGCAGTTCATCGAAATAATACTCGCCCCCGCCGAAAATCTCTCCGCCAAAATCGATATTCGTTCGCCGATCGCGTAGCGGAATGTTCGGATTGATGGAGGGGTCTGTGTAGAGGTAATTCACTCCGATGGAGCGCAGCTGTGCTCCTGCTCCTACATAGCCTAAAAGAACGCCCTCAGAGATGCCTAAATCTCCTGTGAAGTCCTCATGGATCATCCCGCGTAAATTTATGGAGAAACCTCCCGTGTGAGAATGCCCTGCATAGAAAGCATTAGGTACGGTGGGCCTACGCTCGAAAGCGCGCTGATAATAGCCCTGACTATTCGGGCCCGCACTCCCTATCATCAGCTCCAGAGCGAAAAATTCATCTAAAAACTTCTTATACGTCACAGAAAGCGGCTCGCCTAAACGAAGTCCCACTCCATCTTCCTGCGCCTGTGCAGACTGCACGCATAAGCCACCACTTATCAGCAGTGCGCATACTAAAAACCTCAGCTTTTTCATCTTTTTAAGCATTTCAACTAACTAATCGCGCAAAACTATCCCTCGAAAAGGGAAAAGCAGCACTTTTTTTCGAAAACTTTTACTCGAAAACCATGCCCGACCTGAATTCAGCCTTAAATGGCTACAGACTTTAACTGCATCTGGTGTAAATTCGCATAATAGCCCTGCTGCTGCAGGAGCTCCTCATGGGTTCCACTCTCTTTAAGCTCACCCTGATGCAAGACGAGGATACGATCGGCCTTTTGGATCGTAGAAAGCCTATGCGCGATGACGATACTGGTACGTCCCTGCATCATCTTTTCGATCGCCGACTGAATCAGCTCCTCCGTCTCAGTATCTACCGAGGAAGTGGCCTCATCCAAGATAATGACAGCAGGATTATACACCATGGCCCGCACGAAAGAAATCAACTGACGCTGCCCCACAGATAGGGTGGCCCCACGCTCCATCACATTATAATCTAAACCACCCGGCAGCCGCTCGATAAACTTACGCGCCCCGACCAGCTCCGCCGCCGCCAGCACTTGCTCCCGACTGATGTCCGGATTCCCCAGCGTAATATTATAATAAATAGTATCTGAAAACAGAAAAACATCCTGGAGCACGACACCGATATGCTTGCGCAAATTCCCCAAGCTGTAATCCTGGATAGTGCGACCATCTAAAAGGATCTCGCCCTTGTTGATTTCGTAAAAACGGGATATCAAATTAATAATCGAGGATTTCCCCGCTCCCGTGGCCCCCACCAGCGCCACCGTTTGGCCAGAGGCCACCTTAAAATCGATATTTTTTAGCACCCACTCCTCTTCGTTATAGGCGAACCATACTTTCCGGAGCTGAATTTCTCCCCGGATCTTAGCTGGCGCAAAGGACCCCTCGTCCGCAATATGTTCCTGAGAATCGAGCAGTTTAAAAATACGACTAGAACTCACCACCCCCAGCTGCAGGGTATTATACCGATCCGCGATCATACGAATCGGACGGAAAAACAACTGTAAGTACATGATAAAAGAGATCAGCACCCCAACTTGCAGCTCCATATTAAAAACTCCCGTGCTCCATACCAGACCACTAGGCCGATACCCATGGCCTGAATGATCTCCGCCACAGGAAAATAAATCGAGTAATACAGCACCGACTTGATATGCGCCGTGCGATGGTCCTTGTTGATCGCCTTAAAGCGGTCGTACTCCCGCTGCTCGCGGTTAAAAATTTGGATAATATTCATCCCCGTGATATGCTCCTGCAGGAAGGAATTTAAGTTCGAGACCGCATTGCGCACATCATTAAAAGCGACTTTGATTTTTTCCTTAAACACATAAGTCGAGATAATCAGGAAAGGCAGCGTGCATAAACTCACCAGGGTTAGTTTCCAGTCGATATAAAACATCACCCCGAGGATGGTCACCAGCTGGAGCAGGTCCCCGATAATAGCAGCCAAGCCCTCACTGAACACATCCGCCAGTGTTTCGATATCCGAAATATTACGCGTCACCAGTCTGCCGATCGGCGTATTATCGAAAAACTTCAGCCGCATCCGCGTCAGGTGGCGGTAGAGCTTAATGCGTATATCCCGAATGATCACCTGCCCGATCCAGCCGGAAAGATACGTATGCAGAAACTGTACGATAGCCTGCATCACCATCAGCCCGATTAACAAATAGATGATCCGCAGTAGCCCTTCACGATCGCCGATGGCCACATGCTCATCGATGGCGATCTGGATGAAGTAGGGGCGCGTGGGCGCCAAAATAGCCAGTGCTATCGTTAAAAACACCAAAGCAAAAAACTGCTTGCGGTAAGGCTGCACGAAACCGTAGAGCTTCTTGAGCACTTTGGTATCGATGATTTCGCCACTCTTAACTTGTTCTTGTTCTAAACTCAAAATTCTACTGTTTCGTCTTGTATAGGGACTCTGGATACCGCACACTACTTAAATAGAGCCCATGTGGAGGCGCTGCAGCCCCCGCCTGGCTCCTGTCACCGGAGGCTACTATCTCCTGAAACGCGCTGAGCGAAGTTTTCCCCTGCCCTAATGCTACTAAGGTTCCCACGATGGCCCGCACCATTCCGCGAAGAAAACGATTCGCGCGGATATGAAAACGCAGCACCTGGCCCTCCTGCACCCAGTAGGCTTCATGCAGGGTGCAGCGAAAATGGCTTACATCGGTGTGCACTTTACTAAAACACTGAAAATCCTCCTGACTTAACAAAAAATGCGCCGCTTCGTTCATTTTTTCCACCTCAGGCATTTGATAAAGCGTCCAGGCGCGCCCGGCGCAAAGGGATCCTTACGCAGCCGCAGCTCATAGCGATAACTTCTGTCTAGGGCATCAAAGCGGGCATGTGCATCGGCCTGCACCTCCCGAATCGCGTGGATGGCGATGGCTGGAGGTAAAATTCCGTTTAACTTTTTGCGCAGCAGCGCTTCCTCCACCTCCTCCTCCATATCGAAGTGGGCCACCTGCTCTAAGGCATGTACGCCCGTATCCGTGCGGCCACTTCCCATAATCGGGCAGGGCCGGCGCAAGATCCGAGCCAGCGCCTCCTCTATTTCCTGCTGCACCGTATGGGCATTCGGCTGCGTCTGCCAGCCATGATAGGGGCTGCCATCATAGGCCAAGTGCATAAAATATCTCCTCATCACCTGCAAAGATAACCAAGGCGCCGTTTAATTTCCCCCCTTTCGCCTATCTTTACCTTGTGATTCAGGAAATAACCCTTTTTATTTGTTAAAATTTAAATGTAATGATTCAAAGAATCCAATCCGTCTTTCTCTTTCTTTTGGCCGTGGCATGGTGCTCGTCGCCTTCTCCCCCATCTGGGAGCAAGTAAATCCCGCTCAAACGCAGCGCATGATGCTGACGGCTTGGAGCCTGAAAACCATCGCCATAGACTCCCAAGAGGTGCTGGCAGAAAAGTCCGTTTTCTACATTGGCGGGCTGGCGCTCACCTCAGCACTGCTGGCCCTTTTTAGCTTACTTCAGTATAAAGACCGAGGCCGACAGCTGATGCTGAACATGGTCAATGCCCTCCTGATGATGGGCACGGTCATCAGCATGGTTTGGCAGGTGCACCAAGCAAATGCAATCATCAACCCCGGCGTAAATGGAGCCTTCGTACTCGGGTTTTGGGCAGTGTTTTTCGCCTTGGTCATGAACATGCTGGCGAATCGCTTCATCCGAAAAGATGAAAAATTAGTGCGCTCCATAGACCGCATCCGCTAACCCGCTCCCTCCTTATGCCTTTACGACCGGAAACCATCGCCATACACGCAGGAAATGAACATGTAGCCGGAGAGCACCCCGTCATACAGCCGATCACGCTCTCCACGACCTTTCGCCATGAAGCAGGCGCCCTGCTCTACAGTAGAACCGAAAACCCGAACCGGCGGGCCCTGGAAAAAGTGCTGGCGCAACTGGAATCCGGCGTGGAGGCAGCCTGCTTTAGCTCCGGAAATGCCGCCGGGATGGCCGTTTTTCAAGCTTTGCCGGCAGGCAGTCATGTTCTGGCTCCTGACGATATGTACCATGGCCTACGGCTGCAGCTGAAAAATCTCTTCGCGGGCGTGCTGGAAGTGGATTTCGTGGACATGTGCGATTTAGAAGCTGTACGCGCCGCCTTCCGACCAGAAACGGCCCTGGTTTGGGTAGAAACCCCCTCTAATCCGCTCCTAAAAATCAGCGATATCGCCGGCATCAGCCAGCTTTGCAAAGAGAAAAAAGTGGTCCTAGCCTGTGACAATACCTTTGCAAGTCCGATTTTTCAGCAGCCGCTGCTGCTGGGTGCGGACCTGGTCATGCACAGTAGCACCAAGTTTATCGGCGGCCACAGTGACCTTACCGGCGGCGTGGTAGTCAGCGCTGAAAAAAGCCCCCTCTGGGAAAAAATCCGAACCATCCAGCAGGTGGGTGGCGCCGTTCCCTCCCCTTTCGACTGCTATTTTCTAACCCGCTCCATTAAAACGCTCCCCTACCGCATGCGCGCCCACGCGGCGAATGCCATGCTTATCGCACGCTTCTTAGAAGATGCTCCCTCCATTTCCCGCGTCTATTACCCGGGCTTGGAAAGCCATCCGCAGCATCCACTGGCGGCGCGGCAGATGCGCGCGTTTGGGAGCATGCTCAGCTTTCTCTTCGAAGGCGATGCCCAGCAGACGGATGCCTTTATCGAGGGACTCCAGCTCTTCACGAATGCTACCAGCTTGGGAGGCGTAGAAACACTGATCGAGCGCCGCGCAGCAGTGGAAGGCCCGGACACGAAAACGCCCGAAAATTTGATCCGCCTCTCCGTGGGTCTGGAACACCCCGAAGACCTGATCGCCGACCTAATTCAGGCCATCACCACTATTCCCCTGCGCATTAAAAATTGATTTGCGCCTGTAGGCGCAAAAGAGAGCCCCGCTGCCGATTCGAGGGATTCAGTGAATTTTCTGCTGTCCGATCCGAGATCGTGTACATGGCTACCAGCTCGAAATGCCGATGCGGCTGCCACTCCACGCCGATCTCCAACTCACGCACACGATGCCGCGCTGCGTCCAATTCATGTTTTTTACCCCCGGAGTAATAATGATAGCGCGTAAATGGAATAAATAAATCCTTCCCCGTCTGTAGATAGTAGGAGGCTAAAACATAGCCGCCCTGCAGTGGCGCATCTTCTACCTCATTCGTCTCTGGATTAAACTCAGGACCCCTCCCCCAGTTGAATTCCGCCTGAATCCCGAAAGGCTGTGGGTACAAGATAAAGCTCGGCCCATAGCGAAACTCCTCGAATTCCGTTTGGTCGAAATCCGTCAGCGGGTTCCTATTGATCACAAATTTTCCCGTATACCCCTGAAAAGAGCCTTCGATCAACTGCCCCGACGGCAGCTCGAAAGGATACGTGACCCGAGAAACCACATGCAGGCTGTTGTTTTTTTCGGGGCTATTCGCAGTTTGTCCATTATACAGGCCTACACCCAGCACCCCGTAATCACCTGAGCCTTTCAGTCCCGAGGCGACCAAGCGGCTGAAGCGCTTGCGGATATGCGTCGGCGCCCAGTAAGCCATCACTCCGATGTCCCGCTCATTAGCCACGGCAGAGTTTAAGCCATCGTTTCGATCGAGCGGAATCCGGTTTTGGCTCGACTGTAAGTTTTCGAACCCAAAGGCACTTTAGACTGGCCGATCCGTAGGCGGAACTCCTGTTTGCGGTCGATACCTAAGTCGAAGTAAGCGTCCCGGATTTGGACCGTATTATTCCCCCCCGACGCAAAATCCGGCTGAATATACATGTACACCCGCTCGTGAATTTGTCCATAAAAAATCATACGTATCCGGCGGAAGAAAAAGCCACCATTTTCGCCCCAGGAGCGATCGCACTGCTCGCATTGCAAGTTCGGATTGGTCTCCAAAAGCCTGTTGTAGCGCAGCTGCGCATAACCCCTTAGCTGGATGGTTTCATACCAGGGCTTGGAAGCTTGGTGCACACGCGCCTGTTCTGTGCCGGCGGAGTCAGAAGCAGCAGGCCTTGCAAGCAAGCTCATTCCCATTCCCGCCCACACACAGATCGTGAGGAAGAAGTAACGCATCGCGTTGGTTATTTTTAGTACAGCGATGCAAAGGTCTTCTTTATTTCTGCGAAAGTTGTGAAGAAACCATTAGCCTATTATTACGGATGTGAGAAGGAAATCCTTTTTAGCGCCCTATTTGTTTACATTCAGGAAACATACACAGGGCCATTCCTGCATCCATCCTGCTAAACATAAGGCTAGCCCCCGTAGAACCCCTTTTCTATGTTAAGAAATTGTAAAATCCTATAGAGTTTTTTTTTTTGAGTTTGCCGGAACGCAAAAAAATAAGCCGAAAAAAGGTTCTGCTTCCCCTTTTTTCGGCTTTATTCTGCATGCTTACCTGAGGAAAAGGCGGGTGTGGGAAGGCATCGGGTCACCTCCCTCTCCCTTCCGCTGCCCGGACCCTCTTTTAGGCCGGCTTATGCGAGGCCTCGAACTGATGCACCACCTTTTCGATGATCGCGCAGCAGGCGTGTAACTGCTCCTCGGTCATGACCAGTGGCGGTGCAAAGCGGATGATATTCCCGTGGGTAGGTTTGGCCAGTAGGCCTTCCTCTTTCAGCGCCACACACATGTCCCATGCCGTGCTGCTGTCTGGGGCGTCATTTACGACGATCGCATTTAGAAGCCCTTTACCCCGCACCAAGCTTAAAATTTCACAGCTATCCACCAGCTGCTGCATACGTTCCCGGAAAATTTCTCCTAGGCGACGTGCGTTTTGGGCTAATTTCTCATCGCGCACCACTTCTAGAGCCGTCATGGCCACCTGTACACCGAGTGGATTCCCCCCGAACGTGGAGCCATGCTGTCCCGGACGGATCACCTCCATAATGGCCTTGTCCGTGAGCACAGCCGACACGGGGTAAAAACCCCCAGAGATGGCTTTACCGAGGATCAGCATATCTGGGCGCACATAGGTAGCTGGCTGCTGTTCACAGTGCCCGGTACAGGTACAGTGGCCGCACACAGCCAGCAGCGATCCTGTCCGTGCGATGCCCGTCTGGATTTCGTCTGCTATAAACAAGGCCCCAGCCGCTTTGCAGGCCGCTGCTGCCTCCGCCATATAGGTGTGCGCAGGCGTGTAGACTCCAGCCTCCCCTTGGATGGGTTCCACTAAGAAGGCGATGACATCGGGATCTTGGAGCGCCTCCTGCAGTGCCGGCACATCGTCATAAGGGATGCGGATGAATCCCGGCGTGTAGGGGCCGAAATCCTTCCGTGCGTTTTCATCATTTGAAAAGGAGATGATGGTGGTCGTCCGTCCATGGAAATTATTATCGGCTACGATGATTTTCGCCTGATGGGCAGGCACTCCCTTTTTTTCATAGCCCACTTACGGGCTATTTTTACGGCCGTTTCCACAGCCTCAGCACCTGTATTCATCGGCAGCACCTGTTCGAAGCCGAAGTATTCGGTAATGTATTTTTCGAATGGGCCGAGGCGATCATTATAAAACGCCCGCGATGTGAGCGTCAGCGTTCCGGCCTGCTCCACGAGCGTCTGCAAAATCCGTGGGTGGCAGTGTCCCTGATTCACGGCAGAATAGGCCGACAGAAAATCGAAATAGCGCTTGCCTTCGACATCCCATAGGTACACCCCTTCACCTCGCGCCAGCACGACCGGCAGTGGGTGATAATTATGTGCGCCATACGCATCCTCTAAAGCGATGGCCTCTTGACTCGTTTTTATCGTTTCCATAACCTCGTATTGTCTTCTGTTTCTAACAAAGCTACTAAAAGGATTTTGGGTTTAAAAACTTTCCGCCCACAGATCCTGGACAGCTGGCTTTAAGCGGAATAGCGGCCCTTTTTTTAGGTGCATGGAACTGAAAAAAGTTAAAAAAAGGGGCGCGGCGAGCCGCAAAGTTAATTTCTCGGCGGCAGGGCATCGGCACCTCTGAGCGGAGTTCGGCTTAGCGGCACGCCGCTCAGAGCGTCTTTCGGTGTAGACTTGCAGGAAAAAGAAGGAACTAGAGGATAGTGACCCGAATACTTCGATGAATTACAGGAATTTAGGGAAATATTTTTCTGGTTACTTTTGTATATTCGTTAAAAAGGTCGATATTTGCAAACTCATTTAGAAATACGTCAATACTATACATTTGAATATATCATGGCAAGAGTTTGTGAAATCACCGGTAAAAGACCTCGAGTAGGTAATAATGTATCGCATGCGAACAACAAGACAAAGCGTAAGTTTTATCCGAACTTGCACAAGAAGTCTTTCTATGTTCCTGAAGAGGATGCGTGGATTACCTTGAAGGTTTGCAGCAAGGCCCTCAGAACGATCAATAAGAATGGCATCAGCGCTGTATTAAAAGATGCTGAGCGTAAGGGTATGATCATCATTAAGTAATCCGATTAGCAGAACGATATAAATTTACACCGAGATGGCGAAGAAAGGTAATAGAGTACAGGTCATTTTAGAATGCACAGAGCATAAGACTTCTGGCATGCCGGGTACTTCCCGTTACATTACGACGAAGAACCGTAAGAACACAACGGAGCGCATTGAATTGAAAAAATTCAACCCGATCCTTAAGAAGGTGACGGTACATAAAGAAATTAAGTAAGGTTTTACCGGGGTCATTTCACGATGGCCCATTAAAAAGATACAATTATGGCAAAGAAAGTAGTAGCGACCCTGAAGAAAGAAGGTGGTGTAACTTATGCTAAGGTTATCCGTGCGATTAAGTCTGAGAAGACTGGCGCTTACACCTTTAAGGAAGAAATGGTTCCCACCGCTATGGTGCAGGAAACCCTAAAGAAATAATAGCTACCTCGGTGGATATTAGGTCGTCCCAGAGTTTTACTCCTGGGACTTTTTTTCGTTATATTCGAATGTTAATAGGCAGCATACATGGGAATTTTTGATTTCTTTTCGAAAGAGAAAAAAGAGAGTCTGGATCAGGCTTGAAAAAAACAAATGAGACTTTTTTCTCCAAACTAGGAAAAGCTATCGTCGGTAAATCCACTGTAGATGAGGAGGTACTGGATGAGCTGGAAGAAATTCTAATCACCGCAGACGTAGGTGTAGATACGACGCTTAAAGTGATTAAGCGCATCGAGGAGCGTGTCGCTAGGGATAAGTACCTAAATACCTCTGAGCTCGATGTAATCTTGCGCGAAGAAATCGCTGGACTGCTCGAAGAAAACAGAAGTGTGGATCAGGAGACTGCTTTCACCCTGCCAGAAGATAAAAAGCCCTATGTCATTATGGTTGTTGGCGTGAATGGGGTAGGGAAAACAACGACCATCGGGAAATTAGCACACCAATTTAAGGCTGCCGGAAAATCTGTGGTACTAGGTGCCGCCGATACCTTTCGTGCTGCTGCGGTGGATCAACTTATCCTATGGGCTGAGCGCGTAGATGTTCCGGTAATTTCACATGGCATGCATGCTGACCCAGCCTCGGTAGCCTTCGATACGGTGAAGAAAGCGGTGGACATGCATGCGGATGTAGTCATCGTGGATACGGCGGGTCGTCTGCACACGAAGGTCAATCTGATGAATGAGCTAAGTAAAATCAAGCGTGTGATGCAGAAATTTATTCCTGATGCGCCGCATGATGTGATGCTGGTTTTAGACGGCAGTACAGGCCAAAATGCCTTTGTGCAGGCGAAAGAGTTTACGAAAGCCACCGAGATTACTTCGCTAGCGATTACGAAGCTGGATGGGACTGCTAAAGGAGGCGTAGTCATCGGGATTTCAGACCAGTTTAAAATCCCTGTGAAATACATCGGTGTGGGCGAAAAAGTAAGCGATCTACAAGTATTTAATCGCAAGGCATTCGTGGAGGCTTTGTTTCAGAAAAAATAACCCGCTGCTGGCAGAAGTAAACAGCCGCTAACGTATTAAAAGTCTGTCTGAGCTCGGCTCAGACAGACTTTCTTTTTGATGCTCGTTTGCTTTCGTTTTACACATAATTACTTTCGTTTACTTTCTTTTCCTTTCGTTTTTGATGTTCGTTTGCTTTCTTTTCCTTTCGTTTCCTTTCGTTTCCTTTCGTTTCCTTTCGTTTCCTTTCGTTTCCTTTCGTTTTAAAAAAATATTTCTTGTCTCCCAGGATATATAAAGTATCCTTCTCTATTCGCCACTTTGCGTCTGCTTTAAGTTCTTGATCACCTGTAGATTACTCGTCTCGTTGTTCTGACCATCAAGCTTCTGAATGTCCAAAAAAAAAATTTCGCTTCACTCCCTTAAATCGTCTTCTTTGCCGTTTGGTTGTTCATTATTTATGGCTCTCAAAAGTCAATTCTTGAAAGCGACTTGGTCATCGTCTTGCGTGACTGTTTATGCATTTTACGCTATCATTAATTAAAAGGCCGCATTCACATTCCGTTCGGTAGTCCATCTGTAAGCGCCTTCAAAAGTTAGTCCTTAATGACGAACAGCTTCATCATTCATCGGGCTGGTTCCTAGAAGAATTTTACTTCGGAATTTCATCTGTTCGTTGGCGAGCGTTGAATGCATTCTGAAAGCCAATTTGATGTTAATATCTGTGGTGAAGTTCAAAAAGTCCGTCCTTAATCAGCCAATTTTCAAAAAAAATTTTCCTGTTGCGCTGCAATCATTCATCCGCTGAGGTCATCGGATTTTTTTAAGACTTTTCTGCCAAAAAGCTTTTGTGAAGGAATGAGGTTTGATTTACTGCCCGCTAACGGTTGGGTATATGAAAAGTAGCGGTTGATATGTGCCATTTTTCAGTTTATAAACATCAATAGCAGAAAGAACTAAACCTTTGGTTTATCTTTAAACTGCTATCTTTTATATGCCGTGTTATGCCACGTTATTTCTCAAAAATTTCTTGATTATTAAGGTAAATATTAATAATAGAAACATTGAGAAAAAAATCACAAAACCGATTAAAGAAGAGTAGTATTTCCATTCTTCTGGCGTACCTAATTTTTCAATATTTCTATAAAACAATAGAAATGTTACTATTGAACTTAGCAACCCAATTATGAAGCCTACCTTTTGTAATATACTTATATATTTCATGATAGAAAAATTAATCACAGAATGTTGCTGCACCAGTTAAACCACCAAGCAGCGCAATCAGATTTAGTACGTAAAGATGTTTTGTTTGCAGTATGTGTTGCAAGTGTGTCCATCCAATCAACAAAAGCATTCATAAAGCCAATATTTTACACTAAAATTTGTTTTTCCTTAATTGTTATAGTTGAGTTTAGAACATCAGTGTCTAGTTGAGCTAAACTACTTTTATATTCTTCTTTCGTTAAAAAAAATATCAGCGTTTTGAATTTGACTAGAAAAGGCTAAATATTCATTTGAAAAGGTTAAAGTTTCTTCGCTTGTTTTAGCAAAAGAATTTGTATTTATTTCGACAATTCTTATACCTCTATTCCTTGATTCCTCAATAAATAACTCGCCAAGTTTTTCACTTGACAAACTAGGATTTTGAATTGATTTGTTTACCACAACATCAAAAGAATTAATTATTTTATTGATGTTCTCAGAATTATCAACCAAATCAATTTGTTCGAAATCATTATCTTCGCTACAAGAAAAGAAGTTTAAGCTCAAAAACAGCGCCAAAGTAAATTTAAATATATTTTTCATTTTTCAATATTTTGAAAGACTTTTTAAATTTTTATAGTCTTTAGGTTAAATAATAAATTTTAATATGAATTTTCGAAATTCAAATCGGTTTACTCAATTTTTTAGGAACAAATTATAGATACTAAACTAAATTCAAATGTCCCTAAGCGGCTTTTCAACTTTCACATACTCCGCTTACATTTTTTTAATGTCGTTAGTTTTCGACGTTGGATGGTCAGTCCGTTTTTGACCGTTATGTTGGTTTTAATGTGGCATAATCGGGTCAAGCGGGGGAATTTCACCCCTACCTTCCCACAGAACCGTGCGTGAAAGTCTCTCCGCCGCGGCGGATTGTAAACCGGTTTGAAACTAAACATGCCTGCCCCTTCACTCCACCTCCATTACAGAAATTTTATCGCTACTACGAGCAGGGCTGCCCCCTATGCTTCACCCAACCACGGGTGCAGGTTTCCTCTCTCGATTTGGCCTGACAGCATAGAGTTCACTTGTTCCTTGAAATGGCCTGTACTGCGTTCCTGCCAGCTTAACCCCGGACGCGGTGTGACCGGTATCTTCCGGACGTCTGTCACACTTTGTCATGGGTACAAACGTAACTACCCATTTTCCACATCATAATTTGCCTTATCGAGGCTTCATCACTGGTTCATTTTCATTCAGCTCCATCAGTACTCACCTACAGGGATCGCTGTCCCCGTTTTTCCTTAACCGTTCACCACACCGGAGTTTCCGCCAGATGCAGCGTAAGGTGGTTTGATGGCTGCTCCGGAAAGCCGCCATCGGAAGGCCTCTCTACTGGTTATCCAATAGTCCTCCATCCATTTCAAAGCACTCAGCTCCAAAGGCTGATTCAAGTCACACACGTTTTGCGTGTATGAGAAGTAGCGAATTAAGAAACACTTCTATTTCAGTTTAGCACTGACTTTTATTAAAAGCTTTTAACTTTCAACTAAGCACAAGCCCCGCAATTACGCAAAACCGCTGTTGAACTAAACCTTCGGTAGCTATTTGCAAGCATTTTGGTATCTTGTTATCATGTTCAATTTAAACTTTATTATAATGGTAGAGACTGTTCATCAACAAGCTGCTGCGCTTGCAGATCTAAAACAATAACAAAGAGTCCAAAAACAATGAGCTGATGTTTTAAAGATAGATTTTTCATATTCACTGGGTTAAAAATCATATACAAGATCTTTTTAAAAAAACATAAATGCAAGCTTTTGATGGAAAAAATTTTCAACTTATACACATCATATTTCCGTTTACACACAAAAACATACTCTTTGCGTCCCGTTAAAAGCGTGTAAACCATCATGAAATTTTTAAAAAACACAAAATCAATTTGAAAAAGATTGTATTTTAAATAAAAAACAAAACAATAAAAATACCTAATCAATTATCCACGTATTATTTACAAAGTTAAATCCATGGAGGATAGAGAGAAAATTAGCCAGAGACAGCTCGACAACCTCCATACATCCTATACTCCAAAAGGCTCAACAGCCTTATCTCTATAAAAACTCATGAAATAAAAAGCGCTTCCTATGCTCCAGCCCATCCGAGGTTCGATAGCTATACTCCTGCAAGAGCTTATCCCCTTTTAACACTTCACAGGGATGCTTGAAGATGGGACCATCCAAACAAAGTGTGTGGTACTCCCCATGCTCACCACAGGCATCTACGTCCGGCGGGAAGGTCTCGAGCATCTCAAAACTCAAGGTCTCCCCAGCATACTGTGCTGGTAATTTATCTAAATCAAGCGCACAAATAGCCGTGACGAATCCCTGAGCTAAAAACTCCCGTAAAAGTGCATCGGTCGCCTTGCCCCAAAGGGGAAAAACAGCCTCCACACCAAAGGGCCGCAGCAACTGCTCCCGATACGCCCGCAGCTCCTCTAAATAAATATCACCAAAAGCCACATGCCGAATTCCCTGCCGCTGACAATCTCCATAAAAGTCGGCCATGCACCGCTCAAAGGCCGCATTATCCCCCGAGGATGGGTAAAAAAGTGGAATCAAAGGTAAACCAATCGCCGCCGCCTGCCGCTCTATCACCTCCAGACGCACCCCATGCATGCCAACACGCCCTGTTTCCTCCCCAAAAGTAGTATGCAAAGAAACCACCTCATAGCGAGGGTCTTGTAATACATGAAAAAGCGCTAAAGCACTGTCTTTACCTCCGGACCAACTGAAACTAATCGGTCTGGGGCGGGATGAGGAAAGGGTATGCGGCATAAGAGAAAAAGCGCATGCATGGGGAAATACCCACACATACGCCATACTTGGTTACAACGAATATACGTATTTTTTTTATCTAAAAACCAAACCATTCGGCCCAGCGCCTACATCGAATGTATCCAATAGGGTTCCTTGCGCATCAAGGCGAAAGACCTGCCCATTACCTTGGAAACCGGCAGCATCTGTGACCCAAACCTCTCCATTAGCGGGGTTCACGCTCAGCCCATACAGGTTCTCCCCAGTATAAAAGGAAGGATTCGTCACCTGCCGGCTATTCAGATTGATCGCCGCCACCAAGGAACCAGTAGCCGGAAATGGCTCATTCGCACCGACATATAAGGTATTTTCATGCACATCAAATATACTGGTAGCATTTTCTAACTCAATACGATGAGAAGCAATCACCTGGAAGATGCTGCTGTTTAATTCATGGAGAAAAATAGTGGAGCCGCTACGCGCAAAGACCATCAAGCCCCCATTATGGGTGATAAAATCCCTAGGGGCTCCCTCTACCTCCACCTCACGGATTTCCTCCGTCGCTAGGTCTAAGACCACGATGCGGCCTGCAGCCTCCGCAGCGATCAACAGTTGATTTCCTCGCAGTAACATCTTGCCCGGGCGGCTTGGAACGGGTATTTTACGCGCTACCGCTCCACCCGTGAGGCCTTCTACCACGGCGATGTAAGAGTCGGGGCTGCCGAAGTTGGCATCGAAAGGTCCCCAGTCGCTTATGTACAAATTCCCACCAGCGACAGTCAGTGACCGAGGAAGATCTAAGTCCGCCTCGACAGCACCCACACTCTCAAAATCATCACGGTTCACAATTTCCACCTTGCCCGTATTGGCCACCAAATACGTGAGCGCATCGTGGTCAACCATGCTTTGGATCAGCCCTGCAAAAGGACGGTTATTCACTTCCTCAAAGAGGGCTAAGCGTACCGTTCCTTCTTCCAAATCGATAAGAGAAATTTCTCCGTTATTCTGCCCGAATTGCCCTTCGTTTACGACAAATATTCCCTCCGCGAAGGGTCCTGTTCCTGGCTCATTTGGAGAAGGTGCAGGCATCGAACTGTCCTCACTACAGGCGGCTAAAAAGAATCCTGCTGCCAGGAGGTACATAAGGGTCTTTACTACGTGTTTCATAAGTTTACTGTAAAATGGATGGTATAATTTCTTCCCGGCATGGCACGCAGCCGGAGCACTTGGTATTCGGTATCAAAGGCATTCAGCACGCGACCCTGCACTTGGCCGCTCAGGCCCTTCCAACGCCAGTCATAGGCGGCATGAAAATCGGTCAGCCGATAAGCTGCCACACGCGTAACATTATCCAAACTAATGAAGCGATCTCCCACATACTGCTGGTTTACTCCTACCTCCAAGGGCCCTATTCGGTAAGTAAGCTGGGCGTTCCACTTGTCAAAAGGGGTATAGGGCAGCTGATTCCCCACCGTTCGATCGTTTTCCCGCACGGCGCCGACATTCGTGGCCACCGTATGGTTATAAGTAGCCCGTAAGCCCAAGCTTTGACGCTCGGTGAGCTGCAGCTGTAACTCTCCCTGGTATTCCAGCCCCTGATTATGCACCTCACGAATATTCGATGGGCTCCAAAAATTTCCTGTAGGCAGCCACACGATCCAGTTATCTACCCACATGGCGTAAGCGGTGAGGCGCTGCTCTACCCTCCAGCGCTTGCGCTCCAGACGATGCTCGAAACCCGCTTCCAGGCTCCAACTCTCCTCAGGAAGCAGGTCTCTATTGCCGCCAGGCTCCCAAAAACGATCATTCAGCGTCGGCACCTTAAAGCTCCTCGCAGCCGTTCCTACGAGGCGGAGTTTTTGGCTTTCGCCCTGCCACAGTTGCCAGTTCCAGCCCAGACTAGGCGTAAAAGGTGCCGCCTCCCCATCGAACCAAAACTGGCGCAGGTTAATCGAAAATCCAAGTCGTGGAGTAGGTGTCACATTAAATGACTGGTACAGCTCCAGCCGATCTTCTTCCGCTTCATACGTGCTCAGCAGACCGATCGCCCGCGTGTATCGGAGGCCCGATTTAGCGGCGAGCCACTCATTCCCTTTCCAGTCCCATTCCCCTGCGGCCAGATGCTGCCGCGTTCTGTTACGGGAGGCATTGAATATGTTTTCATCATGGACGATCCCCGCCTTTAAGTTCAGGGTCCCCGCAGCAGCAAACCGGAAATAATCCACCACCACGCGCAGACTATTGTCCTCCTGCATATCCCGCGTATTCGAACCGATGACAGGCTGAATCTCCCGATCCGCACTGTTCCACCAGAGCGCCACACTCAGCTGATCCCGCTCGGAAAGGTTGTAGCTACTTTGATGCACCAGGCCCAGCTGCTCCACCCGTCCATGGGGCATGCGCTCCACAGGTGTCTCTCGGCGCGCCAGATTGCGGAACGGAAAATCATTTCGGGTAAACTGCCTGTAAAATGTGGTGCTCTGGGCATAGCCGCCTGCGGCAAAACGATAGCGCAGACTTGAATTCCATAGCCCAAAACTCCCAAAGCCGTTTTCAAGCTGGACCTGATGGCCAGGGGTAAAATCGGCTTTGGTCTCTAGGTGGGTACTGCCACCGATTGCATCTGTGCCGAAATTAGCCCCGGCACTACCCATAAACACATGGGCAGCATCGAAGCCCGCTAGTGGCAAAAGCGAAAAATCTATTTGGCCCAAAGAGGGGCTATTTAACGGAAGTCCATTCCAAAAAACAGCATGGTGTCCCGCAGAAGTGCCGCGCGTGCTAACTGTATTTAGCATGCCTGCACCGTACTGGCGCACGAATAAGCCCGTTTTCTGCTGCAAGTAATCTCCAAGGCTTTCTCCAGGTGCCGACGTAAGTCTTCCGCATCCACAGAATGGACTGCCTGCCCGAAGGCATACTTGGTCACCGGGATCGCCTGCACAGACACCGCTTGGAGTTCAAGGGTATCCGTGACGGCGGCCCATGCTACGCCAGAAACTCCCCAGCCACCGAAGAGGCTCAGGAAAAGAAAGACATACCTGTTCATGCGACTATGGAATGAATACAAACGATTTACTCCAAAGCGATTTGGTAAAAGAGGAAAAAGAAAGAATGGCGCGAACATCGTTAGGCGACGACCGGCACGCTGACTGATTCGCTCAGCTTTTCACCCGAAAGCTTTGAACTACTGTCGGCTAGAGGCAGGTCTCCTGACTTCCCTGGATGCTCCGGCCTTCTCATGCGCATGCACAATGGCCCTCGGTGGGTGGAACATCACTAATGCGCGGTCCGAAAACACAGCGCACTCGGGTTACAGTTGCGGGGACAGCTCCGGATTTACACCGGATTCCCTTTTAATTTAGCCGCTCATGAGTGGAGCTACTAAAACCTAAAACCGCCACAAACATACAAAGGAATTTTTAAGAATCCACTACCGTCGCTATAAACTATAGTAATTTTACACACTCAAAAATAAGGAAAAAAATCTATACGGAATTCAGCATGTAAAAAATCACTTACGTTACTTTGTGGGCAAGAGGCAGTAAGGAAAAAACCTCCGGAGCAGGTAGAACCCAGCGCCTGCCCATGGGAAGAAAATCCCTAAACAACTGCCTGAATCACATCAATTCATGCTTATTTGCCTGTGAAGCTCGTAAACATTTCCCTCCTACGCCCCCAGCTCATCCCTTTTTTCTGCCTGCTTTGGCTGAGCATAACTTTGGGCTGTAACCCAAAAGAAAACGGAAAAGAGCACCTTTGGGAGCCCGTCCCGCTCGCTTATGCGAAAGGATTTAAGCTATATAAAATTAACGACTACCTCCTCATCGAAATTCTTCAAGGGTATCCGGGACAAGAAAAGCCTGCTTATCTCCTACTCGGAGAAGCGTTTCCTGACCAGCATACCCAAGAAGCGCTTCACTCCATCAGGTACCGCTGGCTGCCCCCAGCGCAGCGACTCGTGGCCACTGCCACCTCCCATCTTCCTGCCTTAGAAGAAGTGGAGGCCTTAGAACGGCTGATTGGATTTCCGAATACGGACCTGATCAGCTCCACGCGCGTGCGGGAGCGCATCCGCGCTGGAAAGCTGCAGGACCTGGGAAAAAACGCTGGACTGAATATAGAGGCGGTGCTCGACTTGCAGCCAGATCTAGTACTGAACAGCACCTTAGGAGCCGAAGACCGCAGTGCCAAGCTCCTCGAGGAAGCAGGCATCTACGTTTTGTCGATAGGCGACTTCATCGAGCCGCACCCTTTAGGTCGAGCGGAGTGGTGTAAGGTCATCGGGGCGGTCGTAGGCCACTATGCAGCAGCGGAAGAGGTCTTCGAAAGTATCGCCGCCCGCTATGAAGCGCTACGTGAAAAAGCTGCGGCGCGCAAGTCAGCTCAGAGGTCAGATCAAAAGCCTCCACGGGTAATGACGGGCAACCTCTACCAGGATATTTGGTATGTGCCGAGCGCAGACTCTTGGAGCACCCAGTTGATTCGCGATGCCGGCGGCCACTATCTATTTGAGGAGTTAAAAGGGGCGGGCAGTCAAACCCTAAGCTTCGAGCAGGTACTAGATCGCGCCTTAGATGCCGACATTTGGCTGGGTCCCTCGGATATTCCGAGCTTAGCGGCGTTAGCGCTTAGCGATCAGCGCTACACCTACTTTACCCCTTTTAAAACACAAAAGGTCTTTAGTTTTGGCTTAAAAAAATCGGCGACAGGTGGGCTCCCCTACTTTGAAATCGCGTATCTTCGACCGGATCTCATCTTAGAAGACCTTATGCGTATCTTTGGAGGCGAATCTCTGCCAGAGGAGCAGATGCATTTTTACCTCCCACTGCCTGAAAACTAATATGCGTAGCACTTGGCTGTTTTTTCTGCTCACCATGGCCCTGTTTGGCCTTCTGCTGCTCTCCCTGAGTATCGGCTCGGTGTGGATTCCAGCTCAGGAGCTCTTGCAGCGAGCGCTTGGGCAGCCCTTCACGCGCGAAAGTCATGAGCTTATCTTTTTCGCCTATCGCCTACCGAAAGCACTAACAGCGATCCTGGCAGGCATCGCACTAAGCCTGAGCGGCTTGCAGATGCAGACGTATTTTAAAAACCCGCTGGCAGGTCCCTACGTGCTCGGCATCAGCTCAGGCGCTGGACTGGGAGTCGCTGTCTTGCTGCTGAGTGGCTCTGCCTTACAGCTGCCCATCACGGCGGCCGCTTGGGGGAGTTATGGCATCACCCTGGCCGCCTCCCTCGGTGCTGCTCTCGTGCTGCTGGCCATCAGCTTTACCGCCTGGCGCGTACGCGATAGCATGACCCTACTCATCGTCGGCTTGATGGTGGGCAGCCTGACGGGTTCCATCGTTTCCTTACTCGCCTATTTCAGCGATGCAGAGCAGCTGAAGCGCTACACCGTCTGGTCCATGGGGAGCTTGGGCAGCTTGCCGATGGCCGATGTACTGCTCTTCGCGCTGGTCTGTGTGCTCGGCATACTTCCGCTCGTCTTTCAGTTTAAAGCCTTCGACGCCATGCTTTTAGGGGAGGCTTACGCCAAAAGTATGGGCATCAGCACCCGACGACTCCGCCGGAGCATGCTGCTGAGCACCGGATTACTCGCAGGCGCCGCCACCGCGTTCTGTGGACCGATCGCCTTCATCGGCATCGCTGTCCCCCATATCGCGCGCCTGCTCTTCCAAACCGCACAGCATCGCATCCTCTTTCCAGGCACCGCCCTAGTGGGAGCCTGTCTGCTCCTGCTTTGCGACAGCATCAGCCAAGTGCCCGGCTCTGCTACGACGCTGCCCCTGAATGCCATCACCAGCCTGTTCGGAGCTCCCATCGTGATCGCCCTGATCTTAAAACGAAATTTCAGCAAAAGCCTATGAGTCAAAACGCCGATAGGAACGCCGCGAACGCAACCGTACTCAGCAGCCAAGACCTGAGCATTGGCTATGCTAAAAGTCAAGCGCCACCTTTGGCCGAAGGCATCAACCTACAGCTTAAAAAAGGGCAGCTCACCTGTCTGCTGGGCGCCAATGGAGTGGGGAAATCCACCTTAATCCAAACATTATTAGGAGAGGTGCCTGCCTGCAGGGGCGGGTGCTGCTGCAGGGACAAGATGTACGCCAGGCGCCTATCGAAATGCTTTCACGGCACCTCGCTGTCGTCCTCACAGGGCGCCACGCAGCGGCCAATTTAAAAGTGGAGGAGCTCGTGGCACTGGGCCGCATTCCACACACGGGCTGGACAGGACGTCTGCGCCCCGTCGATCAGGAGGCCATCACCCAAGCCCTCACGCAGACGGGAGCGGCCTACCTTCGCGGCCGCCTCGTGCATGAGCTCAGCGATGGTCAGCGCCAAAAGGTGTTCATCGCGCGGGCGCTAGCACAAGAAACAGAGCTTTTGATCTTAGATGAGCCCACGGCACACCTGGACCTCCCGAATCGCTACCTGATCATGCAGCTCCTGCGGGAAGTTGCGCATAAGCAGCACAAGGCTGTCTTGGTGGTCACCCATGACTTGGATATCGCCATCGAAACAGCTGACGTCTTCTGGCTGATGCGCTGCGGCGCTCCCCTGCTGAGTGGCAGCCCTGAGGATCTGATTCTTTCCGGCGAACTGGCCTCCCTTTTCGAGGGCAGCCAGTTGTATTTTGACCGCCTGCAGGGCAGCATGCGCTTTCAAGCCTCGGCAGCCCAGCGGGGCTTTCCGGGGATCCCGTGGCGGTCAAGTGGATCGGCCAAGCCCTCCTGAAGGCGGGTCTATCACTGCCCGAAACATACCGGCTGCGGGCCCATGACACGCCTTTTCAGGCCCACTTAGGCGAAAGGACTAGTGGCCAAACCCTGGCCACGTACAGCAGCATCGCGGAGGTCGTAGAGGATTTCCGCAGGCGCTTTGACTCATAAGCCTTGACTAATTTTGACTAATAAAATGCATCCTGAAAATGCGTTATCAGCGGCGGACTGCCCTGTGCCTGTTCGATGGCGATGATATCAAAACGGATTCCATACTTCCATCCCACCCGATGGACGAAATAATCTGCTGCCCGTATGATCAAGCGCTGTTTACTCTTGTACACAAACGCCTCTGGATACCCGTAGCTCAGATTCGTGCGGAACTTTATTTCGAAAAAAACCATTACCTTGTTGTGTGTCATAATCAAATCCACTTCGGCATGTTGATAGCGGTAATTCGCTTTCACCAAGTGGTACCCGCGCGCTTCCAGCCATTCTTTGGCCAAGTTTTCTGCTTGAAAACCGATTGTTCGCATGTCCATGCTGAAAAATTTTAAGTATTTTTGAAAAAGTTTACAGGAGCGTGCACATTGCGCGAAGCGCAGAAGGGAAAAATCACCGAGACTATTGCCCTAACCCTTCACTCCTTTCAGCTAAGATACATAAAAAAATAGAAACACTTGAATATCCACATAAACAGAAACGTTTATTTCGAGGACTTAGGCCTGCGCGACTACAAAGAGGTCTGGGATGAGCAGGAAAGGCGGTTTCAGGCCATCGTCAACCGGAAGATCGAGAATCGTCGCTTATCGGAAGCCGAGCAGGTGCCGACTGAGAATCACCTTTTGTTCGTAGAACACCCCCATGTGTACACCCTGGGGAAATCTGGGCGCCCGAGCATCTTTTACTCTCCGAAGAGCGGCTACAGGCCATTCAAGCCCGTTTTTATAAGATTAATCGCGGGGGGGACATCACCTATCATGGACCGGGGCAGCTGGTCGCCTACCCGATTTTAGATTTGGAAAATTTCTTTACGGACATCCATAGGTACTTACGTCTTTTAGAGGAAGCCGTGATACTGACTTTAGCCGATTACGGGCTCAGTGCTGGACGCATCGAGGGGCTCACGGGAGTCTGGCTGGACATGTCGAGCAGGTAAATCCGAGGAAAATCTGTGCCATGGGCGTAAAATCCAGCCGCTGGGTGACCATGCATGGCCTGGCGCTGAATGTGAATGCTCACTTGGACTATTTCGACTACATCGTCCCCTGTGGGATACGGGATAAGGCCGTAACATCGATGGAGCGGGAACTCGGAGCGGTATTGGATATGGAAGCAGTGAAAGTGCGCCTGCGGGGGCATTTGGCAGCGCTGTTTGAGATGAATTTAGGAGAACATGAAAAAGGATATTGATTTCGAACCCGTGGCGGGGGTAAAGCTGGCTATCGCCAAAGAAGAGGTGGCAGGCGAAAGCCAGTGGGCAGTATACATCATCAATCATAACCTAATCGAGCTCCATACGGTGCTCATCACCTCGAAGGGCTATGGCACCATCGATGGAGAAGAGAAAAAAACCAGTGTGCTGCGGCACATGATCGGAGAGCTCGGGCCTTCCTCTTTCGCACGGATAGAGCCGATTCAGCCAGAGCTTTTCGCCTTATCCAATGAATATTGGGTAAGTTATTATATTTTAGATAAAATTTTTGACAAAAAATTTGTCTTCACCGCAGGGAGTATCGTCGAGGAGAACATCCGAAAGATACCTGCCTTGGGCTTAGACGGAGTACTTCATTCCTAAAAAGCCGTCCCGGTGGGGGCAAAGTACCGCATGGGAGCGAAAACCCATGTGAAAAACACGCTTTTATGGGAAGAAAACATAATAAAAATAAAAAACAAAAGACAGGAAAGGGCTTGGATGCCAAACAACTGGCCGACAAGCTCCTACACTTTTTAGATCAGCATTATGGCAAGGCCTTTAATGCAAAACAGCTGGCGAATAGGCTCAGCATAAAAGATCCCGTGGTACGAGGAGGCATCGACCGAGTGCTCCAGCAGCTCATCCAGAAGGGTGATGTGAGTAAGGATGCACGTAATGCCTACAGCTCCACGAAGGAGCCACAGTTTTTCGAAGGTGAAGTGGATTATGTAAACCCACGTTTTGCTTATGTGATTCCAGATGCCAGCTCCGGCCTAGAAGAAGATGTAATCATTAAAGAAAGCTTACTCAAGCATGCCCTAGACGGAGACCGAGTACGAATCATGGTTTTTCCTGGGCGAAATCACTCGGGTCGCCTAGAAGGACGTGTGCTCGAGGTACTCAGCCGCGCACGAGAGGAATTTGTGGGCCGTATCGAGATTTCTCCGCGTTTCGCTTTCGTGGTGCCTGACTTCCGCAAGATGCATCAGGACATCTTTATCCCGAAGGATCAGCTCCATGGCGCACAGCATAACCAGAAAGTGGTGGTGAAGATGCATGACTGGAAGGAAGACGATAAAAACCCGATCGGTTCTGTGGTGCGCGTCTTAGGAAAAGCGGGCGAGCATGAGGTGGAGATGCACAGCATCATCGCTGAGTTCGGGCTGCCTTTCGAGTATCCAGAAGAGCCGCACCTGGAAGCGGAAGCGATCTCCGATAAAATTTCCGAGGAGGAAATTGCGAAGCGAAAAGATTTTCGCGAGGTGTGCACCTTCACGATAGACCCTGCCGATGCGAAGGACTTCGATGATGCCATTTCTTACCGAAAACTGGAGAATGGTCTGCTGGAGGTTGGCGTGCATATCGCCGACGTAACCCATTATGTACAGCCGAGGACTGCTCTGGAGCGAGAAGCGTATGAGCGCGCCACCTCGGTTTATCTGGTGGATCGAACGATTCCCATGCTTCCGGAGCGCCTGAGTAATGGCCTCTGCTCCCTGCGCCCGCATGAGGATAAGTTGACCTTCAGCTGTGTGTTCGAAATCGACGACAGCGGCAAGGTGCACAAGCAGTGGATCGGACGCACGGTGATTCACTCCGACAGGCGTTTTGCCTATGAGGAAGCCCAAGAAAACATCGATCAGGCGAGCGGAGACTTTCATGAAGAGCTCACCCACCTGAATACGATCGCGAAGGCACTCCGTGCCAAAAGATTCGAGCAGGGCGCCATTAATTTCGAAACGGTGGAGGTAAAGTTCAGGCTGGATGAAAAAGGAGTCCCCCAGGGACTGATGGTGAAAGAGCGTAAAGACATCCACAAGATGATCGAAGAGTTCATGCTTTTGGCCAACAAGGCCGTGGCCACCTTCATCTACAGCAAAAACAATGGCAAGGATACCTTTGTTTACCGGACACATGATCGCCCGGATGAGGATCGCTTAGAGACCTTCGGGACCTTTGCGAAGCGTTTCGGACATAGTTTAAAGCTGGCAAATATGAACCAAGTGGCTGCTCAGCTGAATGCGCTAATGGAGAATATTCAGGGCAAGCCTGAGCAAAACGTGCTCGAGCAGCTGGCTATCCGCTCCATGGCGAAAGCCAAGTACACCACGGAACCGAAAGGGCACTTTGGACTGGCCTTTTCGCATTACACGCATTTCACATCTCCGATCCGACGCTATCCTGACATGATGGTGCATCGTCTGCTGCAGCATTACCTGGATGGGGGCAAAAGCCTGATGCGGAACCTTGGGAAGTGAAGTGTACCCATTCATCCGAGCGGGAAAAGCGAGCCAGTGATGCCGAGCGGGCCAGCATCAAGTACAAGCAGGTAGAGTACATGAGTTTGGCTGAGGATCGTCCTTACCCTGGCATCATAACCGGTGTTACGGAGTGGGGAGTCTATGTAGAAATGACCGAAACCAAATGTGAGGGGATGGTCCGTGTGGCGGATATGGACGATGACTTCTACGATTTCGATGAAAAGAACATGCGTCTGATCGGGCGTAAAAATAAAAAGATGTACACCCTAGGCGATGCGGTCACGGTGCGCGTAACTGCCACCGACATTAACCGTAGAACGATAGACTTAGAATTTGATTGACATGACCTTAAAGACACGTGACTCCGTCCAAGACCTGCAGCGAGCAATAGAAGAAAAGATCACGCAGTATCCTTATGGAGCTGAACCCGAATCACTTTACGAGCCCATCCGGTATCTGTTGGCCATAGGAGGCAAAAGACTTCGCCCCGTACTGACGCTCTTAGGCTACCGACTTTTCGCTAGTGCTACTGAGGAGGTGCTCACTCCGGCGGCGGCAGTGGAGGTGTTTCATAATTTCACCCTGATGCACGATGATATCATGGACAAGGCCCCTCTTCGCCGGGGCAAGCCTACCGTCCACGAGCGCTGGGATGCGAATACAGCCATCTTATCGGGGGATGTGATGCTGGTGAAAGCCTATGACATGCTGCTGGAGATGGATGGTCGCTATCTGAAACAGATGCTACTCCGTTTTAATCGTACAGCTGCAGAAGTTTGTGAGGGGCAGCAGCTGGACATGAACTTCGAGCAGATGGACACTGTCAGCGAAGAACAGTACATCCATATGATTCGCCTGAAAACGGCTGTACTCCTCGGCTTTGCGCTGGAGCTGGGCGCCACCTTAGGCGGTGCCTCGAAAGAGGAGGTAGCTAAGCTCTATGATTTCGGCGTGTATGTGGGCATCGGTTTCCAGCTGATGGATGATCTTTTGGACGTCTATGCGGACCAGGAGAAGTTTGGCAAGCAAGTAGGGGGTGACATCATCGCCAATAAAAAGACCTTCTTACTGCTAAAGGCCCTGGAGCTGGCAGACGGCGAGTTAAAGGACCGCTTAGATGTAGCCCTGCATACGGCCGCCTTCTCTGCGGATGAAAAAGTACACGAAGTCACGGCGATTTACGATGCGCTCGGCATCAAGCAAATCACCGAAAAGAAGATGAACGATTACTTTGAGCGGGGCTTTGCGGCTCTGGCCGCGATCGACTGCCCCCACCCGGAGGCCAAAGCCACTTTAGAGGGGCTCACCCGCGGACTTATCACCCGAGAGTATTAACAGCGTATTAACATGGCTACCAGTGTCACCTTTCTCCTTATCGCCGCGACCTGTCTGGCGACCTTTCTGGCCCTGAAGCGTCCACGGATGCTGAGCCGCTGGATGTTTAGTCCGCACAGGATCGCGGAGAGAGGAGAATGGGACCGTTTTCTTTTGAGCGGCTTCATCCATAAGGATGGCATGCATTTGCTCTTTAACATGTTTACTTTTTTCTTTTTTGGCGGCATCGTGGAGCGCTTTTTCCTGTTCCGCTTTGGAACGCTATGGGGGCCGCTGGCATTTTTAGGCTTCTACCTGGCCGCACTGGTACTTTCCAGCCTGAAGACCTACGCGAAGCATCGCTCGAACCCGAATTATCATGCCCTTGGAGCTTCTGGCGCCACAGCAGCTGTAGTCTTCGCCAGTATCCTGCTGATGCCACTGGATAAAATTTGCTTGTTTGGCCTACTTTGCCTGCCGGGATTTGCACTGGGAGCAGCATTTTTAGGCTACACGATGTACAAGGCTCGGCAGGAGGACGATTACGTCAACCATGATGCACACTTGTATGGGGCACTGACGGGCCTGCTGGTGATCAGCCTGCTGGCACCCTACACCCTTCCTGGCTTCTTCGTACAGATCAGCCGTTTTTTAGGCGACTTTTTCGGATAACCGAGCTTGTGTTCGCCTCTAAGCGGGAACATTCCCCTTTGGCCTTCGGCCAAAGAAAGGGTGACAGAGCGAAAAAAATGACACCCCCTGCCGTGTTAATGAGCTACTAAAAAAGAAGAGCCCCATAAGGACTCTCTTTCCGATCGTTCAATCCAAATTTATCATTCGCTTTCGCTCCTGACACATACTTTTTACGCCTTCGCTTTCTGTAGCTGGCGAATATTTTTATCTGTAACTGCTTTTAATAGCGGTACCCAGTGCTCTCCTTTTTCTTCGGCGAAAACATCCGGTCCAGGCACGCCTACGCGCATGCTGACGATGGAGTTCGTCGCCCCGCCTTTACCCTCAAGCTTGAAATAGACGTCGAGGGCATTTATTTCCGGAGTAAATTTAATCATTTTATCTAAGCAGTTCCGGATTTCCTCTTGGACTGTCTGGCTGATGTCTAGGTCGATTGTTTGGACATCGATTTTCACACCGCGATAATTCTCTGTGTAGTTCATAAAAAAAGGGTTAAAGGTGAATATTCCTATACTGATTACACGTAAATAAGGGAGATTTGTTTTTTCAGCGAAAGGCGGATCCACTGGTTCGAGTGCCTTCATCTACGAGTATGCAGAGCGCTCGGGCCGTATCCCTTTCAGCAGTAAGGGCATAGCGCACGAATAACAGAAGAGTGATGGGAGAAATAGAAAAAGTAATCATCATCGGCGCCGGAGTAGCGGGGCTATTTGCGGGGGAGATGCTGCATCGGGCCGGTGTACCTTTTGAGATTTTAGAGGCTACGGACAGCTATGGGGGGCGGCTGGCACCTTTGCGCGATTTCGCGCCCTACTCCATGGACTTGGGTGCGCAGTGGCTACATGGTGAGCGGAGTGCGCTGGGAGATAGTGCCCGCAGACAGGGGGTGGTGCTGACAGAAGATCCTTTAGAGCCAACCTACTGGTTTGAGGGGGCACTGCGGGAGCGGCTGCCGAAAAAGGTGGATATATTCACGGGGAGAGGACTTCCGGACATGTCCTTTGCCGCTTATGCGGCAAAGAAAGGGCTTCCGGCTTCCTATGCGCACATCATCACGGCCCTAGCAGCTGATTTAGGGGGCTCCGCGGATCGTATTTCAGTGGGGGCCATGAACGAGGAGGAGAAGGGCTGGAGCTCTGGGACTCGGGATTATAAGTTTGCGGAAAGTTTTTTTTATTTTATAGATCAGCAGATTTCAGAGGAGGTGAAGGCGGCGATTCGTTATGGCAGACCGGTGAGGGAGATTCATTATGGGCGAAATGGGGTAACAGCCGTGGATACGCTCGGGAATCGCTATACCGCGGATAAAGTCATCGTAACCGTTTCGATCGCTGTGCTGAAATCGGGGATGATGCACTTCGATCCTCCGCTGCCAGCCGAAAAGGTGGCGGCATTCGATAAGATCGGAATGGAGGCTGGGATGAAGGTGTTCTTGGCCTTTAAAGAAAAATTTTACCCGGCTTATGTGGTTGGTGGGCCGGTCTGTGCGGCGTACATCGACGATAGTACAGGTAAACCCGAAGGGCCTCCTGTGCTTTTGGCCTACCTAATCGGGGAGCAGGCGGAGCGACTGTCGGCTTTAGGGAACGAGGAGGCGATTACGCGGGCGCTGCTGGAGGAGTTGGATACGATGTTTATGGGTCAGGCTTCTGAAAATTTCGTAAAATCCTATGTAAAAGACTGGGGAAAAGCGCCCTATGTCTTGGGTGCCTATTCCTATAGCACGGTGGGAATCGGAAATGCCCGTGTACTGGCAGCGGCGCCAGTGGAGGATAAAATTTACTTTGCAGGCGAAGCCATGCAGCTTAACGGGCACCATCAGACCGTACATGGGGCGATGGAGCGGGCGGTGGAAGTGGTGGATGAGGTCGTAAAAAAAATCACCCGGACAGGGCCCGAGTGATTTCCGATAAAATAGCATATGTTCTATTCGTTTTACTTCATGTCGATGGCTGCTTTTAACTCGTCTAGGTTCATCAGATTGGCCAGCTGCTTGGTTTCGATGTCTTTAAATTTGGTGAGCTCCGCATCGATGCGCTTTGTAATATCCTGACGCACCTGCTCTGCACCGTCTGTAGGTCTCCACTCCCCTGTGCCTACGATGACATTTAGGTGAGCCAACTTGTTATTCAAGCGGATCGGGAAGTTTAACGGATCCTGGCGGCTTTGGTTTTGCGTCTGGTAGAGCGTCTCTTCGATACTTGTTAAGGACTTGATGATATCCTCTCCCTGGCGCGCACGCACCTTCTTAGAAGCGATCATATCCTGCAGTGAGCTGCGGTATTCACGGATCAAGGTGATGGTCTGGTGGGTTTCTGTCAACTTATCGCGAACAGCTAGAAGGAAGTCATACTGAGCTTGCAGGTCAGCTTGGGTAGACGGATAGCGTGGATCCGCTAAGACTTTAAACGGCTGTTCCTGCGTGGCACCGTCCACGATCATGCGCACCTTATAATCTCCAGGCACTACTTTCGGGCCTGTAAGCGGGCCTGACCACATGATCATGCCTTCGAAAGCTTTCGCATCGGGCACGCGAAGGTTCCAGTTGAACTCATTTGAACCTGCTTTCACTTTTAGCGTATCGCCATCGATTCCTTTCGTCGAGAATGCGCGCACTACCTCGTTCCGCGAATTCAGGAATTCGATACGCATCTCGTCTTTTGGCGTTTCTTTCAGGTGATAGTACACCAATACACCTCCAGGGCGGTTCGTTCCCGCTGTTGGGGAAGGTCGGCGTACGCCGTCGATGCGATAAGAATCCTGCGGACGGAATAAGTGGAAGGGCTTGGTGCCTAAATCAGGTGCTAGCTGATGCAGGACGGTCAGGTCATCGATAATCCAGAAGCTTCTTCCTGTGTGGCGGCGATAAGGTTGTTTTCCTTAATGGTCAAGTCCGTGATGGGCACGATAGGAAGATTGAGCTGTAAGCTCTGCCAGTTCGCACCATCATTAAAGGAAACGTACATGCCTGTCTCTGTTCCTGCATAGAGATAGCCCTTTTTAGCTGGATCAGCACGCACTACACGCGTGAAGTGATCTGCTGGGATGCCTGTAACGATTTTCGTCCAGGTGGCACCATAGTCAGAGGTCTTATACAGATAAGGGCAAAATCGCCGTTCTTATAGGATGTGGCTGCAAAATAAAGCCCCCCGCCTCAAATGGCGAAGCCTCCATGCTGTTAATTTGAATCCACTCTGGAAGATCGGGAGGCGTAACATTGGTCCAGTTCGCTCCATTATCCCGTGAAACATGCACCAGGCCATCATCGGATCCTGCCCACAGAATACCACGCTGAACAGGAGATTCTGCTGCCGCAAAGATCGTGGAGTAGTACTCTACCGAGGTGTTGTCCTTCGTGATAGGACCTCCAGAAGGCCCTGCTTGTCTTTCGCATCACGTGTTAGGTCTGGGCTAAAGGTTTCCCATGACTGCCCGCCATTCGTAGAGCGATGGAAGCGGTCAGAAGTGGTGTAGAGCACCTTCGGATCATGATGCGAGAAGAAGATAGGGAAATTCCACTGGAAGCGGTACTTCATGTCTTCGGCGCCATGGCCCATCGGATTATCTGGGTAAACGTTCACATTTCGTCTGGCTCCAGTGGCATGGTTTTTCATCTGAAGAAGTCCACCGTAATTTCCTCCATAGACGATATCGTTATTCGTAGGGTCTACTGCTAACCAGCCACTTTCACTCCCTGCACTGACCTCCCAGTCGTCTTCAGTGATACCGAAGCCATCGTTACGGTGGCTAATACGCATGGTCGAGTTGTCCTGCTGTGCACCGTAAATGCGATAAGGGAAGTGATCGTCCGTAGTCACACGGTAAAACTGTGCCGTGGGCTGGTTCATATAGGTGGACCAAGAAGTTCCCCCATCGAAGGTAACTTGCGCACCTCCATCGTCAGCGATGATCATCCGCTTAGGATCTACTGGGTCGATCCATAGGTCGTGGTGATCTCCGTGAGGGGCATTAGCGCCCTTAAAGGTTTTACCGCCATCCGTGGACTTATGGTAGCTCACATTCATGACATAGACAGTATTCTCGTCTTGTGTATCGGCATAAATTCGCGTGTAGTACCAAGCGCGCTGTCTGAGATTACGGTCATCATTCGTCTTCTCCCAGGTCGCGCCTGCATCATTGGAAACGAAGACGCCCCCGTCTAAATTTTCGATGATCGCGTACAGCCTATTCGAGTTTACTGGCGAGACAGTGATGCCCATAATTCCTAAAAGTCCCTTCGGCAGGCCAGGGTTTCTGGAAATTTCTGTCCAGTTTTTTCCTCCATCTGTACTTTTAAACATTTTACTTCCTGGGCCGCCGCTTTCCAAGCTATAGGGAGTACGCTGCACCTGCCAAGAGGTCGCATACATCACCTCAGGATTTTTCGGATCCAAGATAAGGTCTACTGCGCCGGACTTCTCATCTACGAAAAGTACACGCTCCCAAGTGTCGCCCCCATTAGTAGACTTGTAGACTCCGCGCTCCGGAGTGGGCTTGAATAAGTCACCCATAACGGCCGCATAGACGATATCAGGATTAGTAGGGTGCACACGTACACGGGAAATGAAGCGACTATCTTCTAGGCCTTTTGGTTCCCAAGTTTTACCGGCATCTGTACTTTTAAACATACCGTATCCATAGGAAACATTTCCCCGTACTGTCTTTTCTCCACCACCGACGTAGATGATATTCGGATCCGACTCTGCCACTGTGACAGCCCGATACTCCCTCCGAAAACCCATCGGATATATTTTTCCAGGTGTTACCACCATCGAGTGTTTTCCACACCCCGCCACCGGTCGCTCCAAAGTAGAACGTGTTACGCTCACTGGCCACACCGGCTACCGCTGCTGATCTACCCCCTCTGTGGGGGCCTACATTCCGCCACTGTACGGCATCATAAACTTTTTCATCGAACGTCTGCGCGTAACTGTTCTGATCAAAACAAAACAGCACACCCAGAAGCACGAACAGGGATAATATTCTCTTCATAGCTTTAGGGTTATTATTTGTTTGGAATTTACTAGAACGAGCGCGTATAAGCAGCATAAAAATGACCATTGGTAAAAAAACGTTATGAAAAAACCAGCCCGGGCGGGGGCTGGTCTTTTTTAGGGATTTACTTGTGCGATTCCTTTACTGCACCTTATCGTACACCTTTTCCAAGTGTGGGATGCCACTTTCCATCCATGCAGGGGCTTCTTTTTCCATTAAATAATAATCGAAGTATTCCTTCATGCGTGTCAAGAAGTCCTTCTGATTCGCCTCGTTGGTCAAATGGTGCCCTTCATTTGGATAACTCAGGAAAATCACCTCTTTGCCCATACGGCGCGCAGCATTAAAGAGCTCTAGACCCTGTGCCCAGTCTACCGCGCCATCCGCAGTGCCATGTAGGATCAAGAAAGGGGTCTTAATATTCGGAATATGCGCCATAGGATTTTCACGCATGTAAGCTTCACGATGTGTCCAGGGGGTTACGCCGTTCCCCATACGCACCTGCCCGATTTCCATAATGCCATGATGCACAGTACCCGTGCTCGCGTAGAGGTTGTTATAAAAGCTCTCTAAATTTGTCGGCGGCGCACCGGTCACGATACAGCGAAACATGTCGGTCTGCGTCAAAATAAAGGAAGTCTGGTATCCACTCCAGCTATGTCCCTGCAAACCGATTTTCTCTGGGTCCGCATAGCCTAAATCAATCAGTTTCTGCGCAGCGCTGGTGATATTATCTAACGCACTAGTCCCTGGACGGCCTTCCTCGAAAACCTGATCCGGCATAAACACCATGTAGCCATTACTCGCATAATACGACATATGCGGACGATCATCATACACTGGCATGGAATACTGATGATGCCTGTCAGACATCTTCTCGTAGAAATAAATAATCGTCGGATACTGCTTGCCCTCCTCGTAGTTGGCTGGCAAGGTCAATGTCCCCTGAAGCTTATCGCCACGCTTATTTTCAAAGTCCACCAACTTCCGAGAACCCCAAGCATAGTTTTCCTGCTGTGGGTTCGAGCGTGTCAGCTGCTGCATGTTCTTAAACTGCATATCCGTCATGTGATAATCAGGCGCTTGCTCGAACGTTTGGCGCGTAAGCAGGAGAACGTCCGCACGCGTGGCTTTCATCGGGCGGCCAAAGAGCGCGTCCTCCATGAGCAGCGGAGTCGGTGCCCCCTTATCCGTGAGACGATAGAAGCCTGCCTTCTTGGTCCACTCCCCATAAGCCGTCAGGTAGGCACCCTTTTTTAGATCCACATAATCCTCTTCAGGATCTAAATCGAGCAGACGAAAGCGAATTTCTTCTTGATCTCCGATTTGGGTAATGTTTTGAACCGACTTCCCATCGAGTGAAACCCGATACAGATCGTATTTATGATTCAGGATGACGGAGCGCATGTCCTTAGTCCATCCGGCTACGCCAAAGGGCGGGTTTTCATGCGGATAAGGATGCTCCATGTCCATGAAATTCACCTGCGTATTGGCCGTTAGATTTACTTTTTTATCCGTCTCTAAATCGTAGAGCATGATGGCAGAATCTTTCTGATACAAGTAATACCTGCCATCTGGAGAGCCCTGCAACGCACGAGTGACAAAGGATTCGAATAACTTGGCCTCCCCAGTCTCCGCATCCACACGGTACAGATCTGCAGGCGAAATACCCCAATTGATATCACTGATATACGGCTGATCGTTTCTACCCACAAAGTACCTGTTGTGCCGAGAGGGCAGCACCACGTCCATGTCCGTTTGCGCCAAGCGCGTAAAGCTCTCCTTATCCGGATTAAAAAGCGCGGAATAGGTCTTGTTTCTATTCCGATTCGCACGCACGATCTGAACAGATTGTATGTAATCGTCTTTCCAGTGCCATACATCCACATTCGGTATAGTATCTTTATCGCCTTTCAGCACAGGCTCTTGTTCCTTTATACCGAGCCAAACGCTCTTGCCATCTGCCATGAAGCGAACAGAGGCCTTATCGCTTATCACATGTCCTTCGGGAAAGCCCGTCGCAGAGGTGGTCAAGCTGCGGAGCTGCGGATTTCCACTGCCGATGCCGGACACTACGTGTAGGGTGCGGGGCGTTTGCGTCAGCGAATCCACCTTTGTACCCTTTAAAAAAGCCAGGCGATCCCCTTTTTTCATCCATTCGGAGCGCTTCGTGCCCGCATCATTCCAGGTGAGCTGCACATATTCCTCCTTCGAAGCGTCTAACGTACGTGTCTGCGCATCGCTAAGACGCAGGAGGTAAGCTCCATTTCCGAGTCCATCCCGAGCATCCACGAGGTAGGCCAAGTGGGTACCTTTGTTGTTCAGCGCATACTCGGTCACATTTCCGATCACAGTGGCCGTCCCTGCAGCGATGTCATAGACGACCAAGTCACTGCCTTTATGTGTGGTTTTATCGCTATCGTCCTTCGCACGCTTTACCATCCAGAAGCGCTCATCCGGTGAGAAGGCCATGGAAACGGCTGCCTCCACTTCGAAGCGGGTTTCTCCATCAGCGGAGGCTAAAAACGCTTTTTGAAGGACGGGTTTACGCGCGCGGCGCAATTCTTTCGTCTTTTTCTGGTCTGGCTTGGTGAAATAGGCGAAGAAATTGGCATTCGCACTGAAGGCCGCATTGAGGCCGTTTGGGATCGTTTTTATACGTTCACCATTTACTTGACGGATGTGCAGCGTATCATCTGCGCCATTTGGGCGCAAACTATACGCGAAGAGTTTCCCATCTTCAGAGAGAGTGGGCGCCACCACTCGGGACCATTCGGGGTAATTTTCTAAGGAAAGCACCTTTTTTTTCTTGCGCATGTGCCGACACTGCGGCGGTGAAGAGCAAGCAAAAAAGCGGCACTACATAACGTATCGTTAGCTTCATATGACTTGAATTTAGTCTGTAAGCTATAAAAAATCCGATAGGAATGGATTCTCTCTTATATCAGTGGTAAAATAGTCCAAAGAAGGGACTGCCCTCCACGCGAACGAGCGAAAAATGGATAAAAAAAATCGGTATCCGCTAAGCGAATACCGACTCATGTTTTGTCTGCGAAATGCTTATGCTTCTACAGGAAGTACACTTACGTAAGACTTGCCGTCAAATTTCTTTTTGAAAGCAACCTTACCATCAGCTAAAGCGAATAGTGTGTGGTCTTTACCTACACCTACATTTTCGCCAGCGTGATGCTTCGTGCCACGCTGTCTTACGATGATGTTACCAGCGATAACAGCCTCGCCACCAAATTTTTTCACACCCAGTCTTTTGGAATGGGACTCTCTTCCGTTTTTGGAACTACCGACACCTTTCTTGTGAGCCATAATGTTTTACGTTTATGAGTCGAAACTCTTAAAGTGAAATGTTTTCGATTAATACTTTGGTATAATCCTGTCTGTGACCGTTTTTCTTCTTATACCCTTTTCTTCTCTTTTTCTTGAAGACAATAACTTTATCTCCACGGACATGGTCTAATACTTTACCAGTCACCTTCGCTCCTGCGATAGTAGGAGCACCTAATGAGATCGTTCCATTGTCATCAGCCAATAGTACCTCATCAAATTCCACTGAAGCGCCAGCGTCTACTGCCAATTTAGGGGCGTAAACATACTGATCTTTCGTTACTTTGAACTGCTTCCCAGCGATGTTAACAATTGCGTACATAAATTACGTGCTTAGATTTATACCAAATAGTCCGCAAAGATAAGGATTTTTTCTGATAAGCAGAAAAGTACTTAAAAAATAATGTCTTACGCAGAACGCTGGACCTACTGCGCTGCACCCTTGAGCTGACGCCCTCATGTCAATTTTTGACCAATAGTCAAAAAATTACCTGTTTTTTCGCCATTTTTTGCAAAGGAAAAATTTCACTTTTTTTCACGCCTTAATTTTCAGCGCTAAAGATGCATGTGTTACTTTACTTATACCTTATTTATTTACTGATTTATAGTGGTTTATGTTAATTAACCATCCGTTCATTTTTCGCTGTTTTCAAGCCTTTAGCCACTTGGTTTTCACCGAGAATTCCGTAATATTTGTCTTAAACAATCCTTTTGGGGACCTGTTGGAAAGTGTAAGAACGGTAAATGAAATCAAAAAAGGGTACAAAAGACATGCAAAATCAAGAGCCAATACTTCAGGACAATGGAAATCGATTCGTTCTTTTTCCTATACAACATAACGACATCTGGCAGTTTTATAAAAAAGCGGAGGCCAGCTTCTGGACTGCAGAAGAAATCGACCTGAGCCAGGATTTAAATGACTGGAAAAACCTAACAGATGGCGAGCGCCACTTTATCTCACACATCCTCGCCTTCTTTGCGGCTAGCGATGGTATCGTAAATGAAAACCTTGCCGAACACTTCGTATCTGAAGTGCAGTACACGGAGGCTAAGTTCTTCTATGGTTTCCAGATCGCGATGGAAAACATCCATTCGGAAACGTACAGCTTGCTGATCGACACTTACATTAAAAATGCGCAGGAAAGAGATTATCTGTTAAACGCAATCGAAACGATCCCTTGCGTACAAAAAAAGGCTGACTGGGCACTTCGCTGGATTGATAATGGAAGCTTCCAAGAAAGGCTTATCGCCTTCGCGGCCGTAGAGGGCATATTCTTCTCCGGCTCCTTCTGTTCCCTCTTCTGGTTAAAGAAAAGAGGCCTGATGCCTGGGCTTACCTTCTCGAATGAGCTTATTTCACGCGATGAAGGGCTGCACTGCGACTTCGCTTGTCACCTCTACACCAAGCATGTGGTGAACCAGCTTCCAAAAGAGACCGTGAAGAAAATTATCATGGATGCGGTAGCAATAGAAAAAGAGTTTGTGACAGACGCTTTACCCGTACGTCTCATCGGCATGAACGCCGACCTGATGTGCCAGTACATCGAATTCGTAGCGGATCGTCTCTTGCTCGAACTAGGAAACGAGCGCGTATGGGGTTCCTCGAATCCGTTTGATTTTATGGACATGATTTCCCTGCCGGGCAAAACGAATTTCTTCGAGAAGCGGGTTGGTGATTATCAGAAGGCGGGTGTAATGAAGAAAGAAGACACTTCAGATAAGCCTAAATTTGCAATAGGAGAAGACTTTTAATCACCTAAAAAACAACACAAATAGTATATGCTAGTAGTAAAAAGAGATGGGCGCCGAGAATCCGTCCGCTTCGATAAAATAACAGCCCGTATAGAAAACCTCTGTACCGGATTAGATAGACGCTATATCCAACCGATAGAAGTTGCGAAAAAAGTAATCGACGGCCTTTATGACGGCGTAACGACAACCGAACTGGATAACCTAGCGGCGGAAATTTGTGCCTCACTCACGGTGAAGCACCCAGAATACGCCACTTTGGCGGCGCGCATCGCGATTTCTAACTTGCATAAAACCACCAGCAGCAGCTTCTCGAATACCATGAAGCGCCTGTATACGTACATCAACCCAGTGACGGGGCAGAACGCTGCGCTCATCGCTCCAGATGTCTATGGCGTGATCAAGGCGAATGCTGCGAAACTAGACGAAGCGATCGACTATGAGCGCGATTTCGGCTACGATTACTTTGGTTTTAAAACCTTAGAGCGGAGTTATCTTATCAAGTTAGACGGAAAAGTGGTGGAGCGTCCGCAGCACATGCTGATGCGTGTGGCCGTGGGTATTCACAAAGAAAACTTGGAAGCCGTCATCGAAACCTATAACCTACTCTCTGAGCGCTGGTTTACGCATGCTACCCCTACCCTTTTCAATGCAGGCACTCCGAAGCCTCAGCTTTCCAGCTGCTTCTTACTCGCGATGAAAGACGACAGCATCGATGGCATCTACGATACGCTTAAAAACTGTGCGAAAATTTCTCAGTCGGCCGGCGGAATCGGTCTCTCTATCCATAATGTCCGCGCGAAGGGATCGTACATCCGCGGCACAAATGGTGTTTCTAATGGGATCGTGCCGATGCTCAGAAATTTTGACATGACGGCACGCTATGTGGATCAGGGGGGCGGTAAGCGCAAGGGTAGCTTCGCCATCTATTTGGAGCTTGGCATGCTGATGTAAAAGACTTCCTGGACTTGAAAAAGAACCACGGGAAAGAAGAAATGCGTGCACGGGACCTTTTCTACGCCATGTGGATCCCCGATCTCTTTATGAAGCGTGTAGAAGCGAATGAGGAATGGTCCCTATTCTGCCCGAATGAATGCCCTGGACTTTCGGACTGTTATGGCGATGAGTTCGAACGCCTATACGAAAAGTACGAGAGAGAAGGGCGTGCACGTGAAAAAGTGAAAGCGCAAGACCTCTGGTTTGAGATCCTCGAATCCCAGATCGAAACAGGCACCCCTTATATGCTGTATAAGGACGCCGCGAACCAAAAATCGAATCAAAAAAATCTAGGGACGATTAAGTCTTCCAACCTCTGTACCGAAATCATGGAGTACACTGCTCCAGATGAGGTCGCAGTATGTAATTTGGCCTCTATTGCCCTCCCGAAATTTGTGCGAAGCACAGCCGATGGCAAAAAGACCTTCGATCATCAGAAATTATACGAAATCACTAAGGTGATCACGCGTAATCTCAACAAGGTAATCGATGTCAATTATTATCCTATCGAGGAAGCCAAGCGCTCCAACTTCCGTCACCGTCCGATAGGACTGGGCGTTCAGGGGCTCGCAGACACGTTTATGCTCCTACGCATGCCTTTCGATTCGGAAGAAGCTCGTGGACTAAATGAAGATATCTTCGAAACCATTTACTACGGAGCTATGGAAGCCTCCATGGAACTGGCAAAGGTGGAAGGCACCTATGAAACCTACGAAGGCTCCCCTATTTCTGAGGGTAAGTTCCAGTTTGACCTTTGGGGTAAAACCCCAAAATCAGGGCGCTGGAACTGGGAAGATCTCCGCGAACGTGTAATGAAATTTGGTGTGCGCAACAGCCTTCTAGTGGCACCTATGCCGACGGCTTCTACCTCTCAGATTTTAGGAAATAACGAGTGCTTCGAGCCTTACACGTCCAATATTTACACGCGAAGAACCCTTTCGGGCGAGTTCATTGTCGTCAACAAGCACCTGCTGAAAGACTTGATTCGGCTGAATCTGTGGAACGACACGATGAAAAACAAGCTGATCGCAGCGAATGGCTCGGTTCAGAACATCGCCAGCATCCCGCAGCATATTAAGGACCTCTACAAGACGGTTTGGGAAATTTCCCAGAAGGTGATTATCGACATGGCAGCAGACCGTGGTGCTTACATCTGTCAGTCTCAAAGCATGAACCTCTTCCTACAGGATCCAAACTTCGGAAAACTAACCTCCATGCACTTTTATGCTTGGAAAAGTGGCCTAAAGACAGGTATGTACTACCTACGTTCTCAAGCAGCCGCTAGCGCCATTCAGTTTACTGTCGATAAGACTTCGCTGAAGGAAGACGAAGAGCTCCTCGCCCAAAAGCAGGAAGCCATCGCCTGTTCTCTGGACAATCCGGATGACTGCGAGATGTGTGGCTCTTAATAATTAGAGATAGTAGTACTAAATTCTAGCATATAGATCAGAAAAGTGTCGTTACGTAAACGGCACTTTTTTTTTTGCGCCCCGGCGCAAAGGGGAAAGCCCTTCACTCCGACACGGGGTCAGAGGAAGGGCTTTCTGGCATTGCCTTCATGGCGCTGGGTACACCTGGGGCAAAATGTAGCACTCTTCGCTGATGGGGCCTGCTAATTAATTCCCATAATTGGGGTTTTGAACCATATTAGGGTTAGAGAGCAGCTCATCACGAGGGATCGGAAGGATTTGTTTCCAAGGCTGGTCCAGGCTAACAGGAGCTGAGGAGTTCACACGATTTACAGAGGACAGTACGGTCAAGGCGCGGTTTGTACGCACCAGGTCAAAGAAGGTATGTCCTTCGAAAGCCAGCTCAAATCGTCTTTGCTTTTCGATTTCTAAGAGCACTGCTTCCGCCGTCATGGCACCACTGTAATCTGCTACCCCTGCGCGGTTACGAATTTTATTGACATCCGCTACAGCCGCACTCACGTTTCCTGTGCGCGCTAGAGCCTCAGCGCGGATAAGATACATTTCAGCGATTCGAATAAGATGCGCGTTATCGATGTTCCCAGGTTTTTGATACTTCGTAGGAAAACTTACATTCTGAATAGGATCAAAACCGAACATAGTTCCTCTGATGTCGTCCGGATTCGCTTTAATAGAAGCCAAGAAGTCATTATTTACAGCTAACTCGCCACGACCACCCTGTGCGCCAGGAAAGTACCAAAAGCGAAGCCCACTCTGATCTGCGGCGATAAAGTCAAGCTCAAAAATAGACTCGGAGCTGAAGTCGGTGGAGAATATGTTAAGATAATTGGATACTAGACTGTATTTTCCATCTGAAATCACATCGCTAGCGAAGGATGCTGCCTGCGGAAAATTCCCCATATACAGATGTAAGCGAGCCAGAAGGGCCCTGGCGGTTGCCTTCACAGCACGAGAGCGCGTAAACGAATTACTGCTCTGCTCTTCTGGAAGTAGCTGCAGGGCCAGTTCCAAATCCGCCTTTACCTGGTTATAACCATCCATTAGCGAAGGGCGAGAAGGGAAAAGACTTTCACCCACGCCACGAGAAGGTGTTAGCGGTAGCACTACACTGAGCTCACCGATAACGCCTGGTACGCCACCGAAGACCCGATTCAGATCGAAGAAAGCCAACCCTCGAACTAAATGCGCCTGACCGATGATGTTATCACGGCGAGAAGCAGCCATTTCGATATTAGGAACCTCAGCTATGATATTATTCGCTTGATTTACAGCACGATATGCAGCCGTATAAAAGTTAGTGAGCTCTAGGTTAGAAGCATCCAACTGATAGGTATCCATTTCCCGATAGAAATCCCATGTTCCCACACTCTGGGAAACATCCGCAGACACATCTGCGATAATCTGAAAGTTTCGGCCATAATAGGCTCCAGCCTGCAGCTGATGATACAGTCCGGCAAGTGCAGCATTTGCACTATTCTCATTCGTAAAAGCAGACTCATCGGAGATTTCTAACTCCGGGTCCTGGTTCAGCACATCACAGGAGCTTAAATAAAGCATGCCCCCTACAGCTACCGTGCTTAGTATATACTTAAATTTCATAGAAGTCAGGTTTAAAAGGTAATGTTAAATCCGGCCATGAAGACACGTGGCTGTGGCATCCCGAAAAAGTCCACACCCTGTGTAGTCGCTGTAGAAGCAGTGGAGTTCACCTCTGGATCCATTCCACTGTAATTCGTCCACGTCAAAACGTTCTGACCACTCACATAAACGCGCGCAGAGCTCATGCCTAACTTAGATGCGACACTGCCCGGTAACGTGTAACCGATCGAGATGTTTTTCAAGCGTAGGTACGAACCATCCTCCACAAAACGGGAAGGCCTTAAATTCGCCGCATAGTTCGCATTTGTCATCTTCGGAACCATCGTGATGTCTCCAGGCTGCTGCCATCTGTCTAACTGGCTGGCAAGGAAGTTCGTATTTCGCGTTCCGCCATGCTCTTGGAAGAATCGGTTCCAGAACAGCTGGTCATTTCCGTAAGAATACTGGAAGAAAATCACAGCATCGAAGTTCTTATAACGGAAGGTATTGGTAATACCGCCAAAGAAATCTGGCCATGCATTCCCTACGATGAAGCGGTCGATGTTAGGATCAAATTCTCGACCTTCTTCCATCGTTCTCCAGATCGGAGCACCTGTTTCAGGATTTACCCCAAGCTGCTCATGCATCCAGAACGAATACATCGGAATTCCCTCTTCCATTCGAATGATGTCTCGGTTATAAACCGGAATTGGCTGCGCTAGGCGCTTGATATTATTTCTGTTTTGCGCGATGTTAAAGTTGACATCCCAGGTAAAGTCTTTTGTGACTATAGGAGAACCCGCAATCATAAACTCAAACCCCTTATTCTCCATAGCACCGAAGTTCTGGAAGATGCTGGTAAATCCGCTGGAGCGTGGTACGGGGACAGCTAAAAGTAAGTCTGTCGTCTGCTTGTCGTAATACTCTAATACCACTGTCATGCGGTCATTAAACATGGATAAATCTACCCCAATATTAAACTGGGCTGTACGCTCCCAGCGCAGATCTGGGTTCGCAAGCTGGGAAGGCTCCGTACCCGGTGTGATGGTGTAGTTGGCACCCCCTCTCCACAAGCCTCTGGACTGGAAATCATTAATCCCGTTTTGGTTACCTGTAACCCCATAACTAGAACGTAATTTTAGATCAGAAACCAGCTTACCCTTTGTAAAGAAGGCTTCCTCCGAAATTCTCCAGCCTACAGCAGCAGAAGGGAATGTCCCCCAGCGATTCGCCGCACCAAATCGGGAGCTACCATCTCTTCGCATATTTACTGTAAAGAGATACTTTTTATCCAAACTATAATTAACACGCGTAAAGAAAGAAGAGATTCCCCAAGCACTACCGCTCGAAGAGGAGGTCTGCACAGCAGCAGAAGCGATTCTTCTAAAGTCATTCGATGGGAACTGTTGTCCGAATGCCGATGTACGCTCGAAAGTAGACTCCTGAAGTGTGTTTCCTAAAAGAATACTTAAGTCATGGCGTCCGCCAAAGTTGGTCTGATAATTCAATACGTTCTCCTGGATCCAGTTGTCATTCACAGTAACGATGGAAGAAGCATCACCATTAACCGCTGCACCCGCATTTAACAGGGTGTTGATGTAGCGGTCTTCTTTAATGTTATTATAATCCACCGAGAAGGTAGAACGTAGCGTTAACCCAGGGAAAAACTCGAACTCTCCGTAAACAGTAGCCAAGACACGATTCGTCACCATAGAGATATCATTCTCATTTACTACAGCGATCGGGTTTTCGAAAATGCTGAACTTCGTATAGCTACCATCCTCTTGGAAAGGGGGAAGGTTCGAAGGGAAGAAGTGAGCACCACCTAAAGCACCCGCGATATTATCGTCATTCGTCACTCGATTCCGAATATTACGGGAGTATAAAATACTCGTTCCTACTTTTATTCTGTCGGAGACGAAGGCGTCTAAGTTTAAGCGTCCCGTTCTACGTGAAAAGTCGGATGGGGCGATAATCCCCTGCTGATCGAAATCATTCGCTGAAACGAGATACCGGATTTGATCATTCCCTCCAGAAACTGAAACATCGAAATTACGAATCGGCGCATCACGGAATACCAGCTCCCCATAGTTCGTGCTATGTGCGTTTTCTGGATTCGCATAAATCGGTTGTCCTCCATTATTCACAGCGGCCTCATTACGTAGCATCTCGAAGGTAGGCCCATCTACTAAATCAGGAAGCCTCCACGCACTCTGCGTACCTACATAGGAGCCTATGCTCACCTTTGCTTTCTGGCTTTTACCGCGCTTGGTTGTGATAAGTACCACACCATTCGCCGCACGCGCACCATAAATCGCTGTGGCAGAAGCATCTTTCAGAATTTCGATCGACTCGATGTCCGCAGGGTTAATATCCGCCATCGAGTTAGCCGTGCTACCCCCTAAGCCGATCGCAGACTGGTTCCCCGATACGATCGGTATCCCATCCACTACATATAAAGGATCATTATCCGCATTAATCGAAGTAGATCCTCGCACACGTACGAACATACCACCACCTGGGGTTCCTGAGTTCGCCGAAACGAGAACACCAGGTGCACGCCCCTGCATCATCTGATCCGTACTCGGCATCGGCAGATTTTCGATGTCCTTCGCGCTTACAGAGGATATCGAAGAAGTAAGCGTCTTTCTGTCCTGCTCACCGTAACCCACGATCACCACTTCACTTAACTGACGCACATCTTCATTTAAGGTAACATCTAAGGTGCTTCGCGATCCTGCCGCAATCTCTTGTGCCTGATAACCGATGTAGGAAAACACTAAAATGGCCTCCGGTCCAGGCACATTAATCGTAAATTTACCGTCTAAATCTGTGACGGTACCTGTGGTGCTGCCCTTTACTTGGACACTAACACCGGGAATGGGCTCCTTGTCGTCACCCGAAATCACAACGCCGCTCACGCTCCGCTGCTGTGCTTCCACAAAATGAAAGCACAACAGGAAGAGCAGCAATAAGGGGATAAAGCTTTTCTTCATAAGATATGTAGATTATTTGTACTGGTTGGTAATGAATCTACCAAAAAATATTTTTCTCTACTCGGATTTATCGAAGAGCGGCCTTTTCGATTGATTAATGGCTAAAAAATGATTTTAACTATTCTATTAAAACGAATAAAAAACTACTAAGCACTTAAAAAAACAACCCTCAACCAAACATTATATGGCTAAACCGGCCTTTGCTTAAAACTTATAGAAAACCTACATTAAATTGAACTTATTTCTACTTTACCGATGCCTGTAGGCTTTCTGAAAATATTCCTGTAAAATAATCCCGCGCATGCAGTAAGCGACTGCCGTACCAGGAAAAAAGCTCCCCATCGACGATGATGACTTTGGCCCCGGGGGCCAAAAAACGGAACTCCTCCACATGCTTTTCCTTAAATGGAAAGGGCTCCGAGCTTAAAAAAATATACTCTGGCGCCAGCGCCTTCAGCTCAGGCAGCTGCACCTCGGGATAGCGCTCCTGCTGGATCACATTTTCGAAACCCAGCTCCGTGAGCATTTCATGAATGAAAGTACCCCTTCCCGCAACCATGTGCGGGTTCCTCCAAATAAAATAGGCCACCCGACCCGAAAAGCGCGGCCACTGCAGCCGCTGGGCGCGAAGCTGCGTCACTAGTGCTTCAGCGCGCTCCTCAGCCCCAGTCACTGCTCCGATTCCCTGCATCATCCGGAAACTATCCTCCAGGGTCACGATATCACTCATCCAGACAGGATACTTTTCTGCCAGGGCTTGAATACCTTCGCGCTCATTTTCTTCTTTATTACCGATTATAAGATCGGGTGCTAAGGCCTGAATCTGCTCCATCCGGTACTGCTTCGTGCCCCCTACTAGGGTGCAAGACTTCTTTAAGCCCGCAGGATGCACACAAAATTTAGTAACCCCTACCAGGCGATCACGGAGTCCGAGATCCACTAAAAGCTCCGTCTGCGAAGGAACTAAAGAAATGATTCTTTTCGGGAAGTCGGACAGGGAGATCGACCTGCCCATCATATCCGTAACGTGTAGCATGGTAGGGGGAATAAATGAGTTTATTTGATGTAACGAAAATCGAAGGATGGATCGAAATCCACCAGAAAGTCATGCATCAGCTGGATGACATCCTCGATGTCCTGCTTGCTGGCGGTCTCCACCGTGGTATGCATGTACTTCAGCGGCAGAGAGATCAGCGCAGCAGGAACACCCTCATTACTATAGGCGAAGGCATCAGTATCTGTGCCTGTACTTCTGCTGGCCGCGGCGCGCTGAAAAGAAATGCCAGAACGCTTCGCCTGGTCGATTAGCAGGTCGAGCAGCTTTTTATGCACCGCCGCCCCATAGGTGAGCACAGGCCCTTTTCCAGCGACCTGCTCTCCGCTCTCGATTTTATTATACATCGGCGCCGTAGTATCATGGCAAACATCAGTAATAAGCGCTACCTGTGGCTTAATTCGGGCCGCTATCATTTGCGCTCCGCGCAAACCGATCTCCTCCTGCACTGCATTTACCACATAAAGACCGAAGGGAAGCTGCTTCCCCGCGCTCCGAATGCGACGGAGCACCTCGGCGATCATGTAACCGCCTATCCGGTTATCCAAAGCACGGCCGGTGTAAAAAGCACCATTCAGCTCGCTCAGCTGGTCTTTAAAGGTAATGACGCAGCCCACGTGGACGCCCATTTCCTCGACTTCCTCCTTCGAGCGAGCGCCTACATCGATAAAGATAGACTGCTGTGTGGGTGCTTCCTCCTTACCAGACTTGCGTACATGAATAGCGGGCCAGCCGAATACACCGTCCACGACCCCTTTATCGGTATGGATATTAACACGCATAGAGGGAGCGATCATGTGATCAGAGCCTCCATTTCTACGTACGTAAATATACCCCTCAGGCGTGATGTAGTGCACGAACCAAGAAATCTCATCGGCATGCGCCTCGATCACTACCTTAAAAGGGTGGTCCGGATTAAGTACGCCCACCGCTGTACCGTACTGGTCGGTGAAATAACTGTCTACATGCGGCTTGATGTAGTCGAGCCAAATGGCCTGACCGCTGGCTTCAAATCCTGTAGGAGAAGCCGTGTTTAAATACTGAAATAAAAATTCTTTCGATGTCATCGTATGCTGTTTACTCTTTTACATAACGCGTAAGCGGTGGCGGAGTTCCTGCCGCCTGGCTTTTAGCATGCCTGCCTCAGTACTCGAACGAACCTAAGGAGTATCCCTGCATCTACATGCACGCAAAAAGCCGAAGGTAGGCTTACCTCCGGCTTCATCCGCTTCGGTACACAGGGCTGCGGACCTGAGCATGGCGTTTCAGGTCTGCGGCTGTCCCGAAACCTTACAAAGGAATATTTCCGTGCTTCTTTTTCGGAAGCTGATCCACCTTGTTTTCGAGCATCTTAAAGCCACGGATAAGTTTCTCGCGCGTTTCTGCCGGCATGATTACCTCATCGATAAACCCGCGGTGTGCAGCACGGTACGGATTCGCGAATTTCGCCGTGTACTCATCTACTTTTTCCTGCAGCTTCGCCTCAGGGTCTTCTGCCTCCGCGATCTCACGCTTGAAGATAATTTCAGCAGCACCTTTAGCACCCATAACAGCGATCTCAGCTGTAGGCCAAGCAAAGTTCAAGTCTGCACCGATGTGCTTCGAGTTCATCACATCATAAGCACCCCCATACGCTTTCCGTGTAATCACCGTAATACGTGGCACGGTGGCCTCGGAGAAAGCATACAGTAGCTTAGCTCCATTCGTAATGATCCCGTTCCACTCTTGGTCTGTCCCTGGTAAGAAGCCCGGCACATCTACTAATACGAGCAGAGGAACATTAAAGCTATCACAAAAGCGCACAAAACGGGCAGCCTTCACCGATGCATCGTTATCGAGAACGCCTGCCATAGCCTGTGGCTGATTCCCTACGATACCGATGCTACGCCCTGCGATACGCGCGAAGCCCACCACGATATTTTCCGCATAATCTTTATGCACTTCGAAGAAAGACTCCTCATCCACGATGCCGGCGATCACCTCACGCATGTCATACGGCGTGTTCGGATTATCCGGAATAAGGGTATCTAATACCTCCCTGCGCTCAGAGGCCAGCATCTCATACGGATACACGGGCGCATCGTCCTCGCAGTTTTGTGGAATATAGCTCAGTAATTTTTTAATATGCTGAATCGCAGCTAGTTCGTTTGCGCAGGCAAAATGCGTTACGCCAGACTTAGAACTATGCGCACTGGCACCACCCAGTTCCTCTGCCGTAACTGTTTCCTGCGTCACGGTTTTTACTACGTTAGGCCCAGTCACGAACATGTAGGAGGTATTCTCCACCATTAAAATAAAGTCCGTAATCGCAGGCGAATACACTGCCCCACCAGCACATGGCCCCATGATGGCAGAAATCTGCGGAATCACCCCTGAGGCAAGCGTATTCCGGTAAAAAATATCCGCATAACCTCCTAAAGAAACCACACCCTCTTGGATTCGAGCCCCTCCAGAATCATTAAGACCGATAACAGGAGCACCATTCTTCATGGCCATATCCATAATTTTGCAGATTTTCTCTGCATGAGTTTCAGATAGAGAGCCCCCAAAGACAGTAAAATCCTGAGAAAACACATACGTCAGACGACCGTTTACCTCCCCATAACCCACGACCACACCGTCTCCTAAATAATGTGTTTTATCTAATCCGAAATCTTTCGCACGATGCATCACGAACTTATCGATCTCCTGGAAGTGCCTTCATCCATCAGTAAATGAATACGTTCGCGCGCAGTAAGCTTGCCTTTTTTTATGCTGCGCCGCGATACGCTCCTCGCCACCCCCTAAAAGTGCTTCCGCATTTTTTTTCTTCAGTAGCTCTATTTTCTCTTGGTTACTGGGTAAAGTATAAACACCTTTCGTCTGACTATCCATATACTAACGATTTAAATTTACCAAATATAAGCAGCAAAAGATACCGCCTAAAACTTTTACTGCCAAAAGAATGATAAATTGCAATAGTTCGTGGCATTTTTTATACATACGGCAAAAGCTATGGAATAACTACCTATATTCGCGCAGGGAAAAAAAATCTACATAATGAGCTTCTCCAAAGCCGCCATTATCGATCTGGGAACGAATACCTTCCACCTGCTCATCGTCGAGCTCCTTGAGCAGCAGCACTTTCGCACGGTATACAAAGAAAAAATTCCAGTTAAACTGGGCGAGGGTGGTATTTCTAAAAACATCCTCAGCGAGGCTGCCATGAAAAGGGGGCTGCACACCCTCCAGCATTTCGCCCAGCTGCTAGCAGCCGAAGAAGTGACGCATCTACAGGTTTTCGGCACCAGTGCCCTTAGAAATGCACGCAATAGCGGGGATTTTTTGCTACAAGTACGCCAGCGCTTTGGTTTTGACATCCAAATTATAGACGGCGACACGGAAGCCCTACTCATCTATGAGGGGATCCGCCTCTCTGGCGCTCTAAAAGGAGAACGCGCACTCATGATGGATATAGGCGGTGGCTCGGTGGAGTTTATCATCGGTAGCGAAGAGCGTGTGGACTGGAAACAGAGCTTTGAAATCGGCGGACAGCGCCTGATGGATCGCTTTCACCAACCCGAGGCGCGTCTACTTCCCAGCGAACAGCAAGACCTGCACTGCTACCTCCAGGAGGCTTTGCTCCCTCTAGCCGAAGCCATCCAGCACTATCAGCCCAAAAGACTGGTAGGGGCTTCCGGAACCTTCGACACCCTGCACGACATGGACCGCGCCGCCGCAGCTAAGGGCCAGCCCCATAAGCGAGAAAAATACTTGACACATGCGCTCCCCCTCGAACGCTACCAGAAAATGGCTAAAAAGATCCTGGAAAGTGATCGCGAGGCACGCCTGCAACTACCCGGTATGATTCCCATGCGTGCTGATATGATCGTGGTAGCCATTTGCCTCATCGACCATATCCTCACCCTACTCCCTGAAGCCCCGATCACCTGCACCAGCTATGCCCTTAAAGAGGGTGCTGTAGCACGTATATTTAATTCCACCCTTATTTCTTGACGCGCGGGGCGCAAAGAATTGCCCGATTTTTGCGCCATGCGCCCCTAAAAAAGATGCTATGCAGCTACTTTCCTACGCTACATTATTTGATTTTACGAAGTCCGTTTTCCTCCAAATGACATGTCCGGAACCGGAGGCGGAGCTTGCCGCCCGTGTCTTGCTAAGCGCAGATCTGCGGGGAGTAGACTCCCATGGCGTCGCCCGCCTGAGTGGCTATGTGCGGCTCTGGGAAAAGGCAGAATTAATGCCCGCCCGAACATACAGGTGATTCATGAAACTCCCAGCACTGCCGTAGTAGATGGTGATGGAGGGCTTGGCCTGGTGGTCGGTCCCTTTGCCATGAAAGTAGCCATGCGCAAGGCCGAAGGCGCAGGGACCGGCTGGGTGAGTGTTAAAAACAGCAATCACTACGGCATCGCTGGCTATCATGCCATGATGGGGCTGCAGGCAGACATGATCGGCATCGCCATGACGAATGCCAGTCCACTGGTAAGCCCGACCTTTTCGCGCGAACGCCTACTGGGCACAAACCCCATAGCCGTGGCGATCCCTGCCGGAGAAGAGGCCCCTTTCGTCGCCGACATGGCCACCACCACAGCCGCGAATGGCAAACTAGAAATCTTAATGCGTAAGGGCCAAGACGCACCCGAGGCTGGATCCAAGACGCCGCGGGACTGCCCACACAGGATGCACATGGGTGAAAAAAGGAGGCGCACTGCTGCCCTTAGGAGGAGACCGAGAACATGGCTCACATAAAGGTTATGCCTTAGGTGCCATCGTGGATATCTTTTCCGCTGTGCTGTCAGGTGCGAATTATGGCCCTTGGGTACCCCCTTTCGTCGCATTTTTAGAGCCGGATCCCAACCCCGTCGGAGAGGGTCTCGGCCACTTTTTCGGCGCCATGCGCGTGGACGCCTTCCGCCCGGCGGAGACGTTTAAGCAGCACATGGATCAGTGGATTCGACGCTTTTCATCCGCCCAGACTGTGGAAGGCGCCGAGCGGGTACTTATCCCCGGAGAGCCCGAGCGCCTATTAGAAGCCGAGCGCACACGGCAGGGCATCCCGCTTCTAGACCCCGTTATCAGTGATTTGCAGGCCCTTGGAAAATCTATGGGCGTAGCGCTGCCCCTTTAATGGCAGGTTTTTAGCCCGCTGGCTTTTCCGCCTCCGGCGCAAAGAGATCACTGCTCAGGTAGCGATCGCCTCTATCGCAGGTGATCGCTACGATGAGCCCTTCCTCCAGCTCCTCGGCGAGCTTTAAAGCCGCACAAAGCGCCCCTCCACTGCTCATCCCCGCGAGAATCCCCTCCTCCAGCGCCATCCTTCGCGTCATGGCTTTGGCCTCGGCCTCACTCACATCGATCACCCGATCCACACGAGAAGGATCAAAAATCTGGGGTAAAAACTCTGGCGACCAGCGTCGAATTCCCGGGATGCTGGAGCCTCCGTAGGTTGGGTACCCACGATTTGGATCGCAGGATTCTGTTCCTTTAGATACTGGCTCACCCCCATAATGGTACCGGTAGTCCCCATGGCAGAGACGAAGTGGGTGACCTTGCCCTCCGTATCCTTCCAGATTTCAGGGCCCGTGGTCTTATAATGGGCGCGGTAATTATCAGGATTCGCGAACTGATTCAGCATAAAGTAGCCTTCCCTGTCGCGTAGGCCTTCGGCAAAGGTGCGGGCATACTCGATCCCCCCCTGCGCATCTGTGAGTAAAACGCGGGCACCATAGGCTTCCATGGAGAGCACACGCTCCCGAGTAGCATTTTCGGGCATCACTAAAGTCATTTTGACGCCCAGGAGATTCGCTGCCATGGCTAATGCGATACCGGTATTTCCACTGGTGGCCTCGATGAGATGACTTCCTCGCTGAAGCTCCCCGCGCTCTAAAGCTGCCTGAATCATGTTAAATGCCGCACGGTCTTTTACACTTCCTGCGGGATTCTGCCCCTCCAGCTTGCAGTAGATTTTCACGGATGGGCGGGTGGGAATGCGCTGTAAGGCCACCAGAGGCGTGCCTCCGATCAGGTCCGTTAATTTTTTCATGATTCGCTTTACGTTTTCAGCACGTAGACGTCTGAGACATCTCCGGAAGCATCGTACATTTTCGACTGATAATAGATTTTACTGCCAGCGGGGACACTTTTCGTCAGCCAGACATTCCCGCCGATGATGGAGTTAGCCCCGATCACCGTCTTGCCTCCTAAAATGGTGGCTCCAGCATAAATGACCACTCCCTCCTCGATGGTCGGGTGACGCTTTTTATCCGCGTCGGCCTTATCCACGCTGAGGGCACCCAGAGTAACCCCCTGATAAATTTTCACATGTGCACCGATCTTCGTCGTTTCGCCGATGACAATACCCGTACCATGGTCGATACAGAAGTGCGCACCGATCTCAGCGCCCGGGTGTATGTCGATACCGGTTTTGCTATGAGCGATTTCCGTAAGCATACGCGGAATCATCCGCACGCCGAGGTGATGGAGCGCATGCGCCACCCGATAGGCGGCGATGGCATAAAACCCCGGATAGCTTCTTAAAATTTCCGTTCGCGACTTGGCCGCAGGATCCCCCGCATACATCGCATCGATATCCTGCTGGATAGCATCGTAAATTTCTTCTAGCTGACTAAAAAATGTAGCGACCACCTCCGAAGCAGGGGTGGACACCAGGTGTTTATTGCGAAGCAGTAGCTGCTCTAACTCATATTCTAAGCGCAAAAGTCCTGCCTGGACAGCAGTCTCGCTGCGCAAAATCTCCAAAGTGTATTCCGGAAATAAGAGCGCCATCAGCTGCTCGAAATACTGATGCACCGCCTGAGGGGAAGGGCAGTCAGGGCAAGCTTGATGGGCTTTAAATAGTTTTCGGGTAAAATCAGACATGCTTTAGGGGGTGGTAAGCTTCGTTTCGTTACAAAACAAAACCCACACGAATCACGAATGGTTCAGCATACGGTGAGCGCAAATTGTCATACAGCAGGTTGAAGAGCAGCTTGAAATTAGCCCCTCCACGCTCTCCATACGGAACGAAGTAACCAGCCCCAACGAAAAGCCCGGGCACCCATTCGCGCTGAAACGTCTCGGACTGCCTGTTAAACACATCTAAGTTTAATGACTCGTATTCGGCATGAGCGAAGATATTGGGAAACAGGTTGTAGCGTGTAAAAATCCGCCCACCGAAGATACTTTGATCCCCTCCGATAAAGCGCCTATCGTTAAAGTACTGGTACGTAGCCCCTAATCCTGCCGAAAACTTATCGGTGATCATCACTCCTGCCAGAGGAGAGACATCTATAAAAGTGATCGTCCCGAACTGTAGGGAGAGATTCGCCCCATAATACAGGCGGTCTTTAAAAGGGGGAGAGTCCTGTGGATCTATAAACCGCTGCGCCTGTACCTCCATCCCTATAGAAAGTACTAGACCGAAAAGGAGAGCAAGACTAATTTTCTTCCACGACATACACGTCTTCATTCGCTTTTTTCATAAAATAACGTTCGCGCGCATATTTTTCGAGTAGGGCATCACTTCCTAAGAGCTCCTCGCGCTCCTGAATCAGCTGCTCCATCCGGGACTCATAGTACGCCTTACGCTTCTCTAAGGAGCGCTTCGTCTTCCATAAATCCAGCTGTACGCGTAAACTGCTGCATCAAAAAAGGAAATCCATACCCCAAACACCAGAAGTAATATCCAGTAAATTTGACGGCTGTCTTTCCATTTTATCTCCCTCATAATTTTTGCTTCTAATGCTCAGGGCAAAGATACGAAACCTGCTTAGAATAATCTAAAGCCTACGGAGAGGATCAGCTGATTCTGCCGCTGGTCGGTATTAAAGCCATCGATACCTTGGGCGATACGCCCAAAGGGACCTTCGTATTTAAAATCAATAATCATGTTCCCGATATCCACACCGATACCCGCCTGGTAGCCGAAGGTGGTGTTATTAAAAGAGATATCCGAAGGTGCATCCGCTATATTACCATCTATTAGGAAGCTGGCTACAGGACCTGCCTGAATGCGGAAAAAATTCGCTAGCTTAAAGCCTACCATAAACGGAACATCTAAACGATTAAAACTAGCGTTAAACGAAACTGATCCCCGTTTACATCCGCTAAAATTTCTCCTCCCGTATTCGTGAATAGCACCTCCGGCTGAACAAACAGTGAATTGCCGCCTAAGCGAATAAATGCACCCACATGATAGCCTAACTGCGCATCCCCAGACTCGAAACCTGCGCCATTCACGCGGATATTGCCCTGATTAACTCCTACTTTAGGACCGATAGAAAATTCTTGTGCCTGTGCGGCAAAGCCCATGAGGAGCAGGGCTACAACCATTAGTTTTTTCATAATGTGTCTGATTGTGTGTGAGTATTAGTTGCTTGTAAAGTTAAAAACGCACTGGAAGTGATATAGTTATCAAGTAACGTGCCTCCAGTATCTTTCAGATTTACCAAAGAGCATAAAAAAGGCCAAAACGAGCAAATCTGTTAAAAAATCTTAATAAAAAAAAGAAAAGCCCCTAACAAGCAGCTACTTGAAAGGGACTTTTTTTTATTAAATGCTATCTGATGAAACGGGGATCAACCTCCCTCTTGTGGGGTACCGAAGGCACCGAGCGTATCTAATAATACAAGGGCGATGATCAATGGACATACCCACTTAATAAAGAAGATCCAAGCGCCACGTAAAAAGCCTTTAAACTCTGGAGAGCCGCTGGCTAATTCATCTGCGAAGGTGCCGATTTTCTTCGCCCAGCCTGTGTACAGGCTAAGCATGAAACAGATCAGTACGACGGCAAAAGTTCCAAAGACAAAGTCCATGATATCAAAGAACCCGGTTTGTACATTCCCCCCAAGTTTAAAGGTAATGGTACTAAAGAAGTTACCATCGATAGAAGAGAGTGCAGATGGGATAGAAAGTGCCATGGCAGCTATACCTACAGTCCAAGCAGCCTTCTGACGGCTCCACTTTTTCTCATCGATAAAGAAGGCTACGGGAACCTCCAGCATAGAAATACTAGAAGTAAGGGCAGCTACCAGGAGGAGCAAGAAGAAAAGTGCACCGACGATATTGCCGCCAGGCATCGCGTCGAATACTTTCGGCAGTACATCGAATACCAGCGCAGGTCCACCCGCAGGATCTTTACCCGGAAGTAGTGCAAAAAGCGCTGGGAATACCATCAAGCCCCCTAATAGAGCGACTATGCCGTCCATGCCCGCGATCCAGCCCGCGGACCCCACGATATTTGCCTTGCGCGGCAAGTAGGAACCGAACGTGATCATAAGCCCCCATCCTACAGACATAGAAAAGAACGCCTGTCCAAGTGCTTGAAGGATGGTTTTACCCGTAATTTTAGAAAAGTCAGGCTTTAAATAATACTCGATACCCGCAGAAGCACCTTCTAAGGTAACCGCTCTACCTGCGATAAAAACCACGATGATCAGAAGTACAGGCATCAAAAACTTCGCTGCCTTCTCGATACCACCCGAAACACCACCGAGCACGACGCCGATGGTCATGAAGATAAACAAAAAGCACAGCGGGACTACATAAGCCGGTGTGCTTTGAAATTCTTTAAAATCTACAGGAATGTCTATCAGCTCAGTAAAGATATAACCGATCGTCCAGCCAGCGATTACCGAGTAATAACTCAATACACAAAAACAAACGAGGATACAGAGCCCACCTGCGATTTGCCAAAACTTATTTCCACCTGTGGCGCGAATCGCTCCGATGGGGTTTTTTCCTGATAATCTACCTAAGGAAATTTCATTCATCAGGAGCGGTAAACCGATGAGTACCACACAGATCGCATATACAAAGACAAAAGCGCCCCCTCCATTTTCACCTGTAATGTACGGAAACCTCCAGATGTTACCTAAGCCAACCGCCGACCCGGCTGCAGCCATTATAAACCCTAGTCGAGACCCAAACTGGCCCCTACCCTGAGTGTCAGCACTCATTGCCATAAGAATGTAAACGTTTTAGTGAAATTAATTATTCTTTACGAACGGGCTAATTTAAGTTGTTTTGATAAAATAGCAATCCCGTCCATAAAACTTTTAGGCTGGTAGCCCAATTCTTTTTTTGCTTTTTCCAAAGAAAATCCTGTCACTGGCGGGCGTTTTGCCGGCTGTGTAAAGATGCTGCTGTCCGCTCGCTGAATAAGTGAGGCATCTAAGCCGAAATAGGCTGCTGTCTGCTGCGCCATAGCATAGGGACTTATAAAGTCTTCCCCCGAAATATTAAAAATCCCTTTGGCGCCTGCGCCGCTATCCGAAGACAGCCATCTGCCAAATCCTCTGCCAGCGTCGGTGTACGCCACTGATCGTCTACCACCTGTATCTTTTTCCCTTGTTCCAGAGAAGCCTTCACCCAAAGGATGATATTCGAGCGACTCATATCATGCGCGATCCCATACACCAGGACAGTCCGCACGATCGCCCAGGGACAAGCTGCTGCCTGCACCAAGCGCTCAGCTGCTAACTTGGTTTCCCCATAGTAATTCACTGGATTCGGCGCTGCTTCCTCGTCATAGGGGCCATCAGCTCCATCAAAAATAAAATCTGTCGACAGATGAATCAGGTGCGTATCTGCCTGCTCACAGGCGCGAATGATATGCGCCACTGCCTCTACATTCGCCCGATAGGCCGCCTGGCGCGCTGTTTCGCAGTCGTCCACCTGCGTCATAGCTGCGGTATGGATGCATACCGAGGGGCGCCACTTTTGGAAGACGCCCATAACATCCGCTTCCTGCTCCACATCCATTTGCTCCCAGTGCACGCCCTGTAGCGACTCCTCCGGCAGGCGCGCAGCACCTCTCCCTGTTGCTAAGACCTGAAAATGTCCCTCCTGCACAGCTTGGGCCACGAGCTTTTGGCCGAGTAGGCCATTCGCCCCCGTAATGAGGAGCACGGGACGCTTATTTTCGGTAGGTGTAGCCATAAGCTTTGGAGATTTTTTCTTTGGACATTTCCTGTAAAGTGACACGCATGTAAACGGGCTCCTCTGGCTTATCGGAGCGGTTCGTAGGCTCAGCGGCGATCTTATCGAGCACCTCGAAGCCTGAAAGTAGCTGACCGAAGACCGTGTATTCATCGTCTAAGTGTGGCGTGCCCCCTACTTCCACATAAGCTCGCACCCGCTCCGGAGCGATTTTTTTCCCCAGATCCAGGGAGTAAAAGGACTCTAACTCCCCTTTATAGGCCAGCACCAAGCTATCGAGTGCCTGCATATCGCCAGCCTCATAAAAGGCCGTATAAGTGGCTCGCAGGGGCTTTTGACTCTCGAGCCCTAAGTATTTCATGAACTGCTCGTTCAGCTTGCGCTTGTCTGTGGTCAGCTCAGAAGCCGTATATTTTTTTCCCTGCACGATATAAAACTGGCTTCCGCTGGAGGCCCGCTCCGGGTTCACATTGTTACCCATACGCGCCGCAGCGAGTGCTCCTTTCTGATGAAAAAGCTCCGGCTTGATCTCCGCAGGCACGGTATACCAGTCCTCGCGTGGCAGCTCTTCTTTGCCGAAGACATCGCCCCCCTGAATCATAAAATTTTCGATAACGCGATGAAACTCGGTGCTATCGAAGCGACCCGCCTTAGCGAGTTTAAGAAAGTTTTCCTTATGCTTAGGCGTCTCATCAAACAAAATCGCTACCAGCTCGCCATGGCGCGTGTCGATGCGCACTAGGGTATCACGCTCGGAAGCGCAGCCCCAAGCCATTAGCCCCACGAAGAGTATAAAAATCGGATGTAGGTACTGTTTATCCATTCATCTGAGTTTTAATTTCCTTTAAAATACGGTCACCACCTGCCTGAAGCACCAGTTCCGCCAGAGCCTCCCCTAGGGCAGCCGCCTCCTGTACAGGCCCTGAGACCACCTTACTGATGCGCTCCTGCCCATCTAAACTGACGATTCCTCCCCTGAGCTGAAGCCCTTCAGGGTACTTTGCGCCAGCGCAAAACCGGAATGCTACAGCCCCCTTCCAGCACACGCAGGTACGCGCGCTCAGCCAGAAGCCGCTGCTCCGTCTCGGGATGATTACAAGCCCTACGAATCTTCTCGCGCAAAGCCGGATCCAGACTGGTCGCGGCCTCCACGGCCACACTCCCCTGCCCCACCGCCGGAGTAAACTCCTCCAGCGAAAGGTGATGGCGAATGAGCGCATCATAGCCCATCCGGTGTGCACCAGCGAAGGCCAGCAAAAGCGCATCACATACACCAGACTCCATTTTCGCGATCCGGGTCTGCAAGTTGCCCCGCACCTCTACCGTCCGAATATGCGGATAGTAATGCTTCAGCGTGGCAACCCGACGGGTAGACGAAGTCCCTAAAAGCAGTGGCTTCTCCGGATTTTTATACGCGATCGTGTCCAGATGGCTCAGAATAATGTCTTGCTCCTGCTCACGCTCTGTAAATGCGATGAGCTCAAAGCCCTCCGGAAGGCGCGACTGCATATCCTTCGCACTATGCACGGCGATGTCCACTTGGCCGCTGGCCAAAAGCTCCTCCAACTCCTCGGTGAATACCCCCTTGCTCCCTATTTTCGCGATCGAGACATCTAAAATTTTATCGCCCTTCGTTTCGATGGTGACGATTTCACTCTCCAGCCCCGCTTCCTTTAGCAGGTCCTGAATGTGATACGCCTGCCAAAGCGCCAGCTTGCTGCCGCGGGTTCCTATTTTTACTACTTTCATTCTTTTATAGCTCTTTTCAGCGGTTTTCCTTTGCGCACGCCTTCCTCTATAAAGGAAACGATCTCGCCCGCGATGTTTATGCCTGTGGCCTTTTCGATACCCTCTAAGCCCGGAGAACTGTTGACCTCTAATATCAAAGGACCGCGCTCGCTCTGCAACAGGTCCACGCCCGCTACTGCCAGGCCGAGGGCCTTCGCCGCTTGTAACGCCGCCTGCCGCTCTGCGCGGCTTAACTTAATCAGGGTGGCCTTTCCCCCACGGTGCAAGTTAGAGCGAAACTCCCCCTCCGCACCTTGCCGCTTCATGGCGCCGACGACCTTTCCATTTACCACGAAAGCGCGGATATCAGCCCCTTTCGCTTCTTTAATATATTCCTGAACGATAATACGCGCCTTTAACCCATGAAAAGCCTCGATTACTGACTGCGCTGCCTTTTTTGTTTCCGCTAAGACCACACCCAGGCCCTGCGTACCTTCGAGCAGCTTGATAATCACCGGAGCGCCACCAACTTGCTCCACGAGCGCCTTTTCACCCCCTTTACTAAAGTTCGTGAAGGCCGTCTTCGGCATGCCTAAACCCGCCTTGGAGAGAATCTGGAGGCTGCGCAACTTATCCCTACTTCGCACGATCGCCTGCGATTCGACGGTAGAAAATGCCCCCATCAGCTCAAACTGACGCACCACCGCCGTGCCATAAAAGGTCACCGAAGCGCCGATACGTGGGATGATGGCGTCGATATCCGTCAGGTGCTGGCCTTTATAGATAATTTTCGGACCTTGCTGCTCGATCACCAGGTCGCAGAGCGAGTGGTCCACGATCAGCGCCTCATGGCCCGCAGCTACGATGGCCTCCTGAAGACGCCGGGTACTATATAAAGAAGGATTACGCGATAATATAGCGATTTTCATGGTTTGTGTTTCGTTGAAAGTAAATACGTAGCCGCCACATCCACTAAAAAGCGTTTATGTAGGGCTTTACGGCCGATCAGGACAGGAAAGCGCATCTCTGAGCGATCCGTCAGGGTGAAGTCCACGGGGATTTTTTCTCCCCCGAGCAGCATCTCACAGCTCACTTTAAAGCGCAGACTGGCCACCCCTGTGGAGCTGCGCACCTTTTTCTTGGTGAAATTTTTTGTCCGGATTTCTTGTCCGGTGAAGGCTTTAAACGCTTCGCTCAAAGGCAGAAAACAGAGCACCTCCTCCCCCGAGGCTGCTGTTTCTAAGCGCGCATAGGAGACGTGAATGGCATTACTGTAAGCACCTGTATCGACCTTTGCCGCCACGCGGCGAATCCCCACTCGGGCACACTGATACGTTCTCTTCTGCCGACGACGGGATAATTTCCTGCTTGCTTCATGCTCATCAAGCTCTTAATATGCGATAGATGTGATAGGATAAGGCCGTATACTGAATTTTAGGATTTGCATTACGCTCGATATGGGTATAGGCCTCATTTAAGCAGATATAAAGCTGCTCAATTTTTTGCGCATTTAAAACCCCAGAGCTGAATTTCTGTATAAATTCCCGTTCGCCCGCCGCACTACGCATCAGATCGCTCAGCTGACTGCTGTGTAAAAGGGCCTCTCGGATCACATTTAGGCCTGCTAGCAAAAAGGCCTTCTGGCCTTCCTTCCCCAGCTTGGCATACTGCTCGGTTTCCTGCGCGAGGCCGACCACATCGAGCACGTAGCACTTGCGGAGCCAAAGCTTGATTTTTTCAGTATAGCTATCTTCCTCCTGTGCGGCGAGTTGATAGGCCCGACGCATGTCTCCGTCCGCTAGGGGAGCGAGCTGCTCGGCCTGCGTCTCGCTGCAGTGCCCTGCCTGTGTCAGGTGGGCGGCCACCTCTTGGTCGGTATAACTCCTGACGGCGATTTTCTGGGTCCGCGAGAGAATCGTCGTCAGCAGCTGATCCGGCTGATGGGTGATCAAAAAGAAATAGGTCTGCGCGGGAGGCTCTTCTAAAATCTTCAAAATAGCATTCGCCGCATTCACGTGCATGAACTCCGGGCACCAGATAAACATCAGCTTGGCACCTCCTTCAAAGGATTTTAAAGACAAGCTGCGTACGATCTCTCGGGCACTGTTTTTGGAAATGTTCAACTGTTTTTTCTCGGCGCCTAAAAAATAGAGCCAGTCGCTGGGGAGCCCATAGGGTTTTTCTTGGATAAAGCGCCGGAAGCTGGTTTTATCGTCTGGCTTGTCCTCTTTTTCCTTTTCGTCCTCCTTACTGGCCACGCCGGGAAGGGGAAAAATCAGGTGGATATCCGGGTGCACAAGCTTCTGCATCTTCACACAGGCAGCACAGGTACCACAGGCGTCTTGCTCCTGCTTGTTTTCACAGACCAGGTAGGTGGCCAGGGCCAAAGCCATCGATAAGGTCGGGCTGCCCACTGGGCCATGAAAGAGCAAGGCATGCGCCACATGCTGCTGCTTGACTGCCTGTACTAATTTATCCTTTACTTCTCCCAGTCCGGGAATTTCCGCAAATAACATGGCCTCGCTTTATTTTTCCCAGATTCGGTAGGCTGCCGTCAGCTGGAAGACATGCACTAAAATGTTTTTTTCGACTGCGTCAAAGTCCAGCCCGCGGCGCTTCATCACCACGCTGGCTGTTTCCTCAAACTTGGAAAAGGTAAAGGTGCTCAGCCCAGCTGCACCTCCCCAGGAGAAATCGGGCACAAAGTTCCTCGGGAAGCCTGCTCCGAAAACATTGGCGCCCACGCCCACCACAGTACCGGTATTAAACATGGTATTAATACCACATTTCGCATGATCCCCCATAAGCAAGCCACAAAACTGCAGCCCCGTCTGCGTAAAACGCCCCTTACTATAATCCCAAACCTTTACGGGGGCATAATTATTTTTCAAGTTGGAATTATTCGTGTCCGCGCCCAGGTTACACCACTCACCGATGACCGCGTTTCCGAGGAAGCCATCATGTCCCTTATTGGAGTAGCCAAAGAAAACAGCATTAGAAACCTCGCCCCCGATTTTACAGTGAGGTCCCAGACTGGTATCACCACGGACTTTGGCGCCCATATTTACCACACTTCCTTCGCCCATGCTAAAAGGACCCCGGATAAGCGCTCCTTCCTGAACCTCAGCATCTTTACCGATATAAATCGGGCCAGTGGAAGCATTTAGCACAGCGGCATGAACGCGTGCCCCCGGCGCGATAAAAATGTTTTCAGGCGCATACACCTTAGTATGGGGGTCCAGCAGTGGTGCTGACTCCTGGCCTGCCGTTAGCAAGGCGAAATCGTCACGAATCGCTTGTCCGTTTTGAAGAAAGATATCCCAAGGGTAGCGGATGAGACGCAGCGGCCCTGAAAGCATCTTGCGCCCCTTTTCGGGTATCGCCTCCACCTGAAACTGCGGCGTAGCCCCTGGTAGGCGATCAGTGTCTGCTCCTGCCAGATGGACTCCCCCTCCTGAAGGGCAGCCACTGCCTCCACTAAAGCAGCGTCGGGCAGGCAGGCCCCATTAATGAAAAGAGTGGCCTCCGGCAAAAGGGGAAACTTTTCCTGTAAAAAATCTTGGGTGAGGTACCCCACCTCTGCTGAAAGATGATGTGCCCATTTTTCAGCAACACGCAAAATTCCCACACGGATATCCGCTACTGGGCGTGTAAAGGTAAACGGCAAAAGACCTGCGCGAATGGCAGGATCATCGAATAGAACCAACTGCTTCATAGCACAAAAATAGAAAAGTCTCCCGAATAACCATCCGAGAGACCTGCAGTATATCCGAAAAGGAAATACTTATTTCTTTTTCGCGTAACGCTTGTTGAACTTCTCCACACGACCTGCTGTGTCGAGGATCATCTTCTTACCTGTGTAAAAAGGATGCGAGTTAGAGCTCACTTCCACCTTGTATACAGGGTAGGTTTTGCCATCTTCCCATTCCATCGTCTCAGAAGTTTCGATGGTAGAGCGCGTGATGAACTTGTAGTCGCTGGAAGTGTCAAAGAAAATCACTTCTCTATAGTTTGGATGAATGTCCTTTTTCATTGTCGTATTAATTATCTCTTGATCGTATGCCTTTTTTCAAATGAACCGCAAAGTTATCGCTTTCGCCGAAACTATCCAAGCCTTCCTGCGCAAATAAATACAGAAATGTGCTTCCTTCTAACCGATTTAATCGGTTCTTACCCACTTATTTCCCTACTCTTTTAATTTCCAGGTGCTACCTTGTGCCTTTCTGCGGGTCTTTTCGCCAGGTTTCGCTTCAGTCGGGCAAGCGGCTTTCCGAAGCTTTCGATAAAATTTTGGTAACTTGCACGGCCATACTACGCTATTATGAAAACCTACTGGAGGATATTACGCTACGGCAGACCTTTTAGACGCTACATCCCTGTATATGTGCTGTTCACGCTTTTTGCCATCATTTTTGGGCTTTTGAACTTCACATTACTAAAACCCCTTTTCGATGTGATCTTCGAACAGGTGGATGCGAACAGCCTACAAAAATACGAAACGCTACCGCCCTTCTCCTTTTCGCTCGATTATTTTTTACATGCATTTAACCATCTCCTGCTCCAAGTGGAGCAAAGCTACGGCAAGTTTGGCACCCTGGTGTATGTCTGCATCGTCATCGTGGTCTCGGTTTTTTTATCCAACCTCTTCACCTATCTATCGGGCGTACTGTTAGCCCAGTTCCGGGCGGAGATCATCAAAAAAATGCGGATGGGCATCTTCGAAAAAGTGACACAGCTTCACTTAGGCTACTTCACTGGCGAACGTAAAGGGGACCTGATCTCCAAGATGACAAATGATATTCAAGAGGTGGAAAACAGCATCGTGCAGTCTTTACGCGTCATTTTCCGCGAACCTGCTACCATCCTGCTCTATTTCGCGGTGCTCTTCTTGATGTCGGTGGAGCTGACCTTATTTACCATCATCATCATCCCGATTTCAGGTGCGATTATCGGAGGGATTACGAAGCGCTTGAAGCGCAAAGCCGTGGAAAGCCAGACCTCCTTAGGAAGGATTGTGAATATTTTAGACGAGACCATCGGCGGCATGCGTGTGGTAAAAGCTTTCGGGGCTGTGCCCTGGGTCACGCGTAAATTTGATCAAGAGACAGATTATTATGCGGATGTAAATGTAAGCATGGCGAAAAAAAATGAATTGGCCTCCCCCACCTCTCAGTTTCTAGGAGTTAGTGTAGTCGCCGGCATTCTCGTTTATGGGGGTAACCTTGTGCTTTTGGAAACCAGTAGCCTGAGCGCCTCGGACTTTATTACCTACATCATCATCTTCACACAGGTGCTAAATCCGGCTAAAGAAATTTCACGAGCAGCTAGCAGCATCCAGCGTGGTCTAGCTTCTGCAGAGCGCATCTTCGCAGTCATCGACACCGAAAACAAGATTCAATCCCCTGCCCAGCCCAAGCCCCTTCCGGTTTTCAGCAGACGATTCGCTACGAAGAGGTCAGCTTTCGCTACCAAGACACGCAGACACTGGACAGGGTTTCTTTTGAATTGAAAAAAGGAGAGACCGTAGCACTGGTAGGACCGAGTGGAGGGGGAAAATCTACTTTGGCAGACCTTCTGCCCCGCTTTTATGATCCTCAGGAAGGACGCATCACCTTAGATGGGCAGGATATCCGAGACTTCACACTGGAGGACTTGCGTAGCCAGCTGGGCATAGTAACTCAAGAGTCCATTCTGTTTAATGACACCGTATTTCAAAATATCGCCTTCGGAATGGAGCAGGTCAGCCAAGAGCAGGTAGAGGCAGCCGCTAAAATCGCCCATGCACATGACTTTATCCAAGACCTTCCAGAAGGGTACCAAACAAATATCGGCGAGCGAGGAGGTAAGCTGAGTGGCGGCCAGCGACAGCGGATCAGTATCGCCAGAGCTATCCTTAAAAATCCACCGATTCTCATCCTCGATGAGGCAACCTCCGCGCTCGACGCTGCTTCGGAGCGGCTCGTACAGGAAGCCTTAAATCATCTGATGAAAGACCGCACCACCCTGGTCATCGCCCATCGCTTAAGCACCATCCAGCATGCCGACCGCATTCTAGTCGTGCAGGGCGGCCGCATCATTCAGTCAGGGACACACGAAGCCCTTCTCCGAGAGGATGGACTCTACAAACAACTTTCTACCATGCAAACCGTTTAAATATATGGCCATTTCGCTTTTCACTTCCATAAACCCACAGTAACATGCGCAAAAAGCTCGATCAAATCCTACATTTACTTGTTTTACTGTATTTCGCGGTAAGCTTGGTCTTTTTTCTCTCCTTTGATAGCTTTAAAGGCCTCTTCGGTCTAGAAAGCCTGCGCACAGTAACGGTCAACTACTTCCTTCTATTCGGCCTTCTCCTGTTTTTAGCTGCATGGGGTAGCAGCTGGCTCGTCCGTAAATCTTTACAAGATGAGGCAGATAAAAAGGAATTAGCCGTTAAAGAAATCAAGGCAAAGCTTTACGATCTGGAGAAAGGCATCAAGCTGCAGCGGCTAGAAAAAGGAGAGCGAGCAGAGGAAGGTGGCCCAGAAGACAAGCGCGGAAGCAGCTTACGCCCCAGACAAAATTTCAAATCTTAGTACACAAAACTTATATTTTTTATGGTAGCAAAAACTTTTGGCTGCACCGTTTATGGTGTGGACGCGCATCACATTACCGTAGAGGTAGACGTCGGTCAGGGAACAAGTTTCCGCATGGTAGGACTCCCAGACAATGCTGTAAAGGAAAGCCAACAGCGTGTGGAATCCGCATTAAAATTTTACAACTATGTCATGCCGCGGCAGCGCACGGTGGTGAATTTAGCTCCAGCAAACATCCGTAAAGAAGGCTCTGCATACGATCTGCCAATCGCGCTAGGTATTTTGCAGGCCTCCGGTCAGTGCCACTTTCCGGAACTGGAACAGTACACCATCATGGGTGAGCTGTCCTTAGATGGGCAGCTGCGTCCCATAAAAGGATCCCTTCCCATCGCCATCGCTACCCGAAAAAAGGGCTTTAAAGGCTTTATTTTACCAGAAGAAAATGCAGCTGAAGCAGCTATCGTGAATCAAATCGATGTGATCGGTGTAAAAAGTCTGGCAGAGGCCATCGGCTTCTTAACGAGGGAGCTACAGATTCACCCGAAGGTCACCGATACTCGGGAGCTTTTTTTTAGTTCTCTCGAAGATTTTCCTTATGATTTTGCTGATGTGCAGGGACAGGAAAACATCAAACGGGCCATGGAAATCGCTGCGGCTGGTGGACATAACCTGATCATGATCGGACCTCCCGGAGCAGGGAAAACCATGCTTGCCAAGCGCCTTCCAGGCATTTTACCCCCGATGACTTTACACGAAGCGCTGGAAAGTACCAAGATTCACTCCGTAGCGGGAAAATTGGGAAAGACGGCAGCCCTTTTGGCCCAAAGGCCCTACCGTGCACCTCATCATACCATTAGTGATGTAGCCCTGGTCGGAGGAGGTGGAAATCCGCAGCCTGGCGAGATATCACTGGCACATAACGGTGTACTTTTTCTCGACGAGCTCCCTGAATTTAAGCGAACTGTTTTAGAAGTTATGCGGCAGCCACTGGAGGAGCGAAAAGTTACCATTTCGCGTGCCAAGTCGACAGTCGACTACCCCGCCAGCTTTATGCTGGTAGCGAGCATGAACCCCTGTCCCTGTGGATATTATAACCACCCAGAGAAAGCTTGTATCTGTGGCCCTGGGGTGGTACAGAAGTATTTAAATAAAATAAGTGGTCCTTTACTGGACCGTATCGACTTACACATCGAAGTGACGCCAGTGAATTTCGAAGAAATTACGAGCACACGTAAAGCGGAAAGTAGCACTTCCATTCGCGAGCGTGTCATTCAGGGCAGAGCCAGGCAGACCGCACGTTTTCGTGAGACGCCCCATATCTATCATAACGCGATGATGCCCTCTCAGCTCGTAAAGGAAGTCTGTGTGCTAAACGATGCGTGTAAACTCCTTTTAAAGACAGCTATGGAGCGTCTAGGCCTTTCTGCACGTGCCTATGACCGTATTTTACGTGTGTCCAGAACCATAGCAGATCTCGCTGGTTCGGAAAAAATATTACCGGAACACTTGGCCGAAGCCATCCAATACCGAAGTTTAGACCGATCCTCTTGGGCAGAGGCCTACTAAAAGCCTTGCATGTGTAACACGATCCTAAGGGCTCGAACACACTCTTGAAATAAGGGGGTCAATACATATAAAAGAACTAAACACACTTGATAAATTTATATTTAATTTTAATGATGTTATTTTTTTTCAATTTTTAAGTTTTGAAAAAAAAATAAAAATACCGCATATTGAGACTATGTTTTATCTTGCGCAAGAGGAAAGTACGGGAAGCCATCAGCCGGAAATTTGATGGTGTGTCAAAGAACACCGCACATGAAAAAATTATTTTTAGCTTGTATGCTGGCAGTTTTTGCTGCATGTGGTGGCCCTGAAAAACAGGAAGCCACCGTGAAATCTTTACGTCTACAGCAGGCAGATATCCCGCTCCTGTTTTCTAAATTAGGCAAAAGCCTTCAAGTACTGGAAATCAAAAGCGATATTCCCATCGGCCCCATGCCGGAGATCGTACTGGCAGACAACTACTTCTACCTCTTCGATCAGGATTATACGCAGCGTCTTTACCAAGTAGACTTCAAGGGAAATATCCGAAATAGTATTGCCTTCAACGAAGATACCAAGTTAGCCATAGATGGCATTACCCAGCTCGTCGTGAAAGGCAATACCGTAGGAGTCGTGGCAATGGGCCAAACGATTCAGTGGTTCGATGAGGAACTAAAAGAAGGAAAAGTGGAACAGCTCCCTGCGAAAGCTAAGTACCACTTACCCTATGCGAAAGGCTATGTATCGTTTAATAATCGGATCAATGAAGCGATCCCGCATGACTTTTTCGCATCGGATGGCAACAGTGTCCAGCATGAGGCCTTAGAAGTAGACCCTTCTACCTACCCCTTTGTTTATCAAACGCATGCCCCCTTCACCAAACACGAAAAGGGGCTGCTTTTTGCTCGGTTTTTTGATGACACCATTTACGCGTATGATAGCGAAGAGGGACTGAGACCCTACGCCGCGATTGATTTCGGAGCCAATGCTTCGCCAGAAGAACGTTTAAAACAAATTTCTAATCCCTTCGACATGATGCAGCTGCTAAACGACAAGTCTTTAGCCTATTTAAGTGGAGAGCTGTTTATGGTAGAACCTGGAAAGTGTTTATTCGGAGCTTGGCTGAAGGGGCGAGGTACCTTTGGGCTTTGGAACATGTCGGAAGCGAATGCGACTACCTATCCCGTCTTAAAAGACGATTTTAAAAGTGACTTGCAGTTTTACCATATCTCCGCATCGAAGCCGGGGAAAACAGTTTTTGGACTAAATGGCGAATCAGTCGCAGAAAATGCTTCCGAAGCCTTTCTTTCAAGCCTTACAGGTGACTTTAGCAGTTCATTTTTCTTATTTATACTCAGCTAAACGCCATATCCTACACACAAACACCCAGGGCTTATCCTGCCCTGGGTGTTTATCGTTTATGTATGCGGCCTATAAGCAGATCGATTGTTTTTATTCCATCCGCAAGCCGGTAATGGGTTTACACTCAAAAAAAGAATCCGGATTTGAAGTTCAGACGCCTCCGAGACTAGGGGTTTAGGATATGTGTATTAACCCAATCTACCTCTTTCTCTCGGATAATATGCTGCGTATCAGGGGCAATAATGGTCTTCACCACAGCTCCCATTGCTGTTAGTAACTGCACACTTTCCTCGATTCTACTTAGTGGAACGTGAAAATCCTGATGACTGGCACCTATAAAAACAGGAGTTCCGGAAAAGTCCCCCTCATATTTGTCTGCTCGAAGCTGCTCTCCGATTAGCCCTCCCGTGAATGCCGCCACACCACCGTAGCGGCGTGCATGCCGTGCAGTGAATTCTAAAGCCAAACAGGCCCCCTGAGAAAACCCGATAAAGTACAGCTGTTCACTGCTATACCCCTGTTCGATTACGGCTTCCACCAGCTCCTGAAGCATACGAATAGCGGCACTATAAGCCGGCTCATTCGACGCATCCGGCGCCATAAAGCTATACGGGTACCACGTATTGCCAGGTGCTTGGGGCGCCAGCAGCGCAAAATCCTCTAGCGCTAATGCCTCTCGCAGACCTAAAATACTTGTGGCACTCGCCCCCCTTCCGTGAAGTAAGATGGCCACCCTTTGGGCTTCGCCCAAAGCCTTCCCTGCTACCTTTACATTAGACATAGGCGCTGTAATCTAGCGTGACAGGATGTAAGCTCTCCTCGATTTTATCCCGATGTTTCTCCGCCCAGCCCGGCAGTTTTAAGGCCTCGCCCAACAAGGCTTCGTCCTCATCAATCGCAAACCCAGGCGTGTCAGTGGCTATTTCGAATAAAACACCTCCCGGCTCTCGGAAATAAATAGAAGTGAAATAATTTCGGTCTTTCACCTCTGTCACCGAATAACCGTTCGCGTGTAGGATTCCCTGAATTTCTCGCTGCGAACTGCCATCCGCCGTTCGAAAAGCGATATGATGTACAGAACCGGCGCTTTGGACCCCAGTCCTACCCTCCGGCTGCTCCACGATATCGACGATATCCCCCGGCCGTCCAGCGGTTCCGTAGCGGTAACGCCCATTTTCTTCAGCGATAAAGCGATAATTCATAAATCCAGTGAGTAGCTTCACTGTAGCTTCTCGGCTTCTTAGTGTAAGCGTGGCGCCATAAAAGCCTTTAATGGCATACTCCTCCGGCACAGGACCCTCTCCCCAGCCGACGCGGGCGTCTTCACTGGCTTCGATAAGCTCTATCCCCATGCCATCATGATCCTCAAAACGAATGTAAGCCTCTCCAAAGCGTGTCAGCGTATCCGAGATAGGAAATCCAAAGCGCTTCACACGCGCTCTCCAGAAATCTAAGCTGCCCTTCGGAATAGAAAAAGCAGTATACTGCACCTCACCCACTCCCTTAGTGCCTTTTCGCGCGCCTTTAAAGGGGAAGGTCGTAAAAACAGTTCCCGGAGTACCTACACGGTCACCGAAGTAAAAGTGATACACGTCGGGAGCATCGAAGTTTATCGTCTTTTTTACCATGCGGAGTCCTAAAACACCGCAGTAGAAATCAATGTTTTTTTGTGGGTCACCTGCTATCGCTGTGATATGGTGGATGCCCTGAATATGTGCTTGCATGTTTCAGTCATTTAGGAGGGTAAAAAGAAAGGTCAGCCACATGACCAGACCCCTCTTTATTTCGTTTATCTATCTATTCACTATAAAGTGCTTGTTTAGGCCTGCTTTACGAGCTGTACACTCAGTAAAAGGCGTACTTGATCACTTACTACTACACTACCTGCCTCAGTTACGGCACTCCAAGTAAGTCCAAATTCCTTTCGGTTCAACTTACCTGAAATCTCGAATCCGGCTTTTGTATTGCCATAAGGATCACCTGCGACACCACCGAAATCTACCGCTAAGGTAATCGGCTTTTTCGTGCCGCGAATACTGATTTCTCCCACTAATTCATCTCCCTGAATGTGGCCTTCGAAGGTCAAGTTCGGATGATTTTCAGCATCAAAAAAGTCAGCTGACTTCAAGTGCGCGTCTCTGTCTTTCTGATTCGTGTCAATAGAATCGATTTTAGCAGAGAATTTTACCTTTGCGCCTTGAAAATCTTCTGTTTCTGCCTCGGCACTACCTTCGAACTCCCTAAAGTAACCAGTTACAGTGGAAATTACCAAATGTTTTACCTTAAAAGATACTTCGGAATGGGTTGGGTCGATTACCCAGTTGCTTGCTACACTCATGATTTAGCTAATTTAAATGAACGATATGGTTTATGTAAGAAATGAATGCGAGTTAAAGAGACTTTGAATCAAACGCTCGCAGTGAAGGAGCGCTGTTCTCGATTTACCAATTGAAGGCATACGGGTGACGATGTTTCACGGGTGACTAACATATACGGGTGAACTCGGGAACGCCTGGAGGACTCGGCTTGCGCAAAGCCCCATATAACAGCCCAGGCAATTAATGTCTATACACCGATTAAGGTGCTTAAAAAGGGGTCTGCCACACCCCTTACCTCATGCTTCCTTAAGCACTTCGCTGAATGCAGTGCTAACCGCGAAGCTTATCCAGCAAGTCATTTAACTGCTCGGCTTCCTCCACAGTAAGATGAACGATCTGCCGGTTAAACTCCTCCACTTCTACGTCTAACTGGCTGAGAATCTCCAAGCCCTTCTCTGTTATGGTTATGTCCACCTGCCTGCGGTCCGTGGCACATTCCTCTCGGTTTACCAGCTCCTTCTGCTTGAGCTTTTCTACTAATCGACTGGCATTAGACATCTTATTTAACATGCGGTCTTGGATGGAGCTCACCGTAATCGGCTTGCCCTTCTGCCCACGTAATATACGCAGCACATTATACTGCTCTGGAGATAGCCCGAAAGGCTTAAAGAGCGCGTTTTGGGACGCGATCACGAAGCTATTCGTGTACAAGAGGTTCACCACCGTCTTGTTATACGGATCCTTAAACGCCTTCTGCTTGATCGCCTCCTCTAATTTCATACTCATTTCTTTTACAAACGCCTTTAATGTATATACATTTAAAAGTAAAGAATTGTTCACAAAAAATGTATAATTTCTTAAAAATTTTTCAGACTCATGCACAAATCCCACGCATCCGACGGCACCACGGCTAAAAAAAGGCCTCAGCATGAGAGCTACATCGAAATACCCGCAAATAGATTAGATCCCGACCGTCTCCGCATACCACTCTTCCAGCAGGCGATTCACCTCCTCTGGTTTTTCGATGGTACAGCTGTGTCCAGCTCCTGGGATAATGTGCAGCTTGGCCCCAGAGATATTCATCTGAATAAATTTGGCCTTCTCTGGCTTAGTCGCCACATCCTCATCCCCCACCAGGACTAAAGTCGGACAGGTGATCTGCCCTAACTCCCCCGCGACTCCCTTCCGGTAAATAACAGCCTCCACCGATCGACTTATGCTACGCTTGTTCGCCTTAAGCTCCTTCGTCCAAAACGCCTTCGCTTCAGCATGAGCAGGATTCTCCAACCAACTCTGCGCAAACATAATCTTCATCACGGGCCCTGCCACCGCGGAGGTAACACCGAAAAGTTTAACAGCTCCATTCAGCATCTTGTACTGAGGCAGGTTTTCCACTGGCTCCGTATTTGCTGAGGTCTCCATAAGCACCAGAGAAGCTATCCACTCCGGATGGCGCGCTGCCAGACGCATGCCCACAAATCCCCCCATAGAGAGACCTAAAAAATGCACCGGTTTCCCGACCACTTTCACGATAAACTGAAGCGCATCAGCGGTGAGGGTTTCCATATCCATGCCCGCAGCAGGCAATTCACTTTGGCCCTGGCCCGGATGGTCATACGCGATTACCCGATAACGCTTCTTAAAATGCGCGAACTGCTCTCGAAACATTTTGTGGCTCCAGAGTAACCCATGCGCGAAAACTAGGGTTTCTTCTCCCTCCCCTTCTTCGACATAGAAAATATGGTGTCCATTGACTTCAACTTGTGGCATAGTGGTTCGGTTTAGGTACTTATAACATTCGGCTACGGCAGGCTGCCTGCATGAAAGACGATTTATTTTTGAATTGCTTTCCTTTTGGCCTCCGGCCAAAAGACAGAACGTCTCATGAGATCTACGGACATGACACTCCCTGAGCTACGAATGGTATAGTGTACGCCTGCACCTACAAATAAGTTTCTTTTCGCAGCACTTGTTTCACGCGAAAAGAGCTTCCTACACCTTACGACTACCCGCGCAAGATGGCGATGGGAGCCGTATCCTTCGCTGAGCGTCCATTCAGCCAGCCGAGGAGAACGGTCAGCCCCGTGATGGCAGCATAGACGAAAAGGGCCTCTGGCAAAGTCCAGCGGAAGGGGATCTGAAACACGTGTACACTGAGCAGATAGCTGGCGATTACCGAAATAAACACCCCACTGAGCGCCGCTAAGCTGCCGAGGAAAAAGTACTCCAGCGTCTGAATTTTCGCCACACGCGCACTCGAAGCGCCAAGGGTTCGGAGCAAAATACTCTCGTAAAGCCGCTGGTACTTACTCATAATCAGACTACTGATCAGCACCAAAATCCCTGTTGCGATGCTAAAAAGTGCCATAAAACGAATCACCAAGCTGATTTTTCCCAGGACCTCTTCGAGCGTTTCCAGAATCGAGCCGAGGTTCACCATGGAAATATTCGGATAGGCGCGGACACCTCTGCCTGCACCGCTGCAGCCTCGAATTCATCTTTGGTTTTCGTGATCAAGACATGAAACTTAGGGGCATTCGTCAGCACCCCTTCAGGAAAGAGCACCAAAAAGTTCGTGCTCACCTGGTTGAACTTGACCTCGCGTAAACTACCCACATAGGTGCGAAGCGGTCTCCCCTGTACATTAAAGTCCAGTCGGTCGCCGAGCTCCAAACCTGTTCGGCGCGCATAACTTTCATCTACAGAAACGAAAATACTGTCGCTACCACTTGCGTAAGGCCGCAGCTTGCCTGCTGTAAGCCGCTCGGAAGCGATGAGGGTGTCTCGATAGGTGACGCGAAACTCTCTGTTATAGAGGGAGCGCGAACGCCTTTCTTCCTCGGGCAGGGTATCGTTTTGCTTCCGGCTTATCCCGTTAATGGCTTCGAGGCCCATGGTAACGATCGGCACCTGCTGCAGGATGGGCAGGTCTTTCTGTTCTAATTTGGCCCGAACGGCCTCCACCTGATGTGTCTGAATATCGAAGAGCAGCATATTCGGTTGATCTCCTCTGTCAGCGAACTTCACCTCTTCCAGCAGTTGGCTTTGGACGAAAATCAGGGTGCTGATCATGGCTGTCCCCAAGCCCACAGTAGCGATTAGGGCCACTGTCTGGTTGTTCGGGCGGTATAAATTAGCAAGTGCCTGCCGTAGCGTGTAGGGAAGAGACAGCGGTAGAAAGCGGCGAATACTTTTCATCAGCAGCGTCGCCAGCCCCCAGAGGAGCAAAAAAGCCCCGCAGACAAATGCAGTAAAGCCGATCGCTACCAGAAAATTAGCTAAAAGAAAGTAGCTAAAGCCATAGACAAAAGCCAAAATCGCCAGCACCACGAGGTAACGCAGTGGGTCTTGGCCGAAGGCCTCCTGCATCTCGGGGCGCAGGGTCGCCATCGGGGAAACGCGTCGAATTTTCAGCAGGGGCAGCAGCGCAAAAAGCACGGAAACGACTATCCCTGTTAGCATGCCTAAACCAATCGCGGACCAAGAAATCCCAAAGCTCACTTCCACGGGCAGAAAATCCCCCAGCACGTAGGGCAGAGCCAGCTGCAGCGCCGTCCCCAGCGTGGAACCGAGTAGAGCCCCGACCGTCCCCATCAGCAGGATCTGAACCAGGTAAATGAGCGTGGCCACACGAGCGCTTACGCCCAGACAGCGCAGTACGGCCACGGAGGCTAGCTTTTCTTTGATAAAAACATTTACAGCACTTCCCACGCCCACGCAGCCCAGCAGCAGCGCAATAAACGCCACCAAACTAAGAAATCCGGCTAAGTTATCGAAGGCCCTTCCTGTGCGGTTTTGGCTCTCACTCACCGTAGTGGCTCGAATGCGCTCCGACTCCCAAGCCTGATCATTTTCCCGCACCAGGCGCCCACATCCACGCTTTCCTCGAACTGAAAATAGCGCTCATAATTTAGGCGGCTGCCGTACTGAATCAAGCCCGTTTCTTCGACGTAGGCCATCGGGATATAAACTGCAGGTGCCACCGTGGCCGTAATGCCCGTCTGTCCAGGCACCTTCTCCAGCAATCCCTCGATCCGGAAGCGCCGATTTCCCACCTGAATGCTGTCTCCGACCTGGGCGCCGAACTGGGCCATCAGCGTTTTCTCCACCAGAGCCCGTGCGCCGCCAGCGCGAAAGGTCTGTTCCGCAGCTTCAGGTACGGTCTCCAGTTTCCCGTAAAAAGGGAAGTTTCCCTCGAGGGCGCGCACCTGCGTGAGTCGGCTTTCCCCTGTCTGCGGGAAAGCCACCATGCTCGCGAAATTCACCTCTGCGGCCTCGGCTATGGGCTCGGGAGCGAATGTCAGCGAGTCGAGGGGGCGGTTATTCGAGAGGACGAGATCTGCGCCGAGGAGCTCTTTGCCCTGCCGGGCAATGTCCGCGCGCAGCAGCTTCCCAAAACTATAGATGGCCACGATGGCCGCTACGCCCAGCACCATCGCCGCCACGAATAGCACCAGCCGGGCGCTACTTTTACGGAAATCACGCCAGGCCATTTTTAAAATCCAGGATATCTTATGCATGAGACAGGGCATTTAGTTGGCCACCCTTTATGAGGTACACTTGGTCGGTACGTTTCGCGAGCTCACGGTCATGGGTAACCAGCACGAGGGCAGTTCCCTTTTCCGCATTTAGATTAAACAGGAGTTCCTCACTTTCTGCCCAGTTTCAGCGTCCAAATTACCTGTGGGTTCATCCGCAAAAAGCAGTTTGGGTTCATTCGCAAAGGCACGGGCGATAGATACCCGCTGCTGTTCTCCGCCGGAAAGCATGGCCGGATAATGCCCGAGGCGATCCTGAAGTCCCACCTGCGCGAGCAAGTCCTTTGCCCGGAGGGCGGCATCTTTACGCCCTTTCAGCTCTAGTGGCACCATGACATTTTCTAAGGCAGTCAGGGTGGGGAGAAGCTGGAAGTTTTGGAAAATGAAACCGACGTGCTCGTTTCGTAAGGCTGCGCGCTGGTCTTCAGAAAGCGGTTCCAGGGCCTGACCGAAGAGCTGCACGCTTCCTGCACTTCCCGTGTCCAGGCCAGCACAGAGCCCCAGCAAGGTGGTCTTGCCACTGCCGGAGGGACCCACGATAGCGACTTTATCGCCAGCCTGCACGGAAAAGGATACTTTATCGAGAATGCGGAGCTGCTTTTCTCCGGAGGAATAAAACTTAGAGAGCTCAGAAACGGTTAATATAGCCATAAAGAAAAATGTTACCTTTGGATAACACGCGGGGGCGTCTGAAATGTTCAGTGTCCCGATCAGAAAGCCATTGAATCTCTCCTTATGTTTCGCATGACACCTACACCTTCTCTTATTTATTGTCTTTTTTTCTGCTTTGTGGTCCTCTCTTTTCCCGCCTGTTCACCTTCCGCTGAGAAGGGGGATTCGGATGTTTTCGAGGAGGAAGGGCTTGCAGAACAGGAAGCTCAAGGTGCGGAGGGCGAAAATGCACCTTTGCTCCTGTTTTTCGGCAATAGCCTCACGGCAGGCTATGGGCTAGATGCGGAGGAGTCCTTCCCCGGGCTGGTAGAGGCGCGCCTAAAGGAGCTGGAAATCGCGTATCGCGTGGTTAATGCCGGCCTAAGTGGCGAGACCACCGCCTCGGGCCTTACACGCCTCGACTGGTTTCTGGAGGAGGAGCCCGCTATCTTTGTTTTGGAGCTGGGCGCCAATGACGGTTTACGTGGCATCGCCCTGACAGAGACGGAAAAAAATCTCCGCAGTATGATTCAGCTGGTGCAGGAGCGCTATCCAGATGCGGCCATCCTGCTGGCAGGGATGCAGATTCCTCCGAATATGGGCACAGAGTACGCAGAAGCGTTTCGTCAGCTCTTCCCGCGGATAGCAGCTGAAGAGGGGGTGACGCTGATTCCTTTTCTACTGGAAAGAGTGGCGGGGGATCCAGATTTGAATTTACCAGATGGCATACATCCTACAGCAGAGGGACACGCGATCGTCTTTGAGACGATTTGGCCCTTTTTAGCCCCTTTAGTGGGAGCCTAATGCACTGATGTTTAAAATTTTAATACAGAAGCCGCTTTCAATCGATAAAGCGGCTTTTTTATTTTTAGACAGGGTAGAATGAAACTCCCTCACGGATGAATCGATCAGGCACTTGGGGAAGAGAAGAATAACGTAAAATAAAGTTACGCTATTTTCATTTTTTAGCAAATAAAATTTGAATCTTTTGGTTTTTTATTGGAACTTGATTGCCAGTAAACCGTTCGTAAGAATAAAACCAAACCTACACTATCGTATGAAAAAAAGCACATTTTTGCCTTTAGGCATCCTATTTCTCTTGCTATTTAGTTTTCAAAACCCAAGTGCGGCCCAGCTGCTTACGGAAATCCCTCAGGTAGACGGATACACGCCAGACCATAAAATCGTGGTAGTGGATGATTACAAACAAGTAGAGGGCATGATCCGCGTGGGCGAGGCCTTTAGTAAGGCACGTGGGACCTTTTCCTATTCGCTGGCTTTCGGCATTTACCCCAGCATGAACAGTGTGCACGAACGCGCGCTGCGCAAGTTAAAAGCAGAAGCTTCCATGCGGGGCGCTTCTCATATTTATGTAAAAAGTGTGGCCCATAATGGTGGTTTCGGGCGTTTTGTTAGTTATGTCGCGACTTTTTATCGTGCGGAAGCTATTCCTGTGGCAAAGGCGAAAGAGTTGATCGCAGGAAATGAGTTTTTAGTGATGAATACGGCTACTTTTAATCGTAATCGCTACAAGCCGAAGGTCAAAGCACAGGATTTACTACGTGTTCAATCGGCTTTTCAAAATACGGAAGAAAAAGACGGCCGGCTTTTTACTATGGGGATGCTTGGAGAGCGCACGAATGAAAAGGCTGCCAAATCCTACCTACGCGGTGTGGACGCGCAGATAGAGGGAGGACCGGATGAGTACTTTTATGAAGTCATCGGGGTGAGTGACGACTTCATCTTGGTGGCGGAGACGGAAAGACGGGGTAGAAAATATAAAATGCACGTTTTAAATCGGGTGAAGTAAACGCGGCAGCAAGCAAATCGATGGTGCTCCGAAAAACTATTTTCATGAAGTCATCGGGATATCCGAGAATGAAATTTTGGGGGCTTCTTTGCGAAAAGACGGCAGAATTTATAAAACACATCTGCTGAAAAAAGACAAGTAAGTAAAAAGGCTTTGGCGCTAGCCTAATACTAGCACCAAAGCCTCTTTTTTTTCAATTTAACACGTAGCGAAACGCTAACGGCGAGCTCGCAGCATAGAAGTAGCCTACTTTTTGGCTTCTAACTCTTCGAGCAGTGTCTGCACCGCTGTACGCAGCTGAGCATCCTCACCCTTTAGAATTTCTTCAAAAGGAGTGGCCACCTTAATGTCTGGCTCTAGCTGCAGGTTCTCCAGTGGTCTGTCTTCCGCGACGCCGTAAAATGCGATCATCGGGATGCCGAAAACAAGTGTCGGATCGATCTGCGTTTCCCACCATACCGCGGTGCTCGTACCCGGAACTGGCATACCGATCAGTTTACCTATTCCTTTCGCTCGATAGGCATAAGGGAAGGCATGCGCATCGGAGTAATTACTTTCGCTCATCAGCACGACACTTGGCTTGGACCATTTATCCCGCGGCTCACCGCCTTTCGCCACGAAGCCGTAAGGGCGGAAGGTCGCATAAGGCTTCCCGTCTAGGAAATTAGATAAATCCTCATGCAGCCAGCCCCCACCATTAAAGCGGGTGTCTACAATAAGTGCCTCCTTGTCGATGTTTCTGCCGAGCACCTCGCTGTACACCGTGCGGTAGCTGCCATCATTCATGCCTCTGACATGTACATAGCCGAGCTTACCTCCGCTGAGTTCTGCTACGCGATCACGCATCATCTTCACCCAGCGCTCATAAAGCAAATTGTTTTCTGCACCTCCACTAATCGGAAGTACGACCTCTTCCCAAGATTCACGCGTTTCCGGGTTAAACATGCTCAGCAGGACACGCTTGCCCGCTTTTCTGTTGAGAAGTGCATTCCAGTCTTGCTCTTGATTTAACGCCACACCATCGATCTTTAAGATCCTATGGCCCGCCTTAATTTTCGTTTCGGCATTATCGAGGGGACCTCCAGCGATCACTTCTTCGATGATAAGGCCATCTTCCTTACTCATTTCATCGAAGAAAAGTCCAAGGGAAGCGGTAGCATCTCCATTCGTACTTCTCGGACTATAACGTCCACCTGTATGCGAACCATTCAGCTCTCCCAGGAGCTCGCTCAGAAGTTCTTGGAAGTCATAATTATTGTTGATGTGCGGCAAAAACTTCTCATAGGCATCGCGGTACATTTCCCAGTCGATACCATGCAGTTCAGGATCATAAAACTTTTTCTTCACCTGTCTCCAGGCATGGTGATAGATATACTCTCGCTCCGCAGGGAGGTTCAGCTCCATCTCGGCATCGATACCCACACGCGATACCTTCCCATTTGCCGTTTCTATTTTCGAGATATTCCCTCCAGAAAGTACAAAAAGGTTTTTACCCTCGTCGTCCAGTTTGAGGCTGCCGCCGCCGCCACCTAAACGAGCTAGAGCTTTAAGTTCGCGTGTCCGCGTGTCCAGCTCCCAAACATCATAGCCTTTTTCGTAGCGGGCCATCATATACACCTTATCCCCTTTCGGAGACACTTCGAAGGAAGACAAGTTGACCGAACCCGGCGTAAGGCGCATCATACGTTCTTCTAGCCGTGCCAGATCGAAGGTGAGGGGTTCATCCTTTTTTTCTTCTTTTTTCTCTTTATCGTCTTTGTCCTTCTTTTTCATCTCCTGTCGCAGTTCGTACTCCTCCTTGCTGAGGCGGAACTGATCGTAAGTGTCTTGGTCAAAGAACATGGCGTAAATATCCACTTCGCGCGCACCCTGGAAGGCGAGAGGCTTTTTGCCATCCTGATCGTTCGTGTAGAAAATAGCTTTTCCACCCATAGCCCAGGTCGCATTCCCATCTGAAAACCCGCTAAAGGTCAGCTGAGCAGGAGTCCCCGAACCATCCGCAGCATACTTGACCATGTGGCTGCTGCCAAAGTGGCCCAAAGCATTTTTAGCCACCACCCAGCGACTATCTGGGCTCCAGGCGTAGTCTTGATCTCCATCGGAGTAGCTGAAATTTTGACCCGCTTCGATCAGTGTCACGCTAGACTTTTTATCTAGGTCAAAGACTTTTAGGATATTTCGTTCTTCGAGGTAAGCGATTTTTTTACCGTCAGGCGAAACCACCGGCTGAAACTCATCCTTATCGGAGGCGATGACCGGCTCTTCTGTGATCAGTGTGGCGGCATGGAAAAACTGCTCGTCGTCACGCTGGATGCGGGCGCGGAAGATGTCCCACTTGCCATCGCGTTCGGTGGCATAATACAAGCTACGGCCATCCTTACCCCAGCTGAGGGTGCGCTCCTGCGCCGGTGTGCTGGTGATGCGCTTGGTGAAATTATGTGCTACAGAGGTCACGAAAACCTCTCCGCGGAACACGAAAGCGATTTCTTTGCCGTTAGGCGAAAGGGCCATGCCTGTGGCCCCATTCCGCACGGATACTGTCTGAATGTCACTTCCGGAGAAATCTCCCGTGATCTGCACCTGTAAGCGCTGCGGCTCAGCTCCAGGCTCCAAGGTGTAGAGGGCTCCATTCCAGCTGAAGGCCAACTTATCCCCACGACTACGGCTCAAGTGACGCACTGGGTGGTCTTCAAAGCGGGTGAGCTGCTTCTCCTCACCGCTGCTAAGCTTGCGGGAAAAGATATTTTGGCTGCCATTTTTCTCACTGAGGTAAAACACTGTGCTGCCATCAGCGGACAAGAGCGGCTCACGGTCCTCACCCTCGAAATCGCTAATCTGCGTGTACTGCTCCGCGTCGCGGTCATAGAGCCAGATATCGCGTGTTACGGAGGAAGTATGCCGCTTACGCCATTCGTCTTCATAGCCTTTACGGTCCTGAAAAACGATTTTTCTACCATCGGGGCTAAGCGAAACAGACTGCATCCCCGCTGTAGAGATGAGGTAATTCCGACCGCCTGTTTTCGATACCCTGTAGAGCTTCATAAAAAGCCCCTTATTCGGGAAGCGAGCGGAAGAGGCGAGGTCATTCCGGCCAGAGCCAAAGAACACATCACTACCATCCGGGCTAAAGGTCCAGGGAAAATCATTTGTAGAGTGGTGGGTCAAGCGCTTAGCAGGACCACCTGCTGCGGACATGATGAAGACATCGAAATTCCCGAATCGGTCGCTTGCAAAAGCGATTTCGCGACCATCTGGGCTCCATACAGGCATGAAATCATGCGCATCATGCAGCGTGAGGGGGGTAGCTAGCCCACCGGAAGCGCTTACCTTAAAGAGGTCTCCTTTATAGGAGAACACGATCTCCTCTCCATCAGGCGACAGGGCCGGATAGCGCAGCCAGAGCGCCTCTTGCTGCGCGAAAAGCGGCCAGCCGAGTAGGAGGATGCAAATACTTAGAACTATTTTTCTCATGAAATCTATTGGGTTTACACATGCGAGGCGCGATTTGAGCAGAAACCACGCACATTTTTCGCTGGGAATTTACTGAATAAAGCCCAAAGCACCTATCTAAATACTACCACTTGCCTGAAAAAGTACAGGAGCGTATTCATTTTAATTTTGAGTCACGCTTCGGCAAGCTATTCTGGAAAAAATTTAATCCTTAATTTTGGAGCCTTAAACCTCGCGAGATGAAACTAAGCTTTCCCCATCCCCTGCTGATTATGTTATTTTTTGTGGCTTTGGCCGCTTTTCTGACACATCTGATTCCAGCAGGTTCCTATGAGCGCGTGCTGGATGAGGGTACGGGACGTATGGTCGTGGTGGAGGGCTCCTACCGAACGGTGGATGCGACTCCTGTAGGCTTGGGTCAGCTTTTCCTGAGTATTCCTGAAGGAATCATAGCGGGGGCGGAGGTGGTTGTCCTGATTCTGATTATTGGGGGGGCTTTTTATCTAGTCGAACAGACGGGAGCCTTCCAAGCTGGACTGGAAAGTCTGATTCGTCGCTTTGACCAGGCCACATCCTATTTGCTTACACTGGTGGGCCTACTGTTCGGAGCAGCGGGGGTCTTGAACGGCCTTCAGGAAGAAATCATCGCGATGGTGCCCGTGCTGATGCTCCTCTGTCGCAAAATCGGCTACACGCGAACGGCGGGTGTAGCCATCAGCTTGGGATCCTCCCTGATCGGAGGGGCTTTTGGCCCTGCTAATCCCTTTTCTGTTTTGATCGCCCAAAATTTAGCAGAGCTTCCTTTATTTTCGGCTGCTGGATTTCGGCTCTTGTTATTAGCAGGAGCGCTGAGCTTCTGGATCGTCTATGTGATCCGCACAGGGAAGGATCCCAAGTTCGTAGCCGAGCCTAAGGAAGAGGTCGCCAGGGGATTAGCACGGCATCATGCGGTAATTCTGCTGCTTGTTGCGCTCACCTTCGGGATTTTAGTCTTTGGGCTAACGCGCTTAGACTGGGATTATAATGAAATGTCGGCCTTGTTTTTTGCGATGGGTCTTCTCTGTGGACTAATCGGAAAGCTCGGCTGGAATGGCACTGCCAAAGCCTACACGGCAGGTTTCGCCGAGCTGGTATTTGCCGGTGTGATCGTAGGCTTAGCACGCAGTATTTATTTGGTTTTAGAGAAGGGGATGATCATTGACAGCATCATTTTTGGGCTATTCACCCCGCTGGAGGAGCTCCCTGTGGCCCTTTCTGCGGTGGGCATGCTGCTGGCGCAAGCGCTCCTGCATATCCCCATCCCGAGCACTTCAGGTCAGGCAGTGCTGACGATGCCCCTCCTCACCCCTATCGCAGACCTAATCGGCTTATCGCGCCAGGTCATGGTGCTGTCTTATCAGTATGGGGCTGGCATCATGGATATGGTCACCCCCAGTAATGGCGGGCTAATGGCGATCCTAGCTGCATCAGGCTTGAGCTATAAAGAATGGATGGCCTATGCTTGGAAACCGATCCTAGTGATTTTCTTGATTGCCCTTACGGGGGTCTTGCTGGGCGTTTTTTTGGGCATCTAAAGAAGCTTCTTCCCAGCGAGGGTTGCAGTAATTCCTCTTGCTGCCTCCTGCTACTCCCCTTTAGCGTCTAAAATAGTAAAAGCCATGGCCTACCGCAGTAAGTCATGGCTTTTAACTATAAGCCTTACAGGTAGCTATACTGGTGTACTTGGCTACTCCATATTCAGGCCGCTTTCCCCATCCTTTGCGCTTCCGCGCAAAGGAAAAGGGTGGAAAAATTAAAATTTAAAGGCTTTTTTACCAGGGAAGTAAGCCGCCTCACCCAACTGCTCCTCGATGCGAAGGAGTTGGTTGTACTTCGCCATACGATCGGAGCGGGAAGCAGAACCCGTTTTAATCTGGCCGGTATTAAGCGCTACAGCTAGGTCTGCGATCGTGGAATCTTCAGTTTCGCCAGAGCGATGTGACATCACGCTCGTGTACTTATTTCTGTGGCAGAGGTCCACGGCATTAATTGTCTCTGTCAGGGAGCCGATCTGATTTACCTTCACGAGGAGGGAGTTGGCGATGCCCTTCTCGATACCTGTGGAAAGACGCTCCACATTTGTTACGAAAAGGTCGTCTCCTACGATTTGGATTTTCTTACCTACAGCGTCGGTAAGCTGCTTCCAGCCATCCCAATCGTCCTCATGCATGCCGTCTTCGATGGAGATAATCGGATATTTAGCTACCCATTCCGCCCAGTAGTTGGCCATTTCAGAAGAAGTCAAGCTATCTCCGGTAGACTTTTTAAATACGTAGAGCCCTTTTTCTTCGTCATAAAATTCAGAAGCAGCGGCATCCATGGCGATGAAGACATCTTCGCCTGGTCGGAAACCAGCTTTTTCGATTGCTTCTAGTACCACTTCGATTGCTTCCACATTCGAGCGAAGGTTAGGTGCGAAACCACCTTCATCGCCCACATTAGTGGAAAGACCTTTCGCTTTCAAGACACTTTTCAGGTGATGGAAAATCTGAGTACCCATGCGGAGAGATTCCGAAAAAGAGGCAGCACCTGTGGGCATTACCATGAACTCTTGGAAGTCGATCGCATTATCAGCGTGGGAACCTCCATTCAGGATATTCATCATAGGTACAGGCAGTGTATTGGCATTTACGCCACCGATGTAGCGGTAAAGTGGCTGACCTGCTTCCATGGCAGCTGCTTTGGCCACGGCCAGTGACACCCCAAGGATAGCATTAGCACCAAGGGAGGACTTATTTTTGGTTCCATCCATATCGAGCATGATGCGATCGATCATGTTTTGCTCGAAGATATCAAATCCCATGAGCTCGGGTGCGATTTTTTCATTTACATTCGCTACGGCTTTAAGGACACCTTTACCCATGTAGACGGATTTATCGTCGTCACGTAACTCTACTGCTTCGTGGACGCCGGTGGAAGCACCGCTAGGTACTGCTGCGCGACCGAAGGCGCCTGATTCCGTCACCACATCAACTTCTACGGTAGGATTACCTCTAGAGTCTAGGATTTGTCTGGCGTGAATGGATTGGATTAATGTCATGTTGGTATTGGTTTATAGGTTTAATTTTTCATTAAGGACACGAAATCATCGAAAAGATAGCGGGAATCGTGTGGACCAGGCCCTGCCTCTGGATGGTACTGCACAGAGAAGACAGGTCGGTCTTTCAGGCGAATGCCTGCGATGGTATTATCATTAAGATGAATATGGGTCACCTCTATTTGGCTATTCGCTTCTAGAGAGTTTTTATCTACTACAAACCCGTGGTTTTGGGAGGTAATTTCGCTCAACCCAGTCAATAGATTTTTAACGGGATGGTTTATTCCTCTATGTCCATGGTGCATTTTATAGGTTTTCAAATCACAAGCTTCGGCGATGATTTGGTGTCCCAGGCAAATACCGAAAACAGGCTTTCCGGAGGAAAGTAATGTTTTAGCTGTTTCCACAGCATAAGGCATGGCGGCGGGGTCTCCAGGACCATTCGACAGAAAATAGCCATCTGCTTCCCAGGCCATAAGCTCTTCGGCCTTAGTCGTGGCAGGAAATACCTTACAGTAAACACCACGAGAAGCAAGATTACGGAGAATGTTCAGTTTAATACCAAGATCGAGACAAGCGACTTTAAAAGGACTTTCTGGGTCGCCGAAGAAATAAGGCGCTTTCGTGGAGACCTGTGAAGAAAGCTCAAGCCCTTGCATATCGGGCACAAGATTGAGCTGCTTTTTTAGGCCTGCCAAATCGTCTTCGTACTCGGAAGAGATAATAGCATTCATAGCACCCTTATCGCGAATGTGACGAACAAGTTTCCGTGTGTCAATATCCGCAATACCTGTAATACCCGCCTTTTCTAAGTAGGCTTGAAGTGTATCATCCGCGTCGACCCTACTATGCGTGTGAGAGAAACTGTTCACCACAATTCCCGCTACAGTAGGTGCTGCAGATTCGACTTCGGAGTCGATAACACCGTAGTTGCCGATATGGGGTGTCGTGGTAACCACGATTTGACCTGTGTAGGAAGGATCCGTGTAAATTTCTTGGTACCCAGTCATACCGGTATTGAAGCAGATTTCACCACCATTAGTCCCAGGCTTACCGATTAACGTACCGCGGAATAGTGTTCCGTCGGCGAGAAGAAGAGTTGCAGGTTGCGCTTTCATGAATAATAGAATATAGGTCAAATTTAAGCAATAAATCTTAAGGAGAAAGTTAGGGCATAAAAAAAGGGATTAAACTAGCGTTTAACCCCCTTACGATATGTCGATGACAAAGCATGTTAGGCTTTGTTTTCTTCATTAGAACCAGCATCAGCATCGCCATCTGCTTTAGGCGCTTCGGTAGAAGCACTATCAGTGGCCTTGGCTGCACCTGAACCTCTACGGCTTCTTCTTGTAGTCTTCTTAGCTGGCTTAGTTTCTTTCAGCATAAGCTCGTTAAAATCTACAAGTTCGATGATACACATCTCTGCGTTATCACCTAAACGGAAACCAGTTTTGATGATTCGAGTATAACCACCCTGTCTGCTCCCTACTTTCTCAGCGATTTCACCGAAAAGTTCCTTGATAGCTTCTTTGCTTTGTAGGTAAGAGAAAGCCACGCGTCTGTTATGCGTCGTATCTTCTTTCGCTCTCGTTACGAGAGGCTCCACATATTTTCTTAACTCCTTAGCCTTAGCAAGCGTGGTGGAGATACGCTTGTGAAGAAGTAAGGAAGCAGCCATATTTGAAAGCATCGCTTTTCTATGCGCGGACTTCCTTCCAAGGTGGTTAAATTTTTTACCGTGTCTCATTTTATTTATTCTTCGTCAAGTTTATACTTACTTAGATCCATGCCGAAAGTAAGTCCTTTTTCTTGAATCAATTGTTCTAATTCGGCGAGGGATTTTTTACCAAAATTACGGAATTTCATCATGTCCGAAATTTCAAGTTTCGCAAGATCGCCCAGTGTTTTTACATCGGCTGCTTTCAGGCAGTTAAATGCACGAACGGAGAGATCCAGGTCGCTTAAGGAAGTCTTAAGCAGCTTTCTCATGTGTAGATACTCCTCATCGATTGGCTCTGGAGCATCTCCACCTGGGGCATCGATGACCATCGTTTGATCAGAGAACAGCATAAAATGCTGGATGAGAATTTTAGCCGATTCCTGTAATGCCTTTTCGGGGTGAATAGAACCATCCGTAGTTACCTCAAGAATAAGTTTCTCAAAATCGGTTTTTTGTTCTACTCGAGTATTTTCCACGCTGTACTTTACATTTTTGATAGGTGTAAAGATGGCGTCGATTGGGATAACACCGAAAATTTGCTCTTTAGGTTTTGACTCTTCTGCAGGAAGATATCCACGACCTTTTTCTACAGTAATTTCTACCTCCAAACTAGTTGATTCATCCAAGTGACAAATTACCAAATCAGGGTTTAACACTTCGAAGGAAGAGGTGTATTTTGCAATATCACCAGCAGTAAAAACAGATTGATTTTTAACTTCAATCGTAATTTTACTATCAATCGCCTCATGGACTTTCTTGAATCTAACCTGTTTCAGGTTAAGGATGATGTCCGTAACATCTTCCACGACACCTTCTATGGTAGAAAACTCATGCACCACACCCGGTAAGCGAACGGAAGTAATCGCGTACCCTTCGAGTGAGGACAAAAGAATTCTGCGAAGTGCATTTCCGATTGTTACGCCATACCCTTTTTCAAGCGGCTTAAAGGTGAAGAGGCCATGAAAATCGTCTGCCTTTTCCATTACCACCTTTTCGGGCATTTGAAATGCTAATATGGACATATCAATAGTTTTTTTTAAGTCTGAATGATAAAAATTACTTAGAGTAAAGCTCGACGATAAGCTGTTCCTTGATATTCTCAGGAATCTCATCACGAGTAGGCGTACTAACTACCTTACCTGCTAGGGAACTGTTATCCCACTCCAGCCAAGGAAACTTGCTTGCACCTCTACCTGCTAAGCTGTTTGTGATCGCCTCTAAAGACTTAGAACGCTCACGAACGGAGACGATATCACCAGGCTTAACCGTGTAAGATGGAATGTTAACTAACTCACCATTTACCAGAATATGTCTGTGTGATACTAGCTGACGTGCACCTCTACGTGTAGGGGCAATACCTAAACGATACACGATATTATCAAGACGAGCTTCAAGTAATTGAAGTAAGTTTTCACCAGTAATACCTTGCTTACGAGAAGCAATGTCAAACATCTTTGCAAACTGACGCTCTAACACACCATAGATGTATTTTGCTTTTTGCTTCTCCTGAAGCTGGATGGCATATTCAGACTGTTTTTTTCTACGTCCTCGACCATGCTGTCCAGGAGGATAGTTTTTCTTCTGAAGTGCCTTGCTATGTCCTTCGATAGCTTCACCGAATTTTCTGGCAATCTTTGCCTTTGGACCTCTATATCTAGCCATTCTATTATCCTAATTTTAAAATTAAACTCTTCTACGCTTTGGAGGACGACATCCATTATGTGGTAATGGCGTAACGTCTGTAATAGTCGTTACATCTAAACCTACATTTTGGAGTGTGCGGATAGCAGACTCACGTCCAGCACCTGGTCCTTTAACGAAAACCTCGATCTTACGCAGACCAAGATCATACGCCACCTGTCCACAGTTTTGGGCAGCCATTTGCGCAGCATAGGGAGTGTTTTTCTTAGACCCTCTGAAACCCATTTTACCGGCAGAGGCCCAAGAAATCACTTGACCTGAATTATTTGTGATAGAGATGATAATGTTGTTAAAAGAAGCTTTGATGTGGGCTTGGCCTACTGCTTCAACTTTAACGACTCTTTTTTTACCTCTCGCTTTATCGTTTCTTTTCTGAGCCATAATCTAAATCAAGCTTTATTTAGTTGCCTTCTTCTTGTTAGCAACAGTCTTTCTCTTACCTTTTCTCGTTCTTGCGTTGTTTTTAGTCTTTTGACCACGCACAGGAAGACCTTTTCTATGTCTTAATCCTCTGTAGCAACCGATATCCATTAAACGCTTGATGTTTAACTGGATCTCTGACTTAAGAGCACCTTCTGTTCTAAATTCTTCAGCGATAATGGTACGGATAGCAGTAGACTCTTCATCATCCCACTCACCAGCCTTCTTATCGTAAGATATACCTGCTTTGCTTAAAATAGCTTTGGCTGAACTTCTACCAATACCGAATATGTAGGTTAAGCCGATTTCTCCTCTTTTGTTGTCCGGAATGTCAACACCAGCGATTCTTGCCATAATTTTTTAACCTTGTCTTTGTTTAAACTTAGGATTCTTCTTGTTGATCACGTAAAGCTTACCCTTTCTTCTGATAACCTTACAGTCAGCACTTCTTTTCTTAATGGATGCCTTAACTTTCATGACAATCTATTTATACCGATAAACGATTCTACCCTTCGACAGGTCATAAGGCGACAACTCTAATTTCACTCTATCGCCTGGAAGGATTTTAATATAATTCATTCTCATTTTACCCGATATATGAGCAATCAACTGATGCCCATTCTCGAGTTCCACCTTAAACATAGCATTCGATAATGCTTCTATTATGGTACCATCCTGTTCGATGGAGGACTGCTTAGCCATATTTATTTATTAAAGTTTTCCTCTATGTATTTATGCGTTGTCAGAATTTCAGTACGATCTTCAAAGATAGCGACGGTATGCTCAAAATGGGCACTCGGCTTACGATCAGATGTACGAATGGTCCAACCATCCCGCTCTTGAACTATGTTTCTGGAACCCAAATTAACCATTGGCTCAATAGCGATAACTAAACCACTTTTCAGTACGGGACCAGAGCCTTTCTTACCATAATTAGGAACCTCAGGAGACTCATGTAAATTTTTACCTAAACCATGCCCTACGAGTTCTCTAACAACAGTATATCCAAGAGACTCTACATACTTTTGAATAGCATGGCCGATATCACCGATTCTATTCCCAAACACAGCCTGTTCTATACCTAAATAAAGAGACTCCTTGGTGTGTTTAAGTAAAGACAAAACAGATGGGGAAACTTCACCGACAGGGTAAGTATAAGCGCAATCGCTATGAAAACCTTGGTGAAAGACTCCACAATCTATTGAGATTATATCGCCATCTTTCAATGTATATTCACTCGGAAACCCATGAACAACCACCTCATTTACGCTAATACAAAGTGAGGCGGGGAATCCGCTGTACCCTTTAAACGAAGGTACAGCGCCATGGTCCCGAATAAACTCTTCTGCAATCTTATCAAGGAAACTGGTTTTGACACCAGCTTTAACAAATTTGGCTACTTCACCGTGAGCCCTACCCAAAATTTCCGCACTATCTTTGATTAACTGGACTTCATCAGAAGTCTTGTAGTGAATCATATAGCAGCCGCGTAATTTGTTGGATTATTTTTCATATTACCACTCTTCATCATACCCTCATATTTACGCATGAGAAGGTAAGATTCGATTTGCCTTAATGTATCCATGATAACCCCTACCATAATGAGAAGGGAGGTGCCCCCGTAAAATTGAGCAAACTCTGCACCCACACCTGCCACTATAGCGAAAGCAGGAAGGATAGCTACTACTGAGAGTAGAATAGATCCAGGTAGCGTGATGCGGGAGATGATGTTATCAATGAAGTCAGAGGTAGGGCACCCGGCTTAATACCAGGAACGAAACCTCCATTTCTTTTCAAGTCTTCCGCAATTTGCTCTGGATTAACCGTAATAGCAGTATAGAAGAAAGTGAAAAGAATGATCATTAATGCAAAAACAAGATTGTATTGCCAGCTGGTAAAATCAGAGAAAGTCGTACCGATATAGTTCGCTATATCATTATCTGCTGACCAAATCTGAGAAATTAGAGCGGGCAAAAACATGAGAGACTGTGCGAATATAATGGGCATAACCCCAGAAGCATTCACTTTAATGGGAATGTACTGACGCTGCCCTCCATAAACCTTACCACCTACGACTTGTTTCGCATATTGCACAGGAATTCTTCTGGTAGCTTCTGTTAGAGCTACAGTACCTAAAACGACTAGGAATAGAAGCCCTGCCTCGATCAAGAGTAAAAGGAAACCTGAAGTACCCTTAGAAAGACCTTCAGCAATAATAGCCCCCGGTAATGCAGATATAATACCAATCATGATCAGCATGGAAATACCATTTCCAATACCTTTTTCAGTGATTTTTTCACCAAGCCACATACAGAACATAGTACCTGCAGAAAGCAGAACCAATGAACTAACCATGAATAGTGAGGTCGAGATCATAACAGCACCAGTAGGAAGGATAGTGGCTGTAACATAACCTATACCCTGAGCCACTGTAATCGCTATGGTAAGTATTCGCGTAATCTGGGTAATTTTCTTACGACCAGATTCGCCCTCTTTTTGTAATTTTTGAAAGTATGGTACACCAACAGTTAATAACTGCAACACGATGGATGCAGATATATAAGGCATAATGCCAAGGCCAAAGATAGAGGCATTACTGAAGGCACCTCCTAAGAAAGTATCGATTAGACCGAAAATACCTTCAGGAGAGTCATTTAGTTTAGACGGATCTACCCCAGGCAAAACGATAAAAGAACCTAATCTAAACACGATCAGGAAACCAATCGTGTTTAAGATTCGGATTCTAAGATCTTCGATGGAAAAGATGTTCTTAACTGTTGAGACGAACTTTTTCATTTACTTAAATCTTGTTTGTTTTTCCACCAGCCTTTTCGATGGCCTCTACGGCCGAAGCTGAAAACTGATGTGCGCTTACGTTAATTTTCGCGGTAAGTTCGCCTCTTCCTAAGACTTTTACAAGATCTTTTTTAGAAACTAGGCCATGAGAGACTAAAGTTTCGAAAGTTATTTCTTCAATCTTGTGTTCAGTCGCAAGGGACTCGAGTGTTTCTAAGTTAATAGGCTTATACTCTACACGGAAAGGATTTTTAAAACCGAACTTAGGTACTCTACGCTGTAAGGGCATCTGACCACCTTCGAAACCTAGTTTTTGCTTATAGCCAGAACGAGATTTCGCACCTTTATGACCTCTAGTAGAAGTTCCACCACGGCCTGAACCTTGACCACGGCCTATTCTCTTACGAGACTTAATGGAGCCTTCAGCTGGTTTAAGTGTATGTAATTTCATAATTAAGCTTCTTCTACTTTAACTAGATGACTAATCTTTTTAATCATACCTTCGATCTGAGGAGAAGTTTCCTTCACAACAGACTTGTTCATCTTACCTAAACCAAGAGCAATAATAGTCGCTTTTTGATCTTTAGGTCTTTTGATTGTACTTCTTACCTGGGTTATTTTAACTTTAGCCATTTCTCTTAACCGTTAAAAACTTTAGATAATTTAACCCCTCTTTGCTGAGAAACGGAAATAGCGTCTCTTAATTGTATTAAAGCGTCGATTGTTGCCTTCACCACGTTATGTGGGTTAGAAGAACCCTTAGACTTCGCTAATACATCAGTAACTCCCGCACTCTCGAGAACAGCACGCATGGCACCACCGGCGATTACACCGGTACCAGCAGCGGCAGGCTTAATGAGTACGAAGCCACCACCGAATTTACCTAATTGCTCGTGGGGGATAGTTCCTTTAAGAACTGGAACACGCACCAGGTTTTTCTTGGCATCTTCTATTCCCTTGGTAATCGCATCGGTTACTTCATTCGCTTTTCCTAATCCATAACCTACTACACCTTTACCATCCCCTACCACTACGATGGCCGAGAAGGAGAAGCGACGCCCACCTTTTACTACTTTCGCTACGCGGTTAATAGCAACGACGCGCTCTTTAAGTTCTGTATCTGTAGCCCTGATTGGCTTTTTTCTATTCTGTGACATGATAATTGATTAAAATTTAAGGCCACCTTCTCTCGCACCATCAGCCAAGCTTTTACATTGCCATGGTAAAGGTAACCACTTCTGTCAAAAACAACTTCAGTGACACCTTTTGCTATAGCTCTTTCAGCTAGCTTTTTACCAACTTCTCCAGAAGTAGCGATGTTAACATTTTTGATGTTACCTAACTCTTTTGAAGATGCAGATGCCAAGGTATGACCTTTCAGATCATCAACTAATTGCGCGTATATTCCGGTATTGCTTTTAAATACAGAAAGGCGCGGTCTAGAATCCGTACCGGAGATCTTTCTCCTAATACTTTTTTTGATTCTTTGTCTTCTTTCGTTCTTATTGAATGCCATCCTACTTATTTTTTACCTGCAGTTTTACCAGCTTTACGACGTACAACCTCACCTACAAAACGTACACCTTTACCCTTGTAAGGCTCTACTTTACGTAGGGATCTGATTTTAGCAGCCACCTGGCCCACTAATTCTTTATCAATTCCTTCTAACGTAATGATAGGATTTTTTCCTTTTGCAGTCTCTGCTTTTACAGCGATTACATCAGGTAAGGCTAGGAAGATGTTGTGAGAATAACCTAATGATAACTCAAGGACCTGACCTTGTACGGAGGCTTTGTAACCTACACCCACGAGTTCTAATTCCTTTTTGTAACCTTCAGCTACACCGATAACCATGTTGTTAATAAGTGCACGGTACAGACCATGAAAAGACTTATGTCTTTTTTGCTCAGTAGGACGGGAAAGGACCACTTGATTCCCTTCCACTACTACGGTGATATCAGGATTTACCTCCTGAGTCAGCGTACCCTTAGGACCTTTAACAGTGACAGTATTATGTGCTGACACGTCTACAGTAACACCCGCAGGTATATTTATTGGTTTTTTACCTATTCTAGACATAAAATGGTATAAATTAGTATACGTAACACAGTACCTCTCCACCGATTCCTTCAGTGCGAGCTTCTTTATCGCTCATCACACCTTTAGAAGTGGAAAGGATAGCAATACCAAGACCATTGATTACACGAGGTAATGCTTCATGCTTGGCATATTGTCTTAAACCTGGCTTACTTACTCTAGAAAGACTTACAATCGCATTCTGTTTTGTAACAGGGTTGTATTTTAATGCGATTTTTATAGTTCCTTGAGGACCATCTTCTACGAATTTGTAGTTTTGGATGTACCCTTTGTCAAAAAGAACTTTAGTAATCTCTTTCTTGATATTAGAAGCAGGGATTTCTACGATTCTATGAGAGGCCTTGATGGCGTTTCTCAATCTGGTTAGATAATCAGCTATTGGATCAGTCATATATATAGAAGTCTAACTGCACACCCGTATTTTACGGGCGTGCAAAGTTACACAATGAATTTAAGAATAAAAACTTTTGTCCTTTTAATTACCAGCTAGACTTCGTAACACCAGGTATCTTTCCTGCGGATGCCATTTCTCTGAATGTCACACGGTTGATACCAAACTTTCTCATGTAGCCCTTAGGACGTCCCGTAAGTTTACATCTGTTGTGTAGTCTTACTGGTGAGGCGTTTTTAGGAAGTTTATCGAGCGCTTCATAATCACCGGCGGCTTTTAATTCAGCTCTTTTCTTCGCAAACTTCGCTACTAGGCGCTCTCTTTTTCTTTCTCTCGCTTTTATCGACTCTCTTGCCATTTCTTATTCTGCTTTATTTTTATTCACAAAAGGCATCCCGAAAGCTTTTAATAAAGCAAGGCTTTCTTCGTCAGTCTCGGCAGTCGTAACAAAAGTGATATCCATACCAGAGATTCTGTTTACTTTCTCGATGCTGATTTCAGGGAAAATAATCTGCTCTGTTACACCAAGAGTATAGTTCCCGCGACCATCAAAACCCTTATCGCTAATTCCTTTAAAATCTCTTACACGTGGAAGGGCAATAGTCATTAAACGATCTAAGAATTCGTACATCTGAACGCCACGAAGCGTTACTTTAGCTCCGATAGGCATACCATCTCTTAGCTTAAAGTTGGAGATAGAAACCTTAGCTTTAGTGGCGACTGCACGCTGACCAGCGATAAGTGTTAATTCCTCTACACCCTGATCCACTAATTTCTTATCCGCTACAGCAGCACCGATACCTTTATTGATAACAATCTTGGTAAGTTTAGGAACCTGCATCACAGACTTATACTGAAACTTCTCTCTTAGTGCAGGTACGATTTCACCAAGATATTTTTCTTTCATTCTAGGATTAGCCATTGATCACCTCCCCAGTTTTCTTTGAATACCTTACTAACTTACCGTTTTCGTTACGCTTTCTACCTGTCTTAGTAGCTTCACCTGTTTTAGGGTCTACCAGCATCAAGTTAGAAATATGAATTCCGGCTTCCTTCTTTTCGATGCCACCCTGTGGGTTAGAGGCAGTAGGCTTCACATGTTTCGTCACCATGTTAAGACCTTCCACTTTAGCTCGGCTTTTCTCTCTGTCCACAGCGATCACCTTTCCGGTTTTACCCTTTTCGTCACCACTGATTACCTTCACGGTATCACCGGTTTTTATGTGCAATTTACCTTGCATTTTTACTTTTCTTACCATGATTAAAGAACTTCAGGGGCCAACGATACAATTTTCATGAACTGCTTCTCCCTTAACTCTCTCGCTACAGGGCCGAAAATACGGGTACCTCTAGGCTCATCATTATTATTCAAGAGAACAGCTGCATTATCTTCGAAGCGAATATAAGAACCATCTTTTCTTCTGATTTCTTTCTTCGTTCTTACAATTACCGCTTTTGAAACGGTACCTTTTTTCATATTGCTGGATGAAAGCGCAGATTTTACGGTTACAACAACTTTATCACCGATCGACGCGTAACGCTTTTTCGTTCCACCCAATACACGAATAACTAGCACTTCTTTAGCGCCGGAGTTATCCGCTACACTTAGTCTGGATTCCTGTTGTACCATAATTACTTAGCTCTTTCTATTATTTCTACTAATCTCCAACGCTTGTTTTTACTCAGCGGACGAGTCTCACTAATTTTCACAACATCACCAATGTTGCAATCATTATTCTCGTCATGAACCATGAATTTGGTAGTCTTCGCAACAAACTTACCGTAGATTGGGTGTTTCATTCTTCTTTCTACGGCAACAGTGATGGACTTCTCCATTTTGTTGCTGACTACCTTCCCTATTCTTTCTTTACGTAGATTTCTCTCAGTAGTAGCCATTATCTTATTATTTAGCTAGTTGTGTTGATCTCAAGGCAGTCTTAAGTCTTGCGATTAAGCGCTTGGATTCTTTTATTTTATTGGGATTCTCTATTGGAGAGATGGCGTGAGCAAAGCGTAATTTCGTTAAATTTTCCTGCTCAGCTGCGATACGCTCTAGGATTTCACTTTCGGAAAGTGATCTGATTTCTGCGTTTTTCATAATCTTAATTATCCTTCGTACTCTCTACGAACTATGAATTTTGTGCTAACTGGAAGTTTCTGCTGTGCTAATCTTAATGCCTCTTGCGCTGTCGCTAATGGCACACCGGTAGCTTCGAACAGAATGGTTCCAGGCTTGATAACCGCTACCCAATATTCTGGAGCACCTTTACCTTTACCCATTCGAACCTCTGCAGGCTTTTTGGTAATAGGCTTATCAGGGAAGATACGAATCCACACTTGACCTTCACGTTTCATAGCACGTGTCATCGCGATACGCGCTGCTTCGATTTGTCTGGAAGTGATCCATCCGCCCTCTAAGGACTTGATGCCAAAGTTCCCGAAAGCGAGCGTATGCCCTCTTTGCGCGATACCTTTAACACGGCCCTTATGCATTTTTCTATATTTCGTTCTTTTTGGCTGTAACATGACTTCTTACGTAAGGCGAAAATTAATTATTTCTCTTTCTTCTCTTAGGGCCTCCACCCTCTCCTCTTCTGTTGCGGCCTCTGTTTGCCTGAGCACCTTTAGGCTCATTAGCAAGACCAGCATTTGGAGATAGATCACGCTTGCCGTATACCTCACCTTTAAAGATCCATACTTTAATACCGATGATTCCGTATACAGTATTCGCTTCTGATAGTGCGTAATCGATGTCTGCTCTTAATGTATGAAGTGGAATTCTACCTTCTTTGTACATTTCAGAACGCGCCATTTCAGCACCACCAAGTCTACCAGAAAGTTTTACCTTAATTCCTTCTGCACCTACACGCATGGCTGCAGCGATAGCTTGCTTCATGGCTCTTCTAAAAGAGATCCTAGCTTGTAGCTGCTGAGCGATAGACTCACCTACCAGCTTAGCATCTAACTCCGGACGCTTAATTTCAAAAATGTTAATCTGAACATCCTTGTTAGTGAGCTTCTTAAGTTCTTCTTTCAGCTTATCCACTTCAGCACCACCTTTACCAATCACCACCCCTGGACGAGCTGTGTGAATGGTTAATGTGATACGCTTTAATGTACGCTCGATAATTACCTTAGCAATACCGCCCTTAGGGATTCGCGCATTGACGTATTTCCTGATTTGCTGGTCTTCATAAAGTTTGTCAGCAAAGTCTTTACCGCCATACCAGTTGGACTCCCATCCTTTGACTACACCAAGTCTAAAACCAATAGGGTTTATTTTTTGTCCCATAGTCTAATCTTAATTAGCGTTTTCTGTTGTTTCTACTTCATCAGCGGTAACGGGAGCAGCGAACGCATCGACTACTAAGGTTACATGATTTGATCTTTTACGTATTCTGTGTGCTCTACCTTGAGGAGCAGGTCTTAGGCGCTTAAGCATACGACCACCATCTACCATTATCGTCTTCACGTAAAGATCCGCCTCTTCCAGTTTCTCCTCTGGATTCTTCGCCTGCCAGTTAGCTACTGCAGAAAGTAAAAGCTTCTCTAAACGGATAGAAGCATGGTTTGGCGTATGCTTCAATATGCTTAATGCGAGTCCTACACGCTTACCTCTCACAAGGTCAGCTACTAACCTCATCTTACGTGGAGAAGTAGGAACATTTTTTAATCTTGCTACTGCTTCCATGATTATCTCTTTCCTTTATCTTTTTTGGCAATGTGCCCTCTAAAATTACGTGTAGGGGCGAACTCTCCTAGCTTGTGACCTACCATGTTATCTGTTACGAATACAGGGATAAATTTATTCCCGTTATGAACAGCAAAGGTATGACCCACAAAGTCTGGAGAAATCATGGATCCTCTGGACCATGTCTTAATCACTGACTTCTTCCCGGAATCATTCATGGCATCCACCTTTTTGGCTAGGTGATGTGCAATGTAAGGTCCCTTCTTTAACGAACGTGCCATATATTACTTGGATCTTTTGCTAATGATGAATTTATTAGAATACTTTTTAGGAGATCTGGTTTTCTTACCTTTCGCTAACAAACCATTTCTTGACCTTGGATGACCTCCAGAAGAACGGCCTTCACCACCACCCATCGGGTGATCTACAGGGTTCATCGCCACACCTCTCGTTCTCGGTCTACGCCCTAACCAGCGGTTTCTTCCAGCCTTACCTAGTACCACATTCATGTGATCACCATTAGACACAGTACCCACTGTAGCCATACATACACCTAGACTAAACGCATCTCGCCAGAAGGTAACTTGACAGTCACATACTTGCCATCACGTGCCACGACCTGAGCATAACCTCCAGCACTACGTACCATAGCTGCACCTTTACCTGGCTTAAGCTCGATATTGTGCACGATCGTACCTAAAGGAATATTCTTGAGGAACATAGCATTTCCCACCTCAGGAGCTACTACTTCACCACTTACCACCTGGGTGCCTACTGTTAAGCCCTCAGGAGCGATGATATATGCTTTTGCTCCATCTGCATAGTATAACAATGCGATACGAGCCGTTCTATTAGGATCGTACTCGATTGATTTTACTGTAGCTGGAACGCCAAATTTATTACGCTTAAAATCGATGATTCTAAGCCTCTTCTTATGACCACCACCGATGTAACGGGCGGTCATTCTTCCGTCGTTATTTCTACCACCTGACTTCTTGATAGGTGCCAAAAGAGACTTCTCTGGTCTTGATGTAGTAATTTCATCAAAAGCCGGAGCAACTCTAAATCTGGTACCTGGAGTTACAGGCTTTAATTTTTTAACTGCCATGATTTAAGTTCAATTAAATTTCTCCGTAAAAATCGATGATTTGACCCTCTGCTACTTCTACGATCGCCTTTTTATAGGTATTCGTAAAACCAGATACGATTTTGGTCTTTGTGTAACGCGTCTTCTTCTTACCTGCATAACGCATCGTACGAATCGCCACCACGTCTACACCATACATTTTCTCGATAGCCTGCTTAATCTCAGGCTTTTTAGCGGTTTTTTCTACTATGAAGCCGTAAACACCACGCTCATTCATCGCAGAAATCTTTTCCGTAATTAAAGGTTTCTTCAGGATTTGCATCTTTACTTCGCTAATAAGGTTTCTAATTTACCTACTGAAGCTTCGCACATCACGACATTATCCGCGTGTAATAGCTCGTAAGTATTTACGTCGTTTACAGAAATAACCCTCGCTTTAGGTAGATTACGGCTAGATAAAAATACGTTTTTATCTAAATCAGCTACTACTAAAAGAGTCTTCTTATCAGCTAGAGAAAGACCATTCAAAAACTGAATGTAATCCTTTGTCTTAGGAGCAGCGAACTGCACACCTTCAACTACCGTAAGACCATTCTCTTGAACTTTATAACTTAAAGCAGATTTTCTAGCTAATACCTTTAGCTTTCTATTCAGTTTAAAGCCATAGTTACGAGGACGAGGACCGAAAATTCTACCTCCACCTCTGAATAGAGGAGATTTGATAGATCCAGCACGCGCACCACCGGTACCTTTTTGCTTCTTTATTTTCTTCGTAGAGCCAGCGATTTCATTACGCTCTTTCGCCTTGTGCGTACCTTGACGCTGATTCGCTAAATACTGTTTTACATCTAAATATATCGCGTGATCATTAGGCTCGATAGCGAAGATTTCATCCGATAGGGTTACTTTTCTACCCGTATCTTCGCCGCTCTGTTTTAATACTGCTAATTCCATTGTCTTACTTCTCTAGAATTACGAATGAATTTTTAGGACCTGGTACTGATCCGCTTACCAAAATCAGGTTTTTCTCAGGATAAACCTTTAGTATGCGTAAATTTAGTACCTTAACTCTGCTACCTCCTGTCCTTCCGGCCATACGCATTCCTTTGAATACTCTGGAAGGCCAAGAACAAGCACCAATAGAACCAGGGTGACGCTGTCTGTTATGCTGACCGTGAGTCTGACCACCCACACCACCAAAACCATGACGCTTCACTACCCCTTGGAAACCCTTACCCTTAGATGTACCTATCGCATCCACGAAATCGCCCTCTACGAACACCTCGCCAGCTGCAACAGTCTTACCTAAAGCTACTTGACCTTCGAACTCAACTCTGAAGTCTCTGAATTCCACAACTTTCTGCTTTGGCGTGGTGCCGGCCTTCTTAAAATGACCGATAAGTGGCTTAGGAGTGTTCTTCTCCTTACGCTCACCGTAACCCAGCTGTACAGCGTTGTACCCGTCTGTTTCTACATTTTTTACTTGCGTCACTACGCAAGGACCAGCTTCTATTAGCGTGCATGCGACGTTACGCCCATCGGCACTAAAAATGCTAGTCATTCCTACTTTTTTACCTATTATTCCAGACATCTTCTGTTATATAATAATATTGAAACAGAGGCGCTTAGACACACCTCTGCCCTTTTAAGGACTGCAAAGTTAGAAATTTAAATTCAGCCTACAAAACCCAACTCTAATATTTTCAATTATTTACAGAAAAATAATTTGGAATTTTAACCTATTTTACGTCTTCCTTTGCCAAAAGCTTTTGCAAAAAATCCAAAAAAAGCCTGCTCAGTAAAACTGGCAGGCTCCTTACTATAAAGTGAGGTCCATCAGACCTTGATCTCTACATCTACACCACTTGGCAATTCGATCTTCATTAACGCGTCCACAGTCTTTGGACTGTTAGAGTAAATGTCAACCAAACGCTTGTAGGTACATAGCTGATATTGATCACGTGCTTTCTTATTTACGTGTGGAGACTTTAACACAGTAAACTTCTCCTTCTTAGTAGGCAATGGAATCGGACCTACCACCACAGCACCTGTAGACTTAACAGCCTTTACAATCTTCTCTGAGGATTTATCTACTAAAGAATGATCGTAGGATTTTAGTTTTATTCTGATTTTCTGATTCATGTTCTATCGAAATTAGGCATTTTCACCTTTTACCTTCGCGATTACCTCAGTAGCAATGTTCGTAGGTACAGGCTCATAATGTGAGAATGTTAAAGAAGCAGTGGCTCTACCGGACGTAATGGTACGTAAATCTGTTACATAACCAAACAACTCAGAAAGAGGTACATTTGCCTTAATTACAGTCGATGAACCTTTCGTATCCATCCCTTTCATTAAACCTCTTCTTCTGTTGAGATCACCAGTGATAGGACCAGTGTACTCATCAGGAGTCACCACGTCCACTGCCATAATAGGCTCTAAAAGCTGTGGCTTACACTTTTTAGCAGCTTCTTTAAAGCCAATTCTCGCAGCTAATTCGAAAGAAAGTGCATCGGAATCGACGTCGTGGAAGGACCCATGGAATAACCTAACCTTCATAGCCTCTACAGGATAACCCGCTAAAGGACCATTTTTCATCGCCTCATTAAACCCTTTCTGAATCGCAGGGATAAACTCCTTAGGAATTACACCACCCACTATACCATTCACAAAGTCTAATCCTGGCTTAATTTCATTCGTCTCAGGATCTGGATCTTTTGGACCAAGCTCGAACACAATGTCTGCAAACTTACCCTTACCTCCAGACTGCTTCTTGTAAACCTCTTTGTGCTCTACGCTACCGAATAAAGCTTCTTTATAAGCTACCTGAGGAGCACCTTGGTTGATCTCAACTTTAAACTCACGCTTTAGACGATCGATAATGATATCTAAGTGAAGCTCACCCATACCACGAAGAATGGTCTGACCCGTCTCGTGATCCGTGTTAACCTGTAAAGTAGGATCTTCCTCCACTAGTTTAGCGATCGCCATACCTAGCTTATCTACGTCCGCCTGTGTCTTAGGCTCAATCGCGTAACCGATTACCGGCTCAGGGAAGATCATGGACTCTAATACTACTTTGCGCTTTTCATCACATAGCGTATCACCCGTCTTAATGTCCTTAAAGCCAACTACCGCACCAATATCACCCGCTACAAGACGAGGAATCTGGTTTTGCTTATTCGCGTGCATTTGGAACACACGAGAAATACGCTCTTTATTGCCTGAACGCGTGTTAAAGACATAAGAACCAGACTCTAGAACACCTGAATATGCGCGAACAAAACAAAGACGACCTACGAATGGATCTGTAGCAATTTTAAATGCTAATCCCGTGAAAGGCTCATTCTCATCAGGAGCGATCTTCACCTCTTCCTCTTCATTATCCAAGGCACGGCCGATGATATCATCTTTATCTAGCGGAGATGGCAACAGTTCCATCACTAGATCGAGCATCGTCTGAACACCTTTATTTTTGAAAGAAGAGCCACAAACCATAGGAACGACTTTCATCGCAATGGTAGCCTGGCGAAGTGCATTTAAAATTTCCGCCTCAGTGATAGAGTCTGGATCATCGAAGAACTTCTCCATAAGAGACTCATCGAACTCAGCTACTGACTCAAGAAGGTACTCTCTCCACTGGTCAACTTCCTCCTGCATATCTTCTGGAATAGGAACCACTTCATAGGTCATCCCCATGTCTTCCGTATTCCAAACAATCGCTCTGTTGTTGATAAGGTCAACAACCCCCTTAAATTTATCTTCAGCTCCGATAGGCAACTGTAAAGGAACAGCATGGCTACCAAGCATTTCTTTAACTTGCTTACAAACCTCCAAGAAGTTAGCACCAGCACGGTCCATTTTATTCACGAAACCAATGCGTGCTACCTTATAGTTATCTGCTAATCTCCAGTTCGTCTCAGACTGCGGCTCTACACCATCTACAGCACTGAATAGGAACACTAGACCATCTAGCACTCGTAGAGATCGGTTAACCTCTACTGTAAAGTCTACGTGACCTGGAGTATCGATAATATTGATTTGATACTTGTTATCTCTATAGTCCCAGAAAACTGTCGTTGCAGCAGAAGTAATGGTAATACCTCTTTCCTGCTCCTGAGCCATCCAGTCCATCGTGGCGGCACCATCGTGTACCTCTCCGATTTTATGGCTTACACCAGAATAAAAAAGAATACGTTCCGTTGTCGTCGTTTTACCAGCATCAATGTGCGCGGCGATACCGATGTTTCTCGTATATTTTAAGTCTCTTGCCATTTCAATTAAAATCTAAAGTGTGAGAATGCCTTATTGGCCTCTGCCATTCTGTGCGTATCATCCTTCTTCTTCACCGCAGCTCCTTCACCTTTGGATGCAGAGATAATCTCTCCAGCTAATCTATCCATCATGGTTTTCTCACCTCTTTTTCTGGCGTAAGTAATCATCCACTTGATGCGAGGGATACTTTTCTTTCCGGTCTAACTTCCATTGGGACCTGGAAAGTAGCACCACCAACTCTACGACTCTTCACCTCGACAGCGGGAGTAATATTGTTAAGCGCTTTCTTCCAAACCTCAAGACCGTTCTCACCTACTTTTGTCTCTACCTTCTCGATCGCATCGTAGAAGATTTTGTAAGCAATACTCTTCTTTCCGTCCACCATTAAACAGTTTACGAACTTAGTCACCAAAGTATCGCCAAACTTAGGATCAGGAAGAATATATCTCTTCTTTGGTTTCGCTTTTCTCATTTCTTTTAGCTAAATATTTTTAAAATTACTTCTTAGCGGCCTTAGGACGCTTAGCACCGTACTTGGAACGACCTTGCTTTCGGTCTTTAACCCCTGCAGTATCCAGTGCACCTCGGATAATGTGGTAACGAACACCTGGTAAGTCCTTCACACGACCACCTCTAATTAAAACTATAGAGTGCTCCTGTAAATTGTGACCCTCACCTGGGATGTAGGCATTCACCTCTTTACCATTTGTCAATCTAACCCTAGCTACCTTTCTCATCGCTGAGTTAGGCTTCTTAGGAGTGGTAGTGTACACACGGGTACATACACCTCTACGCTGAGGACAAGCATCTAAAGCTCTTGACTTTGACTTGCTCTCAAGTGTGGTTCTACCTTTTCTTACTAACTGTTGTATAGTAGGCATTAATGGATAGAATTATGTATTAAGAAAACATATAAAATTTGGAATGCAAAGGTAGGTAAAAGGCTAATCTTAACAAAATTAAGGCCTTATAATTTTAGAAGCTCATAAACTTATTTAAAGATTTATTAAGCCTCGCCTCCGCTTCCTCCGAAATTTAATGGAAAATTAACCCCTTCGTCTGTTGAAATCTTACCAAAGGCTTCTTCGTAACGCTGAATATTATCCTTTAAAGCAGCTAACAAGCGACGTGTATGATCAGGAGTCATAATAATGCGCGCCTTGACTTTTGCCTTCGGCAAACCAGGCATCATCCGAATAAAGTCAATCACAAACTCTGAATTAGAATGCGCGATCATCGCCAAATTGGCATACTCTCCCTCAGCTAAATCTTCACTTAAATCAATATTGATCTGCTGCTGTGGTTTTTTATCTTCCATAGGAATAAACTTTAAAAGGGCCTGCATCCACAGGCCCTTCCTCACTATTAATTACTTTATCGACTCCTTGATCTTTTTCGTCGTCCTGTCACGCTCAGAACTTAAACGCTCATATTCCTCCGTACTTCCTACAATGTAGTTGGCTAACTTGCGCTGCCCTGTACCTGCTGGAATTAGGTGACCTACAATAACGTTTTCCTTCAAGCCGAGTAACTCATCGCGCTTACCGCGAATAGCTGCCTCACTGAGGACCTTCGTCGTTTCCTGGAAGGAAGCCGCTGAAATAAAGCTCTCCGTACCCAAGGATGCCGCTGTGATACCCTGCAAGGTCGGTTTAGAAACAGCCGTTTCTGCATCACGAACCTGTACAAGTTTCATGTCACGACGCTTCAAGCTGGAGTTCTCATCTCTCAGCCTTCTAGCCGTAATGATCATGCCTGGCTTTAAAGTAGAACTATCGCCAGCATCCATCACGACTTTTTTGTCTAAAATCGTGTCGTTCTCCTCACGGAAAGCCCACTTGTCGACAATCTGCCCTTGTAAGAAACCAGTGTCACCTGCGTCAAGTATCTCTACCTTCTGCATCATTTGACTTACGATTACTTCGATGTGCTTATCATTAATTTTTACCCCTTGTAAACGATATACCTCTTGAATTTCATTCACTAAGTACTCCTGAACAGCAGTTGGTCCTTTTATCGATAAGATATCGTTAGGCGTAATAGCTCCATCAGAAAGCGGCTCGCCCGCACGGATAAAGTCATTTTCCTGCACCAAGATATGCTTTGAAAGCGACACCATATAACGCTTACGAACACCATCGCGTGACTCAATAAAGATCTCTCTATTTCCTCGTTTGATGCCGCCGTAAGTAACTACACCATCTATTTCAGAAACTACAGCCGGATTACTTGGATTACGCGCTTCGAATAATTCCGTCACACGTGGTAGACCCCCAGTAATGTCTCGCGTTTTACCCACAGAACGTGGAATCTTCACAAGTATCTGGCCTGCACGTACCTTCTCACCCGCCTCTACAGCTAAGTGGGCTCCTACCGGAATATTGTACGCCTTCGTCTCATCACCATAGTTTACGACAACAGCAGGATTTTTCGTTTTATCTTTCGTATCGATAATGACCTTCTCTCTGTGACCAGTCTGATCATCGACTACCTCCTTATAGGTAATCCCCTCTAGGATGGAATCGAAATCCACCTCACCATCAAATTCAGAGAGAATGACAGCGTTATAAGGATCCCAAGTACATAAAGAATCGCCTTTTTTAATGGTTTGACCATCCTGAACGTTCAGTACTGCACCATAAGGAACGTGATTCGAAACCAATGTTTTACCCGTCTTCGGATCATTAATCAAGATTTCTCCAGAACGACCCATGACGATAGCCACTGGCTCATTATCCTTGTTGGTCGTATTAATCCAGCGTAACTCCTCTTCGAATTCGATGACACCATCGAACTTCGCATTAATGGAAGCCTCTACAGAGATGTTCGAAGCGGTACCCCCTACGTGGAAAGTACGTAAGGTAAGCTGAGTTCCGGGCTCACCGATAGACTGAGCTGCAATCACACCCACAGACTCACCGCTCTGTACCATCTTTCCTGTAGAAAGATTTCGTCCATAACATTTCGCACAAACACCCCGACGGGTTTCACAAGTCAGCACAGAACGAATTTCTACCTCTTCTATAGCAGACTCATCTACCATTTTAGCGATATCATCCGTAATCTCTACTCCTGCTGGAACGATTAACTGCTCGGAAATCGGATCGTACACATCATGTACGGATACACGACCCAGAATCCTTTCAGATAATGGCTCTACTATTTCGTCATTGTCCTTTAAAGCCGATACAACAAGCCCACGTAATGTACCACAGTCCTCTTCAGAAACTATCATATCTTGCGCTACATCCACTAATCGACGTGTCAGATAGCCCGCATCGGCTGTCTTAAGTGCTGTATCTGCAAGACCCTTACGTGCACCGTGCGTGGAGATAAAGTACTCCAATACATCCAAACCTTCTTTAAAGTTGGAAAGAATCGGGTTTTCAATAATCTCCCCTACCGAACCCTGCAAGTTCTTCTGTGGCTTAGCCATCAGCCCTCGCATACCACCTAACTGACGAATCTGCTCACGAGAACCCCGTGCACCAGAGTGCATCATCATGTAGATCGCATTAAATCCTTGCTTGTCCTCTTCCATTTGACGCATTAGAATATTTGTCAAATTCGAGTTGGTACGCGTCCATATATCAATCACCTGGTTGTAACGCTCATTATCGGTAATTAAACCCATAAGATAGTTACTCGTCACCTGGTTAACTTCTTCTTTCGCCTTGCTTGTTAGAACCTCTTTCTCCTCTGGGATAATAACATCGTTAAGTCCCATAGAAAGACCACCTGAGTAGGCCATCTTAAAACCAAGGTCTTTAATATCATCCAAGAAGTGGGCTGTACGCGCTATACCACAGATTTTAACAACCTCGGCGATGATTTGCTGCAGCTTTTTCTTGGTTAACAATTCATTCACATACCCCACTTCCTCTGGAACGAACTGGTTGAAAATAAGTCGGCCGGCTACAGTATCGATGATTTTCTCCTCTAAACTGCCATCCTCATGACGAACTTTAACCTTACATTTCACATGGGCATGCTTACTGATTCTGCCCTCGTTCAAGGCAATAATCACTTCTTCCTCCCCATAGAATACCATACCTTCTCCAGGCACTGGCTCTTCAGGAGTAGACTTACGTCCTTTCGTCACATAGTATAAACCTAATACCATGTCCTGAGAAGGAACCGTAATAGGGCCCCGTTCGCTGGGTTTAGAATGTTATGCGAAGAAAGCATTAGCGTGGACGCCTCCAAAATAGCCTCATGTCCTAACGGAACGTGAACGGCCATCTGGTCACCATCGAAGTCAGCGTTAAATGCAGTACACACTAAAGGGTGTAGCTGAATCGCTTTGCCCTCGATTAGCTTAGGCTGGAATGCCTGGATACCTAATCGGTGAAGGGTAGGAGCTCGGTTTAGAAGCACCGGATGCCCCTTAATTACATTCTCCAGAATATCCCAAACTACCGGATCCTTACGGTCTACAATTTTCTTCGCAGATTTTACCGTCTTAACGATGCCACGCTCGATTAATTTCCGGATAATAAATGGCTTAAATAACTCAGCCGCCATGTTTTTCGGTAAACCACACTCATGTAGCTTAAGCTCGGGACCCACGACGATAACAGATCGACCAGAGTAATCCACACGCTTACCTAATAAGTTCTGACGGAAACGACCCTGCTTTCCTTTTAACATATCGGAAAGTGACTTTAGCGCTCGGTTTCCATCCGCACGCACAGCATTTACCTTTCTCGAGTTATCAAACAAGGAGTCCACAGCTTCCTGAAGCATGCGCTTCTCATTACGCAAAATCACCTCCGGAGCCTTAATATCAATAAGACGCTTCAAACGATTATTACGAATGATCACACGTCTGTAAAGATCGTTAAGATCAGACGTAGCGAATCTACCTCCATCCAAAGGAACTAAAGGGCGTAACTCTGGTGGAATAACCGGAACCATACGGACGATCATCCACTCAGGACGATTTTCTATACGCGTACGCGCATCACGGAAAGCCTCTACTACTTTTAAACGCTTAAGCGCTTCCGCCTTACGCTGCTGAGAAGTATCAGTAGCCGCTTGGTGACGCAAGCTGTAAGATAAATCATCTAAATCTAGACGGGACAGTAGCATTTCAAGTGCCTCCGCACCCATCTTGGCGATAAACTTATTCGGATCATCATCTTCTAACGCATGATTCTCTTTCGGAAGCTTATCCATAATATCTAAATACTCATCCTCCGTTAGGAAGTCTAAGTACTGCAGACCATCCTCGCCCTTTATTCCCGCTTGCACCACCACATAGCGCTCGTAATACACGATCTGATCTAGCTTTTTAGTCGGAAGACCAAGTAAATATCCTATCTTATTTGGCAAAGACTTAAAGTACCAAATATGAGCTACTGGAACCACTAACTCTATGTGACCCATACGCTCACGACGTACTTTCTTCTCCGTCACTTCAACACCGCACCGGTCGCAGATAATGCCCTTATACCGAATACGCTTATATTTACCACAATGACACTCCCAATCTTTCACAGGTCCGAAGATTCTCTCACAGAATAAACCACCCATTTCAGGCTTATACGTTCTGTAATTAATGGTCTCCGGCTGCGTTACTTCACCATGTGAGCTATCCAGAATAGATTCTGGAGAAGCTAAACTAATAGTGACTCTGGAAAAGTCGTTGTTTAGTTTTTTATTTTTTCTGAACGCCATAGTCGTTGAAGTATATGTTTAGGGCCTTTCGGCCCAATTTAAGTATTAGTCAAGGGTGATTTCTAACGCGAGGCCACGAAGCTCGTGTACCAAAACATTAAAGGATTCCGGAATGTTCGGCTTCGGTAAGTTATCCCCCTTCACGATCGCTTCATAAGCTTTCGCTCGGCCAATAACATCATCCGACTTCACAGTCAAAATCTCCTGAAGCACATGGGAAGCTCCAAATGCCTCTAATGCCCACACTTCCATCTCTCCGAAACGCTGCCCACCGAACTGCGCCTTACCACCTAGCGGCTGCTGCGTAATAAGTGAGTAAGGTCCGATAGAACGCGCGTGCATCTTATCGTCTACTAAGTGACCCAGTTTCAGCATGTACGTGATCCCTACTGTCACCGGCTGATCAAAGCGCTGCCCAGTTAATCCATCATACAAATACGTTCTGCCGTAAGCAGGTAAACCCGCTTCCTCTAACTCTGCGGATACCTCCTCTAAAGTAGCTCCATCGAAAATAGGAGTGGCATACTTCTTCCCTAACTTAGAACCAGCCCAAGCTAACACCGTCTCAAATATCTGACCGATATTCATTCGAGAGGGCACACCTAGTGGATTCAATACAATGTCCATCGGCGTTCCATCCTCTAAGAACGGCATGTCCTCATCACGAACGATTCGCGCCACGATACCTTTGTTACCGTGACGACCCGCCATCTTATCACCTACTTTAAGCTTACGCTTCTTAGCTACATATACCTTAGCCAGTTGGACGATACCCGCTGGTAACTCATCTCCAACTTCTAAAGTAAACTTATCACGCTTAAAGCGACCTGAAATTTCGTTACGCGCATTCACATAGTTTTTAACCAATTGCTTGATCAAACCATTCACATGCTCGTCTTCCGTCCAGTCATCTAAGATAATATCCGCGATTAGATTCGCTTCCTCTTGAACATTATAATTACTCTCGTCACGGTAAGGGTTCTTGGCTGGGAATAAATTATTCTCGATGTTTTGGTAGTTAAACTTCACACCCTTACTAATAATCTCATCACCAAACTTATGCTTCACTCCCTGAGAAGTTAAACCCTCTAAAAGCGTAACCAGCTTATTAATCATACGGGCACGAATACCTAAAAGGTCTTTCGCATACTTCGACTTTAATCTTTCCACCTCAGCTTTAGCCTTGGCACGTAGGTCCTTATCTTTTTTCGGACGAGAAAATAACTTCGTTCCGATAACGACTCCGTTTAAGGAAGGAGAAGCTTTCAAGGAAGCATCTTTTACATCCCCCGCTTTGTCACCGAAAATGGCTCGAAGTAGCTTTTCTTCAGGAGTCGGATCTGTCTCGCCTTTTGGCGTAATCTTTCCGATAATGATATCGCCTTCCTTGATTTCAGCACCTACGCGAATGATACCATTCTCATCGAGGTTCTTAACCGCCTCTTCAGAAACGTTAGGAATCTCAGAAGTTAACTCCTCCTCACCACGTTTCGTATCACGAACCTCCAGCTGAAACTCCTCTACGTGAATCGAAGTAAAAATATCTTCACGCACTACACGCTCAGAAATTACAATCGCATCCTCAAAGTTGTATCCTTGCCAAGGCATGTAGGCTACACGAAGGTTTTTACCCAGTGCGAGCTCACCTTTGTTCGTAGAATAACCCTCCACTAAAACCTGACCCTTAACTACACGCTGACCTTTTAATACAAGTGGCGTGAGGTTAATCGTCGTATCCTGGTTTGTTCTACGGAACTTAATCAGATCATAGGTCTTATATTCATCCGTGAAATTTACAAGTAACTCATCTTCACTTAGATCATACTTGATCGTGATTTTACGCGCATCCACTGCTGCTACTTCACCATCAGCCTCAGCGATAATTAGCGAACGTGAATCAATCGCCGCTTTCGCCTCTAAACCAGTTCCTACGATAGGAGCTTCAGCTTTTAACAAAGGAACTGCTTGACGCTGCATGTTAGAGCCCATAAGCGCTCGGTTCGCATCATCATGCTCTAAGAAAGGAATCAAGGAAGCTGCTACCGAAACGATCTGATTCGGAGCCACATCCATGTAGCTAATCTCATTCGGCTCTAAAACAGGGAAATCCCCTTCATAGCGCGCTTTTACGCGCTCATTAACAAATTGCCCATTTTCAGTTAGTGGTGCATTTGCCTGCGCAATATTATTGTTGTCTTCCTCTTCTGCCGTTAAAAACACAATATCAGAAGGATCCATACTCACTTGGCCATCCCGTACCTTACGATAAGGCGTCTCTAGGAAGCCCATAGCATTTACTTTTGCGTGAACGCAAAGTGAGGAAATCAATCCAATGTTAGGACCTTCAGGCGTCTCAATCGTACACAAACGACCATAATGCGTATAGTGAACATCACGCACCTCAAAACCCGCACGTTCCCTAGAAAGCCCCCCTGGACCAAGTGCAGACAACCTTCTTTTATGCGTTAACTCAGCTAGTGGATTGGTTTGGTCCATAAACTGAGAAAGCTGGTTGGTACCGAAGAAAGAATTAATTACAGAGGATAGTGTTCTGGCATTAATTAAGTCAACGGGCTTGAAATCTTCATTATCGCGCACGTTCATACGCTCACGAATAGTTCGCGCCATTCTAGCAAGACCAACACCGAACTGGCTATAAAGCTGCTCGCCTACCGTTCTTACACGTCGATTAGAAAGGTGATCGATATCATCAACAACCGCTTTCGAGTTAATTAGACCAATCAAATACTTTACAATACTGATAATGTCCTCAGTCGTTAAGACAATTTTATCATGATCAATATCTAAACCAAGCTTTTTGTTGATTCGATAACGCCCTACTTCACCTAAGTCATATCGCTTATCGGAGAAAAACAGTCCATGAATCACCTCACGGGCAGTAGACTCATCAGGAGCCTCCGTATTTCGAAGTTGACGATAGATCACCTCTACTGCTTCCTTCTCCGAGTTAGAATTATCCTTCTGAAGCGTATTATAAATGATCGAGTAATCTGCGATGTTTACATCTTCACGATGGAGAATAATGGATTTCGCACCAGAATCTACGATTAACTCGATATCTTCTTCTGTTAAAATACTATCGCGCTCTAAGAGCACTTCATTTCTATCAATAGATACTACCTCTCCAGTATCTTCATCTACGAAATCTTCTACCCAAGTACGAAGTACACGAGCAGCTAATTTACGTCCTGCTACCTCTTTTAAAGCGGCCTTGGTAGCATCCACTTCTTCAGAAAGACCAAAGAGATCTAAGATTTGCTTATCAGACCCGAATCCGATGGCACGTAACAAAGTGGTAACAGGAAATTTCTTTTTACGATCAATATACGCATACATCACATTATTAATGTCTGTGGCGAATTCGATCCAACTACCTTTAAAAGGAATAATTCGAGCGGAGTATAATTTAGTACCGTTCGTATGCTTACTCTGCGCAAAGAATACACCCGGAGAACGGTGAAGCTGAGAAACGATCACACGCTCGGCCCCATTAATCACAAAGGAGCCTTTTTCCGTCATGTAAGGAAGATTCCCTAAGAAAACCTCCTGCTCGATAGTTTCAAAATCCTCATTGTCCTCATCTGAACAGAGCAAGCGAAGCTTTGCTTTAAGAGGCACCGAATACGTCAGTCCGCGATCGATACACTCGGCGACGCTATATTTAGGTGGATCTACTGCATAGTCAATAAATTCAAGAGTGAAATTTTCACGAGAATCCGAGATCGGGAAGTTCTCAGAAAACACCTTGAAAAGCCCATCCTGTCTGCGTCGCTCCGCTGGAGTATCCAACTGAAAAAAATCTTTAAACGATTGGAGCTGAATATCTAAGAAGTCAGGATAGTCTTTGACTACCTTAATAGATGAGAAACTTTTCCTTCCGGTTTGATTCTGGATAGCCAAGGCAGTATATATTTTTAGTTATAATATTTAGATAAAAGCGACAATTTTCGCTTTAAATAGTGCAATTTTTTCCTGAGCACAAACAGGAAAAGACCTGACTAACCAGTCAGGTCTAACCCCACATACCCATACCAAAAGGCTGAGTATGCAAGCAATTACTTAATCTCTACTTCAGCACCAGCCTCTTCTAAAGACTTCTTAAGGCCTTCAGCTTCATCCTTAGCTACACCTTCCTTAAGCGCCTTTGGAGCACCGTCTACTAGTTCTTTTGCTTCCTTAAGACCAAGACCAGTAAGCTCTTTCACAAGCTTCACTACAGCAAGCTTAGAAGCACCAGCAGCCTTTAAAATAACATCAAAAGAAGTTTTCTCTTCTTCAGCAGCAGCAGCGCCAGCACCAGCTACCATAACAGGAGCAGCTGCAGCAGCAGGCTCGATGCCATATTGATCTTTAAGGATATCAGTTAGGTCTTTTACCTCTTTAACAGTCAAGTTCACTAACTGCTCAGCAAGTTGATTTAAATCCGCCATTGTATTGAAATTTTAAATTTTTCTTAAACTAAATAAATTGATAATAATTATGATTCTTTCTCAGAAAGTGTCTTAAGAACACCAGTAAGGTTATTAGCACCAGACTGTAGCGCACCCATAACATTTTGCATCGGCGAACCGAGAATATGCATAACGTCCGCAATGAGTTCGTTCTTGGATTTAAGAGCAGCAAGCATTTCAAGATTCTCATCCCCAACGAAAACATCGCTATCGATGGAAGCACCTTTAAATACAGGACGCGTCTCTTTTTTACCTAATTTCTTTCTGAAGTCAAGAATTACTTTCGCAGGAAGATTACCAATCTCCTTTGAAAAAACAATTCCTGAAAAACCTTTAAGGGACTTATCCACTAATTCAGAGTAGTCCGCATCTAGATTTTCTAAAGCTTTCTTGATAATCGTGTTCTTGTATACTTTATACTCAACACCCTTCTCAAAACAAGCCTTTCTGAAAGCATTTACCTGAGCTACCGTAAAACCACCAGCGTTCGTGATGTAGAAGTAAGGGTTTTCTTGGAATTTCTCAGTAAGACTTTCGATTTGTATTTTCTTTTCGTCTCTAGTCATGATTAAATACCTTGAATACTACCTTTATCTACTTTCACACCCGGTGACATCGTGCTAGACAAGTGGATGCTTTTAAAATATGTACCTTTAGATGAAGATGGCTTCAACTTAGAAATCGTGGCGATCAGTTCTTTCACGTTATCCTGGATTTTCTCCGGACTAAAAGAAACCTTCCCTACGCTCGCATGAATGATACCAAATTTATCTACTTTAAAATCGATCTTACCGGCCTTAACTTCTTTCACAGCTTTCGCCACGTCTAAAGTAACTGTACCAGATTTCGGGTTAGGCATTAAGCCACGAGGACCTAACACACGACCTAGACGACCCACTTTCGCCATTACGTTTGGCATGGTGATGATCACATCGATGTCAGTCCATCCCCCTTCGATTTTAGCTATATAGTCATCAAGACCCACGAAGTCAGCACCAGCTGCCTTCGCTTCTTCTTCCTTATCAGGCGTACAAAGAACCAAAACGCGAACGTCTTTTCCTGTACCGTGAGGAAGCGCTACTACACCTCTCACCATCTGATCCGCCTTACGTGGATCAACGCCCAAACGAACGTCAACATCCACAGAAGCATCAAACTTCACATTCGTGATTTCTTTCACGATGGAAGAAGCTTCCTCAAGGGAGTACAGTTGGCTTGGGTCGTACTTAGAAAGAGCTTCTTTTTGCTTTTTTGTTAACTTAGCCATAATGTTTATTTTATTCCTCCCATGGGGCTTTACCAGATACAGTGATACCCATGCTTCGTGCAGTTCCAGCGATCATTTTCATCGCAGGCTCCACCTGGAAAGCATTCAGGTCAGGCATTTTCAACTCAGCAATCTCCTTTACTTGATCCCAAGTAACAGAGCCCACTTTCTTACGATTAGGTTCAGAAGAACCCCCCTTAATTTTAGCTGCCTCGATTAACAAGTTAGCCGCAGGAGGTGTCTTCACGACAAAATCAAAAGACTTGTCAGAATAAACCGTAATCACTACAGGTAATACTGTACCCATTTTGTCCTGAGTACGCGCATTGAACTGCTTACAGAACTCCATGATGTTCAAACCCTTGGAACAAGAGCTGGACCTACTGGAGGAGAAGGATTTGCCTGGCCACCTTTCACCTGTAATTTCACATAACCAGTGATTTCCTTAGCCATTTTCCTAATCTTGTTTTTCTACTTGTATAAAGTTTAATTCTACAGGAGTATTTCGACCGAAAATCTTAACCATAACATTAAGCTTTTTCTTGTCTTCAAATATCTCCTCAATTGTCCCGGAAAAACCACTGAAAGGACCATCCATTACTTTTATGACCTCCCCGACTATAAATGGTGAATCCTGATTCTCTGCGAACTCATCAATCTCCTCTACGCGTCCTAAGATGCGATTGACTTCTGACTGACGTAATGGCTCAGGGTTTTGGAAGCTCCCCCTTGGTTCGACCCTAAGAACCCGATAACTCCCGGTATGCTTGTAATTACGTGATTCGCCTCACCGTGACTGAGATCCGCATGAACCAAAACATAGCCCGGAAAGAAGTTTCTCTCCCGAACTCGCTTTTTATCATTCCGCATCTCATATACCTTCTCAGTAGGTACCAAAACCTCAGGAATAAATTCCTCCAGCTTCTGGCGAGCAATTTCATTATCTAAGTAAGACTTAGCCTTTTTCTCTTGCCCGGCTACCACCCTGAGCACGTACCACTTATGTTCAGCCATCCGTAATGTTATCTCTGATTAAAATAAATCGTAAAACCACGACATCACATTCTCGAAGCCTAAATCCATCACACCGATGAGTAGGGCAAAAATCAAAGACGCTACCAGCACTAAAACCGCACTGTTCTGAAGAAAGGCATAATCAGGCCAAGTGACCTTATTCTTCATCTCGTCAATGGATTCGATTACAAAACTTTTGATATTCATGATACGAAATTTTGCACGGGCAGAGAGATTCGAACTCCCATCAACGGTTTTGGAGACCGCTATTCTACCATTGAACTATGCCCGTGTAGGATTCTTATTTCTTTGGGACTGCAAAACTACACCTAAAAGAAATAAGAAACAAATGCGATCCTAAAAAGTTTTAGGATCGCATCGTTATTTATGAATAGACTGACTATTAGTCTAAAATTTCAGTTACCTGACCCGCACCTACTGTTCTACCACCTTCACGGATAGCGAAACGTAGACCCTTCTCAAGAGCAACGGCATTAATCAAAGTTACTTCGATAGTGATGTTATCACCTGGCATAACCATTTCAACACCCTCAGGAAGCTTGATCTCACCAGTAACGTCAGTAGTTCTTAAATAGAACTGTGGACGGTATCTGTTGAAGAATGGAGTATGACGACCACCTTCTTCTTTAGAAAGAACGTAAACCTCAGCGTTAAAGTGAGCATGTGGCTTCACAGAACCTGGCTTACAGATAATCATACCACGCTTGATTTGAGACTTCTCAATACCTCTAAGTAGTAAACCTACGTTATCACCAGCTTCACCTCTGTCAAGGATTTTACGGAACATCTCCACACCAGTTACTGTAGATTTAAGACCCTCAGCACCCATACCGATGATGTCAACAGGCTCACCAGAGTTGATAACACCTCTCTCAATTCTACCTGTAGCTACAGTACCACGACCTGTGATCGAGAATACATCCTCTACTGGCATTAAGAAATCTTTGTCGATTAGACGCTCAGGAAGTGGAATATGGTTGTCTACCGCATCCATTAACTCCATGATTTTTTCTTCCCACTTAGCTTCACCGTTTAGACCACCAAGAGCTGAACCAGCGATTACAGGAATATTATCACCATCGAACTCATAAAACGAAAGTAGCTCTCTAACTTCCATTTCTACTAACTCAAGAAGCTCAGCATCGTCTACCATGTCGACCTTGTTCAAGAACACCACAAGCGCAGGTACACCTACCTGACGTGCTAATAGGATGTGCTCTCTAGTCTGAGGCATAGGACCGTCAGTAGCTGCTACTACGAGAATAGCACCGTCCATCTGGGCAGCACCTGTAACCATGTTTTTCACATAATCCGCGTGACCAGGACAGTCTACGTGAGCGTAGTGTCTTGCTTCAGTTTGGTACTCTACGTGAGACGTGTTAATCGTGATACCTCTTTCTTTTTCTTCTGGAGCATTGTCGATAGAAGAGAAATCTCTTAATTCAGAAAGACCCTTCTTAGCCAATACTGTAGTAATGGCAGCAGTCAAAGTAGTCTTACCATGGTCTACGTGACCAATCGTACCAATGTTTACGTGTGGTTTGGAACGGTCAAAGGTTGCTTTTGCCATGCGTGAAAATCCCCTGTTTTAGTTAATGATAGTTTTTTTTTGTTTACTTACAATGTTAGAGCCAACGACGGGATTTGAACCCGTGACCCCTTCCTTACCAAGGAAGTACTCTACCCCTGAGCTACGTCGGCTAATCACATTACCCTTTGCTATAAAAGCAATGAGCGGGAGACGAGGCTCGAACCCGCGACCTGCAGCTTGGAAGGCTGCCGCTCTACCAACTGAGCTACTCCCGCTTTTGCGACCCTAAGGCCGATACTCAAATGCTTTGCAATATTAATAAAAATATTCGAATTCTACGTGGGGGAAACAGGATTCGAACCTGTGAAGACATAAGTCAACGGATTTACAGTCCGTCCCAGTTGGCCGCTTTGGTATTCCCCCGATTGTCTCGACTAAAACGCGTTTGTTTTATTGATGTCTTAACGGATGGCAAAATTAGAGGCTTTTTCGAAAGTATCAAAATATTGCACAAAAAAAATCCTGAAATTTCTAAAGTACTTTGACTATCAATAGCTTAATTTTTACCCCCTCTTACTTCATCTTCCACTTCTCCCCTAGGCGTCTTCGAACATCCCTAAAAAAAAGGCCATATACTGTCGCGCTAATGGATCCTCTTCCGCCTCGAAAATCTTCTTTAATGCACGCATCACCTCCTCATCTTCTACGAACCCAAACAGACTCTGAAAGGCTGTTAAACGAATATAATTCGCCTGATGGGTACCTGCTAAAGCCAATAAACGCGCCTTCGCCTCCGCCTGCTCCTGCTCAGTCCCTAACTCCTTAGCGAAATACTCTCCGACATAGCCGATGATATAGTACAAATTCTGCCCCGAAAAACGTGAGAGATGCTGTAAAAACCAAGCACCTGACCCGCATCCGAAACCTCGATGTAATAACCCGCCACTGCCGTCACCATCCGGATATTCGTTTCATCGCGGTAACGCGCCGCCAAAGCCGACCGGTCCGCTGTTTCATCCTCTAATAAGGCCGTTAATGCCGCAGCCGCCACATAATAACTCTCCTCCTCTAACCAGTCCTCGAGCTCCGAACGGTAGCCCTCTAATTGGGCCCTGCCCAAAAGCTCTATGGCCGCCGCACGCACCGTATTCCGCTCATCCCCCGCCGCTAACGCTGCCACGCGCTGGGTAACCTCAGGAGCTAAAGCTAACAGGTCCGGCTCCTGATACAGTGCGCCTAAGGCCTTCTCGCGAATCCCCCAAAAAGGATCCTCCAAGGCCTCTACCATCACGCGCAGCCGTAGCCCTTCGTCCCCGCGCTGCATCAGCGTGTCAAATGCCGCATGACGCGCTACCCCATAACGGCTCTCCCGAAACTGGGTCTCATAATGAGCGATGGGCAGCTGCGCACGCTTCTCCGCTAACAGCACATGCCGCTCATCCACATAAATGGCCTCCACACCCGGACCATTTTCTAAAGCCACCTGAAAGAAGCCCTCCTGAATCTCTACACGACGTGTTTCACGCACGCCTTCCCGGTACCAACTCACCTCCAGAGGAAGCCTGTAAAGGGGCGTGCTACCGAGGTCTTGGGTCTGCTCCACCTGTAACAAGACATTCTCCGGATCCGAATCATCTAAGGCGATCTGCAACTCAGGATGGCCACTCGCGAAAAACCACTGATCGAAAAACCAGCTCAAATCCCGCCCCGTCACAGCACGAAAGGCCAGCCGCAGCTGATCCGCCTCCACCGCACCATACGCATGCGCTTTCAGGTAATGCCGCAAAGAAGCAAAAAAGGCCTCATCCCCAAGGTAATCGCGTAGCATATGCAAAATCCGCCCTCCTTTCGCATACGAATGGCTATCAAACATGTCCTCAGGATCGGCATACTGATAGCGAATCAAATCCTTTTGGCCCCCGGCCGCCTCATCTAAATACTGCTCCATCTCTGCGATATGGTGTAAATCCGCATCGTCCTGACCCTCCTTATACGCATACCAGAGATACTCAGCATAATTCGCGAAGGCCTCATTCAAGGTCAAATTCGCCCAAGAAGCCGTCGTCACATAGTTGCCGAACCACTGGTGAAAAAGCTCATGCGCGATAATGCCGTCCCACTCACTGTCGATCGCCTCCCGCGTTGTCAGGTTTAAGGCCTCCATAAACACGGAAATGGTCGTATTCTCCATGGCACCCGACACGAAATCCCGGACCACGACCTGATCGTAGCGCTCCCAAGGAAAGGCAGATCCAGCAGATCGGAAAAGAACTGGATCATCTCTGGCGTGCGTCCGAACACGATAGGGCGCCTTCGGCAAAGGCCGGCTCCACATAATAATTCACCTGCTTGCCCTGCCACTCGTCCTGAATTTCCACGAAGTTACCGATCACCACCGCTGCCAAGTAAGGGGCATGGGGCTGCTCCATCAGCCAGCGATCCACCTGCAGGCCCTCCTCGGATTTTTGTTCCACCAGACGCCCATTACTCAGGCTGCGCATACCCTCAGGATACCGAAGAGTGAAATCCTGAGTCGTTTTCTGCACCGGAGTATCAAAGGTCGGGAACACTTGCTGTTATGCTCGGTCTCCCCCTGTGTCCAGGCTTGGCGGGGCTTATCGGGCTCCTCACCACGGGGATTTATGAAGTAAAATCCTTTCGTATCAGTGATGGCGCGGCTTCCCCCTCCAGCGTTTCTGTTCGGATGAGCGGTGTAGCGCACATGCAGCTGTAGGGTGTCCGTTCGGGTGTAAGCCTGCGGCAAAGAAAGGTGCAGGCGCCGCTCGTCATAGCGATAAGGAAGGGGGAGCAGGCTATCCCCTCGGAATAAATTGACAGCATGCAGGTCGAAATCTTTCGCATCCAGGGTGACCTCCGTCTGCGGAAAAAAGTGTGGATGCATCGTCAGCACCGCCTCACCATGTACCTGCTCCTGCTCAAAATCGATCCGTAAGTCCAGCTGTGTATGCAGAAGCACCATGTCCAGGCTTTGGATCCCTCGGTAGTTTTGGAGGCGGTCCTCAGCGGCACGCACCTGCTCACGACGCGCCTGCTGGGCTGCGAGCTCATTTTGCGCCAGCGCCAAAACCTCCTGGTCGGCACCGGAGCGCTCTACTTTTTCGGTGGATTTACAGGCCGTAAACGAGAGAAAAAGCAACAAATATGTAAAGCGAGTATAGATTTTCATGTAGTCGAAAAGAATCATTAGTATATTTAACGCAAAAAACAACCAAATGTACACAGTAAAATTAGATAAGACTAGCCACCAGACTGAAATTACCGCCGAGGGCCTACAGGTAGATGGCACCCTCCTGCAGTGGGACATTACCAAATCAGGAGAGCATCACTACCATGTGCTTTGGAATGGTAAATCCTTTAATTTCGAGCTTTTAAACCTAGATATGGAAGCCAAAACCCTGCGCCTGAAGCTAAATGGTGAGGTGGCGGAAGTGTCTGTAAAGGATAAATTTGACCTCCTGCTGGAGAAGTTGGGCATGGGGGCTGGCGCTGACGCGCAAATGAAAGAGATTAAGGCGCCGATGCCGGGGCTGATCTTTGATATCAAGGTTCAAGTAGGGGATGAAGTACAAAAAGGCGATCCGGTACTTATCCTAGAGGCCATGAAAATGGAGAACGTACTGAAGTCCCCAGGTGCCGGTAAGGTGAAGGCCATCTTAATCAAGAAAGGCCAGAGTGTCGAGAAAAATCAAGTACTCCTCCAATTTTAATAAAAAAAAGCCCCGTTTCTGCCAGGTAAAATCTATATTTGCCCAATTTATAGATTTTAATTTCTGATCGAAAAACACTTTCAAGGACATCCTAATCATGAAGTACAAGCGGATATTACTCAAATTAAGCGGAGAATCATTAATGGGCGAGAAAAACTACGGGATAGACCCTATCCGCCTACAGCAGTATGCTGAGGAGATTAAAAAGGTTCGGGACTTGGGCGTAGAAATCGCGATCGTTATCGGCGGAGGTAATATTTTTCGTGGTGTACAAGCTGAAAATACGGGCATAGACCGTGTGCAGGGCGATTACATGGGGATGCTCGCCACACTCATAAATGCGATGGCGCTGCAGAGTGCTTTAGAGCAAAACGGGATGTTTACGCGTCTCATGTCAGGGATTAAAGTGGAAAGTGTTTGTGAGCCCTTTATCCGTCGGCGTGCCATCCGTCACTTGGAGAAAAAGCGTATCGTTATCTTCGGTGCTGGTATCGGGAATCCATACTTCACCACAGACTCCACTGCGAGTTTACGGGCGGTGGAAATCGAAGCAGATGTGGTGCTGAAGGGCACGCGGGTTGATGGCGTTTATACAGCGGATCCAGAGAAGGACAAGACCGCGACACGCTATGCGACCCTTTCCTTCACGGAAGCTTACGAAAAAAATCTTAACATAATGGACATGACAGCGTTTACGCTTTGTCATGAAAATAATCTGCCGATCATCGTCTTCGACATGAATAAGTCCGGTAACTTGGAAGCCCTCGTGAACGGAGAAGAAGTAGGTACATTAATCACGTCTAATATTTAAGCGATTTTATGGAAGAGATACAAATGCATCTGGATGAAGCTAAGGAAATGATGCAAAAAGCGGTGGAGCACACCAAATCTGAGCTTGTGAAAATCCGTGCCGGAAAGGCCATGCCTAACCTATTAGATGGGATAATGGTCATGTATTACGGCGCCCCTACCCCGCTGCAGCAAGTTGCCTCCGTTACAACCCCTGAAGCACGGACGCTCTCGATAAAACCATGGGAGCGAAATATCATTCCAGACATCGAGCGTGCTATCATCAATTCAGATTTAGGCTTGCGCCCCAAAATAACGGTGAGGTGATCTTACTTACCCTTCCTCCCCTTACGGAAGAGCGAAGAAAGACACTCGTCAAGCAGTGTAAAGCGGAGGGTGAAAACGGTAAAATCAGCATCCGATCTGTGCGTAAAGACACGAATGAAGCACTAAAAAAACTTCAAAAGGAAGGAGCCTCTGAAGACGAGGTGAAGCGAGCGGAAGATAAAGTACAGAAATTAACCGATCAGTTCAGCGCGAAAATCGATGAGCTCATCGAGAAAAAAGAAGAAGAGATCATGACGGTCTAAGTCAGATATCTATCTGTATAGTTAAAAATAGCTACTCTTCGGCCTTAGCCATCGAGTAGCTTTTTTTATCCATCCTAAAATTCGAACAAAAACGAGGAGCAGAACGAAGAAGAAGCACCCAGACCAATGCACTAAGAGATCAGTCTAACGCCGGCCCTCCCAGGGCACATAAACCACTTTTTTGGTCTCAAAAAATTCCTCTTGGAAATAGTCCTCCAAGTGGTACGTGATGTAAGACACCATCACTTCCTCCATTTCCTCATCTACATCTCCGCCCTTGAGATAAAAAACGCCATTAATAAAGTCATGCTTGTCCTCCTTCTTAAACTTCCCCTTTAGCCAAGGATGGAAGTTGGCATAGCGCGTGACCGCACGGCTGATCACAAAATCATAGCGACGTACCAGCTGCTCCGCGCGTGCCTGTTCGGCCTCCACATTAGAAAGCCCCAGCTGCTTGGCCACATCTTTGACTACTTTGATTTTTTTACCGATAGAATCCACGAGGTGAAAATGAACCTCTGGGAACAAAATCGCCAGCGGGATACCCGGAAAACCTCCTCCCGTCCCTACATCCAAAACCTTAGTCCCTGCAAGAAAAGGCATTACCTTCGCGATCCCTAACGAGTGGAGCACATGTTTCACGTAAAAGTGCTCCATGTCCTTCCGGCTGATGACGTTAATTTTACTATTCCAGTCGGCATAGAGTGGCCCCAGCTGCTCGAACTGCGCATACTGCTGCTCGCTGAGATCCGGAAAATATTTTTTAATGAGTTCCATAATTGCTTGGCGCAAAAGAAATGAGAGCACAAAAGTACCATTTTCTTTCCAGACTTACAGACTATCCACAGGGGCTACTTGAAAAGGAAATGGAAAATGTAGCTGCTGCTGAACGCTTCTGGGCCATCAGCTACTCTTCTTTCGCTGCTGGCAAGGGCTCCGCCTCTGCTCCCTGCTTTCTTTCCGCGGAAAGGGCCAAGCCGCTATCCTGCTTTTGCCAGCGCACCTTTCCTAAAAAATAGTCCGCCAGTGCCTTTCCCTTCTGGGAACCATACTCGATCGCGGGCATGTAGTGGATGCCCCCATATAGTCTGCTGATCGCCGCCTCATCCGCAGCCTCACGGAAGGAATTAAATTTCCGAATCGGCAGACCAAAGGCCACCTCTGTAGAATCCACGAAAGCGAAGGGCTCTCCGAAAATCGCAGTAAGCGTCTCCGCAGCCGCATTTGAAATCACACTGTGCCCGCTGGTGTACTCCGGAAATGGTGGCGTCTGCAGGAGTGGCAGCCACTCCTCATCGATGTAGCGATTGATATATGTCTCTGGCCTTATAAGTGCAGAGCGGTATTTCTCATCCCAGCAGGCGATAAAACCATCGAAAAGCGAGATACCCGTAAGTGCGAGTGCCTCGGCATAGCCTGCCCAGTCCGCTCCAGCCGTCTTGGCGGCTATGGCTGCGATGCCCATCCAATGCCCCCCTGGCGTGATTTTCTTTTCCGCAAACATCACATGCCCACGTACATTCATCTTGTAAGGATTACAATCCCAGAAAAAGGCGATGTCACGCTGCTCAGGTGTAAGGTTTTGCGTAATCGTGAAGACCTCCTCCGCATCCTGATAGAATGCTGATCCCGGTTCCGAAGAAAATGCCGGCGGTGGCGGAACAGGGAACTGATGCGCATGCTCCATAACTAATGGACGAATCGTATTCCAGTGCGGCTCGATGCCCTCCATGTAAGCGGGCGGCGTAGGTTGCCAAGTCCCCGGATCATCACTGATGGCATATTTTTCAAACGAACGGCTCTCGTGGTAATTGTCCTTTTTGGCGAAAGCCAAAACATGCGCCGCGACCTCGGCTCCTAATGCTTCGGAGGCCGCGATCTCTTTTTTAGACATGCCCGCATCACGCACATACTGTAAAAGCTGAGCATAATGGCTTTCCATCATGTCCTCGGAAAAGATAAGGGCCTTGGCGACCGTGTAATAGGCGTGGCTGCCGCCAAAGGATACGAAAAAGTCCCTTCCTCAGGTAAACTTACCTCTAAAGCGGGAAAATCATTCAGCTGCCCTCCCAGACTTGCGTAGCGCTCAGGCTCAGCCAGTACGGCCAACTCATACGCCGCCAATGCTGGGTACACATAGATCCGGCTGGCTACAGGTGGAGAGAAAATATCATGGATGATGACCTCGGTCAACTTAAGCTGGGCAGCGACCAGAAACTCGCCTTCCTCTAAATGCGGGATGGCTGGCCGTTCTTTTTGCTCGGTACAGGAGATACTACCGATAATTCCGAGTAGGAGCACCGAAAACCAAAGCTTACCTACCCTATTTTTAATTACGCGAAACTTCATATACTACTTGACTTTTAACAGCTGAGAAGAGAATTTTCCGTTCAGCTGTCATTTTCAACCCTAAATCTACTAGATAAAGCGATTAATACAAAACTTCAGTTCCCTCGAGTCGCAGGAAGAGGGGCGTATCATCATTCCGAACCAGCAGCACATGCGGGCGACCACCGATCTGAATCCCGACAGCCTGCCGGAAACTCCCCCAGTAGCGCGAAGCTTGAAGGCCATGAGATTCCTTTTTCCAAGCTCCATTTTGCCAGCTCCACAGACTTAGCGCTTGTGCATCTGCACGGCCTAGGTCTACCCGATACGCGTAAAAATTACCTAAAGCCAGCATATAAGGCACCCCGTCCACTTGAAAAGGAAAGAAATCTTGGATCGGGCTAAACTGTGCCTCCAGCGGAAGGGCCTCGAAAGCTGCCGTATCCAGCCCCAGTGCTAGCATCCCCGACCGCAGCTCCCGAATCGGAAACTCCTCCACGCGCGCCAGCTGTTCTGGAGTGAAAATCGCCTCTGGCCCCTTCGACTGCGCGTAGGCCGCATAACTTGCATGCTGCCGCTTGAGAGCCGGCATCACGGTGATCAACTCATCCCGCGAAGAAAAAGGAACCAATGCATCGCCTTTATGGTGCATCAAAAAAGCCTCCCGCTTACCGTTTTGATCCAAGTCCCCCGTGTAGAGATAGGCTGGCCGAGCGTCCGAAGCTTTTAGCTTGGCATTTAGCCCTAAATTTCCTAAAAGCAGGTAGTTGGCTCCCTCCAGCTCCTGTACGCGCATCCCCGAGTACAAGCCCGCTGGGGCCAGCTCCTTCCATCGGACAAACTGCCCACTTTCATTTTGCCGATAGGCGGTTACGGCCATATACTCGCCCGCGAGCAGGAGTTCGAGCTTGCCATCCCCGTTCAGATCCTCCCAAAGCGCTTTTTGCAGCATGCCTGGCCTAAAGTCGGGGCCAAAATACTGCGCTGTGGCATCTCGAAAGGTACCATTCCCCTGATTAAGCAGCAAAAATGCCGGCGGTCGCTGCCCGAAATTTCCCGTCTCCACAGCCACGCCGATAAATAAATCGGGATAACCATCTCCATTCACATCCGACACAGCCACGGTCGCCGTGTTCTCCGCGATCGGGGGAAGTGCCTGCGGCAAAAAGGTGAAGCGCCCGCTGCCATCATTAATAAACACGCGGTCGAAATTAAAAACAGCCGTTTTGCCATGCTCATTTCCGCCACTGCCTACATAAAGATCCGGCACCCCATTTCCTGTAAAATCATGGAAGATCGCCACCACATCCTCCGCTTCGGCCATTTGCTCGAAGACAGGGACAGTTTGGGGGGTGAAAGAGCCATCCGGCTCTTGCAAAAATAATTTTGCGGCCTGCCCGCGGGCGCCTCCGAGAAAAATATCCTCTAAGCCATCTCCATTCACATCCGCCACGGCCACGGCGGGACCCTCCTGGCTGTACCGTCGCGGAATCAAGTATTCACGCCTGAAATCATTAAAGTCATTTTCCTCATGCCGCCAGTCTAGGGCTACCTGTGCCTGTCGAATGACAGGAGATGCCTCCAATAGAAACCGGTTCGGAAATGCCTCCTGCGTCCCTGTGCCCTTTTCTAATACCAAAAGACTATCTAAGGCGGGTACAGAAAAACGTTCGGCTTCGGTGGCAGACCAGCGCACCCAGAGGCCCTCCACCTCCTGCGCAGCGCCGATTCCTACATGCAGACGCGTAGATGCTCCCGACTGAAAGCCCCGACTGGTACTGTGATAGGCATGGCGCCAGCTGCCATCTGCTAAGGCCAGTAACACTTCCGCCCCCACCGCAAAAGGATTTAAACCCGCTCCTCTCAGCTGCAGCTGTACGAAATGCCCGGGATCCGTCAGCTGCCGGCTTCGATTTTCATACAAAAAAGCCGCCTGGTTCACATTATTCAAGACCAGATCCAAGTCGCCATCATTATCCAAGTCAGCATACATGGCCCCACTCGAATAGCTCTCCGCCCCCAGACCCCATTCCCGCTGCTGCTCTTCGAACCTTAGGTCCGCACGCTGTGCAAAAAGAAAGTTGGGCAACTTATCCTTAGGCAGAAGCGCGATCTGCTGTGCCTGAAAATCGGCAGCCTCCTCGGCCCGCACCTGCCCCTGGCCGTACTGGATAAAGTCCAAGTCATTCGGACGCAAGTAAATCCCGTTACTAACAAAAATATCCACCCGCCCATCATTATCCAAGTCGGCTAAAAGTGGAGACCAGCTCCAATCCGTCGCAAAGGTCTCCGTCAACAAAGCGATTTCGCGAAACCGACCATCGGGATGGTTCAGCTGCAGGTGATTGCGCACATACTGGGCACCATAGCCCATACGCTCTTTGATTTCAAACACCTCCTGCTTGTCCTCCCCCACCGATCGCATCCAGATTTCCGGATCCGCGGGCAACATATCCGTACTAAAAATATCCGGAAGGCCATCTTGATTTAAGTCAGCGATGTCATTTCCCATGCTGTAGCGTGACGTTTGGGACAGTTTCTCCGCACGCCGCTCTGTAAACGTGCCATCCTTATTGTTGATGTAAAGATAATCGTCCTCCGTAAAATCATTCGACACATACAAGTCTGGCCAGCCATCTCCATTCACGTCCCCGACAGCCACCCCTAGGCCGAAACCCAGGCTACTCGAAAAAATGCCTGATTCCGCCGTGACATCCTCAAAGGTGGGACTCCCCGTTTCCGCATGTAGATTACGATACAGACGATCCCCGCCTAAAGGTCCAAAGATTCAAATTTAGTATCGGCATGTGCGAAAACTTCCGGCTTTTTAATCGAATGATTCAGCAGGTACACATCCAAATCCCCATCCTGATCATAATCAAAGAAAACAGCATGCGTCCCGAACCCTACGAAATCCAGTCCATACGCCTCCGCCTCCTCGGTAAAAGTGAGATCGCCCTGATTAATAAACAACCTATTACGCCCCTTCAGCCCCTTATAGTCTCCCACCTCACAGACGTAGAGGTCTAAAAGGCCGTCACCATTGATATCCACGAACGTGGCACCTGTCGACCAGCTATCCGCAAGTCCCACCCCTGCACTGGCCGTGATATCGACGAACTGCATGCCCCCTTGGTTTAAAAACAGCTTGTTTTCACCCTCGTTCGCAGTCAGGTAGATATCATCCAAGCCATCTCCATTAATGTCCCCGATGGCCACACCGCCGCCATTATAATAGTACAGGTATTCTAAAATATTTAAACTGTCCGATGGCGTAAGCCTATTCTCGAAGCGCAGTCCAGACTGCTCGGGATCCAGCAGCTGAAAGCGCAGGTCTTCGGTTTCTTGAGGGGAATTTGGGGCGCAGCCCCAAAGTAAACTAACGCCAATCAAGACCCAAAACAGGCTGCCAGTAAGCAAAAAGGACCGACCCGAAACTGCATACTCGCTCAGCTTTCGCCCCATTTTCACGCGCAAATGCCCACAGCTATACCTCACGGATTCCCCCTTTCTACGACTTTTACCTGCTCCCAGACTTGCGTAGGCGCCTGATTCCGCAGCACCAGTAGCTGTCGCTTATCGCCCGGCAGCCAGTGAAGGTGACGCACATCGCCTTCCAGCCGCATGCCGTGCACCCTGTTCGGCACGAAATCAAAAGTTCCATCCCCTTTCCCGAGGAAAAGCTCACCGAAACTGGCGTCGTACTTGCCCATTTCGGGCTTCACCCCATATAAATTACCCCCTAAAAGGAGATCTGGAATACCATCATCATTAAAATCATCAATTAGCACACTGAAAATCCGGCTTTTCTGCGCTTCCCGCGGCAGTGGCTGTACCCGAAAAATGCCATCCTCTCCCTGCAGGAGCACGATAGAAGCGAAGCTTTGCACCTCCTTATACAGCGACCGCTCCAGCAGCGCAGGCTCGAAAATATCCTCTAAGTACTGATTGTTATAGGCACTATACTTCAGATAGCGCTTTTTCAAATAGGGCAGTTGGCGCTCCAGCTCATGCTTTAAGGTAATCGGCACATGCTTGCTGCCCTCCTTATAGGTGAAAACCTGCTCGACACTCCCATTTTGATCGAAATCATTCACCACCATCACAAGTGGCCGCTCCGTGCTGGGCTTGAGGCGTGAATTAAGACCCTGCGCTCCTAAGACGATATCCATACGGCCATTTCCACTGAGATCCGCCTGGCTCGCGGTAAAATACCAGCCACTCCAGTCTCCGAAAGGCTGCCGTTCATCTAGCTGCAGCTTGCCCTCCTGAATGAGGTAGAGCTGAGGTGCCATCCACTCACCCGCTAGCAGCACCGCCTGCTGTCCATTTACCTCCGTCACGAGGCCTGTCGTCACGAGACCCAGCTGTTCGAAGCCTGGCGCACGTGCCGCCGTCTCATCGCGGAACTTACCTTTTCCATCATTAATAAACACTTTGGTAGCCGCGGGCACACCATAAGCAAAAGGCACCAAACGCCCCCCTACGATCAGGTCTAGATGCCATCCCCCGTGAGGTCTACCGGCAGCACGACACTGCTGCTCGTCCGTAGCTTCGGCAGCGCATCACGTGCACGTATGAAATTCCCTGCACCATCTGCCAGATAAAGGCGATCCGTATAACCGGGATCCCCGAAGCCACTATCACTCCCTCCACTCGAGACATACAGGTCTGGATGACCATCTCCATTCGCATCGAAAAACACTGCATAAACATCTTCCGAGGAAGCGTCTTCGATAAGATCGGGCACCACCACGGGCTTCGCTACTCCTTTGGTATCCAGCAGGTAAAGCGCCCTGCGAAGCCTTTGGCACCGCCGATATAAATCAGCGTTCCGTCCGCTACAGTCGTCTCCGCGAAAGCAGGCCCCTCTGTCGAACGCTTATGGTAAAGCAGGCGCTCTCGATCGAAATCTACCAGCTTATTTTCTTCATGGGTATGTTGGAATGCAGGCCTCTCGGCCAAAGTAAACGCAGGTGCATGTACTTTTGGGTAGAAGCCTTCAGGGACAGCGGAAACGGCCTCTTCTTGGTCTAGGGTCAGCAGCTGATTCGTCTTTACCTGCTCTTTTACCGTAAAAGTACCATCTGGCCAGCGAACCGTCAGGCGCTGTACGAGGCTGTCTGCGCCGAGACCGATCGTCAACTTGGGATCTACGGAGGACTGAAACCCTCTGTTGGGCATCTGCTCCAGATACTTTTGGCCGGAGGCCGTGAGCACTTGAACCTGCGCACCGATAGCAGACGTGTTCATGCCTTTGCCCTTTAGCTGCACCTGAAGAAAATGATGCTCTGGCTGCAGCTGGGCGCTTTGATTCTTATAAATGGCCAATGCCCCATTCACCTGATTAACGACCAGATCCAAGTAGCCATCGTTATTCAGATCCCCGTACGCGGCACCGTTCGCGTGGTTAGGGGTATCCAAGCCCCAGCTGGCAGCCACATTTTCGAAGAAAAGATCGCCTTTATTTTGAAATGCATAGTTCGAAATAGGGTTAACAGGAATCGGGTCGATCAGCGCCTTGTAATCTACTGCTTCTTTGCTGATAATCTGCCGCTTCGTCTCCTCATTATCGATAAAATTCAGGTAGTCCAGATCGGTGATATCTTGGTAAATGCCGTTCGCTACGAACACATCCTTAAGCCCATCACTATCGAAATCCGCGATCAAAGCTGCCCAGCTCCAGTCTGTAGCTTCCATACCCGTCATGCGACCGATTTCCGAAAAGGTACCATCACCATTATTCAGGTGCAGCATGTTGCGATTAAACTGATAATGATAGTCGTGGGTCTTATTAAACTGAAACTTGTCCCAGTTTTCGAAGGTCGTCACCTGCTTCAATCGGGTTTGTGGCTCGGGGAGCATATCCGTCACGAAGATATCGGGAAAGCCATCGTTATTAATATCGGCGATATCGGCCCCCATAGAGGCAGCGCTAATGCTACGCATGTACTGCTCGAGCTCCTCGCTGAAGGTGCCATCCCCTTGGTTGATGTAGAGATAATCCTTTTCGAAAAAATCATTCGAGATAAAAATATCTGGCAGTCCGTCTCTGTTGACATCGCCGATGGTGATGCCCAGGCCGAAGCCAATGACAGAGCCGAAGATTCCGGCTTCTTCGCTTACGTCTACAAAGCGGCCGCCATCATTACGGTAGAGCTTATCTCCACCCACGGGATCGCGACGCACACGCTCGTTTTGCATCTTATTAAAACTTCCGATAGCCTGATAGCTATTGTTCAGCAGGTACACGTCGAGGTCGCCATCGCCATCGAAATCAAAGAAGACTGCATGCGTGGAAAACCCTTCATCCGCGAGGCCATAGGCTTCTGCCTGCTCGGTAAAGGTACCATCGCCATTATTAATGAAGAGCTCATTTTTTTTATTATCACCGGCCACATCACCGGAATTACACACATAAATGTCGAGCAAGCCATCGCCATTCACATCTGCCATGGCCACACCTGTGGCCCAAGCCGCATTTCCGGCTACTCCGGCGGCATCGGTAACATCCTCAAAGCGGAAGTCTCCTCGGTTTAGGTACAGCTTATTGGGGCCTTGATTCGCCGTCACATAAATATCCAACAAGCCATCCCCATTCACGTCACCTAAGGCCACACCGCCGCCATTATAATAGTTCCGATAGGTGAAAATATTAAAGCGGGGATCGAAGCCCAAGTCGTTCCGAAAGTCCACACCTGTCTCTTCGGGAGACAGGGAGCGGAAAAGCGTTTCCTGAGGTGCCGCATCCGGTTTCGAGTTACATGCCAACAGTACGGCACCGGCAGCTAGGACTAGTAAAAAGCTATTTATTCTCCTCATGAGCTAATCTCCGTAATATCTTTCACGCGCAAGTCTAGAATATCCACCCGTACCGCACTAAGACTCTTTATATATACACGAATAAGGCGATTTCCATCGATTTTCACCATCGCAAAGGCTCCGCTTTTGTCCTCTACACGGAAAAATCCTTCCCCGTACCAGCTGCTCAGAAGGCCGACTACATCCTCCACCAGCTTCTCAGATGTGGTAGCCGGATTCGTCGGAAACCAGTTGCGATACTGGAACTCCACAGGCATATAAAATATCTTATCTCCTTCGAAACGCGGATAAAAAAACATATTGGCTTCATTTCCCGAAGGTAGGTCTGGCTGATAGCGCACCATAAGCTCGTGTGCACCATTAATTAAAATCCCATGTTTATTCAGCTCCCAGCAGGTAGAAAAAAAGTCCTTTCGGGACATACCGAACTCCAAGCCTAAGAACAGCTCTTCGTAGATTTGGCCGGAGGCCAATTCCCGCTTCTTTGTCTTCTCATAGGTGGTCTCCAAGCTACAGCCCCCCAGGAGGCGCTGGCCGACAGGAGCAGCAGGAGCCCCAAACTGGAACGAAATGCCTTAGCTACGCTGTGAAAACACATACAGTTACTCCACTTTTTCATATACTAAACCGCTATCATGATTTCGAATGACTAAAATTTTTTCTCCATTTCGGCTGCGAATGGACTGCATATCCCGAATCTCACCTCTTACAAATAACCCCGACTCCTCAGCGGAAAGCACCCGCGGTGATGCGGGATCTCGATGGCTGAGCACCCAGCCAAAACTCCCCATGGCAGTTCCAAGCTCTGGTTTGATGCGCGACTGATTTCCACCTAACCATAGCTGCTGACTTTCGGGAATACTGTGAACCGCATAAATCGGAGCCGCCTGCAGCAGTTCGGGTAGCTTTTGCCGTGTAAACTTACCCGCTCCATCATTCAGAAACAAGTGATGCTCCAGGGTTTCCACTTCTAGCACGAGGCTCCGCGCTAAAACCTCAGCAGGGAATAAATCCTCCATCCGCTTATCCTGATACGCTTCGTAGGTAAGGAGCTGCTTTCGCAGTGCGGGGAGCTGACGCAAAAGAGGACCTTTGAGCACCAGTGGGTAAGCTTGAGCTCCCTCATAAATGGTAAGTAGCTGCTCGATACTGCCATTTTGATCGAAATCATTTACATAAAGGCGCATGGGCTGAGCAGCACTCGCCGATAAACGGGTATTCCGGCCATGATTCCCGAAAAAGAGGTCAGGATGCCCATCACCATTATAATCAAACACATGCACGGTGTTCCATAACCCAGAAGTTTTCGCAAAGCCCGCCTCCTGACTAATATCTACAAAGCGCTCGTTTTGCCATTTAAATACACGGATAGGCATCCACTCGCCGATCAAAACCACCTCATCGGAGCCATCACCGTCAATGTCGACGATTACCGCGTCTCGGGTCATCCCCACTTCCTTCCAAGCGGCCGTTTTTTCACCCGTTACGAGTGAATAGCCACCCTTTCCATCGTTTTCTAAGAGCTGCACATCCAGCGGTACCCCATAAGCAAAAGGAATCGACCTGCCCCCGACCAACAAATCCAGAAAACCATCTCCATTATAATCTAAGGTCCTCACAAAGGAAGTGCTAATCGGACGCGTGGGCAAAGCATTTTCAACTTGGGTAAATTGGCCAGCGCCATTATTCGTGTAAAGCCTGTCTTGATAGAGCATACTCCCTACCCCATGCTCGATGCTTCCCGAGGCAAGGTACAAATCGAGCGCCCCATCACCATTAACGTCTACGAAGAGCGCTTGCACATCCTCTGCCTCTGGCACAGAAAGATCCTGACTATGTCGAAAAGAACCATCCTCCTGCTGCAGCCAAACAGAACTTGCCTGACCTTTTGCTCCAGGCAGACAGAGATCATCTAGTCCGTCTCCATTCACGTCGGCTACAGCGATGCGCGGTCCCTCATTTGAAATCATATGGAAGCGCAGCCTATCCCGGTCAAAATCCACAAAATTACTTTCTTCATGTGACCACTCCAGCAGGGTGTCCGAAAGCCGATAGAGTCCCTCCTCTGCTTGTGGAAGCAAGTCGGACCAAGACGGATCTGAAGCCTGCGGTGAAACCTGTAAAAGTTGATTTGTAGCTACAGCCTCCAAGCGCGTACGTTGGCCATTTGGCCAGAAAATGATAACGGAATCCAGTTCGGTAATTGGGCCCAGCCCAAAATGCATGCGCTGATCCACCGAAGACATATAGCCTTTAACGGGGTTATGCTCCGCCATAAACTGCTGGTCACCTGCATAAAGCATCACGCGTGCTCCGAAACGCATGCCGAGATCCAGCTGCAAAAAGCGATGCTCCGGGTAAAGCGTTTCACTTTTATTTTCATAAATGAAAGCCTCTCCGTTTAGGTTATTGATAATAAGGTCTAAATCTCCATCATTATCCAGGTCGGCATAAACTGCCCTGTGGAAAAAGTAAGTTGCTCCAAGCCGGCTGTTGGCGCGATATTTTCGAAGCGAAAACCTCCTTGATTTTTAAAAAGAAAATTAGGCTGTGGAACAGAGGGAAACTGATCGATTAGCTTGGTCAGCAAAACGGAATCTTTTCGATAAGTGGCAATTAGGTTTTGATTGTTTACATAATAGTCCACATAATCAAAATCTGTCAAGTCTTTCACGATGCCATTCGCCACGAAAACATCCCGAAGCCCGTCATTATCAATATCAAATATGAGTGCACCCCAGCTCCAGTCGGTGGCATGGAGTCCAGTCTGCCGTGACACATCGATGAAATGAACCTGATCAGAACCCGGCTGGCGTCCTAAATTGCGCTGTAGCGTGTTACGCGTAAACTGATGAAAATACCCCGCTTTTACATTCGCTTGGTACTTGTCCCAATCTTCAAAAGGGGTTTTGGTTTTCACACGCTCTAAGGTGGCCGGGAGCATCTCGGTGACGAAAATATCTGGCCAACCATTATTATCCAGGTCGGCGATATCGGCTCCCATAGAGCCCATACTAATTTCCTGCATCATGTCTTCTAAGGCCTCCGAAAAGGTGCCATCCCCGTTGTTCAGGTACAGATAATCTTTCTCAAAAAAATCATTCGACACATACAGGTCTGGCCAGCCGTCTTGATTCACGTCAGAAACGGTTACCCCTAGACCATAGCCGATCGCACTGCCATAGATACAGGCTTCCTCACTTACATCTACAAAGAAACCATCATCGTTTCGATACAATTTATTCCCCCCTAAAGGATCTCGGATATCTCGCTGTCCTGTTCGGAGATCATTTATCCCCACGGAACGCGCAGAATTATTAAGTAGGTACATATCCAGATCACCGTCTCGATCAAAATCAAAAAACACAGCATGCTGGGACAAGCCTTCATCAGCAATGCCATAGGCTTCGGCCATTTCGGTAAAGGTGAGATCTCCGTTGTTGATATAAAGCGCATTATGCCTTTCCTCTCCCCCGAGAGGACCGGACTTACAAATGTAAATATCTAAAAGGCCATCGCCATTTATGTCCACCATACTCACACCAGTGGACCAAATACCCGGTACAGCGAGGCCTGCTTGGGCTGTTATATCTTCGAACTGAAAGTTTCCTTTATTTAGGTATAGTTTATTATCTGCCTGGTTCCCGGCAAAAAAAATATCAAGCAGGCCATCATTATTGATATCACCTACAGCTACGCCCGCACCATTATAAAAATTCCGAAAAGTATATGGATTAAACTTTTCATCATAGACCAGCTCATTTCTAAAGTCAATGCCTGACTGAGAAGCTGGTACTAATTCAAATAGCGTAGAGGTCTCTGGGTCGGAAGACCCACAAGACTGAAAAAAGAGGAAACCAACGAGTAAACTAAGGAAGGTGGATTGTAAACGCATGCTACGTGGTCTCTAGTAAGGATGAGCTGGCTTTAATGTAAAAGAAGTGCGCCTGAGCGCACTTCTTTTAGCTTATAACAGGTTGAATAGGTTTAGTAACCTGGATTTTGTCTAAGGTTTGGATTACCCTGTAATTGATTGAGCGGAATCGGGAAACGGTTTCTGGTGACAGGGGAAGTTGGCTTCTCCCACCAAGTACCATTAAAGCGTCCGAAACGAATCAGATCAGAACGTCTCCAACCTTCAGCGAACATTTCACGACCTCTTTCTGCTAACAAATCGTCTAGCGTAAGCGTAGTGAAATCTTCTACTCCAGCACGCTGACGCACCTGGTTCACGAAACCTAGAGCGCCGCTAACATCACCTTGACGTAAACGAACCTCAGCTTTCATCAGAATGACATCTGCATAGCGGAAGATAGGGAAATCGTTGTTCAAGTCAGGCTGCGCACCTAAAGGAATCTCGAACTTATTGATACGAGCTCCCGCTTGACGGAACGCATTTGGCTGTAGCTCATTGATCTCAGGAGTGAAGTTGATTTCAGGACCATCAGGATCTCCATCCCAGCCAGACTCATCACGTAGAGGCGTTACACCGTCTAACTCAAACTGAGGACCTGTTAGAAGGTTGTTCTTTCTTAGGTCGTTATCGCTGTAGCTGTTGTAAAACTCCTCTAATGCAGCATAACCATTCCAAGGCTGATCTACCAAGTTAAAGGTTCTTTGAGAGTCATAGTGGAAAGTCATGTGGTGGATATTAAAGCCACCTGCGTTATTCGCATCATAAGGAAGCGTAAACATATTCTCTACTGAACCCGCGTTATTCGCAGAGAAGTTCGCGAAGTAGTTTGGAGAAAGTGTATACGGACCTTCATTAATGATAATATCTAGCATTTCCTCAGCCTCTGCCCAGCGTGGCTCTCCGATATATGCTTCTGCGTTGATATATAATTTCGCCAGAATCATGTGCGCTGTCCAGTAGTTCAGGTTAATGCGTACATTATCTTTCGTTAACATATCCAGATTATCCTTCACACTTGCTTCGATAAAATCGAAAAGCTCTCTGTCCGTAGCTGCTGGAGGAGCAGGATCCGTAGTGGTCTCGATAATCAGCGGCACATTACCGAAGCTGTCCAATAACCATAAGTAACCTAATGAACGTAGGACGCGTAGCTCTGCCACAAGCTCCTCTACATCGGGATACTGCTGAATTAATAAGTTGGACTCAGCAATTACACGGTAAGGAAAATCCCAGATGCCATTAATGTCCACATCGTCTACCGCCCAAGTGTGTCTATGAGCACGTACCCACACACCACCATCATTCCAGTCACCCCCTTTGACAGGGATCGCAATTTCATCGGAGCTAATTTCCTGATAACTATAGAAACCTCCATGGCCCCCAAAGCTACCACCACCCATCAGTCGCGCATACGCAGACTGCTTCAAAACTTCTACTAATTCATCTGGAGGGTTATTCGCTAAATCTTCTGCGGTGACTCCCGTCAATACCTCCTGCTCGAGCTCACATGACACTAAGGTTAGCGCCATGAGCCCTCCTACACCTATTGATTTAATTGTTCGTAACATATGTAAACTAGTTTATGTTATTTAAAGGTTATTGTTAATCCTGCTGTCCAGATACGTGGTACGAAATACGTATCTCTTCTTTCGATCCCTGGGGCTAACTGATCACCACCGTCAGTCCATCTTACTTCAGGATCTACACCAGTAAATGTAGATAAAGTAAATAGGTTCTGAACACCTGCATACACTCTGAAAGAAGAAATGTTTTCAGATGTAGTAGGGATCGTATAGCCTAACTGCATGTTATCCAAGCGAATGAAATCACCTCTTTCAAAATAGAAGTCAGATGCTTGACTTGGCGCATTGCGGATTACTGGATCAGTCGGCGTATTACGCGTGCGTACAGAGTTCCAAGTAGCATTTCCATCCCCTTCGTAGAATAGTCGGAATGAGTTTAGCATCATGTGACCCCAAGAACCACGTAGTAGGAAATTGAAATCCCAGTTACCGTAGTTGAATTGGTTCGTAAATCCGAAATCACCTGTTGGTAATGCATTACCAATGCGCTCGAAATCATCAGGCTCTTCAGAAGATAATACCGTCGTTCCATCTTCAAGAATACCTAATAAACGAGGTGCCCAAATGTCCCCTACACGCTCGCCTTCGATGTTACGGATTACTTGAGAGTTATTTACCCCTGGAGATCCAGGAACACCGCGTCTGATTTCAGGTAGCTGAATACTTCCCACACCGATGTTCTGAATTCTAGCACGCTGATAGATTGTAAACATAGCCGTCGGCGTCCATGTAATTCCTCTACCTAGATTTATACGATCAGTAGTCATCAAGAATTCCAAACCAGCAGAGCGAAGTTCACCGATATTCGCCCATACGGCAGGAGCTGTAAAGAAGTTTCCTGGATCGAATGGATTTGGGTTACCTACCCTACCGGCGTTTCGAATAGGAGATCAGAGATATTTCTTCTGTAGACATCAATGCTACCCGAAATCTTACCATTCATGATCGCATAGTCTAAACCTAAAGTGATCTCAGTAGTCGTCTCCCACTGTAACTGAGGGTTCGGATTCGTAATCTGCTGTGGTGCTACGAAAGCTGTATTTAAATCCTGAGGATCAAGCTGAATACGGTTCCCATTTCCGAATACACCAAGCGCCAAGGTTGGAGAAGGAGGCAACTGACCTACTACCCCGAAGGAACCTCTTAACTTAAACTGATTGAAAATACCCATATCGAATACCTGCGTCAAATCCGCACCAGCGGAGAATGCTGGGAAGATACCCGTTTGGTTTTCGCTACCAAAACCTGAGAAAGTTTCCGCCCTAACAGTAGCAGAGAAGAAGTACGTATTTCTGTAGTTGAAATTCGCTCTACCAAATACAGAATTCAGAACCGAGCGGTTTGCGAAAGAGTACAAATTGGTGTTTTCACCAAAACGAACGCCCGCAGCACCTAAATTATTAAAGGATTGGTCAAATAAGAACTGTCTAACCTGTGCACCGAAACCTCTTTCGTTAAAAATTTGAGATTCAGCACCCGCTAAAACGGCCATTTCTAAACCATCTGCGATTTCATCTTCGTAACGGATGTTACCTGTAATTACCGTATTCACACGATCAAAGGTGTTTTGCTCCGCGATCCCTCTGTTCGCACGACCTCCACCTGGAGCACCATCAAAACGTGAGGTAGCCTGACCATTTAATGTATTTAATACATCCTGAGAAAACTGCCCAGAAATAATTAACTTATCTGTTAAATCGAATTCCGCACGATAAGAATATAAGGCATTCCTTACTTTCGTCTGATTTTGTCTTAGGTTAATAAGCGAAACAGGGTTATTATTGTCAAATCCTGTAGGCTGAAAGAAACCTCCATTACGTAAACCCTCAGCAGAGTTGTCAAAAATAGGCATCGTTGGGTTCAAAATAGTAGCCATCAGCATGGCTTCACCTGGCACGTCATTTGCCTCCGTATCTGTGAAGGATAGATTAACGTTCATACGTAATCTGTTATTCAGTGCTCCGTGATTTAAATTTAAACGCGTATTCAATGTCTCTCTCCCCGAATTCTTTACGATACCTGCATTATTTCTATAATTAACGGATGCTAGGTAGCTAGTGTTTCCGAAACCGCCTGATAAAGACACGTTTGTGGTACCATTTACAGGAGTTTGTAAAATTTCGTCTCTCCAGTTGGTTTCATTGCCAAAATCTGCTTCTGGAATTCTTCTTGCTCTGAATTCTTCAGGAGATAAAACAGGGATAAGGTTTGTAGCCTGATCTACCGAACCGAAGGTATTAATGGTTACATTAGAAAAGCCCTTTTTGGAAGACCCTTGCTTAGTTGTAATCAAAATAACACCCGCTGCACACGTGTACCATAAATAGCAGCAGCAGAGGCATCCTTTAATACATCGATCGTTTCGATATCATTCGGATCCACCGCATCGATGGAAGCACCGATAACACCATCCAGTACAATAAGAGGTGCTGAGTTTGCTCCAAAAGAGGAGATACCTCTTAGACGAACAGTCGGCTGGGCATTTGGCGAACCTCCAGGAGTAGAAATGTTCAAACCCGCTACCTTACCCGTTAACAAGCTCTGCGGATTCGGGAAGTTACCTCTGTTGAAATCTTCCACACCTACACTTGCTACTGAAGATGTAATCTCTTTCTTATCTTGGGTTCCGTAACCGACTACTACCGCCTCTGATAAAGAGGTGATATCTTCTTCCATCGTAACATTAAAGGTACTCTGATTTCCGATGGCGAATTCCTGTGACGTAAAGCCTACAAAAGAAAAGACTAAAGTCCTGTCTCCTGGTTCTACAGTTATCCGAAACTTACCATCTAAGTCCGTAGTGGTACCGCGCGTGGTACCTTTTATGACTACCGTAACTCCCGGCAGTGGATCGTTAAAATCGGCATCCAGGACTGTCCCGGTCACCTCACGACCCTGAGCAAAAGCCACTTGCACGCCTAGCATCAGCATAAAGGCGACGAGTGTCAGTGCTTTCAGCTTTCGTAAATAATTTCTCATAGGGTTTGTTGTTTGTTTTTAGAACGACGTTGTGTTTACTTAATTCCGAATCTAAAATGGACGTTTAATTTTAATTTTGCAAAATTTAACAAAACAGAACCTTTCTAAAGCGTTCATGCACTGCTAACAGAATATTGATATTTTTCATCTAAACTCAACAAACAGCCTTATAATTTAAATTTTCGACAACCGAAATCGATTGAGCTTTACGAAATGTTAAAATTTTCAATTTTTTTTAAAAAACTGAAAATCAGCTTTCCCGTTTTTCCCTACCGAAAAACGAATATTTGGAAAGAAACACTTCTCCCAACTATTCTTTTGTTCCAGAGCTCCCCGCTCCCTCGAAAAAGGATAGTAAATTCTCTTTTATATCTAATGCTCTACACTTCCCCCTTCGCAAGTTTAAACTCAACATTATTTTCCCCGCTAAAACGTCGTGTTATTTCCATTAATCCGCTATCTTGCACGACATATTTGAATAATCTAACAGCATGAATGCCGTGAAACCGAATATTCTTCTTTTCACCTTGCTCTTCCTTTTCTTTGCGCCTGCGCAATGGCTCAGCAGGCCAAGTCCGGAGTAAAAGGATATGTAAAAGCTGGACCGGATACCCCACTCCCTTTCGCTTCCCTATACGTCCGAAACACAGGCCAGGGCTTTACGGCGAACCAGCTTGGTTATTTTGAAATTCCGTTACCGGAAGGAGTTTATGACGTCGTCGTCCAGTTTATGGGCTTTGGAACCCAAGTGCAGACCTTTACCATAAGCGGCCAAAACTGGATAGAAAAAGATATTTTGCTCGAAGAGCAGACCTACGCCCTGCAGGAAGTGGAAGTGAAGGCCGGAAAGGAAGATCCTGCGAACACGATCATGCGAAAGGCGATCGCCAAAGCAGATTTTCACCGCCTCCAAATCAAGCGCTACACCAAATATGTCTACCTAAGAGGAACGGGCGTGCTCGAAAATGCCCCTTTCTTCATCAAAAAGCAACTCAAAGAGGAGGGCTTAAACCTAAATGAGGCCTATACCTTAGAGTCGGTCTCCAAAATCACGTTCACACAGCCCAACACGTACGCGGAAGAAGTGCTAAGCATCCGCAGCTCTGGAGAGGATTTTGGCGCCAGCCGGCCCCTTACTTAAATACTTCCTTTTATGAACAAGAAGTGGCGGGTGGGATCTCCCCTCTCGCGCGTCAGGCTTTTGCCTATTACCGTTTCACGCTGATGGGCTCCTTCTTTGAAGGAAACCGGCTTATTCACAAAATTAAAGTTACGCCGCGCTCCCGTGGTGAGGGGGTGTTCGAAGGCACCATCCACATCATCGATGAGCTTTGGGCCATCCACAGTATCGATGTATTCGTCTCGCAGCTTGGCTTTAAAATCGAGCAGAAAGAGCTCTTTATAGAAGTGCAGGAGGATATATGGCTGCCCGGCACCCTGGAGCTGCGCTTCTCGGGAAAGGTCATGGGCTTCGGAGGCTCCTTTACCTACCTCTCTTCCTCGGATCGCTACGAATTAGAGCTGGACGAGACCCTGGCGATTCGGCCGAAGCTTATCGATGAGAAAATCACCACATTAGATAAAGCCAGCCGTCAGAAATCAACCCTGGAAAGGCTGGAAGAGGGGGAAGAGGTGAGCCGTAAAGAACTGCGCCGGCTCATGCAGGATCTGGAAAAAGAGGCCCTTAAGGAGGCTGATGCTACCCAAATAACTGAGGTAAAAACCTACAAGGTAGATAGTCTGGCGCGTAGGCGGAACCTGAGCTACTGGGACAGCATCCGACCGGTAGCCCTAACGGAGGCCGAACTGAAAGGCTACATGCGCGATGATAGTATCGCCAAAATCGAAAGGGAGGAAATGACCGGAAAGCGCGAACCGAAGGACAGCACACAACAAAATACCAGGTCCAAGTGGCGCTTCCGTCCAGGAATCTTACTTAACGGCACCCAGAAGAACCTCGGCGGCGGGCAGCGCCTTATCGTAGAAGATGCCTGGGGTAAAATTAACTTTAATACCGTCGAGGGCGTGACGGTGGGGAGTGGCATGCGCTATGAAAAGACACGGCGATTCGCAGATACGGTGGATACGCGGCTGCGCCGCAAAGAATTCGTGGCGGCGGGACACTTGCGCTATGGGTTCTCCTCTGAACTCTTTCTTCCTCGTTTCGCCCTTAATTGGATGAGAGACTATAAAGACAGAAGCAGTCTCACCTATGGGATAGGAGGTGGAAGCCGCATCCAACAGTTTAATTCAGAGGGAGTCATCGGTAATGGGCCCATAGTAGAACAGGTAAACTCCCTGTACACCTTACTACTGCGCCAAAACCTGATGAAAATCTATGCAGAGGATTTTCTGGAAGCCAAGGTGGAACGCAAATTTAGCGATGCCTTTACCCTGAACGGTCACCTACTCTACAGCCAGAGACGTTTTCTGGAAAACACCAATAACTTTAGCCTCTACAATAGGCCTGAGCGCGTTTTCACCCCCAACTTCCCCGAAAATGTCGAAATCATGGATATCGGAGAGGCACGCGACCATGAGGCACTCATCGCCGCTGTGGATCTTACCTATCGCTTCGGTATTCGCTACAGCATTTCGAACGGGCGGAAGTCACTGGAAAAACAAGTAGGCCCTACCCTCAAGCTGCACTATTCACGAGCCTTCGGCGAGCTTTTCGATTCCCCTACAGCAGCACAGTTTGATTTTATTAGTGGTCGCCTGGAGCATGAAATGCGTTTTGGGATTTCAGGCCGTCTGCATGTAGCTGCGGAAGTAGGTCAGTTCCTGACAAATGATCAGGTGTATTTGATGGACTTCGCGCATTTCGGTGGCAACAGGACCGTGTTCGCCAGCCTCGGGGTGGTGGATAATTTCCGATTCATGGATTATTACCTTTACAGTACGCGAGATCAGTACGCAAAATTCTTAACGAACTATCAGTTCCGGAAATTCGCGCTAACCCAGCTGCCGTACCTGCGCACGAGCGGTTTACGCGAAAATCTTTTTGTCAACTTTCTCGCCACTCCTACCGCTCCACGATACACTGAAATCGGATACGCAGTCGATAATATCTTCCGCATTTTTAGGGTGGAAGCAGGTATGGCCTTTGAAAACGATACCATGCTCCGTTCCGGTCTGCGCTTTGGTGTAGCCAGCATCTTCACCTTCCAATAAAAAAGCTGTAGGGTCTTGGAAAAATCATTTTTTTTCAAGACCTTAGAGCCTGTAAGGTTTAATAAATAATAGATGAACGACCGATAGTCGTTACTCTTTTGAGGGCTTCTCTGAAGCCTTTTATTTTTTCTATCCTAACCCTATTTTTTTCCTCTTTTTAGCCACTTTTTTTTTATCTTCATGATCCCAAAAGGAGAATCGAAGCGTATGTACATCATTTTTGATACCGAAACCACTGGATTACCCAGAGACTATAATGCCCCTATCAGTGACTTAGATAACTGGCCACGGCTGGTGCAGCTCGCCTGGCAGTTGCACGACGCGAAGGGAAAACTACTCAGCCAAGGGAATCATATCGTCAAGCCAGAGGGCTTCACCATTCCTTATAATGCGGAAAAAGTCCATGGCATTTCCACAGAGCGCGCGACCCGAGAGGGTAAACCGCTCCAGTTTGTTTTAGAAGATTTTTTTAAAGCCTTAGAGAAGGCGCAGTACAGCGTCGGTCATAATATAGAGTTTGATATTAATGTCGTCGGGGCAGAATTTCTGCGCCAGGGATTACTGATGCCTTTCGAGGCGAAGGCCTCCTTAGACACGAAGGACATATCGACGGATTTCTGCGCCATCCCTGGTGGTAAGGGAGGCCGCTTTAAATGGCCGACCCTAACAGAGCTCCACCAAAAGCTTTTTGGCGTAGGTTTCGAAGATGCGCACGATGCAGCCTATGATGTGGACGCCACTGCACGTTGCTTCTTCGGCTTGATCCAAAAAGGTGTGCAGGCACCTGCGGAGGGCTTGCAGCCCAAAGATGTCGTTTATGAAGCGCCTGATTTGGAGGAAGCCAACTTTGCGCAAGCAAAAGACAAGCAGCAAGAGGCCGCCAAAGATGTCCTTCGTGCAGCAGGTCGAGCGGACATATCGGATCTCAGTGATGTGCCCTTTACGCACTTACACGTGCACACACAGTATTCTATTTTACAGTGCACCAGCGAAATCCCAGCCCTCATTCGGCAGGCGAAAAGCCAGGGGATGCCTGCCCTGGCCATGACAGATCATGGAAATATGATGGGTGCCTTCCAATTCGTGAAGGAAGCCCTCGCGCAGGAAATCAAGCCTATTTTAGGATGTGAGTTTAACCTATGCCGAGACCGAAAGAATAAAAATACCAAGGACGATGGGTATCAAACGGTCCTTTTGGCCAAAAATAAGGCAGGTTATCACAATCTAGCCAAGCTGGCGAGCTATGCAAACATAGAGGGATTCTATTACGTCCCTAGAATCGATCGAGATATCCTATTGCAATACAAGGGAGATCTTATCGCCACCACAGGAGGGCTTTGGGGAGAAGTGCCCTTTTTAATTCTAAACGTGGGCGAGACCCAGGCGGAAGAAGCCTTTTTATGGTGGAAAACCATTTCGGGGAAGATTTTTACGTGGAGCTGAACCGGCATGGCATCCCCGAAGAGGAAAAGGTGAATGAGGTGCTTTTGCGCTTCGCGCAAAAATATGACGTCCGCTATTTCGCAGCGAATAACACCTATTACAATCAAAAGGCGGATGCCAAAGCCCACGACATTTTACTCTGCGTTAAAGATGGGGAGCTGGTAGAGAAGCCGAAAAAATACATAGGCAGAAGAGGGCGAGAATACCGCTATGGCTTTCCGAACGATGAGTTTTATCTCAAGACCCCTGAGGAAATGAAAAAGCTGTTCGCAGACCTACCTGAGGCGATTCGCTGCACGCAGGAGATCGTGGATAAGGTGGAGGCTTATAAGCTAGCGCGGGAAGTGCTTCTCCCTAAGTTCGCCATTCCAGAGGAGTTTAAGCATCCCGAGGATGAGCTAGACGGGGGAAAAAGGGGAGAAAATGCTTACCTGCGTCACCTCACCTATGTGGGTGCCGAAAAACGCTACGAAACCATCACGGACGAAATCCGAGAACGTCTGGATTTCGAGCTGGCGACGATCGAGCGAACGGGATATCCGGGGTATTTTCTGATCGTACAGGACTTTACGACAGCGGCACGGGAGATGGGGGTTTCGGTAGGCCCAGGTCGTGGATCCGCCGCGGGTTCGGCTGTGGCCTACTGCATCGGTATTACGAATGTGGATCCGATCGCCTACGACCTGCTATTCGAGCGTTTCCTGAATCCAGACCGGGTTTCCTTACCCGATATTGATATTGATTTCGATGATGAAGGACGGCAGCGTGTGATAGACTACGTCATCAACAAATACGGATCGAATCAGGTAGCCCAGATCATTACTTATGGCACGATGGCAGCGAAATCAGCCATTCGTGACACGGCCCGCGTCCTTAATCTACCACTCAGTGATGCAGACCGTCTGGCGAAGTTAGTGCCCGACATCAAGCTAAAAGCTCTTTTTAGCCTGGCGAAAGAGCGGCCGAAGCTGATGGAGAAGTTGAAGAACAACAGTGAAAGCATCGAAAAAGCGGACGAGCTGCTACGGATTTCTTCTGGCAGTGACCCACTATCTCGGACGATTAACCAGGCTAAAGTTTTGGAAGGCACGGTACGGAATACAGGCATTCATGCCTGCGGAGTGATCATTACGCCAGACGACATCACGAATTTTGTTCCAGTGGCACTAGCGAAGGACTCGGACATGGTATGCACACAGTTTGATAATGCCGTGGTAGAGAGTGCGGGCTCCTGAAGATGGATTTCTTAGGGCTAAAAACCCTGACGCTGATTAAGGATGCCGTTAAAATAGTAAAAGAGCGGCACGGCATCGAGTTAGATCCCGATCACTTTCCGATCGACGATGAGAAGACCTATGCCCTTTTCCAGCGCGGTGAAACGGTGGGAATCTTCCAGTACGAATCCCCAGGGATGCAGAAGTACATGCGGGAATTAAAGCCGACGGTTTTCGCCGATTTAATCGCCATGAATGCCCTTTACCGACCTGGGCCACTGGAATACATCCCGAGCTTCATTCAGCGTAAACATGGGCTTGAGCCCATCACCTACGACCTCGACGATATGAAAGAGTATCTGGAGGAGACCTACGGGATTACCGTATATCAGGAGCAGGTGATGCTCCTTTCCCAGAAGCTAGCCGACTTCACGAAAGGGGAGGCCGATGTCCTGCGAAAGGCGATGGGAAAGAAGCAGAAGGATGTCTTAGATAAAATGAAGCCGAAATTCGTGGAGCAGGCTGCCGCCAAAGGCCACGACGCGAAAAAGCTCGAAAAAATCTGGAAAGACTGGGAAGCCTTTGCCTCCTATGCCTTTAACAAGTCGCACTCCACCTGTTATGCCTGGATTGCCTATCAGACCGCTTACCTGAAGGCACACTATCCTGCAGAGTACATGGCTTCCGTTCTCTCGAATAACATGAATGACATCGCTACAGTTACCTTTTTCATGGAGGAGTGCAAGCGAATGGGTATTCAGGTGCTCGGGCCGGATGTCAATGAGTCTAAGAATGGCTTTACCGTAAATAAAGAAGGACAAATTCGATTTGGTTTAGCAGCGATTAAAGGTGCCGGAAATGCAGCCGTAGATCACATCATCGAGAACCGAGAAGCGAAAGGGCCTTATGCCAGTATCTTTGAGTTTTGCAAGCGAGTGAATGGCAAAGCTCTCAATAAAAAAACCTTGGAAGCGCTCGCACAGGCAGGGGCCTTTGATTGCTTTAAAGAGCATCACCGCCGGCAGTACCTGGAAGCGCCTGATGGTGACGTAACCCTTCTGGAAAAGGCCACAAAATATGCGCAACGTATCCAACAGGAAGAAATGAGTGCACAGGTGAGCCTATTCGGTGGGGAGGAACAGATATTCCGTTGCCCACCGTCACACCGATGGAACCGTTCAGCCAGTTGCAGCAGTTGAACCTTGAAAAAGAAGTAGTCGGACTTTACATCTCAGGGCATCCTTTAGACCAATTTCGAGTAGAAATAGATGCCTACACGAATACGACACTGCCCGAGTTAACAGACACAGACCGTCTCCGGGCCAAGTCTGAGATCAAGGTAGCGGGTCAGGTAAGTGCCTTTGCGCACCGCACCACCAAGACAGGTAAACCTTTCGGAACACTCACAATGGAAGACTATGCCGGAAGCCATACCTTTTTCATCTTCGGGGACGATTATGTGCGCTTTAAGGAATTCTTTATGACAGGTTGGTTCCTGTACATTTCAGGTTCCATGCATGCGAATAAATGGAAAGAAGGCGAGTTTGAATTTAAAATTAACAGTATCGGTCTACTGAATGATCTGCGTGACCGCGTCGTAAAGGGCATACGCATCAGCGTGGATCTCGATGATCTCACCTATAATGTCATGGATCAGCTGGAGCGCTTAGGCAAACAGTATAAAGGAGATGCGCGCTTGTACGTAACGGTAATAGACAAAAAAGAAAATATCAGCCTGGAGCTTTTAGCCACCCAGTACCGAGTGGAGCCCTCTAATGCATTGATGCGTGAATTAGCTCAATTCCCTGAACTGACCTATACACTGGTAAGTGAATAAAGCTATGCTAAGCGCTGTTATACCGCCTATTTGGTATATCTATACACGAAATGAACTTATTCCCTTATATTTGGATTTAAACATATATTCTCCATTACATTAAGAATTACAACTGACATAGAAAATGGCAAAAGCAATTGAGATCACAGATGCTAATTTTGAGGAAATCATCGCATCTGAAAAACCTGTATTAGTAGATTTTTGGGCAGAATGGTGTGGGCCTTGTAAGATGATTGGCCCTGTTGTTGAAGAGCTCGCTGGCGATTATGACGGCAAGGCGGTGATTGGAAAGGTAGATGTAGATGCTAATCCTAGTGTAGCTGCAAAGTTCGGCATTAGAAGTATCCCTACCCTTCTGTTCTTTAAAGGAGGAGAAATCGTAGACAAGCAGGTAGGTGCTGTGCCTAAGGGTGTGCTGGCGCAAAAGCTGGACGCTCAACTCTAACCAACCTGTAAAATGGCATCATAAGGGGAGCTTGTACATGTACAGGCTCCCCTTATTTTTAAGAAAGCTACTGCAGCAGAGAGGACAAGAACGCTTCCCTTAGTCCCATTTTTCGAGGTTAGAAACCCCGCCAGAAACAATAAATTTCATCACATCCGCACTTTTCACATGTCGTAAGATGCGCACATTTTCGCGAGGAACCAAGTATAAATTACCGCTAAAGTTATAGCTGTGAGGGAAATAAATAGCCACGAGCTCCTCTTCTTCCAGCACGCTAAGATCATTTTGTGTAATAAAGCCCAGTCGCGACATGCCTTTCGAAAGTTTGACGATCACAGGGGTATTAAATTTCTTCTTATCCCCCACGAAGGCAGACATCAAGTCTTTTATACTCGTGTACAATATATTTACAAGCGGAATACGGTACACCCAGCGCTCAAACATCTCAAAGAGGGGGCGCGTCAAGAAAAGCCCCGCTAAATAGCCCACAAAGGTGATACTGATGACCATCAGCAGAATCCCGATTCCCGGAATAGGTGAAGGAATGATGCCGTCTAAAAAATTAAGCAGCATGACGATCACATAAACGGTCAGCGCGATGGGAACGACAAATAAGAGCCCTCGAAAGAAAAAGGTTATGAGGCGTTTATTTCCAAAAGACATAAGAAGAAAACAGAAAAGGTGAAAGAATGAAAACCATCAAACATTTACACGTATAAAAAAAGCCTCAAGTTTCCTCGAGGCTTTTTTTAAGACTTCATATAGTACGGTCAAATCTTATAGATCGATACCCATGAAGGACATAAAGGCGATTCCCATAAGACCTGTAATCAGCATGGTAATTCCTAGTCCCTTCAAACCGTTCGGAACATTAGAATATTTTAGCTTTTCACGGATAGCTGCTAGTGCCACGATTGCTAAGAAAAAGCCTACACCAGAACCGAAACCGTAAACACCCGCTTCCGCAAGCGTGTAGTCACGAGTTGCCATGAAAAGCGACCCACCGAGGATCGCACAGTTTACTGCGATTAGCGGTAAGAAAATCCCTAGTGCACCGTATAGGGCTGGGGCGAATTTTTCAACAATCATCTCCACCAGCTGAACCATTGCCGCGATAATCGCGATGAACATGATAAAGCGAAGGAAGGATAGATCGATCTCAGCGAAAGACTCGCCTAACCACACAAGAGCACCCTCCTTAAGGATAAACTCATTCAAGAGCCAGTTAGCTGGAGCCGTCACTGTTAAAACGAAGATAACGGCGGCACCCAAACCAAGCGCAGTACTTACTTTCTTAGAAACAGCTAGGAAAGAACACATTCCTAAGAAGTAAGCGAAAACCATGTTGTCGATAAAAATCGACTTAATTGCTAAATTAAATAAATCCATTTTACGCTTCTTTTTAGTGTTCTACATAGCCAGTTTTGGTACGCTGTACCCAGATGATAAGGCCTAAGATGATAAAGGCTCCTACAGGGGAAACCATCAGACCATTCGTAGCTAAGCTAAAGTCATCTCCGAAAAGACCAGATATTTGGTCAAAAACTGGAACTCCAAATACAGATCCAGAACCCCACAGCTCTCGGAAGAAAGCTACTGCAAGGATAATCCAAGCATAACCTAAAGCACTTCCGAAACCATCTAAAACGGAATCATACGGCTTATTTCCAAGTGCATAAGCTTCTAAGCGACCCATTACAATACAGTTTGTAATGATTAGACCTACGAAAACCGAAAGCTCCTTATACATATCGTAAGCGAAGGCCTTCAATACCTCATTTACTAAAGTTACTAAGGAAGCAATAACAGCCAGCTGAACAATGATTCGCACACGGCTAGGAATCGTATTACGCAGCAAGGAAATCGTTAAGTTCGCAAATACCATTACGAAGATCACAGAGAGCGCCATAACGAATGTAGGCTGTAACTGTGTCGTAACCGCCAGTGCGGAACAGATACCTAATACTTGTATGGTGATCGGATTATCGTCGACAAGCGGATCGCTCAATAACTTTTTTCTTCTTTTCGACAGGAGCGCCTCAGCGGGCTTTTTTACTTCTGTCACTTGTGCAGTTTCTGTACTCATTCTTATCGTAATATAGAGACGTGGAACATCAATTTAAAACAGCCATACCGCCTGACTCACCACTTCTACGCTTTTGAATATAAGCGCTATAGTGAGACATGTACGCCTTAAGCATGTTATTTACACCGACAGCGGTAATCGTAGCGCCTGAAAGACCATCTACCTTATGCGCATCATCGCTGTAATCTCTGCCCTCACCTTTCTGCATGTTGACAGACTGTAATTCACCAGATTCATCGAAAATACGCTTCCCTTGGAAACGTGCCTGGACGGAAGCATCTGTAATTCTAGCTCCTAGACCTGGAGTTTCAGATGCATGCGCAAAAGTAACCCCTTTAATCGTGGTCAAATCTGTTTCCAAAGCGACATAACCCCAGATAGCATCCCAAAGGCCTGCACCATAAACAGGGATAATGAAAGATTCCACGTCTTCACCATTCTCAGCGAGGAACATGAACACTGGGTAAAGGCGATCTTCAGGCTTACGCTTGTAGTTTCTGCCGATATCCACATTCTCCGGAATGATGGCGATGCCGTCTTCATCTTTTTCTACTTCTTCGCCCTTAATGTTTACTACTTTAGAAGAGATCCTTTTATCGTAGTAGGCAAAGACCTCTTCACCGCTCATTTTAGAAAGCTCAGATGCCTCTAAAACAGCACCTAAGATTTGCTTTTTCGTATCCAGCTCCACCGCTTTTTTCTGAATTGGTCCTAAAACCTGCGATGTTCCAGATAGTAATAGCCCCAGTACCACCGTGAGGATAACTGAGAACGTTACGATATATACATTAGACTGTTGCACGTTGTAACCTCCTTGTTTTATTCGCTTTAACTACATAATGATCGATTAGCGGTGCAAACACATTCATAAAGAGTACAGCTAACATGATTCCCTCCGGATAAGCCGGGTTAGAAACACGAATGATAACTGTAAGCACCCCAATCATAATTCCATAAATCCATTTACCGATTTCAGTCTGCGCAGCAGAAACTGGATCTGTAGCCATAAAGACCACACCGAATGCTAAACCTCCCATTACCCAGTGGTATTCCGCAGGCATAGCCATATACTCATTTACAGCAAGTAAGTTCATCAAGGCGCCCATGATATAAGCTCCAGCGAAACCACCTACGATAATCTTCCAGCTTGCCACTCCTGTAGCTACTAAAATCGCAGCACCCACGAGTGCCATCAAGGTAGACGTTTCACCGATAGAACCAGGAATCCACCCCATAAATAGGTTTCCGAACTCGAATAAGCCTGCTCCGATAGCTGTATTATGCGCTGCCAAAGCACTCGTTACCGCTTCACCCTCTACGCCTGCCGTGTAGGCTACTGCTAAGGCGGTAGCTCCAGAAAAGCCATCGACTACCGCTTGGTCACCCAGGTAAGTCCAAACTGTATCCCCTGAAATCTGCGCCGGATAGGCGAAGTATAGGAAGGCACGCGCCGTCATGGCTACGTTTAAGATATTCATCCCCGTTCCACCGAACACTTCCTTCGCTATAACCACTGCGAAAATCGTCGCGAGCGCTACCTGCCACAAAGGAATAGTAGCTGGAACTACTAATGGAATTAACATCCCCGTTACTAGGAAGCCCTCATTAATTGGGTGCTTACGAATAACAGCGAAAACCGCCTCCACTAAACCTCCCGCAGCGTAGGCCACGATAACTATTGGAAGTACCAGCTGCAAACCAATTAACATTTTGCCGCCAAAATCCTCCCATAGGCCTGCCGTTTGGCCAGTGGCCAAGAAATGCTGATGTCCTGTATTATAAATACCGAATAACAAACATGGGATCATCGCGATCACCACGGTAATCATCATACGCTTCAGATCGATAGCATCTTTAACCTGCGCACCCTTTATACCGGCTGTATGATTCGGTGTAAAGAGGAAGGTTTCGCCTGCCTCGAAAGCATAATAGAATTTTTCAAGCTTACCGCCCTTTTCGAACATGGGCTTCTGCTTATCTAATAATTCTCGTAGAAACTTCATATCGTTAACTGTATTGTATTAAATCTATTCCTTTTCTCAATATCTCCTGTACCGGATGCTTCGATACGTCCACAAACTCACATAGGGCTAGATCTTCCTCCACTAACTCGTAGATGCCAAGCTCCTCCATCTCATCAAAATCCTCCGCCATGATCGCCTTCATCAGGTACACAGGAAGAATATCCATAGGCGTTACACTCTCGAAAACGCCTGTCTGCACAAATGCTCGCTCCTCACCATTAGTGTTGGTGTTTAAACGATACTCTTTGCTTCCATTTAAGAAAGAAAGTAAACCAAGTGCGCGGTGGAAGCTTAGCTTTTTCGCCGTAGGCTTTAACCAACCTAAAAACTCGTATTCATTTCCTTCTGGAAGCACCGTGATCTGGTTATGATAAAAGCCTAGGTAGCCATCCTGCTGAATGCGCTCTCCAGTTAAAACATTTCCAGAAACTACACGTACATTATCATAATTTAGATTCCCTTGAACCAGCTTATCCACACAAGTCCCCGAAATGACTTTAGCATAACCTGTTTGCTTCAATTCAGAACCCGTAACAGCTATTAATTTGGAGGCGTCATACCTTCCCGTTAAAAGCAGCTTACCGATTTGTGCTACTCCACTTGGAGAAACTGTCCAGACGATATCCCCTTTGTTAATCGGATCGATATGGTGAATTTGTACACCAACATTACCCGCTGGATGTGGGCCGGAGAATTTGTTCACCTGAACATCTTCTAGATTAGCGTACACACTCGGAACTTCTTTCGCACTGTCTACTCCTAAGTGCACCTTACCGGAGGTGAATTTCTTTAAGGCCGCTAATCCAGCCTTAAAATTCTCTTCCTCTCCTTTAAGCACGATGCTATAATCGGGAGCTAAAGGATGCGTGTCAAAACCCGAAATAAAGATATTTTTCGGGGTGTCAGCAGGATTCGCGACTACGCCGAAGGGACGCTGAATGATGTGTGGCCACATTCCAGATCCAGCGATGTGTTTCTTAAGTGCCTCCGCATCTGCAGAACGAATAGAAGAAAGCGTGAACTTAGGTAACTCCTCATAAACGATCTGGCTGTCAGCCAAAATCTTAATTTCGAGTAGCTTACGCTTTTCTCCACGCTTGATTTCTACCACCTCACCCGAAACCGGTGCCGCATACTTCACTTCATCCATCGCCTTGTCAAAGAAGATGATGCTTCCCGCCTTCACGGTATCACCCTCTTTCACCGTAACCTTTGGCCGCTGAATCCCCTGAAAATCAGTTGGCTTTAGCGCAAAAGTTTTGGCTGTCTGGAATTCGACTTCTTTCGGCTCCGCCTTCCCGGCTAGCTTAATGTCGAAACCCTTTTTTAGCTTAACTATTTTTGACATATTTATTTAGAATGTATGATCCCTTGAAAATCGCCTCAAATCTAATAAAATACAGTTGTTAATTGAAGCGTTTTAAGCTATTATTTAGGTTTTACCGTGCGTAGAGTCACAGGATAACAAGAATTTTTGACCTACTTTTTAGCCTAGAATTAAATCCTGTTCTAAGGCCTGAATATGCTCGCTCACCTGTTCCATCAACCACATCGGCGTGGAAGTAGCTCCGCAAATCCCCACCTTATCCTCTGGCGAAAACCAACCTGGCAGAATTTCGCGCTCATTCTCCACGAAATAACTCCGCTCATTTACCGATTTACACACCTGATACAGCGCCTTGCCATTCGAGCTCTTTCTGCCCGCTACGAAAATCAGTACATCATTCTCCTCAGCGAAACGCGCTAACTGCGGCTCCCTGTTGGAAACCTGCCGACAAATACTGTCATTCGCATTAAAATCGACTGCAGAAAACTCTCCCTTGACTGCGCGAATACGCTCCTCGATTTTTTCCTTTAGCGCATAAAAACCCTTCGTGCTTTTCGTCGTCTGACTGAACAGCGTCACGGGCCGCGTGAAGTCTATCTGCTCCAGATCCTTATCTTCCATCACCACGATAGCCTTCTCTAAAGTCTGCCCTGTAAGCCCCACACTTCTGCATGGCCTTTCTTTCCGTAAATGACAATCTGGCCTTCCTCCTGCTCCATTTTATCGAAAGCTGTCTTCACCCGATGCTGCAGCTTCAGCACCACCGGACAGGAAGCATCGATCAGCTCAATGTTATTTGCGATCGCCAGCTTATACGTCTCCGGAGGCTCCCCATGTGCACGAATCAGCACCTTGCAGTTCCTGAGCTCCTGTAAATCCTCTCGCTCGATCACCACCAGACCCTTATCCCGTAAGCGCTGTACCTCCATATCATTATGCACGATATCACCTAAGCAGTAAAGCTTGTCCGAGACCTCCATCTCATCCTCAGCCATCTTAATGGCAAACTCTACCCCGAAACAATATCCAGAATTCTTATCTATCGTGATTTGCATATTCACTTGGTTTGTTGGTTCATGGCACGCCGTGCCAAAGTCAGGATCTGATCCACCTGCTCCTCGAAGCGTAGACTGCTCGTATCAATGACATAAGCATCCTCCGCCTGGTACAGGGGACTCTCCTCGCGCGAACTATCGATCGCGTCGCGCGAAGCTAAATTATCCATGATGTCGGAAAGAGAAACTTCATCCCCGGCTGCTGCCAGTTCTGTCTGCCTGCGGGCAGCCCTTACTTCCAAATTCGCTGACATATAAATCTTTAATTCAGCATCTGGAAAGACGACCGTACCGATATCTCGACCATCCATCACCACTCCCTTCTCAGCTCCTAGCGCCTGCTGCTGGCCACAAGCGCCTCACGTACTGCCTTAATTTTACTTACCTTACTAACATAATTCGATACCCGCATAGTTCGAATTTCCTGCTCTACATGCCGACCATTTAAGTAAGTGTCTTGCCCGGAACCATTGGCCCCCGGCCGAAAACGAATCTCCATACTCGCTAAAGCCTCTGCCACAGACTCCTCGGAAGTAAGCTCGGTAGCATTTTCTAAAAAATGAAGCGTCGCCGCCCGATACATCGCCCCAGAATCTATATATACATAGCCTAAGGCTTTCGCCACCGCCTTCGCAGTAGAACTTTTACCACAGCCCGAAAGGCCATCTATGGCAATAACTATCTTATTCATTAAACCCAAAAGTGTCTGTATGCTTTTACTTCAAATGCAAATATAGTAAGTTTATCGCATAATTAATGCCTCTGTAAGCGGGACTTGCGCCCCACACACGCATTTAGAAAGTTTCTTAAAAATTGAATTTCAAACCTTTACTCCCCTCCGGCATGAACGAGTTCCGCCTAAAAGGCCAGTTAGTGGACCTGCACCAAGAAAGCATCTACGCCGCTGAAATCGAAGTGAAAAACGGACGCATCTGCCGCATCCAAAAGCTCCAGCCCGACAGCAGCCTTCCCTTTATCCTCCCCGGCTTCATCGATGCCCACGTGCACATAGAATCTTCCATGCTCATCCCGACCGAGTTTGCCCGCATGGCCGTCTGCCACGGAAGCATCGCCACCATCTCTGACCCCCATGAAATCGCTAACGTCTGCGGCATGGAAGGCATCCGATTCATGATCGAAAATGGCAAAAAAACACCCTTTAAATTCTTTTTTGGAGCCCCATCCTGTGTGCCAGCCACTCCCTTCGAGACAGCAGGAGCGACCATCCAAGTAGCCGATATCCACCAGCTCATGGAGGATCCGGATATTCATTACCTCGCCGAAATGATGAACTGGCCCGGAACCCTCGCCCGTGACCCTCAAGTGATGGCCAAAATAGACCTGGCACATCGTTACGGTAAGCCTGTCGATGGACATGCCCCCGGACTACGAGGAGAACAGGCCGCTCACTATGCCGCCGCAGGCATCAGCACCGACCATGAGTGCTTCAGCTATGAGGAGGCACGCGACAAGGCTGATATCGGCATGAAAATCGCCATCCGCGAGGGAAGCGCCGCTAAAAACTTCGACGCCCTGATCGACCTGATCGATACCCATCCCGACCAGGTCATGTTCTGTTCCGACGACAAGCATCCAGACTACCTGGCCATTAGCCATATCGATGAGCTCGTCCGCCGGGCTATCGCCAAAGGAAAAGCCCTCTTCCCCGTCCTACGCGCCGCCTGCCTGAACCCTATCCTCACTATAAATTGCCGGTAGCAGCCTCCGCCTACAAGATCCCGCTGACTTTATCGTGGTGGAAGACCTGAAAAACTTCCTCCACCTCGCTACCTATATCCAAGGGGAAAAAGTGGCCGAAAAAGGCCAAACTTTACTTCCCTCCTACCCTGAAACCCCGATTAACAACTTCTCCATCGGGCCGAAAAAAGTGGAGGACTTTCACCTCCCCGCGGCTGGCACCCGAGTACGCGTCATCACCGCACTCGATGGACAGCTGATCACACCCGAAAGCAGTGGGGATATTCTCGTGGAGGAAGGTTTGGCCCAGGCCAATGTCGCCGCCGATATCCTAAAAATCGCCGTGGTCAATCGCTATGCCGAAGCCCCCGTAGCCATGGCCTTTGTGAAAAATTTCGGCCTAAAAGCAGGCGCCATCGCCTCCACAGTGGCCCACGACTCCCATAATATCATCGCCGTGGGCGTAGACGATGCCAGTATCTGTGATGCGGTCAACCTCCTCATCCAAGAAAAAGGGGGTATTTCTGCCGTGAACGGAGAAGAAAAGCAGGTGCTCGGACTACCCGTGGCGGGCCTGATGTGCTGCGAAGACGGATACAGCGTGGCGCAGGCCTACACCCAAATCGACGCACAGGCTAAACGCATGGGCGCACAGCTGCAGGCACCCTTTATGACCCTAAGCTTTATGGCGCTTTTAGTTATCCCAGACCTGAAGCTCAGCGATAAAGGCCTCTTCGACGGACAAGCCTTTACCTTTAAAGACCTCTTTTTATCCTAAATTTTTACCGCAAGTAAAAGAAAAAGGGAAGACGGGAAACCAATTTTCCTTTTTCTTTTTTGCCCTTTCATTCGCTAATCTTTTTACTTTTTTCAGGGACGAACAACATCCGCCAGTCAATAAGCCGAAAGACCACATTCCCGAGCGAAAAATTATTATTAATCGAATTTCCAAACTTCATGTATTATTTGTATGTTTATAGGGTAGATTAAAAGAATAAACCCAAATATAATTTTATATGTCGATTTACGAGCTCAACGAAAATCAAGTCATGATTTCCCAAATGATCCGAGATTTCGGAGCAAAGGAAATCACCCCGTTTCGCAACAAATGGGACGATGAGCAGCACTTCCCCCTCGAACTGTTTAAAAAACTAGGTGAACTCGGTCTCATGGGTGTTTTAGTGCCCACAGAATATGGAGGCTCTGGCTTTGGTTACTTCGAATATGTCACCGCCATCGAAGAACTAACGAAATTAGACCCTTCAGTAGGCCTCTCCATGGCAGCACATAACTCGCTCTGCACCGGTCACATCCTTCAGTTCGGAAATGAGGAGCAAAAACAAAAATACCTCCCCAAACTTGCTACAGGTGAATTCCTAGGTGCTTGGGGTCTCACCGAGCCGAACACAGGTTCCGACGCAGGAAACATGCGTACAGTGGCCGTGGAAGATGGCGATTATTACGTACTTAACGGCGCGAAAAACTTTATCACACACGGCAGTCTCAGGGGATGTCGCAGTGGTGATCGCCCGTACGGCAAAGTGGGCGACTCCCACGGCATGACTGCTTTTATCATCGAAAGAGGCACTCCCGGGTTCCGCGGCGGCCGTAAAGAGGATAAATTGGGCATGCGTGCTTCCGAAACAGCCGAGCTAATCTTCGAAGATTGCCGCGTACATAAAAGCCAGATTCTCGGTGAGGTAGGGGAAGGTTTTATCCAATCTATGAAAATTCTGGATGGTGGACGTATTTCCATCGCCGCACTTTCCCTCGGCATCGCACAGGGTGCCCTCGAAGCTTCCATACAGTATGCGAAGGAAAGACAGCAGTTTAATCAGCCCATCAGTAAGTTCCAGGCGATCAGCTTTAAACTTGCCGACATGAACACCCAGATCGACGCTGCCCGTCTGCTTACCTTTAAAGCGGCCGACATGAAAAACAAGGGCCAAAAAGTAACCCTAGCCAGTGCACAAGCGAAATACTACGCTTCCGAAGTGTGCGTAAGCGTTTCGAATGAGGCCGTTCAGATCTTCGGCGGCTATGGTTTCACGAAGGACTATCCGGTAGAGAAGTTCTACCGCGACTCTAAACTTTGCACCATCGGTGAAGGTACCTCAGAGATCCAGAAATTAGTGATTTCCAGAGAAATGCTCCGCTAAGGACATGCCCCTCCTTTGGCCTTCGGCCAAAAAAAAATAAAAAGGAAGCCAATACGAAACTGGCTTCCTTTTTATTTATTCCCCGCCCAAGCGCTTAG
>NZ_AJYA01000001.1 GCF_000265075.1 Nitritalea halalkaliphila LW7 | reverse complement strand
TCGAATGGCCTCAGACGGTACCGTAGCGTACATWCKATMGACAGTGAAGGGTGGCAAATTGCGCAGCGCGCCTTCAGGGCCTGCATGCCGTTAATATCGAAGCAGAGGTGGATGAAACCCTGATCTCCCCAGTCTCTATCACGAAAAAGAGGGATTCCTTTTTTGTCTGTGCGTTCGATAAGCTCTAAGGTCGTTTTACAAAGTAATGGGCTGAAGGCTCCTTTTCGTTCCTTTTCGTGGGTTAGGATTGCTCGCTTCACCGTACAGGGTCCTGGCGTTAGCGGGGTAAGGTCTTCATAGGCAGCCTCGGTAAATTCCTGCACACTATCATAGTCCAGTACATCACGGTAAAAGCGAATGGAGCGTTCGAGGTTACTAACCCCAATAACGCAGCCCAGAACACCGCCTGTAAGTTGCTCATTGCGTGTAAACCAGGCATGATGTTCCACGATGTCAAAGAGATTCCCGTAGGGATCTTCCACGTAGAAATGCACATTTCCTGCGGGATCACTAATCGGTGTACTGCGTAATTTCAGGCCTTCACCTTTAAAGTAGGCGTAGGTAGCCTGTGCGTCCTTACAGCGGATTTTAACGGCATAAATACCTAAATCTCCCAATTTGGGTTTTTCTACAGGTGCTTGTGCCTCCTTGGAGGTGTACTGCCAGATTTCAAATCCCCCTCCCCCCTGCATGTTCATCGCGAGGATGGCATACCGCTCCTGCGCGACACCAGAGGTATATCGGGTCATGAGTTTGGCTACCGCGGCATCCTTAAAAATGGGCACGTTCATACCAAAATACTTTCTATACCAGGCCCAGGCCTCATCTGCCTGCGTAACACCGATACCGACCTGCTGGATACCGCTGATAATAGGAAACTGCTGCATTAACTCGAAATTAAGAGCCGCTTATACAGCGATTTTAAGCTATCTGGCGGCCTGTTAAGGTAAAAAAGAAGGAAGACGATGAGATTTGCTAGCTGAACGCGCAGCCAGCTGTTTTTCTCATACTTCCTCGCGGATACTAAGATACTCTTCGGAATGACAGAAAAGCGATATTTTCCTGATTTTTTTATTCTCCTCACGAGTTCGAAGTCCTCCATGATGGTATAATATTCATCGAACCCACCTAAAGAGCTGAAAATTTTTCGTGTAATAAACAAGGTTTGATCCCCACCTCCTGCCAGCGGACCATTAAAGCGTGTAAACCAGCTGTTGATTTTCAACATGGTCTTTTTCGAGTCGAATTTATAGCGAAAACAACCTGCGTGTGTTCCTTTCCTCAGCTCTGAGGCGATATCGTTCATGAAAGATGGAATGACCTGAGTATCTGCATGGATAAAATAAAACAGGTCCCCTATCGCGACGGAGGCACCCAAATTCATCTGGGCAGCGCGCGTACGCACCTTGCTTACGAGTACTTTAGCACCAGCGGCTTCTGCTAAGGCCACTGTATTATCTGTGCTACCGCCATCGACGACGATTACCTCGGCTAGCCGATGATCTTGGGTGTGTAAAACAGTATCTACGCATTTTGCAATCGTCTCGGCCTCGTTGTACACGGGGATAATGACAGAAACTTTCATGAGGTGTTTACGTTATTCTATACGGGATATGACATAATTTTTTATGGGACTCTGCATGACTGCCTTTATCAGTACGCCCTCTGCATCGTAATAAAACTTATTTTTGTTCCCATTAACATCTACTTCGTAGTACTCCTGCACCTTCTTGACTGGGGCTTTTAAACCATAGTTTTCTGCCAGAAAGAAGGTTTCATTTGTTGGCTCATGAAAGTACATCCGCGCAGAACTAAAGCGCAGCGGACCTTCTATTCGCTCTTTGTTTTCAAACTTGTACGTCTCCGCATCTACCTCATACCCCCCTCTATCCCACTGCACATGCGAAGTAAAATCGCCTCGATTCGTTTTTGTATATGCTTTACTTTCAACGACCTTGCTTCCGTCGTACCGCGTCTCTATACCATAATCCACTTCTACCCTGCCAAAAAACCAAAAACTAACTTTACTCTCAATAGAATAAATAATTGAATTTTCTTTTGACTGCTTCTTGGCTTGCATTTCCCCTATCGAAAATCCCGCAACAGATATCTCATACTTATGGGTGACGACTTGAGCCTCTGATACATAAACTCTTGACAGAAAAGGAATTAAGAAGAAAGAAAGGAGTAAAAGCTCTCTATTCATCTTGCATGATACACATTTTTTATAAGATTTAAAAAAAGAAGAGATTAGGAGATATCTCCTGAAACGACATGATGCCTATAAGCGATCCAGTCCTCTTCTGTATCGATATCATTTAATTCTGCCAGCAGGGTAAGGCCTAGTCCTTTTTCGTTAGCTCTTTGGCGCGTAAGCGGCAGAACTTGCTCTGTACTCCAAGGGATATCCTGAAAAAGGTACTGTAGTGGATCGCGAAGCCCTAACAGGTAATATCCCCCATCCTGAGAAGGTCCTATGACCACATCCTGCGTCGCTAGGACAGCCTGCGCTTCTAGGAGAAGTTCTTCCGTCAGTTCTGGACAGTCTGTGCCGATGATTAACATACGGCTGTACCCCAACTGTTGGATTTTACGGAAAGCATGTAGCATACGTGCTCCGAGGTCAGCACCTTCTTGAATGTGGTGGGGAAAGGCATACTGTTCCAAGTATGCATCCGGTAAAGCAGGGGCTTGGTCATAAAAAACATGTACATCCATGTTATTTTTGACCTTTTCCAGCTGTTGGTAGGTGTAAAGCACCATGGATTTGTAAATCCAAAGTGCTTTTTGATTTCCTACGGTTTTTGCCAGTCGCGTCTTTACATGGCCTGCGATAGCGTGCTTTTGAAAAACGATAATAGCGGTATCCTTCATCTTATGTGGTAGCTCCTCCACAGCTTGAGCCCGAGCCGGCCGTACAGCCGAAGCAGTGCTGTTTTACGATAATCTCACGCTGGTGCAGCTGCTCAGAGTTCCAGTCTTTAATGTGCTGGCTATCGGGAGCAGTTACTTTTAGTTCTAACATCTGATTAAAATCACAGTCGTACAAGAAGCCATCCCATCCTACCGAAATTGTACTTCTGCACATGACATTCATGGCAGCCACGGGATTATAGGCACTGACCAGTTTTTCCATGTAGTTTTCATAATTACCCGAGCTCATCAGGTAGGCCAAATACCGGCTGATGGGTAAATTAGTAATCGTGAAAAGCGCATTGAAAACGATTCCATAGCCATCGGCTAGCTTTTTCTTAAACTGCTGTTCGAGCTCCTGCTGGCTTCCGGGGAGAAAAGCACCAGAGGGGTTATAGACGAGATTAAGGGTAAGACCAGAATCTGCCACGCCATACCCGACAGCGTTCAGCATTTCGAGTGCGCGAATGGATTTACCGAATACACCTTCTCCACGCTGGGCATCTGTTTTCACGGCAGAGAAATAAGGAAGCGAGCTGACCACTTCGATACGATGCTTCTTGAAAAACTCAGGCAGATCGTAATATTTAGGATTCGCTACGATAATCGTTAAATTACAGCGTACGATAATCGCTGCAGTTTGTGTAATGGCTCGTATTTCTTCTATAAACCAGCGAAAATCTGGATTCATCTCAGGTGCTCCGCCTGTAAGATCGATGGTCTTGATGGTGTGCTTACGGATTACCTCCAAGCAGTGCTGCATCGTTTCACGCGTCATGATCTCCTTCCGATCAGGGCCAGCATCCACATGGCAGTGCTTACACACTTGGTTACACATTTTGCCCATGTTGATCTGAAGAATATCGATCGTCGTTGGTTTTAAAGGAAACAAGGCCTGCTCCTGAAGAAAACCCTCGAAGGTTTTGCCCTCTACAGGTTGGTCCAGTACTGCGATTTCTTGTTCTACGCGAGAAAGCGGGTGATTAAGTGCTTTTAATGATTTCATTTAAGAAGCTACAAATTACATCGAAATTTCTTTCACTTTATTCATCATCTGGGTGCTGTGGACTAAAGACGCACCGCCACGTATGGCAGCGGCCACATGTACAGCCTCCATCATTTGTTCTTCATCGCAGCCTTTTTCCATACTATCCACTGTGTAGGCATCGATGCAGTAAGGACACTGTACAGCATGTGCGACAGCTAATGCGATTAGCGATTTTTCACGAGCCGTTAGCGCTCCTTCTTGAAAAACTTCTCCATAATAGGCGAAAAATTTATCCGCCATAGATTTCTGAAACTCGCCTATTTTACCGAATTTTTTAAGGTCTTCAGGATTGTAATACGTTTTCATAGTTATTCGCTTTAGATTCAGTTACGGAATTCCTTCCCGTTTTAGATGTAACTCTCTTTGCATACTAATGTAGGTAAAATTTAGCGAGAAAGGTTAAATTTTCAGCACCTGCTATTGGCTCCTTTCTTATCGAACCTTTAGCGAACTACACCACCAGGTATTAATTTAACTGATAGTCAATAGCTTAGTTCATCAGTGAAGTTTTCCTTCCCTTAAACACTTTTTAAGTAATTTTCAATAAAACAACTGAAATTTACGATTATATTAAATTTTAAGCATTTTAACGGTGAATAAATCATAAATCAGACTTTTCTACGTAATTTGCGTTTAGACACTAACACATACCCATGCAGATTAAAACCATTATCTCCGGATCCGGACATTATTTACCTGAAAACATCGTAAAAAACGAAGACTTTTTCCAGCATGCTTTTATGGATGAGAGCGGAAAAAAACTCGAAAAGCCCGCTCAGGAAGTAGCTGCTAAGCTGGAAGAAATTACTGGCATCCGAGAGCGTCGCTACCTGAGTCCAGGCTTAAACACTTCTGATATGGGTTACTTTGCGGCCGCTAGGGCGCTCCAAGATGCCCAGTTAGATCCCGAAAAGTTAGACTATATCATTTTCGCGCATAATTTCGGAGATGTCAGTGCACGCTATCTGCAAAGCGACATGGTTCCAGCTTTAGCCGCACGCGTCAAGCATAAATTAGGCATTAAAAACCCCAATTGCATCGCCTATGACCTTCCCTTTGGCTGTCCAGGCTGGGTTCAAGGCGTCATTCAGGCAGATTACTACATTCGGTCTGGAGACGCTGAGCATGTGCTGGTCATCGGCGCGGAAACACTTTCTCGTGTCATCGACCCGCATGATCGCGATGCCATGATATTTTCGGATGGAGCGGGCGCCACGCTGCACAGCGCCCTAAAATCAGAGGGGGATGTCGGCCTTCTCTCGCATAAAACACGCACGGACACCGTTACAGAGACCGCGCTGCTCTACATGGCCCCCTCTCATAACCCCAGTTATCCAGAAAATCGCATTTTCGTAAAAATGAACGGCCGGAAGCTGTACGAATACGCGGTTACCACGGTGCCCGGTGTCGTTAAGGAGGCACTGTACAAGGCAGGCATTACGCTTTCCGAGGTGAAAAAAGTGCTCATTCATCAGGCGAATGAAAAAATGGATGAAGCGATACTTAAACGCTTATTCCGCCTCTATGGCCTTCGTGAAATCCCCGAAGGGCTCATGCCGATGAGCATACAGTACTTTGGAAATAACTCTGTGGCCACCATCCCGATTCTTTACGATAGAATCATCCATCAGCAGATGGAGGGCCAAGAACTATCCTCTGGAGATGTGGTCGTTTTCGCCAGTGTAGGCGCAGGCATGCACATAAACGCGATCGTTTACCGCATGCCTTAGCGGCGTTCATCGGACTGCCGTCCAAAAGGATCCTCCAGGAAATATTCCTTGGCCTTTGGGCGGCAGCCCTACCCTTACTACACCTCCACTGGGCGTGCACCTAAGCGCTGGGCTAAGGCTGAACCCGCCATCAGCTGCAGCGTGTGGTATAGCATCAGGGGAAGTAAAATCAAACCAAACACCTGAGGATCAGGAAATAGTACCCTCCCCATTACAGCGCCCTGCACCAGTGATTTTTTACTTCCACAAAACAGGAGCGTGATCCTGTCGGGCAGCGATAAGCCGAGTGCCTTTCCCACTCCATGCATGATGGCGATCATGAAGAAGAAGAAGCCAAGCATCAGCAGCCCGAGCTGCAGCAGCTGACCCCAGCTTTGGCCCGCGAACATATCTGCCCCGAAGCTCTCTGCGAAGGCACTGAAGACAATAAGTAAAATAATGAACTGATCGAAATTTTTAAGCGCCACTTTGTGCCGTTCCACATACCGGATAAGCAGCCGATGAAAAAACAGCCCGATCAGAAGGGGGACCAAGACCTGAAGCGTAAGTTTCTGAAAGGTTTCTCCCAGCGCAAAATCCACAGCCGTATCCGGAAGCATCAGCTCCATCCAGAGGGGTGTCAGAAAAATCCCCACCATACTGGAAATACTCGCATTGAAGATAGCTGCGGGCAAATTACCACGCGCGATCGAGACCATTACCACCGAAGAGGAAACTGTAGAGGGCAATGCAGCCAAATAAAAGGTACCCAGCCAAAGCGGGGTGGCTTCCGCTCCTACCGTATAAAAAAGTAGCAAAATGAACATAGGGAAAAGTAAAAAGGTGGCCGCCTGCACCAAAAGGTGGAGCTTCCAGTTGCGCAGGCCTTTCCATAACTCCTGTGGGCTTAATTTCACCCCATAGAAAAAGAAAATCAGCGATACCCCTATCCCCGTTAGCTTTTTTACTGGAACGGGACTGCTCTCCATACCTAACTCGGGGAAAGCATAGGCCAGCGCGATGGTGCTCAGAAGCAAGAAAAAAAAGGCATTGAAACCTACCTTTTTGAGCGTTTGGAGGAGATGTACCATGCCTAAGGCTGCTGCCGCTTAAAGTGATCGATTAAAATAGCAGTGGCCACGCCTACATTTAAAGATTCGGCTCCGCCAAAGCGGGGGATGGTCAGCGCCTGACTGACATAGGGTCGGCAGGCCTCGGATATCCCATGGGACTCACTTCCCATCAGCAGCACTCCCCCCTGCTGCCAAGGGTACTGATGCACGGAAGCCCCTTCTAAAAAAGCACCATAAATGGGCACTTGGAGCGAAGATAACCACAGCGGCAGATCCACTTCATGCACCCGCACGCGTGTAAAGGACCCCATACTAGCCTGAAGTACTTTGGGATTATAAAGTTCAGCGCAGTCAGCACTGACGAAGATCTCCCGAATGCCGTACCAGTCGGCGATGCGCAGCAAAGTCCCTAAATTTCCTGGATCGCGCACGCCATCTAAGGCAAGCACCAGCTGGTCCACCTGTAGCGTCGGTGCCCCTTGTGGTTCAGGAATTTCGGCCACGGCCAGCACATAGTTGTTTAGCTGTAGCGCACTGGCCTGCTGCAGTTCCCGCTCGCTGACCGAAATCAGGTTAGCCCCTTTCGGCACCCTATTCAGGGTATGAACATGCGCTTCTAGGTAGCGGTCTGTGTATAATAGGTAGCGGATGTTAAAGCCATGTTGGACCATTTCCTCCACATTTTTAACCCCTTCCACAAAAAATAGCCCCTCGGCCTTACGGAATTTCTTGAGATGTAAAGATTTTATAAACTTAAGCGTATTTTTGCTTAACATTTTGACAGCAGACCTAGTGTTAAAGGCCAAAGATATAAACTTATTTTTGCTTCTTCTCCTCACATCGGCGTGTTCTTTAACCCGAAACGTGCCGGAGGACCGCCTTGTGCTATATGACACGAAGGTTTCTGGTGTGAATAAGGAAGACCGTAGGAACATGCAGGGGCTCTTCAAGCAGACGCCCAATACTCGAATCCCTATTTTTAATGGCTCCTTAGGGGTTACCCTTTATCAAATAGGGGCACTAACCTTTAACGAGGAAAACCTAGTAGCTAGGCGTCAGCAGGCGCGCATGGAAAGGGACTCCCTGAATGTACTCCTCAGTGGGGTAAAGACGGACCGAGAGCGCAGAAAGCTCACGCGCAAAGTAGGGCGTCGTGATGATCGAATCGCGAGCCTGAATCGGAACCTGAGCTATGGTAATTTTCTCATGCGCACGGGGAATGAACGCGTGCTTTACTCCCCTGAGCTTATGGAGGAAACGCGGAAGCAGCTACAGTTTTACCTCTCGAATAATGGCTATTTCGATGCCGAGGTGACGGAAGTTTTGCGCCAGCGGCGCAAAAAAGCCTACGTCGACATGCAAGTTAGCGCTTATACGCCTTATCTAATTACTAGCTTCGAAGAAGTCTATGCAGACACCTCCCTATACCAAGCACTGCAGGAATACCCGAACCCCATACGGCTAGGGAATCGCTATGAGCAGGCTGTCATCTCGCGAGACCGGCAGGCTATCGAGGATTTTCTACGGGAAAGGGGGTACTACACCTTTAACAAGTCCTTTATCCAGTACGAGGTAGAAAAAAATTCAGCTACCCAAGAGCTCGGAGTGAAACGACTCATTTCGGCCAATGAGCAAGGGCGGCCACATCAGGTGTTTGTGCTGGATAGCATCCAGTTTTTTATCGATGCCCCTAGCGAGGCCCTTGCAGGTAGAAATCAGAGCCAGCGATTCCGCTACCGAGATATCGATTTCCGCCTCTACGATGAACGCTACTCCGAACGGATTCTCGCTTCACGCGTATTTCTACGAAAAGGTGTGGCCTTTAAGCGTAGTGATGTCATCGAAACGCAGCGGCAACTCGCCAATTTAGACATCTTTCGCTTCATTAACATTACCTTCGAGGCAGTAGGCGACACACTCATTCCACGTATTTTCACCCAGCCAAGTGAAAAGTATCAGCTAGTCAACCAGCTCGGTGCCAGCATCACGGAACAGGTACCGGGGCCCTTTTTTAGCCATTCTCTTCGTAATCGCAACTTGTTTCGGGGGGCAGAAATTTTCGAATTTAACTTTCGTGCAGGGCTTGAAGGCGTCGTCTCCGCCACAGGTGAGGGAGGTGTTTTCCGCTCCCGTGAGGTGAGTACATCCGGATCGATCTTATTCCCTCGCTTCTTAACCCCTGTACGGCTATTTCAAGTTGACCAGATCGGGCGGTACAACCCCCAGACGAGGCTACTGCTAGGGTATAACTATGTGGACAGACCCGAATACAACCGGGAGGGCTTAAATGCTATTTTAGGCTACACGTGGAATACTCGGAATTTTAGGCAGCAGTTCACTCTAAATGTGGTAGACGCTAACTTTATCCGCAGCAGCTTAAGTGATGATTTCAATGCAATACTAGAGGACCTTCAGAATCAAGGGAATAACCTGATTAATTCCTTCTTACCTTCTTACGTCAGTAGTGTAAGTGGTCAGGCTATTTTTAACATCAACCAGTACGGAAATTTTCAAAAACGGAGCGCCTCGCTACTCCGCTTGTATGCCGAAAGTGGCGGTACGACGCTTAATCTGTTGCAGCCAGAGTTCGTAAAAGCTCGAAACCTAGCCTACTTCCAGTTTTTAAAATTTCAGGCAGATTACCGGCGCTTTATCCCGCTGGAGGGGCGCCAAACGATGGGCTATCGGCTGAACTTGGGCGTAGCAAAGCCTTATGGCGTAAGTGACGGGATTCTCCCTTATGAAAAATACTTTTTTGCCGGGGGTAGTACCAGTATCCGCGCTTGGCAGCCACGTCGACTCGGCCCGGGTAGTTTCACACCACCTGTCTTGGAAAATGGTGGCTTCGACTACCGCTTTGAACAGCCAGGAGACATCCTCTTTGAGGCCATGTTCGAATACCGAACGAAAATTTATGGTTATTTCGATGGGGCTCTTTTTCTGGACATTGGGAATAGCTGGACTTTTTTCGAGGACCCTACTCGCCCCGGAGCCCAGTTTCAGTGGGACCGCTTCTTGACAGAACTCGCGGTAGGTACCGGTGTCGGGCTTCGCATGGATTTTGACTTTCTGGTCTTTCGACTAGACATGGGTATAAAGGCTTTTGATCCAGCCCGCCCGATGACCGAACGCTTCATACTCGGCGATTTCTTTAGGCGCTTTCCAGGCCTGCCCGGCCAAATGGTGTTCAATATCGGTATAGGTTATCCCTTTTGAACCCCACACACCACCGAGAAAAACCCCCTACTCCTCGTCTATTTCCCTTACTTCGACCCGTACGGCCTGCGGCAATGGAACCACATTTCCCCCTACTTTTTCGGCGATATAATAGGTGATTTGGGCGCCAAAAAAGGAAAATGACGACCGAATAATAGACCCAAACAAGTAAAATTACCAGGGAGCCCGCAGCGCCATAAGTAGAACCTAAGTCACTGTTTCCCATGTACACACTGATCAGGTACTTACCCAGAGCGAATAAAAGCATCGTAACAAAGGCTCCCATCCAGGTATCTCTCCAGCGGACTTTCGCATCGGGTAAAATCTTATACATGAGCGCGAAAACCACCACCAATAGCAGTTGAACGACCACGAAATGCACGATAGAAGCCAAGTAAATGAAACCCAAGTCCATGAATGCATCGAGATAGTTAAAAAGCACCACTACGGCAGCATCGATAACCAAAGATACGAGCAGGATAAATCCGATCGACGCCACCATAGAAAAGCTCAGGAGCCTGTTGATGACAAACTTTAATAACTCTTTCTGCGGCTTGGGGCGGATGTGCCAAATGTGGTTAAGAGCGCCCTGCAAGCTCACAAAAACCGTAGTGGCTGAAAAAGCTAATACAAGTATGGCCACCAAACTGGAAATACCGCTGCCATCGGCCAGCTCGAAATTATCCATGATACTGACCAGGGTCGCTGCACTTTCCTCGCCAGCCAGGTCAGAGACCTGTAGGACGATTTCCTCCCGGATCTCCGACTCTGAGAAAAAGGCAGAGCCGATGTTCAGTAAAATGATGAGCAGCGCAGGCAAACTAAAAATAGTATAGAAAGCCGTGCTCCCCGCGAAGGTCATAGAGTCGGAACTCGTAAAGTCTTTAACGCTGTCGATAATAATATCGACAGCGGTTAATTTTCGTATTTTATTGATTACGCGTTTTGCCATAACAGAAGGGTCTCGTTTACAGTGCCTCCTCCCAAAGATCCTTTAAAGTATAGGGACTCTGTTCACCCACAAAAGGGCCTCCGTCCAGGAAGCGATACTGCTTACCGATATGGAGCAACCTGCCGAGCTGCTCATCGGAGAACTGAAGAGAAGCCGAGGCTAAATTTTGCTGAATGCGCGCTTCATTTACCGATTTCGGAATAACCACGATATTCCGATGCAAGGCATACGCGATGAGTACCTGAGCAGGCGAACAGCTGAGCTCCTCAGCAAGCGCTTTTACCACTGGATCTTCCATCAGTAGCGGCTCATCTTCTTTTTTCATGGACGCGTGTCGATCTCCTGAACCTAGCGGAGAATAAGCTGTGATGCCGATTTGGTTCGCAAAACAGAAATCCACTAATGCATCTTGTGGCAAGTAAGGATGTAATTCTACCTGGTTCATTTCAGGATAAAGCGTGGCCTGGTCCATGATCTCCTTTAACTTCGCAGAATTAAAATTAGAGACCCCGATGTGGCGGGTAAGCCCCTCTTCTTGCACCCGCTCCATTCCCAACCAGGTCTGGCGTAGTGGAACGTCATGGTAGGTGTAAAACTCTTCGCGCGTTCGCGCAAAGGCTACTCCGGGTTTGTAACTAACCGGCCAGTGAATTAAGTATAAATCGACATAGTCCAGGCGTAGGTCCGACAGAGTTTTCTTAAGTGCCGGTGCCACATCTTCTAATCGGTGATTCGAGTTCCATAGCTTCGAGGTAATAAATAACTCCTCCCGCGTGACCGTACCTGCCTCCATAAGCTCCTGCAAGGCGCGGCCTACCTCATGCTCATTTTCATAGATGGCCGCGCAGTCGATATGCCGGTACCCTGCTTCTACTGCCCATTTTACCGCTTGATAGACCTCACCAGGCTTACTTTTCCAAGTTCCCAGCCCTAACATCGGCATTGTATCACCATTTTTAAATGAAAATGTTTTCATGATTCTTTCTATTTAGTACGCTTTTTTAATTAACGAAATATGGAGTCAACCGTTCTCAACATCCGCAGAAAAGATGCCAGCTATTCCGTAACTGGCTAATTTTAAATTTTTCTTCTATCCATCAACAGACAGCTGCCCCTTAGCGAAGTACATTATGCAGGAGCAAAAAACAAACGCTGGAATCAGTCGTGATATTTTTTCAGGTAACTACTAAAGCGACGCATTACCCATACATGCGCGATGGCCTGCGTATTGACATAGATGATCCATGGCAGTCGGGGCACAAATTCATGAATCGCCGTCATAATATGTTTACCGCCCAGCACTTCTCGGAACTCCAGCCAGCCATAATCGATACGCTTTACCAGCCATCCTCCTGTAATGTAAAACAACTGGCGCTTATGATCACTACGGTCGGGCACCAGGGACAGCTTCAGCATCGGCTTTTTAAAAAATAGCGGATAAAAAGCCACTTCCCCCTTTCCATTATCTGCGGCATTAATAAAGACGCTAAAGAAAGTCGGGAGCCATACCTTATAGCGATTCGCTACCCACTGAGCACTGCGGTGACGCGTATTGGGTAGGCGCTGAATGCTGCGGACTGTATTTTTAGGCTTAGCCTCTTTCTTAAAGGTAGGGCTACAGGGCACTTCTTTGGCGCGAGCCAAGGCATCCGAAACGCTTTCTTCATAACTGAGGTAATCGATTTCAGCGAGATCAAAGCGCAGCGCGGGGTCCACCGTAAGGGTATGGCGAAGGCTTTCCACCAGAGGGGAGACCAGCGAGCTCGGGCTATCGCTAAAAAAGCCCACCCAAAGCTTGGAGAAGCCAACAGAAAACACGGGCACAGAGAAGATATAACGCTTTTTGCCCATGGCCTTCGCCGCCAGCTCCATCATCTGCTTGTAACTCAAAACTTCTGGGGAGCCGATCTCAAACACGCGACCGTAAGCTTCCGGATTTCCAAGGCATACATCCATTATCTGCAAGGTATCCCGTAGTGAAATCGCTTGCGTCTCCGAGAGCGTCCATTTCGGACAAGCCATCACGGGCAACTTGCGCACTAACTTTTCGATCATTTGGAAGGAGGATCCGCCTGGGCCCACGATGATTCCCGCTCGAAGTGCAGTAAACGGAATTCCTTTAGCCGATAAGGTCTCCTCTACCTCTAGACGACTAGATAAGTGCTTACTCATCGGGTAATCCCCCGTTTCCTTCGGTAAAATGCCGCCTAGATAAAGGATATGCTGGATACCGACCTTTTGCGCTGCCCGCGCAAAATTATCTGCCAGCAATAAATCCGTGTCTTCGAAGCTGCCCTGATTGAGGCGTGTCGAAGGACTCATGGAATGGATCAAGTAGATGGCGTAATCCGCCCCCTGCAGCGCCATGGTCGTGGAAGTAATGGAGTAAAGTTCTACTTGCCGCCATTCGATGTCCGGATGCTGTTCCCCCACCACTTCTCTTCTGCTCAGCGCGATAATGCGGTATTTACCGGCGAAGGTGGCGATGAACCACTTGCCGATGTAGCCGTTAGCGCCTGCGATTACGATGGTGGGTTTTTTTTGCATTTAAAGGGGAGCTTGTAAACTGTAACGTAGCGCCTCCGAGGCCAGACGGCCCGAAGTCATGGCCGCATTTATGGAGGCATTTAACTGATGATCGCCTGCCAGAAAAACATGTTCATTTAGCTTAAACTGAGTAAAATTAACTGCATAGCGCATGTCTTCTACCTCAGGCAAGGCCTCTTGGATGTGATAACTCTTTAGAAACGTGAAGTGTTCAGCAGAGATGCCCGTTAGCGCTTCTAACTCTACCCGCACCTCCTGAATTACTTTTTCAGGGTCTGAGACTCGCCAACACTACAGAAACAGAAAGCAGCGCCTTGCCTGCAGGAGCATAGGCAGCACTTACATCTGTCATAAACACGATATTATTCGTCCAAAAGCGCTCATCTGGCACCAGCCCGATCATCGGAGCACCGATAAAAGACTTCGGAACGGTAAAATAACAGTTGAAAACACGACGATATGTATTAATTTGACCCCGCAGCTGCGGGATAACCACATCCGGCTTGCAGGCCACGAGAATCCGATCTGCCTCCAGCACACTGCCATCCTGTAGGTAAATGCGATTCATTTCGATTCGGTCCACAGGAGTCTGTAAGCGTAGGGTGGTTTGCTTGAGTTTAGCGGCCAGCTGCTCGGGGATGCGTTGCATCCCTTTGGCCGGAACGGCCGCATGTCCCTCTCCGAAAAGTTTGAATACGAATTTAAACATCCGCGAAGAGGTTCTCAAGTCGTTTTCCAAGAAGATTCCTTTAAAGAATGGCTTGAAAAACTGGGTGATCATTTTATCGGAGAAACCATAATTTCGTAAAAATTCGATCGTGGGCTGCTGTGGCTCTTCGAAAATGCTCTCCACGGATTTGCTTTTCAGCTCACGTGTGAGGTAAAAGAGGGAGAGCTTGTCCTTTAGTGTCCCGACCTGCGAAAAGGCCATGGTCACCAGTTTTAGTGGGTTCCGAATGGGGTCATGAATCGCGAAGGAATTTCCTGGCTTCACGATCAGTGCACCAGGCGAAAACATGCGTAACTCGAGTGCCGCATAATCTAAATAACGTTTGGCTTCGGGATAGGCCGTTAGGAGCACCTGAAAACCACGATCAAACAGGAATCCATCCTGCTTGTCCGTACGGATTCTTCCCCCCACCGCATCGGAGGCTTCTAAAAGGGTGGGGTTAAACCCGGCTTGCTCTAACTCATAGGCAGCCACTAAACCGGCGACACCGGCTCCGATAATAACGATATTCTGACTCATATAGGCGTAAAGGATGCGTTGAATGTTTTACTCACTCAGGATAGAATTGTTCAAAATTACATGATTCATCAAAAGGTTTCAGCCGATAGGGCATATATGTAGATGAATGCAGTTAATTTAGGGATGAAAACACTTTTTTCTGAAAGATCGAAAGGGGTAATTTACTAGTTGAAGTTTGGCCGTGCCCGGCCAAAGCCAATATCCTTAGGCGAAAATCACGCTTTTTGATGAATGGTTTGGTGTGGCGATGAAAATTCACCTTTTTACGAAATTAAATGTATAGACAGCTTATGACAGTACGTAATGGCACATGGTTCTTACTGAGCATGTTACTTCTTTGGCACAGCTCGGTGACGGCACAGCGCTACTTCCCTCCTGCTGGCCACTGGGAGAAAAAAAGTCCGGAGTCCCTTGGCGTAAATGCTACGAAGTTATCGGAGGCGGTGCGCTTCGCGCAAGAAAAGGAAAGCTCGGCGGACCGCAACTTAAAAATCGCACACTACGAAAGTGCTTTTGGGCGTGAGCCCTTCGGTTACCCTGTAGGGCCCATGAAAAATCGCGGAGAAGCTACCGGACTTGTGATCTATAAGGGGTATGTCGTGGCGGAATGGGGAGACCCACAGCGTGTAGACCTCACCTTCAGCGTGGCGAAGAGTATCTTGTCCACCACAGTGGGATTAGCCTTCGACCGGGGCTTGATCGCAGATATTCACCAGCCAGTGTACACGCAGATGGCGCCGATTATTCCTTATCAGCCCGAGCGGATGTCCATAAATAAGGCCGACCACTTGCTGGAAGAGGATGTTTTCGAGCTCTTTCCGGGGGATCATAACCGCAAAATCACCTGGGATCACCTGCTACGGCAAACGTCCGACTGGGAAGGCAGTCTTTGGGGCAAGCCTGACTGGGCAGATCGTCCGAGGGGGAATGCATCGACTTGGCGCTCGCGTGAGCGTTTTGAGCCGGGAACGCACTATACGTATAATGACACGCGGGTGAATGTGCTGGCGCTGGCCGCATTGAATATTTGGCGCAAGCCACTTCCGCAAGTCCTTCGCGAGGAGCTCATGGATCCTATCGGTGCCAGTCCGACGTGGCGCTGGACGGGTTATGAAAATTCTTTTGTGGTTTTGGATGGGCAGATCGTACAGTCCGTCAGTGGAGGCTCCCACTGGGGTGGAGGCCTTTTTATTAATGCCTATGATCAAGCCCGTTTTGGTTACCTGACGCTGGCGGAGGGCGAATGGCAGGGTCGGCAGGTGATTTCAAAGGAATGGTTGGCCATGGCCAAGACACCTACCCCCGTGCAGCCCAACTATGGTTTTATGAATTTTTTCTTGAATACGGATAAGAAAGAAATTCCTTCAGCGCCTGAGGAGGCATTTTTCCACTTGGGTGCGGGCGTAAATATTATTTATGTGGACCCCGTGCATGACCTGATGATCGTGAGCCGCTGGATCGATAATGCCGCTAAGGCGGAGCTAATCGCTAAGGTGCTGGAAAGCTTACCGAAGTAGTCGTAAACGAAGGAAAAGCCTGCTTGCAAGGGATATCTATCGCTTGCAGGCAGGCTTTTACATATTCCAGCATTAAGAAGTTTTAAGAGCCGCTGCTGTTAGGTTGCTCGTTTCGGGGAGTACTAGGCTTCTTAGCGCCGCTGCGCTTCTTTTTCCAGCTCCCTTTGCGTTTTGCATCCCCGCCTGAACCTGCTGCAGAAGCGCTTTGGCCTCCACCAGCAGGACGCTTGTGACGACCACCGCCGCCACTGCCGCCTTTTCCTTTTCTTCCGTAGCTAGGTCCCTCTTGCATGCCCTCCGGCAATGCAGGCTTTTCTACCTCCATTCCGATTAGATCCTCGATGGCGTTAAACTTGCGAATATCCTTTTCATTAATAAACGTAATCGCCTCCCCCTTCGAGTCAGCCCGGGCGGTACGGCCCACACGATGCACATAATCTTCCGGATCCCCTGGCACGTCGAAATTCACCACCAGTTCGATTCCCACCACATCGATACCACGTGAAATGATATCTGTACCGATCAGCACTTTCAGCTGTCGATTTTTAAAGCGGCTCATGATTTTTTCCCGCTCCATCTGATCGAGGTCCGAATGGAAGGCCTCCACCTCATGGGTTTTGCGCAGGCGCTGGTACAAGCTTTTCACCTTATCCTTCGTAGAAGCGAAAATAATAACTGCTTCGTAGGGCTTTTGCGCCAGCAAATGCACCAATAGGGCCTCCTTATCGGGATCATGCACCATGTACGCCTGCTGCGTCACCCCCTCCGCAGTTTTACCTACCGACAGGGTCACTTCCTTAAAGGGGTAGCTCAAAATCTTACGCGCAAACTGCCGAATTTTCGGTGGCATGGTAGCTGAAAAAAGGATGGTCTGCCGCTTGGTAGGCAGTGCCTTTACGATCCGAAAAAGATCATCCGAGAAGCCCATGTCCAGCATGCGATCTGCTTCATCTAAGATCAGATGCTTAAGGGAGCTTAAGTCTACTTTGCCTCCGGCCAAAAGGGCAATCAGACGCCCTGGGGTAGCCACGACGATGTCCGCCCCCTGTGTGAGTGCCCGCTTCTGCACCTCCCAGGTGGCTCCATCACCGCCGCCGTAGACGGGAATGGAACTCACTCCCGTGAAGTAGCCGAAGCCCTGAATCTGCTGCTCAATCTGTATGGCCAGCTCCCGAGTCGGGGCTAAAATTAGGGTATTAATGCCGCCGGTAGATTCCTCGGCGATACGATGCAAAATCGGAAGTACGAAGGCAGCCGTCTTCCCCGTGCCGGTCTGCGCACAAGCGATCAGATCATGTCCGGCGAGAATTTCGGGAATGGCTTGCTCCTGTACGGGTGTGGGGGTATCGAAACCCATCGCCTCCAAGCCTTCTTGTAACGATGCGGTAAAATTAAATGCGGAAAATCCCAAAATCTTGTTTGTTAAGTCATTAAATCGTCACTAAGATAGGAGGAATCCCGCTGAAAACAAAAACCAAACGGCGAAGACGATTTAGAAGTGCTTAAATGCGAGAAAATGGGCGAAAAATGCGGCTTTCAAGCAGAAAGTGAGCATATTTAAGGGCAAATCCTTTCCGAAGTAATCATGAAAAGCTACCTGTTCCCTCTACTCTGGATCGGGATGTTCCTTTCCCTACATCCTACCCAAGCTCAAACGCAAACCCAGAAGCCTCCTCTGCACGGCAAGGACTGGATGGCCATCACCGGCAAGCCCCTGGCAGCCACTGCTGGTGCCATGACCTTTCAGCGTGGAGGAAACGCCGTAGATGCTGCCTGTGCCATGCTCGGTGCGGTCTGCACCATGTGGGACATGCTGGGATGGGGAGGCGAGACCCAAGCGCTCATTTACCATCCCGGACTGAAAAAAGTGATCGCCATTAACGCCATGGGGGTCGCTCCTTCGGGTGCCACTGTGGATTTTTTCCAAGAAAAAGGCATGGCCTACCCCCCTGAATTTGGCCCCCTGGCCGCCACCACACCCGGAACTCCTGGAGGTCTGATCGTAATGCTGGCGGAATACGGCACGCTGAGCCTAGAGGAGGTGCTCGCCCCCGCGATGGACATGGCGAAGGGCTACCCCATCGAAGCGCACACGGCTAACATGATCGAGGGCAGAAAAGAGGAGCTGAAAAAATGGCCCTACAGCCGTGCCGTCATGCTGCCCCACCTCGGCGAAGAGCGGGAGGCCCCTTATCCGGGTGAGATTTTCGTGCAAGAGACCCTCTCGTCCACCCTCCAAAAGCTTGTGGATACCGAAAAAGAGGCATTGGCCGCCGGAAAATCGCGTAAAGAGGCCCTCTACGCTGCATTCGACCGCTTCTATAAGGGAGACATCGCCGAAGAAATCGTCCGCAGTGTACAGGAACAAGGTGGGCTCTTCCAGCTGGCCGATCTGGCGACCTACGAGGTGAAAATCGAGGAACCGCTCTCCGTAACTTATAAGGGCATCGAGGTCTATAAAATGCAGGAGTGGACGCAGGGCCCGGTCCTTCTGCAGGCGCTAAATCTGCTCGAGGAGCAGGATCTCCAAGGGATGGGCTATAACTCTGCGCGCTACCTGCACACCCTCTATCAGGCGATGAACATGGCCTTCGCAGACCGCGACTTTTATTATGGTGACCCTGCCTTCGAGCCGAAAAGCCCGATGAAGGGCCTCCTCAGTAAGGCCTACGCGCGGGAGCGAATGGCGAAAATTTCCCCAGTGAACGATCCCCATATCGGGCCTGGTGACCCCTACCCTTTTCAGGGCGAGCAGAACCCTTTTCTGGACCTCTTGAGCGCTCAGGAAGGGAGCGGCCGAGCCGCAAAGTCCCTCGCCGCGGATGAAGGCCTAAGCGAAAAGTATTTGGCCGATTTCCATGCCGGAACCACTACCATCCAAGCGGCCGATAAGGAGGGATGGGTGGTTTCCATTACCCCATCGGGCGGATGGGTGCCTGCCACCATCGCCGGAACTACAGGAATAGGACTGAGCCAGCGCATGCAAAGCTTCGTGCTGGACCGCACGTTGAACCCCTTTAACGTCCTCGAGCCGGGTAAGCGGCCGCGCGTGACGCTCACACCGAGTATGGCACTAAAGGACGGGGAACCCTTCCTTTCTTTTGCCGTACAGGGGGGCGATAGCCAAGACCAAAACTTACTGCAGTTTTTCCTCAACATGGTGGAGTTCGACATGACCGTCCAAGAAGCAGCCGAAGCGGCAAATATGAACAGCTACCAGATGCGCTCTTCTTTCGGAGCGCATGAGCGCAAGCCTGGACGTATGACGCTCCAGCAGGAAACGCCACCCTGGGTGCGGAAGGAACTGCAAGGGATGGGCTACCGACTGGATTTTGTCGAGCGCTCTTCCGGACCGATAAATGCCATCTGGTTTGATCGCAAACATGGCACCCTATGGGGTGGAAGCAGCCACCACGGTGAAGATTATGGGATCGCTTGGTGAGACTCGGGACGAAAAAAAGAAGCCTTATCCTTTGGACTTACGAGACGCATTTGTTAATTTAATGAACTTAAAAATGTTAATTATATAAACACATGCAGCCTCATCATTTAGTCGATTGGTTACAAGAGAAAGAAAAACGCATCGAGGAGAAGATCGATCAGCTAATAGAGCAAAATTTAAATCCTTTTCCTTTCGAGCGTATCAACAAAGGCAAACGTCTGCTACAGTTGATCCACGAATGCCGACAGTATATTCAGCAAGATGAGTTTATCCTGGCGGGAAAAGTTTTACATGCGCTGGAACTGGAAGGGCTAAAAGTGAACGTACCGGAAAGCCCGAAAAACGCTGGCTTCAACCCAAAGCAACCGAGGCCTATCCCCTAAGCGGAGCGCAGGTTTAGGTGCACGAGACAAGCAGTGCAAAGAAATTGGAGGTTTTTGCACTATTTAAATTTAATCTAAATAACTTGTAGATTTCCTTTTTTCCTCGTATGTTTACACTTGGATAAATTTAAGTAGGAAAAGCGGTGGCTCTGTGTGTTTCAGTAGTTTAGCACAGGGTTCGCCGCCTTTTTTAGCTCTCAAAACTACCCGAAATTTCCTTGTACTTTGGGCCGGCTAGGCCCTTCTCCTATGCCTGCACCTTTTATTTTCTCGAGTCAAGTTCTTTTAAAGGCGTCAACTTCATCTTATAAAACGTGAGGTATTCCTGTTCCTCCCCTACATAGTCATCATCACGCAGCCCATAAAATGGCTGGTCTAAGGCTTCGATAGATAAGATGTTTTTTACTTTGGCAGGTACCAGGATTTCATTTGACCAGCCGAGCTCTTCCCGGTACAGGCGCAGCAGGCGCTTTTCCATATCTGGAATCTTATACCAGTTTTCTTTTTTGTTAAGGCCAGCATTTAAGAAGTCATCCTTCTCGATTCCCTCCGAATAGTACACGATAGCTCCCTCCGCTACGGTGAAGAGGTTCAGCACCCGACCGCGGCTCATAAAGTTTCCGCTCACATAGCCGACGCGTGCCTTAGCGCCTGCGAACTGTACATATTTCGCGGGCTCGAAATCCAAGGTCTGCACATGAGCACCCTCCGCTCGAAGGTCGTAAACCCCGATAAGGGATTCCGTGTCCAGACTGAGGTACAGCTGATCCCCCGCTATGCCCATAACCACGCGGGGCGTTTCGTAATACAGCTCTCCCTGATGCTGGCTTTCTGGAAAAAGTCGAAGGTAGGGCCGCATCTGCTGCTTACCCAGATCATAGTATTCCAGCAGCTGATTGCTTTTCCAAAACTCCTCCAGATAAGGGTTTTGTCCCTCGCGGCCGGGATAAAACAGCAGCAGGTCCTCTTTATAGAAATCAAAGCTGCGCGTATGATAAGGCCCATCGCGCATTTGACTCGCAAACTCCATAGGCAGCTTCTCCTGTACTTCCAAGGCCGCATTCAAGATATACATATCACCGAGCAGACCATAGGCGAAAATTTGTCCAGACGGATGAAAACGCATACTCAGCACATAGCGCAGTGCACCTGGCCCTTCTTCGGGTAGCTTACTTGTTTAAGAATCTCCCCCGCTTCATTAAAAAGCACCATTTCATTAGCGCCCATATCGAAAAATGCTCCCTTTCCATTTTTGAAATCAAAGGTACGAGGATTACCAAGGTAAGCCACCTGTATCGAATCGAGGATTTCAAGCTGAAAGTGAAGTGCGGTCTCTTTTGTTTTTTCTTTGGTTTGGCAGGCGCCAAAAAGGAGCAAAGCCAATAAAAACGTGCATGTAAGGTGCTGCATAGGGGCTGAGTGTTCGGCTGGGCGAAACTATCGTCCCAACGTTTGAGTTCGAATTACGTATCTCTAAATATAAACAAAGTTTTTAAACTTAGACCCTACAACCACATGAAAGCATCGCATGCCTTTGTACAGGCACTCGAAAATGAAGGTGTCACCCATATTTTTGCCGTTCCCGGCGAAGAAAATTTGGATCTTCTGGACGCCATCCGCAGTTCTTCCATTACTTTAGTACTCACACGGCATGAACAGGGGGCCGGATTTATGGCGGCTACCTATGGTCGGCTGACCGGTAAAGCGGGAGTCTGTATGGCCACCTTAGGTCCAGGCGCTACCAACTTGGTCACGCCGATCGCTTATGCACAGCTGGGCGCTATGCCCATGTTCGTCATCACAGGCCAAAAGCCCATTAAAAAATCCAAGCAGGCACGCTTCCAGATCATCGATGTCGTGGACATGATGCGCCCGATCACGAAGTTTACGAAGCAAATCGTCAACAGTGCCACTATTCCTTCCCTGGTTCGGGAGTCTTTTCGTCTGGCAGAACAGGAAAAGCCTGGCGTGAGTCATCTGGAGTTTCCTGAGGACATCGCCCAAGAAACGACCGAGCCCACGCTTTACTATAAGGCACCCTATCATAAAACACAACCTGCGCCGGCGGCCATCGAACAGGCCATCGCCCTAATTGAGCAGGCCGAAAAGCCTGTTGTACTCATCGGGGCGGCAGCTAACCGGGCCTGCTCTCCTGAGGTGCTGCGCGAATTTATCGATGCTACGGATATCTACTTCTTTACCACGCAGATGGGCAAAGGGCTTATCGATGAGCGGCACCCCCGCTACTTGGGTACCGCTGCCCTTTCGGATCATGATTTCCTCCATCGTGCCCTTGAGAGCGCAGACCTCGTATTAAGTGTGGGCTATGATGTAGTGGAAAAACCACCCTTTTTCATGAAGCCAGGCGGAAAAAAGGTCATCCACATCAATTATGCCCCCTCGGAGGTGGACCAGGTGTACTTTCCGCAGCTGGATGTCATCGGAGCCATGGATGCCTCACTTCAGGCGATTGCCAAAGGCCTCACCCCGCCATCGTCTTGGGATTTCAGTGTTTTCGAGGAGGCAAAAAAGAAAATTCAAGGCCACCTGTCCAAGTATTTTCAAGATACGCGTTTCCCCATGCTCCCGCAGCGCTTGGTGCACCTTTTGCGCGAAGCGCTAGATGAAAAAGACATCATCACCCTGGATAATGGTGTGTACAAGCTTTGGTTCGCGCGGAACTACACCTGCTACGGTCCGAACACCCTGCTGCTGGATAATGCACTCGCCAGCATGGGAGCGGGCCTGCCTTCCGCCATGGCGGTGAACATGCTGCATCCCGACCGAAAGGTGATCAGTGTCTGCGGGGATGGCGGCTTTATGATGAATTCGCAGGAGCTAGAAACAGCCGTACGCTTGAAGTTAAATCTGACCGTCATCATTCTAAACGACAGCGCTTATGGCATGATCAAGTGGAAGCAGGAGGACATGGGTTTCCCACACTATGGCCTGGATTACCAAAACCCCGATTTCGTCCGCTATGCAGAAAGTTATGGCGCCCGAGGTTACCGGCCGGACTCTGATGAGCAGTTTCAGTCCATCCTATCCCACTGCCTTTCCACAGATGGGGTCCATGTTATCGACCTGCCCGTAGATTACAGCCTTAATCATCCGATTTTAAACCAACTTTTAAAAGAACAGACCCAATCATGAGCACACTCCATGTTTTTAACCCCTATACCCAAGAAAAAATCGACAGCATTCCCCTTCAGGGCCCCGAAGCCTTAGAAGAAATGCTACGCCGTGCTTACGCGCTGAGTTTGGATACTACTCAAGCTCTCCCTCCCCATGCACGCATTCGTCTGCTCGAAAAACTTGCCGCCGCTATGGAGGATCGCGTGGAGGAACTGACCCGCATCGCTGCAGAGGAAGGGGGTAAACCGTATACCGACTCCCGCGTGGAGGTTCTCCGTGCCATTAATGGCGTAAAAACGGCAGCCGCTGAAATCCATCAGCTAAAAGGCGAACAAGTCCCCATGGGCCTCACTGAAGCCTCAGCTGGGCGGATGGCCTTTACTTTTCGGGAGCCTATCGGGGTGGTGGCGGCCATCTCTGCATTTAATCACCCCTTAAATCTGATTGTACATCAGGCCGTAACGGCTTTTGCGGCGGGCTGCCCCGTCATCGTCAAGCCTGCGAATACCACACCGCGCTCCTGCATCACACTGGTGGGCATGATGCACGAGGTCGGCATCCCGAAGGACTGGGTGCAAGTACTTATCAGTGATAATGACACTGCAGAGCGATTAGCTACCGACCGCGCGTGAACTTTTTGACCTTTATCGGCAGTGCGAAGGTGGGCTGGTACTTGAAATCAAAAGTGGCTCCCGGCACACGTGTGGCCTTAGAACATGGAGGTGCTGCCCCCGTACTGGTGGAGGAAGATGCCGCTATCGAAAGCATCATAGGGCCGCTGGCCAAAGGGGGCTTTTATCATGCAGGGCAAGTTTGCGTCTCTGTGCAGCGCGTCTTTGTGCACGCGAGTCAGGCAGAGGCTTTTGCCGAGAAATTGGCCGCCGCAGGAGAAGCCCTTGTGGTGGGAGACCCCTTGGAAAAGGCCACCGAAGTAGGTCCGCTGATTCTGCCCGATGAAGTGGAGCGCGTAGCGCAATGGGTGGAGGAGGCCATCTCTGAAGGAGCCCGCTGCCTTTCGGGAGGTAAAAAAATTGGGAATACCTGCTATGCGCCTACTGTTCTCTACAACCCTTCACCAGAGAGCAAAGTAAGTACAGAGGAGATCTTCGGGCCTGTGATATGTGTCTATCCCTACACCGATCGCGCAGAAGCCATACGGCAAGCCAATGCCCTTCCGTATCATTTTCAGGCCTCCGTTTTTACGCAGCATGTGGACAAGGCATTTTCTGCCGTACGCCAGCTCAACGCGCTGGCTGTCATGGTAAATGACCATACGGCCTTTCGAGTGGACTGGATGCCTTTCGGCGGTCGTGATGCATCGGGAGAGGGAATCGGTGGCATCGCCTACAGCATGCACGAAATGACGCGCCCGAAATTAATGGTCATCAAAAGCCCTGCATTTGAATAATGTAGGCTAAAAACGTACCTTTGTGCGGAAATTTTCGATACCATGAGCAATTTTATTTCGGAACTGAGCTGGAGGGGCATGCTCCAAGATCAGACACCCGACCTCGATAAACATTTGGCCTCCGGCCTTCGCGCTGCTTACCTGGGCTTCGACCCGACGGCGGACTCGTTACACATCGGCCACCTAGTAGGCGTGATGACCCTGATGCACTTTCAGCGTGCTGGGCACAAGCCTTTCGCACTGGTGGGAGGCGCCACGGGCATGATCGGTGACCCGAGCTTCAAGTCCGACGAACGGAAGCTACTGGATGCCGAGACACTTGCACATAATGTAGCCTGCATTCAGGCACAGCTGGGCAAGTTCCTCGATTTTGACAGCGATGCTGCCAACAAGGCGGAGCTGGTGAACAATTACGACTGGATGGCGGATTTCTCCTTTTTGGAGTTCATTCGTGATGTGGGTAAGCACATTACCGTTAACTACATGATGGCCAAAGATTCCGTGAAGCGCCGATTAGAAGAAGGAAACGGTCTTTCCTTTACGGAATTTACCTATCAGCTAATTCAAGGCTACGACTTCCTTCACCTGTACCAGCAGCGTGAGGTAAGCATACAGCTGGGTGGCTCGGACCAGTGGGGAAATATCGTCACTGGGACAGAGTTGATACGCAGAAAAACAGGTGGCCATGCCTTTGCACTTACCGTGCCCCTGATCACGAAAGCAGATGGCAGTAAGTTTGGGAAAACGGAAAGTGGCTCTGTATGGCTGGATCCTGAAAAAACCAGCCCTTATGCTTTCTATCAGTTTTGGCTGAATGTTTCCGATGAAGACGCAGAAAAGTATGTGAAAATATTTACACTACTGGAGCGCGCAGTTATCGAAGCAGCCATCGCGCAGCACCGTGAAGCGCCACATTTGCGGCAGCTCCAGCGCCTACTAGCAGAGGAAATTACCCGTATGGTACATGGTCAGTCGGAGTTAGACATGGCGATCGCTGCCAGTGAAATCCTTTTTGGCAAAAGCTCCACCGAAGATCTGGCCCGACTCGATGAGCGCACCTTTTTACAGGTGTTCGAGGGTGTTCCACAGCTAAACGTACGACATGAAGATGTCAAAGCCTGTGCACATGCCGTAGATCTTTTAGGTGGTTTAGGCGAAGGCGTGATCGCCAAATCGAAAGGCGAGGCCCGTAAACTAATCCAAGGGGGCGGCATTAGCATCAACAAGCACAAAATCGTAGACCCCCAAGCTCCGCTGGACTGGTCAGAAACCTTACAGCTCCTTCAGAACAAGTATCTGCTGGTGCAAAAGGGCAAGAAGAACTACTTTATCTTCTGCATACAAGACTAAAATAGCCTTCCTAGGCGAGTACGAATCGCAAGACCGAGAGCTCTCGGTCTTGCTGTTTTTTGCACAAAAATAGGTCTGCACAAAATTTATTTTTGACCCTTGTTTAATTAAAAGGGTATTGCCTATCTTTAAGGAAATTTCCGAAGTGGCATGAAAAAACCAAGCAAAGAGAAACTCATTTTAGACGCAGCGCTAAAGCTATTCAACCAGAAAGGCTATGAAAAAAGCACCATGCCGATGTCGCTAAAGCCGCTGGTATCAGCAAGGGGCTCACCTATTTCTACTATAAAAATAAGGAAGACCTGTACATGGCCATCACCAAAAAAGCCTTTGAATGCTCTCGAGGCTGAATTCAAGGCCATCGATAAAATGACGGGAAAGAAAGGCTTGGAACTGATCACGGAACTCCTCAATCGTTACATCGATTTCGCAGAAAAAACCGCATGTTTTATGCGGCTATTTTGAATTTTATGGATTTAATGCGATTCTACCAGGATGAAGAGAAGCGTACCGAACACATCAACCCGCTAATTTTACAGAGTGAGCACTTTATCAAGCTGCTCAACTCCCACCATAACTGCGGGAAAATCGGAATCCGCTGGATTTCCTTAGGCATCAAAGACGGCAGTATCCGCCCCGAAGTGCAGCCGGATATTTCCTTCTACGTGATTTGGTCCATGCTTGTGGGCTTTGATAAGCTAACCGGCCCCGTAAGCTATGAGGGCAAAGGCATCAAATTACACATCGACAACTGGCGCCCTGGTTTCATTCGCTTGGTGCAGGATATGCTGAAGGGCACCTTACAGAGTCGTAAGGTGCAAGTGGTGCAGGGCACGCTCTTTTAGGGGAAGCGCACATTAACTGGCGGCGAACTGTGCCTTTAACTTTACAGCAAAGCGCAAGCCGCCTTCCGCCCTATTTTCTATGCTAACTTTCGCTCCAAGCTCCTCAAGCAGTTCATACGAAAGCTTCAGGCCAAGCCCAAAACTTCCCATGGAAATCCCCGCTTTGGACTGAATGGCAGCGATTTCCTCCTCTGAAAGACCAGGTCCTTCGTCTTTTACGGTAATTTGTACGCTTCCCTCTTGCTCATTTGGCTCCGCCAAAACATAAACAGCCTTCCCTTTCGGCGTGAATTTAATCGCATTCGAAATGATGTTTCCGATGATATGCAGCAACTTGGGTTTCGGATAGGCTAATAACAATTCCTTCTCGGGGAAAGTAATCGCTAGCTTGACCTCCCGTGCCTGTGCCTGCACTTGGTAAAGATCGCGTAAACTTTCTAAGACTGTACGCACAGAAGCTAGTGAGGGACGCTCGGTTAGGAGTAACTCTACTTCCTCCTGCTGCTCTTTTAAAAAATAATCTGCAAACTCAGAAAGTTTCTGCGCACTCGTCTGAATAGCACGCATCCCCTGCTGATAATCGCTGATCGGATACTCAGTATCTGTATCGGCATACATTTCAGCTAAGATGGAGAAAGAAGCTAAAGGAGCACGTACATCATGCATCAGTCGCGCTTGATTTTTCGCTAAACGCTGAAATTTCTCCTCCTTCGCCTTCAGGTTTTCTAAAAGCGCAAACTGATTACTAATGATCTTAGCAAAATTTTTTAATACCTGCTTTTGCTCATCCGTGAGATGGAGCCTGTTATCATGCATGACACAAAGTGCCCCTACATGCAAGCCATTTGAAGCTTTTATCGGCACCCCAAAATAGTACTCCAGGTGAGGGAATTCCTGCACATAGAATGCGTTTTTAAAGCGCTCATCATTACTCAGCGACACCACCTCGAAACTTTCATCCTCGAAAACAGTATATTGGCAAACGCTCTCCTCCTTGTCCATCTGAGAGACATCGATGCCATGCGCTGCCACCGTCCACTGGGTCGCAAAATCTAATATATTAATGAAGGAAATCTGTGCCTCGGTAACAAGACTACTCGTACGCGTGATCTCGCGTAAAGAACTAAATTCTTCATGCCAGTTTACTGCTGAGTCCACAACATATTTGGCACGCGCGTAATCCTGTTCGGGAGTTAGCTTCATGATGCAGGTATATTAGGTTACCTGTAAAGATAAAGAATAAGCCCCTCATTTCTTAGGGAAAGGGAACATAAGTTTTCAACTTCATCTCCTTACCTGACAAAAAACCACCTTTCACGTACATTTTAGTGAAAGGTGGTTTTTAATAGACTGCCGCTAAACCTCTTGCATTACACCAAAAGAATTTTACCTGTTCTTCCTCCCGCCTCATAGGCCTTCAGGGCTTCCTGAATTTCATCCAAGGTATAACGTGCCGCTACATCACTACGCAGCGTCCCCTGCATCAGCTGACCGATGACCGCAGTAAAGGCTTTTTCCCGCTCTGCCGTGGAAAGCGCCTGAATCCAAGAGCTTAGCCAGAAGCCTTTCACTGTCAAATTCTTGAAGATCAATAAACCAGAATTTAAAGGAATATTTTCCAAGCTTAGCAGCCCGAAAACCAGCATCGTACCTCCATAGCGCAGACAGCTCAGCGCACGTGCCCCTAAAGTCCCTCCCACTGCATCGAAAACTACGTCGATGCCTTTCGGGTAATCCGCTAAAAGCGCCTTGGGAAGCTTCTCTGTTTCGGTATTGTAGACTTTTTTGGCCCCGAGGGCCAAAAGCGCCTCCTTCTGCTCCTCCCGACGCACCGTACAGAGCACTTCGATACCCTTAGCAGCCGCCAGCTGAATCGCAAATTTCCCGAAGGCCGAAGCACCCGCTGTGATCAGCAAGGTCTGCCCTTCCCGCATCTGCAGGGATTCGATCATCCCGTAGGCCGTCATGGGGTTCACAAAAGCCTGGCAAGCCACCTCATCGGAAAGCTCCTCTGGAACCGGAATAATCGCCTGCTCCGAAAGAGCGATGTATTCCCGCCAAGTGCCCGTAGCTGCGAAAATAACCTTAGTGCCCACCGGAATTTTGCCACCGCTGACCTCTACACGACCCACCGCCTCGAAGCCGGCACTGGAAGGCAGCTCCGGCGTGATGCCATACATGCCACGGATAAACATGATATCGGAAGGATTAATATTTCGGGCAGTAATCCGAATAAGTGCCTCGCCCGCCGCTGGCTCCGGCTTGGGAACATCCTCTACGAAAAGTACCTCCTCTGGCAGCCCTAGCTGCTTAAAACTCACTTGTTTCATGGATAATTGGGTTTAGTTTTTCATGTAATAAACCGAAAGAGAGCACCTGCTACATACCCTGCATATCCCCCCTTTCGCCTGTCTAAAGTAAAGAAAAATACTCGGTATGCATAACATTTTCAGGAAAATCATGCTTTCCTCTTTCTTTTTAGTTATCTTAAACCCAAAATCATACGACTAAGCCAATGGATTTACAAGAATTATTTTCGTTAAGTGGAAAAGTGGCACTCATTACGGGAGCCAGTAAAGGAATCGGCCTGGGAATCGCAGAGGCTTTCGCTGCGGCTGGCGCCAAGGTAATCATCTCGAGCCGCAAGCAGGAAGCCCTCGATCATGAAGCTGCCGCTCTTCGCCAAAAAGGCTATGAGGTGCAGGGCATCGCCTGTAACGTAGGAGATATCGGCTCCCTGCCCAAGCTGATAGAAGGCACCATAGAAAAATATGGGCAGCTGGACATTTTAGTGAATAATGCCGCCTCCAACCCCGTTTTTGGACCTGTGCATGAAACTGACGTAAGCGCCTTCGATAAAATCATGGACGTGAATGTGAAAGCACCCTTTGAGCTGATGAAGCTTGCCTTCCCGTACCTGCGGGCCTCCTCTGGCGCTGCCGTCATCAATGTCTCCTCCGTGGGTGGCCTCTCCCCAGAACCTGGCCTCGGCATCTACTCCGTCTCCAAGGCAGCCCTTATTTCCCTCTCTAAAGTTTTCGCCAAAGAATGGGGCGACCAGAAAATTCGCGTGAATACCATTTGCCCCGGGCTCATTAAAACCAAATTTTCAGAAGCGCTCTGGTCGAATGAAAAAATCATGCAACACATGATGCGCACCTTAGCCATCAAGCGGGCAGGCAGCAGCGAAGAAATCGCCGCCATGGCCCTGTTTTTAGCTACTGACGCATCTGCCTACACCACAGGCGCTGTGTTCACCGCAGATGGCGGATTCACCATTTAACCCCCCTAACCACATGAACCCAAGTAACTTGCAAGCCCTCCTCACAGCCTATTCAGTCTTCTTAGAGGAAGTGGTCTATCCAGAAGAACTCTCGATTATCTATGGGCATTTTAAAGAGCATCTGCCCAAGCTGCAGCGTATGCGGGAGGAGGCACGGCGGCGCGGGCTCTTTAATCCGCACCTTCCCGAAAGTTCCGGAGGTCTCGGCCTACGCCTGAGTGAATTCGCCGAAGTGTCCGCCCTGCTGGGCAAAAGTCCGCTCGGGCACTACCTTTGCAACTGCCAAGCCCCAGATATCGGCAATATGGAACTGCTCCATCTTTTCGGCTCGGAAAGTCAAAAACGCCAATTTCTACACCCACTGGAAAGAGGAGAAATTCGCTCTTGCTTTTCCATGACAGAACCTGAGCATGCCGGCTCTAACCCCGTACACCTGTCCACACGAGCCGTGCGCGATGGTGACAGCTACCGTATTACCGGCCACAAGTGGTTCACGACAGCCGCCGATGGCGCTCACTTTACCATCGTCATGGCGCTGACGAACCCCGAGGCAGAAAATCCATACAGCCGTGCCAGCATGCTGCTAGTCCCACTGGACACCCCCGGATTCGAACTTGTCCGAAACATCCCCATTATGGGCGATACGGGTTCCGACTATTTTTCTCATGCCGAAGTGCGCTTCCATGACTGCCGGGTTCCCGCAGCTTACCTCATCGGCGAGGAAGGTCAGGGCTTTATGCTAGCCCAAGAGCGCCTAGGCCCCGGACGCATTCACCACTGCATGCGCTGGATCGGCATAGCTGAGCGCGCACTGGAAATGATGTGTCGCTATGCGCTAAAACGAGAATTGAACCCCGGTCAACCTCTCGCGCAGCAGCAAAGCATCCAAAACTGGATCGCGGAGTCTGCGGCTCACATTCGTGCTTCCCGCCTGATGGTGCTAGACACCGCACGTCAAATCGAGGAAAAAGGTGCCAAAGAAGCGAAAGAAGCCATCTCCACGATCAAGTTTTTTGTTTCTGACATGCTGATGAACACTTTAGATCGTGCCATTCAGACCCATGGCGCGCTAGGCATCACCGACGACACCTTACTGTCCTTTTGGTACCGGCATGAGCGCGGGGCACGGATATACGATGGACCCGACGAAGTGCATAAAAGTGTTTTAGCCCGAAAACTTCTAAAAAGCTACCGATGAGTGAGAGCCTTTCGAAAGCCCTTCGTCCTGAAATTTTATACCCGATTTTAGCGGAACACTTCGCCTGTAAAACCGATCAGCTCCGTGTAGAGCCCATCGTCGCCGGCTTTTCCAACCTAACCTTCCGTATCTTTCACCCCGATGGCACAGCCATTCTACGCCGTGCTCCACTAGGTTTGAAAGTAGCGAAAGGACACGACATGCTCCGTGAATACCGCTGGCTGGAAGCACTGGCCGCCGCAGGTTTTGGGCTCTCGCCCAAAGTTTACCGTGCCTATGCTGACGAGTCCTTTATCGGCAGTCCGTTCTATCTAATGGAGGACGTTAGTGGACCGATTTTACGGGGTCGCGTACCCCAAAAGTTGGGCTTAGAAGCTGCAGATTTCGCGCGTTTATCCGAGTCCGCCCTACAGACACAGCTGGACCTGCATCGCCTGCCGATTAGCAGTCCTGAGTTAGCAGCCTTTGATAAAGGGGAAGGCTACACGCAGCGCCAAGTGGAAGGCTGGATCGGGCGCTATCAGCAAGCCGCCACCGACGAACTACCCGCCATGGAAGAAGCTGCGGACTATTTGCGCGGAGCGCTACCCAAAAAGGAGCCTGCCTACACCGTGGTGCATAATGATTATAAGTATGACAACTTAGTCCTTCACGAAGACCCAGCCGCAGGCATCCGCTGCATTTTAGACTGGGAAATGGCCAGCATCGGAAATCCGCTAATGGATGTAGGTACTACCCTGGCGTACTGGGCGGAGCCAGATGATGCAGAGATTCTGAAGCAGTTCAACTGCAGCCACTTGCCGGGCAATTTGCGCCGCGCAGAATGGGTAGCGCGCTACGCAGATGCGCAGGGAATCCGAGAGCAGGACCTCAGCTATTATCAGGTCTTCGGGCTCTTTAAGGTGGCGGTAATCGCCCAACAAATTTACAAACGTTACACCCTCGGCTTTTCGGATGATCCCCGCTTCGGTATGCTGATCGAAGTGGTGAAGGCAGCCGCTAGCCGCACACAACCTTTACTACGTACATGAACATAGACATACAAAAAGTTTGCATCCTCGGGGCAGGAACCCTAGGGACCCGCGTGGCACTACAGGCGGCCCTTTCGGGCTTTCAGGTGCGCATCTACGATCTTTCGGAGGAGTTACTGGAACGAAGTAAGCAGACCATGCAGAAGCTACTGGGCGCGCTGCGCAAAGAAGGGCGCTTCACAGAGATAGAAGATGAGGTACTTTGGAGTAGGCTTCTTTTTACAACAGATCCCGCCACCGCGGTGAAGGATGCTGATCTCATTAATGAAAGTGTGACCGAAGATGTCGGCATTAAGCAGGAGGTTTGGAAACGATTTGGGGCACTCGCCCCTGAGAAAACCCTTTTCACTACGAATACCAGTTACCTGCTTCCTTCCATGTTCGCGGAGCATTCTGGGCGGCCGGAGCGCTTCTGTGCGCTGCATTTTCATGATGTTTTTACGGCACGGGTGGTAGATATTATGCCGCATCCGGGAACCGATCCTGGGCTAATAGCTCCTTTAGAGCGCTTCGGAGAGGCTTTAGAGCAGGTGCCTGTTTTGGTGAAAAAAGAAAATTCTGGCTACCTGTTTAATACCATGCTGCTCGCTTTAATCGGTGCCGCGGGTAAGTTGCTGACCAAGGAAGTGGCCAGTGTGGAGGACATAGACAAGTCTTGGATGGTGAATTTTCACATGCCGCAGGGGCCATTTGGTATCTTAGATGCTATCGGGCTGGATACAGCCTATCATGTCACTAAGGCACGGAAGGATACGGCTTCGCAGCAGTTTGCTGCTCTTCTAAAAACGTATGTAGATGCGGGCAAGCTCGGGAAAAAGTCAGGAGAAGGCTTTTACCGCTATAAGTAGCCCCTTCTACACGGTTTTGGCTCCCATACTTGAAGCAAACAGCGCTTTCACCCGATCACTGGGGAGAGCGCTGTTTTTTTTTATCAAATGCCCGCTCATTTCCATATGGTTGTTGCGGCACTTAATCGGCGACGATTCTTAATTTGTAAAAGACATTATAGTCACGCTCTACGGCTGGACTCAGGTTATCGTTAAAGTACAGGATGCCGGAAGCATCGCTGAAATTAAAAGACCCAGACACAGGCACCTCATTTAGGATGCCTACCTGTTCCCCTTCTCGTACGACGATGAAATAGGGTCGGACATACTTTTGCCTCGCTTCCCGAAATTCAGGGCTACGCAGGTAATCTGGCTCCCCGAACTGCGCCTTTAATTCACTCAACAGCCCTTTAGGAACTTGGGTAAAAAACTGAATTATAATGTAAGCACCCGCATATCGGATATCGGAAAACTGTGGATAGTCCGAATCTGCGCTGTCTTCTGGACGGAGGGTGGGTGCATCAGCAGGTCGCTCGGGATGGCTAAGGGCCACCGTCTGCCTCAGTATAGGCGTCTCACCGCTGAAATCGTATAGAAAGAGTTGATTTCCCACTCGAGGCAAGAGCGCGATTTCCTGCTGGGCTGCCCCCCATGCCAGCAGAGGAACGCTTTCTCCTACAAAACGCTTGTTGGCTCTTGGCTCCCAACTCTCCGGATAGGTTTCGAGCAGTTGATTTTCAGCCGTTTCAAGGTTATAGGCATAAATCGTCCTAGCCTGCTCATAGAAGGCTGCGCCCAATTTATTTTTGTCGATCGTGGCAGGGTTAAAAGAATTAGGTTCCTCGCCGACCAAAAAGGCTTGCCCATTTTTATAAAGTGGATGAAAAGTCGTTCTATTTTTGTACAGCGTTAACCCGAATAGCCCCTCTGCATTAAAGGGAATAGACCGTTGTTTTTGGCCGTCCAGGCCAAAAATATGGTAATCGGTGTAGAACCCCTGTGCCACGAAGGCATCCTCTCCTAAAAATCGGTAACCAAAGGCACCATTCGGCCCCACGCTATTCGGACCATCTCCGCCGATGGCATACTCCTGTAGGATGTCGCCATTTTGATCCACCAGCAGGGGCAGGCGGCTTTTATCACCTTTTAAGAGGTAGAGGCCTTTTTCGGGTAGAAAGTCATCCATAAGCAAGGGGGCCAATGTTTCCACACATAGGGAATCGGTCAATTCGAGCTGAAGGATACGGTGCGCGTCCTGCTCGATAGGCGGGCTACAGCTTTCCAGGCTGAGGACCATACCAAGGAGCGCAAGAATAGAAAAGTACGGTTTCTTTTGCATAAAAGAGGTTGGTGTGCGTGTAAGACTGAACTTTAGTGCAGAAGAATGGCTTTTATAGCACAAGCAGTGGAATAAAAAGTGCAGAAAATTCTTTACATGGTGTTTCTGGTAGCGGTTTTCGCTTTCAAAACGGCCAAGACAACCTATTAAACCTTTAAAAAATAACGCATTACAACATGCAGCAGCACATCGCACATATCGCTATCCTCGTCCGTGATTATGACGAGGCCATCGCCTTTTATACGGAAAAACTACATTTTAAACTGCTCGAAGATACGGTGCTTTCTTCTACGAAGCGCTGGGTACTGGTGCAGCCTGTCGGCAAAGGGGGTACGGCAATCCTACTGGCTAAAGCAGCATCTCCTGAGCAGGAAGCGTGCATAGGCAGGCAGACGGGAGGACGGGTTTTTCTCTTTTTATATACTGATAATTTTAAGCGCGACTACCAAAACCTGCTGGACCAAAACATCCGCATCGTGCGTCCACCTAGCTCGGAGGTATATGGAACTGTGGTGGTGTTTGAAGATTTATATGGTAACCTTTGGGACTTGATCGAGCCTATAGAAACGCGCGCTCCTTTTTACTCTACGGGTATTTTAGAAATCTCAAATGGCCAAGAAATCGACCGAGTGTTGCTGGCTTTACAGCAACTGAAAGCGGAAACGCTCCGAGAGCCCGGTTGTATTTCCTTCGATATACAGCAGAGTCTCGAAGATCCGACTAAAATTGTGCTTTGGGAATGCTTTCAGGAGGAGGCTGCCTTTAACACTCACCTACATTCCAAGCATGTTCAAGATTTCCTTCGACAGGGTTTGGTACGTTTCGAGAAAGGGTACACGAGTATGGGAACACTTTAAATGGTTAAAAAAAGGGAATTGACCTAGCCCCAACTAAAAGTAAAAAAACTAAAGAAAGCGCGCAGCTGAGATACGATTGGGATCCCTTGCTACGCGCTTTTTCTTCTTAATGGAATAGGCCCACTGCCAGTTCTGCCCAAAGCAAGAGGAAAGCCAAAATCAAGCCTCCACTGGCTACCAAAAGCGGCACTTTTCGCTTTATGTGTGCGCGAAACAGTTCTAACAGTGTGCCGGTTCCTAACAACATGCTTCCCATCATGAGAAAATCCATCACATCCCACTGGACTTCTCGGCTAAACTGCATGGCGATAAGCGGCAAACTCAATAGCAGCAATACGCTGCCGAGCAAAACATACAAGCGTTTTCGGTTCATAGTTGCTTTAGGGGGTGAAAGTACATGTCTCCCATTCCGAAATATAGCAAATAAACGGCCATTTTTTACTCCTTTTACACCAGATAAATTAGGAAATACCTACGTGAAGCATTATTTATCTATCAGGGATAGTAAAAGAGCTATCCCAAGCCGCACAGCGGTCGTAAGAGTAATTAACAATTTATAATTAACCATTAATCATTAAAAAAATCACGCTCCGTGAAACGCTTGATAACAAGCCCGAAAAAGATTCTCAGCCGCCTCTTTCTTAGCCATTTCCCCCTGCTGTTGTAATGGAGGAAGGGCAATAAATCGGTCTGCGGGGGCCTTCCGGCCCAAAGTGCCCGAACTGATCAAAATCCGCTTGGCATCTGGGTTTACCTTTTCAGCCAAACACAATAGCGCATGCGGACCTTTGCCGAAGGCAGACTGCGTATCGTAATGCCCCTCCCCCGTCAGCACGCAGTGACTTTGTCGGATTAGGTCGGCCAGCTGCACCTGTTGAAAAAAAAAGTCAGCACCCGCTCGTAGGTCGATAGAAAAAAAGGCCGCTAAACCCGCTGCCACACCACCAGCCGCCCCATATCCTGCTTGATCTACGAAGGTACGCTTTCCTTTGGCGTAGGCCAGCTCCAGCCAGGCGGCCAAGCCCCGCTCAGCGTGCTCAAAATCTGTTGTCGCCAAGCCTTTTTGGGGGCCAAATACCCGAATGCCGCCCTCCTCACCGAACAATCGGTGTCGTACATCAGCCAAAAGCGTAAACCGAAGCGCAGGCAGCCCGATCGGACGCTGAATAAAGGCAAGCTCCTGAAAACGAGCGGGATGAAATGCATGCAACTCACGGCCCGCACGATTTAAATAGGTGAAACCCAAGCCTTGTAAAATGCCCATGCCCCCATCGATACTGGCAGTGCCACCGAGTCCCAGGACGATCTCTCGACAACCTCCGGCCACTGCATCAGCGATCAGCAGGCCTGTCCCCACCGTGCTGGCTTGGAAGGGAGCTAACCTATCCTTTCCACGCGCCCCCAAGCCTGAGGCAGCTGCGAGATCGATAAAGGCTCTTTGCGCGGAGCGCTCTAAGTAATAGACGCCCCGGACGGAGCGACCGTAGGCATCGGGAACCATCAGGAAATGCGGCTCCAAACCCAGGCTTTCTGCCAATAAGGCGCAGGTTCCATCACCACCATCGGCGATGGGCTGACAGTGAAAAGGTCCCTGCAAGCCCGCCTGCTCGAGCGCCTGTCGGATGATCACAGCCGCCTCCTGTGCACTGAGGGCTGCCCTTAAAGGCATTCGGAGCGATAAGAAACTGGTGAACAGGCATCTACACCTCCTTTTCCTTCATGCGCCGGAAGTAATCCTTGCTGGCAGCACGCACCTTCGGGGCCAAATAAATCGTGGACACCATCGTCGGAATGGCCATAATCGCATACATGCCGTCGATAAAACTTATCACCACATCCAGTGAAGCCACCGCCCCCGCCACGATGGTCGCGAGGTAGAAATAATTATAATAATTCGCCTTTTCTGCCCCGAAGAGGTAATTAAAACACTTATGCCCATAGTAAGAATACGTGAACATCGTCGAAAGCGCGAAAACCAGTACCGCTACCATCAGCATATACTTCCCAAATCCAGGGAGGGCCATTTCGAAGGCCGACAAAGTCAAACGGACGCCGTCATTATCGGTGCTTTGCCAGACACCAGTCATCAAAATGACGAGAGCCGTCAGCGTACAGACCACGATCGTATCGATGAAGGGACCTAGCATGGCGATAAGCCCTTCGCGGATGGGTTCATTGTTCTTAGACGCTCCATGCACCATGGGGGCCGTTCCGATGCCCGCTTCATTCGAAAATGCTGCCCGGCGCGCTCCGATCACGATGACAGCGCCCACCGCACCACCCATGGCAGCCTCCCCGGTAAAGGCATCGCGAATGATTAGCCCCAGCATCGCGGGCACCTCTCCAGCGTACTGAAAGAGCACCAGCAGAACAGAAAAAAAGTACACGAGCACCATAAAAGGAACTAGTTTAGAGGCCACTGCGGCGATGCGCTGAATACCTCCTAAAATGACTATAGCCACGATTAACATCATGCCTATACCTAAAATCCACTTGGTAGGCTCGCCAGCATCTAGCCATTCGGTTCGAGTAGGACAGAGCGCAGTACAGCCGTCAACTGATTAGCCTGAAAAATGGCCAGCAGCCCTAGAAAGCCAGCTACCGAAAACAAAATCGCAAGTGGGCGCCATTTTTTACCATTCCTTCCTCGATGACGTACATGGGACCACCCTGCACCTCCCCAGCAGAGTCCTTGCCCCGATACATGATGGCCAGGCTACAGGAAAAATACTTGGTTGCCATGCCCACAAAGGCCGACATCCACATCCAAAAAATCGCTCCAGGACCACCCATATTGATGGCAATCGCTACTCCTGAGATATTACCTAGACCTACCGTGGCAGCGATCGCCGCAGATAGCGCCTGCCGAGAGGAAATCTGCCCCGGTAGGTTCTCGTCATACTTGCCCCGAACCACTTTTAGGGCATGGCCCAAACCGGTGAAAGGCACAAATCCTGAATAAATAAACAGCAACAAACCGCCGCCCATCAATAAAATCAGCATGGGCGTATCCCAAATCCAGTTGCTAAACTGAACGATAAAATCTCCAAATTGTGATAAAAAAGCCATTTAAGGGCATTTAATAAGGTGAAAGGAAAGCTTTTTACAAAACCAACACCCATATTACATGCTATTTTCGGTTTAACCAAGACCACTACCATAAATCTAAATATAATTTGCGTCCACGCCAGAAAGTATCTATTTTAGGTTTTCAGTTGAAGGCATTTTCCTAGGCCCTCTCGGGCAAATAGGCTCCTTCGGATGGACGCTATCACCAAACAATAACCTAAAAAACCTCTATGAAAAAATCTTCCGATCTGCGCAGCAGCAGACGTTCCTTTTTAAAGGCTGGCGCCACTGCCCTAGCTGGCTTTTACATCGTTCCGCGTCACGTTTTAGGCGGCAGCGGCTTTACGGCGCCGAGTGATCAGCTCCGTGTAGCAGGCATCGGCGTCGGCGGTATGGGCTATAACGATATCAGCGGCGTTTTTAAAACCGGTAAAGTCGTTTTCACCCATCTCTGCGATGTGGATGATGCCCGCGCAGAACGTGCACGAAAAGACCATCCAAAGGCGCGTTATGTAAAGGATTATCGTCGCCTCATGGAGGAAGCCAGCCAGTTCGATGCCGTCACGGTCTCCTCAACAGATCACATGCACGCCGTTCAGGCACTCCTAGCCATGAAAGCAGGCAAACATGTCTACGTTCAAAAGCCCCTCACCCACGATATTTATGAGGCCCGCATGCTTACGGAAGCCGCCGAAAAATATAAGGTTGTCACCCAAATGGGCAACCAAGGTTCCTCTGGTGATGGTGTCCGCCGCATGATGGAATGGTACCAAGCCGGACTCATCGGCGAGGCCACCCGTGTGTATAGCTGGACTGACCGCCCTGTATGGCCACAGGGGATTTCTTGGCCGAAACAGGCCGCTCCGATACCGAAAGGACTAGACTGGGAGCTTTGGCTGGGGACAGCCCCGAAAAGAGATTTCGTCGATAATTTAGTGCCCTTTAACTGGAGAGGCTGGTGGGATTATGGCACAGGCGCCCTCGGAGATATGGCCTGTCACTTGATGGAGGCTCCTTACCGTGTACTAAATTTAGGCTACCCCGTTTCCGCAGAGGCGAGCGTAGGCTCGGTCTATGTAGGCGAGTTTCAGCGTGGGTACTTTCCGGACAGTTGCCCTCCTTCTTCCCATATTACCTTGCGCTTTGAATTGCCTGGCGGCAAAACCCTGCCTTTCCACTGGATGGATGGCGGTATTCAGCCCACCCGTCCCGAAGAACTGGGGCCAAATGAGCGCATGGGCGATGGCGGAAATGGCGTAATCATCGAAGGCACGAAAGGCAAGATGATGTGCGATACCTATGGGAGAAATCCGCGCCTACTTCCTGCCACGAAAATGGAAGAAGCGCAGGCCACAGCTGAAAGCATCACGCGAATCCCTGGAGGGGAAGGAGGACATTATGCCAACTGGGTCGAGGCCTGTATCGCTGGACATGGCAGCAAGGCCTACGAGCTGCTTTCTTCTCCATTCCGCATCGCAGGCCCTCTGACAGAGGCTGTTTTGATGGGAAATCTAGCCATCCGCAGTTACGACTACCGCGAGCCGAAAGCGGACGGAGGTTTTACCTATCCAGGCAGAGGAATCAAGCTGCAGTGGGACGGTGCCGCCATGGAAGTGAAAAATTTCGAGCCTGCAAACCAGTTTGTGAAGCGGGAATATCCAGCAGGATTTACCTTGTAAACATCCGCAGAGAAGCATTTACCCCGAGGGCTTCGCCCAAAGGAATGGCATAAAAAACTCCAGTTCCTGTATGAGGGGCTGGAGTTTTTATGCACTGTCTGAAGCATGGGAAAAACCCCCTTTAATCGAACTGCTCCAGCGCATTTTCAAAATCGAAGCCAAAGCCTGCAGCGTGTAGCATGCGTACGTAGGCGATCTTGCGCTTCGCCGCCAAGTCATTTAGCGTCACTTTACTATCAAACAAAGCTACCTCACGGGCATTTATCAAGAAAAGGGAGCTTTCCCCCAGCTCAAAACGCACCTTTTCCCCATCCAGAAGCCTTTCCAAGCCTTGGATATTAGCAGAAAAGACCCTGAACTGGTCTTCTACCAGCCCAAATCGATAAATCGCCTGCTCTAAAGAGGCTTCTAACTGAACGAAGCGTAATTCCCGCCGCTGGTCTGCGAAATTAATTTTGGCCTTCGCCAAACCCAAGCCCCCTCGCTCACGGCGTAGAAAGAGGGGCGTACTAATATTGATTCCCCACTTATAGTCATTCTGGAAGAAGGCAGGAATTTCCATATTAGGCCCCATATTTTCAGTCAAGAAATTATAATTGACCTTTATGATCGGCCTTAACTGCTCGGCCTTCCAGCGCCTATCCACATTCAAGGTGGCGATATCGAAATCAATCAACTGGATGTCCGGGTGCCCCGCCAGCGCGTTACGCAGCTGTACGTTCGAGACACGATCTATTTCCAGGGTAAGCACCGACTCGGGTAGGATCGCATCTGTAAGGTTGATTTCATTCAGCTCATCGTCCCAGAGAAACGTGTTTACCAGCTGCATGGCGTTAAAGTACTCGATCATGGCATCCTGGTAGCGGTATAGGCGATCGAGAACCTGTGTATAGGCCTCCACCGTGTCGATGGCAGGCAGATCCCCCTGCACGAAACTCTCTTTAATCGCTTGGAATCGGATCTCTGCCAGCTGCAAGCCCTCCTCGAAGACGAGGCGATTTTCATGCGCCTCCGACCAGTTCCAGTAGGCCAAGTTGGCATCCAAATACAAGTCATTTAGAAACTTTCTGCGCTCCACTAGCGTGGATTCTTGGAAGATTTGTGCCTGTCTCAGGGCCGCTCTTCTGCGGTCGATGAGGAGTCCTTGTCCTAAGTTGACACTGATGCCTGCGGCAAAAAGCCCGTCCGTAGGCACTGTCCTTTCCGGATTCAGAAAGCGCCCGGAGTTTTGCTCGAAGAGCCCCTTTAGCTCGATCCCCGCCCAAGTAGGAATAATCATACCGATTTCTCGCGTATCGAAATAGGTCGTTCCGCGAAACTCTTTATTATTATAATCGCCATACAGCAAGGGGTCAAAGCCTCCACGCGCCATGCGGAGCTCTTGATCCCCGAACTCGAGCAAGAGGTCCCCCTGGCGGGCGATGGGATGGAAATTTTCTACCCATTCTAAAAACTGCTCTTGCGTCAGCACGAGTGAGGAATCACGTGATGGAATCTGGGCTTGGGCTGCTGATACATATAAAAACAGTAGCCCGATAAGTAGGTAAATTCGGCTCATCTGCGCTTAGCTCTTTTTCTTGTTGGCGCGCTTCTCATCCGCAGTATAATAGTCAGCGGGGAAGCCATTTAACTGACGCCAGATTTCATACCATACCGGAACATCGTTAAAGAGTGCGATGCCATCTGCTCCAGAGCCAATACGTAGGGCATCTGGCCAAGGGTCTTCCTCTGGATCTTCGATGACCAGCACACGATACTTATTATTATCTCCAGTAAAATTATCAATGGCCACGATGATCCCTCCAAACGTACCGTTCGAAAACTGCGGCCAGCCAGAAAATACGATAGCAGGCCAGCCATCGAAGATAAAGCGCACCTTGTTCCCTATCCGCATCAGCGGAAAATCTACCGGCTCCACGAACATTTCTACGGCCAGCTGAGCATTCGCCGGAAGGATAGAAATAATTTCAGCCCCCTCTTTAATCGTTTCCCCGATCCCCACCTGTATCGCTCGTGTGATATAGCCATCCTGAGGTGCTAATACATAGCGAAAGCCACTACGCATTTCAAAATTAGAGAACTGATTTTCCAATTTCGTAGCAGAGGCCTCGGCATCAAACTGCGAAGACATGGCGCTAAACATTTCGGATCGGGTCTTAGCGATCCGATCGCGGAAGTCATTTTCGATGGCGTTCAGCTCGATTTGTGCAGCCAGCAACTCATTTTGGCTGCTGAGCAAATTGTTTTCCGCTGCGATAAGTCCCGCCTGCACCTCTTGGAAGCGTAATTTACGGGTTTCTAGATCCGTAAGGGAGCGGAGTCCATCTTCAAAGAGGGATTCGGCACGCTTTAGCTGCTCCACGCCGACATCAAAGTTTACCTTTGCCTGTTCGAAGCGGATACTATCTGATTTCACTTTAAGCTCTGCCATCCGAAGTCGGTTCGTAGCCTGTTCTATTCGGAGGCCTTTATTGGCAGTCAGCGCCTCCATCTGAATTTCCTGCGCCTTCACTTTTTCCGCATACGAAAACGCAGACTGAAGCTTCGCATCCACCTGGAGTCGGGTACGCTCTAGGAGCAAAGGATCGAAGAAATCATCCTTAATCTCAGAAATCAGTAGCACCGTATCGCCCCTTTGGACGAAATCCCCTTCCGAAACGTACCACTGTTCGATTCTTCCCGCGATGATGCTATGCACCGTCTGAGGTCGCTGTTCTGGACGAAGCGCTGTCACGAAACCTTTAGAACGCACGTTTTGGGTCCAGGGCAGGAACATGAATAAAATCGTTCCTACTAAAAACCACACCATGATTTTCACTCGTTTTCTGCTCTCATTCGAGGGCATGGTCATCCCGTAGCTTTTGTAATGCTTTATCGAGACTTTGTCACCAATTTTATTTTCTGATATATCCAGCATAATGCAATCGATTTATCGGTTAACGTGAATATCCTTCTCCAGCTCCATCATAAACGATTTTCCCCGTATCCAGCGCAATGACGCGCGGCGCCTGACGGAGAATTTCCTCTTGATCCGTAATCATAATAACGGTCCAGTTGCCTTCCAGTATATGTTGGGTCGTGCGCTCCCTAGCCTCTTTCTCGAAATTCATTAAAATATCCTCTAGGAACAAGGCCTTGGGCTCACCTACCAGACAGCGTGCCATCAATATTTTGCTGATTACCCGCTTACTGAGGCCCACACCTTCAGGCTGCACCATGGTTTCCAGGTCATCTTTAAGAGAATAAATAAACTTGTTCAGACCAACTAAATCAAGTGTAGCACGAAGTTTCTCCTCTGAAATATCGCGGCAGAGCAAGATATTTTCTCGTAAGGTACCATGAAAAAGCGACTGCTGCGTAAGGCTATCCCCCACATAGCTGCGTAGCTTGTCTAGGTTCATGGAGTCTATCGGAAGGTTATTGACTAAGATTTTACCCGAATAATCTTGGTAAAGTCCCGACATCAGGTAGAGCAGCGTACTCTTCCCTGAACCACTACGCCCTGTTAGAAGTAGCTTCTCTCCCGCTTGCACAGAGAAGGAAATGCCCTTCAGCACATCGAAATTTTCCGTTTTACTCTTGAAGCCAAGGTTTTCTATATCAAATGCGAGTCCACTACGCTCTGGTGTTAAGGACTTCTCCGTTCCATCACCACGCTCCATAGGTAAGTCCATGATTTGGCCCAGTTTTTCTACCGCTGTCAGGGTATCGTAGATAGTTTCTAAGCTTAGAATAAGCTTTTCTACTGCACTCACCACGAGAACGATAACAATTTCTGCCGCCACGAACTGTCCGATACTTATTTCATCATTAATGAGAAGAATAGACCCTGCGATCAGAAGCGTGGAGACGATAAGCACCTTAAAACCAACGAGAATCTTATACTGGAAAATCAGAACAGAAAAGTGTTGGTTTCGGAAGTTAACATATTGTGTCAGCAGCTTGTCTGCCCGCAGGAAAGGAAGCTGGGAATTCCCCGCCAACTTGAAAGTGGACATCGTTCGGCCGATTTCTTCTAGCCAGTACGCCACTTGATACTTGGCCGTAGATTCTTTCAGCGCCGTGTACATCCCGCGTGGGCTGGTATAGTAGAATATCAGGAAGACAAGCGCGATAAGCGTGGCCGCAAAGATGATGAAGAATGGATGGTAAAAGGCCAAAAGTAAAAGACCGAAGACCACCTGAATAGAGGCCGTGGAAAAGTCTATTAGGATCTTAGAAAGCCCTTTCTGGAGGTTGACTGCGTCAAAGAAACGGTTCACTAACTCCGGGGGATACTTGCCTAAGAGCGCGTCCAGTTTAAGGCGTGGCAGCCGATAGGCAAAATTAAATCCCGCCTTTGTAAAGACGCGCTGCTGTAATTTCTCCGTTAGATACAGCTGACTAATCTGTAAAAACCCGCCAAATGCGATACCGATCGCCACTACAGCAACTAAGATATACCAAGAGGTGCTGATCCTGCCCCCGAGGATAAAGTTTAGAATCGCTTGTATCCCGAGCGGTAGTGATAGACCTACTAATCCATTTAAAACAGCGTAAAAATAAATGGCATAAACCTGCTTTTTTTCCTCCCGCAGAAAGGAGAAAAACCGATTTAAGGGCGTTTGTGCAACGTCAATTTTCATGTGATAGCGTAGTGAATATTAGGGCTTTAAAATATTCTTTAATGTCAGAGGCCTGCGCCTCTAATGGGAATTTAGCATTTAAATTAGCTTGTAAAAGAACTCCATCCACTAAGGTGATCGCCAGGCGCTGGGTATGGAGCTTGAATACGGGGGGTGACTGTGCTTCTAAGATGAGCTGAATGCGCTGCACTAAGCGGAAATAGGCATCGAAAGCCCCGCGCTGAGCATATTCTCCCGCCTGCTGCAGGAGTAAACTGCGCATAAATTCTTGGTGTACGAGGGTGTGCAGGGCACAAATATCTACAAAATCATTATCTGTGAAGTGGGGACCCTCCGCTAAATGGGCGATGATCAGCTCTATTTTCTGAGCAAAATCATCCACATTCGTCAGATGCAAAACTAAACAGTGCTCCTGAAAGCCCCAATACCAAGAATGCAAATAATGTAAAAAGTAGAACTTATTTTCAAAATACCGATAGACCGCTGCCTCTGTACACTGACAGCGGGCGGCTAATTTTTTAAATGTGAACTGCTCTAGCCCATGGGCATTTAATAGTTCGATACCTTCTTTTACTAGGGTGCGCCCTAAGCCCGAGCTCATCGGGTCTTTCCCATAGAGCTGTTCCGGCACTTCCAGACGCAACTGTTTTAAAATGTGTTGCATACGATACTCTTCAGCGGTGGCATACGTGCAGAAGAACGGCTTACTTGCAAAAAAGGTTCTTCTACTAAAATTAAGTTAGTCCTACTAACCAAATCGAGATTATAAATTAATAAGAATAATTCCTATGCACACCGCTAAATACTACTTTAATGAAAGTCAATGATACAAAAATTCAATAGTTATGCATAATTTTTTTTCCATTTACAGGATAATTTTTTTCTCAAATCTAAGCGAAAAATGAAAACTACACCCTGAGTTAAGGCGAGAAATGGAGATCAAATACAGGAGGCTTCTCCTCGCGGAAGCATCAAAATGAACAAAAAGTAAGGGAAATGTTACCTTAATTTTTCCAAAAATGAGACCCATGTAAATTAATCGTGAAGCTTTATGATTTGTCTTTTCAAGACAAAAGGGGGAAGCCCTAAGCAGGTAGTTTCGTGGCATAAACCAACCCATACACCTAAGTATGAAATACTATTTACCTCTCATTGGAGTACTTTGCTTACTCCTGTTGGCTTTGCCCGGCAGGGCCATCGGCCAAACCGCATCCGCCTCTCTATTCGGTACTGTCCGTGGTTCCGATGGAGAAACCCTACCCGGCGCGAACGTTCTCATAAAAAATGAGGCTACAGGTTTTACCACAGGAACGGTCACGAACATCGAAGGCCGTTATCAGCTAAATCAGGTTCCCCTCGGTGGCCCTTACAGCATTACGGCCAGTTTCGTAGGCGAAGGCCAGCTAGAGAAAAAAGGCTACAACTTAAACCTCGGAGATCAGATCCGTGTAGACTTTAGCTTGAGCGGTTCTGAAAATCAGATGGAGACAGTAGTGATATCGGCCAGCGACTACGCGCCGAACCGTGTATCCCCGATCGGTCGGCCACGCGTCTTGGCATAAACGAAATCAAAAACATGCCGACCAGCGGTAGAAGCTTCCAGGATCTGGCCAACCTAGCGCCTACTACCGCTCCTGGAGGTTCTTTAGCTATCGGAGGTACCCGAGAAAGCTCCACGGGAATTACCTTAGATGGCGGAAATCAGCGTTTTATGATGAATGGTGGATTGATCTCCCAGTACACGGTGTCTATGGAGGCAATCCGAGAATATGAGGTAACGACGAACGAATACTCTGTGCTCGAAGGGCGTCAGGGTGGAGGTTCGATCAACGTGGTGACGAAATCTGGAACCAATGAATTCGAGGGTTCGGCTTTCTTCTTCAACCGAAATCAAGCGCTTACCGCTAGCGAGGATTATATCGGACGCCCGATTAATGACTTTAACATCAACCAGTACGGTTTCTCATTGGGGGGACCGATCATTAAAGATAAATTGCACTTCTTTACCGCATTGGATTTCGAGGATAGAAGCGAGCCCTTCGCGATCATCGACGTGCGGGATGCCACCACAGAGCGTCTAGAGCAGATCACCCAGGCAAACCTAGATCGTTTTCTTTCTATTCTTCAGGACCGCTACGGACTGGATCCTACACGGCAGCAGACGGGGCTTTTCAACAGAAGACCGACGAACCGCACCGTCTTCGCTCGCTTAGACTGGCAAATTAACAATATCCACAAGTTGACTTTCCGTAACAACTTCTTTTGGGGCGAAAATGAGTTTGTCGTGGGTGGTGATAACACTGCCATCGCAGATGCCCGCGGAGATTTAGAAATTTTCGGAGTCAACAGCCAGCTGGCCCTTCGTTCTACATTCTCTCCACGCCTAACAAACGAATTAAAGGTGCAGTACCTGCGTGCACAGCGTAATTTCTTAGCGCGCTCCATCGCACCTCGTGGCTTTGTCGGCATCGAATCCTTCCAAGAAGATGGCACCCGCTTATTCCGTCAGTTTCAGTTTGGCGGTAACCGAATAGCTCCGGAGGAGCAAGGAGAACAGCAGCTTCAGCTAATCAATACCACCTTCCTACAAACGGGAAAAGTTTTCTGGACTTTCGGAACGGATAATTTGGTAACCTTTACCAATACACTCAACACAAACGAACAGGGTGGCTTATTCCAGTTCGCAAGCTTAGATGCCTTAGAGCGTGGCGAGGCATTTCAGTTTTCACGCTTGGTACCTAATAACCCTGTAGGACTCTTCACCCCGCACCTGCAGCAGACCGCTTTGGATTTATCGGCTTTTGCGCAAGCAGATTATAGCTTTAACAGTAAATTTAGTGGATCCTTCGGACTTCGCTGGGATGCTACGGTGTTCTTAACCGCTCCGGAGCGTAATCCACTTATCGAGCGAGAGCTGGGCAGAAGAACCGATGTGGTGGCTACGGACTGGAATAATTTCCAGCCACGCATAACACTTGTCTATGACTTTAATGAAGACCAGCGTAATGTACTACGTTTCGGACTAGGTGGTTTCTCCGCGAATATCATCCACTGGGCGCAGCTCAGCAATATTCTACAATCTGGGACGCAGCTGACGGACGTGTTCTTGACCGGTGCCAATGTGCCCGCCGTGGACTTCCCGGCTTTCTTAGCTGACCCTGCCAATGTCCCTGGTGTTCCGGCTGATGGCACGGGAAGAAGCCCTTACATTAACTTGATCGGAGATAACTTCCAAGCCCCTTACACCTGGAAGGGTAACCTCTCCTACAGAAGATTCTTGACAGATGAGTTTTACGTGGGAGCGAATGCCTATTTCGCCAGAACCTTCCATAACTACAGATACCAGGACCTAAACTTAGCCAAGGAGTTCTCCGCCTTCATCACCAATGAAAATAACCGTGGGATGTTCGCAGATCCTTTTGCAGGTCAGGTGACTTTAGCGAATCCAGCCAGCCCAGGGGTGGTGGTCTTCCCTATCGCACCCGATGTGGTGAACATCAATCCGAACTTGGGCCGCGTCCTAGAACTGAATGGTGACTCGGATATCTGGCAGCGTGGTATCATTTTCGAATCCGGTTTTGTGTTTAAAAATGGCGCTTCCCTTACCGGTACGTATACTTGGAACAGAACCGAGGATAATAATTCCTACAACTGCTGTATCGCACGTACCTCCGTGCTTACGGCCATCGTGGATGATCCTAGGGACTTAGTAGCGAACCGTGGTGGTGCTAATACGGACTTCCGACATAAAATCGTTCTATTCGGTACCTCTCCGACCTTTAAAAACATGCGTATTTCAGCCCGATACGTGGGACAGTCCGGTCTTCCTTGGTCCCCTCTCGTTTTCGGTGATATCGTCGGTGACGGAGCAGGCCTTCTTATAAATGCGAACAAGCGTGCCTTTGTATTCGATCCCAATGTGATCCGGGCGAACCCAAATGCCACCCCTTTTGAGCTGAATGTGGCACAGGGAATGGAGCGCGTGCTAGATAATCCAAATAACATCGCGCGCGGCTTATTACAGGATAACCTGCAGCAGGTAGCCCCTCGAAATGAAATCTACAATCCCTTCTGGCATAATGTGGACGTGCGCTTCAGCTACATCATCGACAGCAGCATCATTAAAGGTCTCGGAAAATCCAATTTAGAGTTTATCGCAGAGGTATTTAACTTCACGAACCTGCTAAACAGTGAGTGGGGCGGTGCGCCTACCGTACCGGGAGCGAACCAAATCTTACTTCAGTCTCTCGGTTTAGACCCGATCGCCCTACAGCGTGGCGATGTGCAGTTCGCCTATAATGTAAACCCTACATTCGGAGAAACCGCGCGTTTTAACCCTCCTTACCAAGTGCAGCTTGGCTTACGCTACACCTTTTAAACCAACCAACCGGAACAGGAGAGAATCGAAAGGTTCTCTCCTTTCTTTTAGTCCTCTCGAAAATGCGTATATTCGGTGCATGAAGGAGGACATGACTCGGGAAGAGACAGCTAAAATTCTGCATACACACCTACTGGAAACTGGCCAAGCCGTCGAGCGCATGCCACTAAATAGCCCACAGGTAGTAGAAGGCTTACTTTATGTACCCACGGGCATCGCGAAAATTTATGGCGTAAATGATCGCGGCCTGACCATTAATACCGACCTGCTTTTTACCTCCGAGTGGTTTCTACTGGAGGCCGACAGCTACCTAAGTAGCGACCAGTTTTTTCTCGAGCCCCTGCGGCATTCCTCCTTGCAGTTTCTCCCTTTAGAGGGGCTGTCGCTGAAAAGAGAAAGCCTCCAGGTCTTTTGCTACCCCTTCACGAAGGCCCGGTTACGGAGGATTCATCAACAAAAAGTCCGAAACCATGATTTTGCGCTGGAAGCGCGCCTGCAGTTCCTACTGGCAGACTTTATGAAGTATTATGGGGAGAAAAAAGGAGAATTTATGCACATGCCCGCTTACTTTCGGCATGAAGACCTGGCGAGTATGCTGAAAACCTCTCGCCAAAACCTGACCACTACGCTCAGCAAGTTAAAGGCGAGCGGAACGCTGCGCTACTGCCGAAAAGAATTTGTCATTCCATATAATAACTTTACTGCATTAACTCGATAATTATGGCGAAACGATTACTGCGTGTCTTTATAGGCGCTGCTATCCTGCTTACTCTGCTCTTGGTCTTTGGGCCTAGGGCCCGAACGATTTCTTTAGCTGCTATTCAAGCCCCCGCTGTACCTACGGAGCTGACAGAACTGGAGCGCTATGTTCAAGAAAAAGAGGCCCAAGAGCGTGATCTCAAGCCCGATAATGAGGCTAAAATCATCTGGGCGGACCCTGAAAACAAGCAAAAAACTCCTTACAGCGTGCTCTACATTCATGGTTTTACCGCCAGCGAACGGGAGGGCAGCCCAGTGAATAGAGAACTAGCCGCGGCTTTAGGGGCCAACTTATACTTGGCGCGCCTCCCGGAGCATGGGGTGGAGCGCAGAGATGCCATGGAGGGCTTACGCGCTGAAGACCTGATGGCTGGCGCCAAAGAGGCTTTGAAAATCGCTCGTCAGCTGGGGGATCAGGTCGTGGTTATCGGCACTTCTATGGGAGGAGCCTGAGCCTGGTCCTGGCGGCAGAAAACCCTGACTTAGCAGCCTTACTTCTGTATAGCCCCGCGGTGATGGAATATGGCGCGGCCCTGGATAGGCTTTTCAAGCCTTGGAATAAAATGATCGCCAAGTACATCGTCATGGATGAGGGTGGAAGCCGGCTGATGGAGCGCGAAGGCGATAAGGCCAAGTACTGGTCGAATCGGGTGCATGTCGATGCCTATGAAGCACTCGCCGTGCTTCTGCGCAGTGGAATGACAGATGCCACTTTTGAGGCAATTCAGTGTCCGACTTATTTGGCTTACTACTATAAGGACGAGGAAAATCAGGATTTCGTGGTCTCTGTGCCTGCGATGCTGGACATGTTTGAAAAATTAGGCACGCCAGAGGCGCAAAAGGTCAAGCAAGCATTTCCAGAGTCAGGCGACCATGTCATCGCCTCCTCGATTACTTCCGCAGATTGGGAAGGTGTCCTATTGGGAAGCTTAGACTTTTTAAAAAGAGCTTTGCCCGATTTTCCACAGGAAGTAGAAAAAGAAGAGGAGGAACTGGCCCTCCTCATGTACTAAAAATTTTCAGAGATAGGGGGAACTTCACCTCCCCCTATCTCTTCCTAAACGCACTTGAAAATCATCGGGTGTTCCCCTTAAATTTACATTGACAAAACGCACGCGGCGATCCCCACGAGTGACGATAGCATCCTCCTGATCGGGGTCCACCTCTCCCCTATTGCGACCGAATAGGGAGCGAAAGCCTACGCTCGTCACTAGACCGAGTGGCACCCGAATAAAGTAATCCATCTGCATATCAAGCTGCTGCCTACCTGACAGTTCGATAAAGCCCAAAGAGCTCGCGATGGTCATGCTGGGAATATCTAACGTTCCATTTTTTAGTTCGAACACATTCTGCAGCGTATCGAAGCGCACCCGCATCAGGTTGCGATCGGAGAAAAAACTGGACATAGCACGCAGGGGTGCAAAATCAATGAGCGACCCCTCATACACCGTCAAATCCATCTTGGCTTCACTCTTTTCGATAATCGGAGTCAGGTCAGGATGCACTAAGAAACGACTTTCGATCGTACCACTCAGGCGTCCCTGTAAGTTTTCATTAATCAGGGCATCTTGCCCAAAATTATCAAACTTAATCAGTAGCTTATCCAAGTCCAGCTTGTTCGCTTTCATGGTGCTGTGAAAATAGATTTCCTTCGGGTTTTGGCCATTAAAATAACCGACCAATCCCAAGCCACCATCCGCTGTACGGAGACTAAGCGTGTCTATAAACAGCATGTGGTCCTCCTGCATACGTACGCGGGCACGGAGATCATCAAGCCAGAAACCATGGTATTTTAGGCGCTCCACATCGAGGGCCACTACCAGATCCGGGAAGGGAAGCTCAAATATATTAAAGGCCTCTTCATGGTTGACCTCCTGCTCGATACTCTCGAAGCCAAGTAAGGAGTCCAGGTCTAAAGCCCTTCCTACGAGTCGGAAGCGATTCTGAATGGGGTTCGGTAGGCTATCCGGCCCCAAGAAGTAATCCAGATCCATATAGAATTCCGAAAGGCCCATACGGCCACCGAAACCATTTACCTTCAGTACATCATCTCGGTAGGCCAGCGCGCCCTTAAAGTTGGAAAACTTGATCGGGTGAAACTTTAGCTTTCCGGTAAAATCGCGTAAGTTGCCACTCACCCCTTGAAAGATACCCGCATATTCCAGTTCCAGGTCCATGGCCAGCTTGAAGTCGTCGATTGTTTCCTGCGCATAGGCTTCAGGCATGTAATTCACCCCCCTATAGGTGAGTAAGTCCTTAATGCTAAGATGCTTCGAGGCCACCGTGAGGTCGAAGCGACTTTTGCCCATCGGGCTGGCCTGAAACCATTTTTCATAGTTGTAGACCTCTCCAGAAATGGCAAAATCTGAGGTATCGATCTTTCCCACGAAGTTTTCCACTCGAAGGCGCTCAGGCGTGATGCCCAGCTGCACCTGAAAATCTGTAAAAGCATGGGGGTATTTCTTTAACTTTGCGGAGAAGGCGTCTATCATAAATTTACCCTGCGGCACGTACACGGGGCTCACCAGTTCCCTGCCGCTGCTCTGAAAGCGTAGCTTCAGGTTAAAGTCACTTACCTCCTCGGCATCGGTGGTGTCCATTTCCATGAAGTCGATTTTGCGCAGGAGCGCAGACTGAAAAGAAAGAGAGGCCTCCACGGGCTCCTCCAGACCATGCAGAAGCGCCGGGAAGTCTGTCAAATAACCACTAAACTGCAGATCCGAGTCACCCAATCGGAAGCTCCCGCGCTCTAGCGTGATGTAACCGTCCTCCATTTTCGCATAGACATTCGCCTGCTGCACAGGGTGGGGCAAGCCGGGAAGACTGAAGTTCAAATTGCGGACGCGAAGCTCACTTTGTAGCGCATTTTGGACAGTGGCCAAGCCCCCTGTGGCATCTTCCAGGTCGATCAGTTCATCAAAATCCATGCTTAGCAGCACTTGACCGGAGAGGCCACGCAGCCCCTCGACCTCGAAAAACTCGCCGAGGAAGGCCAGGTCAAGGTCCGCGTCCAGCTTCACCTTGATGTAAGGGTCTTTAAAATTACGGATCAAGACATCCCCTTGGAAAATCCCTTCTGCCGGTCGGGCATAGAAATTCTGCAGGGTCAACTGCGAGGTGGCCAGATTACGGTCTTTACCATTTGTGAAAAAGCCTGCAAAGCGCAGCTCATCCACTTTTTTATTCACTGTCGGATTCAAGAAATAGGCATTATCACAGCCGAACTCCACAGCGATTTGTGGCGTCTGCCCATTGGCCGTAGGGCCCTGTACTGTCCCCTGAAAATACACCTGACCCTCATTTCGGTAGCGCCGCAGCTGATCTCCCGTCTCTTTCGGCAGAAGCGCCGCCAAGGTATTAAAATCAGGCTTGTCCCCCCGGAATTCGATGTCGAGGTAGTTCTCATTTTTTAGGTCGATAAGCCCTTCCAAGCTAAACTCAGCACCATCGATGGCCAGCAGGGAGCGCATAATATCCAGCTGCTGCAGGCTTTCCTGATAACGCAGCGATAGCCCCAGCGTCAAGGCCTTTTCTGCGAAGAAGGTGGGCTCTCCCTTGGAAATAAGCGTGAGCAGCATGTCCCCGTCTAACTTCACCTGTAGGAGGTCCTCAGCCTGCTTGAGCGAAATGCTCTGCTTTTCTAAATTGGCGCGCAGCGCAAAGGCATCAGAAGGAATCAAATAATTGATCCGCACCTGCTTGAGTTTGAGTTGCTTCAACTCAAAATTTACCGCTTCCGAGGCTTCCGCTGCGGGCGGAGCATCAAAAGCCAAGGCCTCTAGGAGACCTATTTTGCCCTCGGCATCCTGCACCATGTTAATGAGTGCCTGCTCCACACTGAGCGCCTTCACATCGTAGCGTCCCTGCAGGATATCCACGATGCTAAAGCCCACATAAATGTCTTGCGCCCGCAGCGCCAAGTTTCCTGAAAAAGCATCTCCCTCGTATACTTTCACTTGGTGAAAATCGATGGAAATGTAGGGGAAATTTTTAAAAGGTGAAATGTAAATCTCTTCCACCTTTAAGGAGCCCGCCAGGCTTTCATTTAGGATGCCGAGCAGCTTCTGCGTGTAGGTGCTTTGATTTTTATAGAGGTACCAGGTGCCTCCGGCAAAGCCCAGCACAAGGAGCAGAAGCAGACCGCCGAGACCAATGAGAATTTTTTTTAGCATACGAGTTATTTATAGCGCATTATTCACCAAAAGATATGCCAAGGCCCCGCGCGGCATCTACCAGGAAGCTATCGGGCTGCACGGCATGATAGCTACTAACGGCATTTTCTAGAGGAGTAGCGATTATTTCATTCCCTTTCGCCGCCACCATTTGGCCGAAGGCCCCTTCCACCACCAGATCAAAGGCCTTAACCCCGAAAAGGGAGGCCAGCACGCGGTCATAGGCTACTGGTACGCCTCCGCGCTGCACATGTCCTAAGACCGTCTCCCGGATTTCCGCTTGCAGTCCCGCCGCTTTCAGTTGCGCCGAAAGTGTGTAGGCCAGCCCTCCGAGCCGCTTATGTTCCGAGCCAAAATCATTCTCGCGGTAGGTCAGTTTACCGGCTTTGGGCTTCGCCCCCTCCGCCACGACGATACAGGCAAAGCCGCGCCCCTGATCGTAGCGCTTTTCGATATGCTCCTTCAGCACATCCACATCGTAGGGGATTTCCGGGATGAGACAGGCCTCCGCTCCACCGGCTAAGGCGGCATGCAGGGCGATCCAGCCAGCTCCGCGTCCCATCACCTCCATAATCATCACGCGATGGTGGCTCTCAGAAGTGCTCACCAGGCGGTCAAAACTTTCCGTGGCAATCTGCACGGCCGTCTGAAACCCGAAGGTCACATCGGTACCGGATAGGTCATTATCGATGGTTTTCGGCACCCCGACCACTGGCACGCCATGTTTTGCCAGTGCCAAAGAGATTTTTTGGGAGCCATCCCCTCCGATATTGATCAGGGCATCGAAACCCATGTCGAGGATCCGCTGTGCGAGCGCTTGGCTTCGGTCTTCGTAGACGACGCTGCCATCGGGCTGGCGCACGGGATAGGCTAAGGGATTATTTTTATTTGAAGTTTGCAGAATGGTACCACCTTTTACGTGGATGCCGGCTACGCGCTGCTCGTCAAGCACCATCAGACGCGGTGGAGTCTCGAGCACCCCCGTGAGGGCCTCCATACTGCCGATCACCTCCCAGCACCATGGGCAGCTGCGCGCTTCGTGATACCGCGGATCACCGCATTCAGTCCAGGGCAGTCCCCCCTCCAGTCGATACTAAAAGCTTTTTCTTTTGCATGTTTTGGGCCTTTCGGCCAATTAGGTTTCAGGTTGAAGTGAAAAATATACGTAAATTTGTGAACGAAAAAGAATGGGGGCTTTGTTTCATCCCTATAAAAATTTAATCCGGACCTTGAATCCGTGTATTAGTATGGAAAAGAAAAAAGGAAGGGTGGTCGTAGGGCTATCCGGGGGAGTAGATTCCTCTGTAAGTGCCTATCTCCTCCAAGAGGCTGGTTATGAGGTAATCGGCATGTTTATGAAAAACTGGCACGATGAAAGTGTCACGATCTCGAATGAGTGCCCCTGGATGGAGGATAGCACGGATGCCATGCTGGTGGCTGAGAAGCTGGGCATCCCTTTTCAGGCCATCGACCTGAGTGAAGAATACCGCGAGCGCATCGTAAACTACATGTTTCGCGAATACGAAGCTGGTCGTACGCCGAATCCCGATGTACTGTGTAACCGAGAGATAAAATTTGATATATTTTTAAAGGCCGCTGAAAAGCTGCAGGCGGATTTTGTGGCCACGGGGCATTACTGTCAGAAAGACAGTATCAGCGTAGCGGGTCGAGAAGTGCATCGTCTTCTGGCGGGTGCGGATCCGAATAAGGATCAAAGCTATTTTTTGTGCCAGCTCAATCAAGAACAGCTGTCCAAAGCCCTTTTTCCGATCGGGCATCTACAGAAGTCGCAGGTTCGGGACATTGCACGTGCGCAGGGTTTGGCCACAGCGGAAAAAAAAGACAGTCAGGGGCTGTGTTTTATCGGGAAAGTGCGGCTGCCCGACTTTTTACAGCAGCAGCTTAAGCCAAAAGAAGGGCCTATTTACCGATTAGAGCCGGAGGATCCTGTTTTCGCGGGGAAGGCACATCGTCCGGAAGAACTGTGCGCCGACATAAGCACAGCTCGTTTGGATGAAATCTGTCTGCCTCGGGCTTTGGGCGCAGCCCACCGCACGCTAATGGGTCAGCACCGTGGGGCGCATTATTTCACGATCGGGCAGCGAAAAGGGCTTCACGTGGGCGGTACAGGTAAGCCTCTTTTTGTGATCGGAACCGACACACGTGAAAACCACATTTATACCGGTTTAGGTGAGGATCATCCTGGACTTTTGGGCTATGGCCTCTTCGTCCCCGAGGCGGATGTGCACTGGGTACGAGAAGATCTACGGCTCCCTGTGGGCGGCTATGCGCAGTATGCAGCACGTATTCGCTACCGCCAGGCGCTGAGTCCTGCGCACTTGTTTATGCGTGATAAGGGGCTGTATGTACTTTTCGAGCAGCCGCAGAAAGGAATCGCCAGCGGGCAGTTTGTGGCCTGGTATCAGGATGGAGAAACCATCGGTTCTGGCACCATCTTTTAAGGGACATGCTAGATTCCACTCTGATGCCGACCGTCATTTTCGAGGATGAGGCACTGCTGGTCCTCCACAAGCCGGCCGGGCTTTTGGTTCATCCGAATGGTTGGGCAGAGGAGCCCTTAGCCGAGACGCTGGTAGGCTGGGTGCAGGCTTACACGCAGGCACCCGCTTACTTGGCGCACCGCCTTGATAGGGCTACTTCCGGACTGATCTTGCTTGGAAAAAATGAGCAGGTCGCTCGGATCTTGATGGAGAGTTTTTTACGTCAGGAAGTGCAGAAAAAATACGTGGCTGTGGTGCGGGGCTGGCCTGCTGCTGATGTTTTCCGTGTGGAGCGGCCGCTAGCTAAAGACTTAGATGGGCCACTTCAGGACGCCTGCACAGACTTTCGTGTTTTCTCGCGCTCCACCTGTGCTTTTAATAGTACGGGGCGGTATCCGAGCTCCCGCTATAGTTTACTTTGGGCGGAGCCCCAGACGGGCCGAATGCACCAGATTCGCCGCCATTTAGCCATGCAGCGCCATTATCTCATCGGGGATAGTAAGCATGGAGACAATACGCAAAATAATTACCTCAGGCAGTATCAGGGCATTACGCGCATGCTGCTGCATGCCGTGGAGCTGCGGCTACCCCATCCCGAGCAGGCTGGTCAGTGATCCATCTGCAAGCTCCCCTGCCTGCAGATTTTCGTGCTGCCTGTGACCGATTATCGCTTCCGATGCCGGATTTCTCCTAAAACCTTTGTTTCTTCTGAGGCAATTGGCTTTCTTTAAAAGCTGAAAAATATGAAAATGAAAAAACTGATCTTATCTGGATTCCTGTGCCTGAGTGTGGGCTTTCTAAGTGCGCAGGGGAGTCGAGAGGCCGTGGAAGCCACTTTCGATGAGCGCGCCTCTATTTCTTACTTTCGTTATTTAGCTTCGGATGAGCTGATGGGGCGTGATCCGATACGTCCTGAGGTGGACGCTGCGGCGCGCTTTATAGCGGAGCAGTTTTGGAAATATGGTGCTATTTCTCCTGAAAATTTAGATGCTCCCTACTACCAGCATGTCCCTTTTCGACTGTCGATTCCCCCGGTAAAGGGGCAGCTTACCGCCGGTGAGCGTACTTTTTCTCAGGGTAAGGAGCTTATGGTCTTGGATGGAGGTGCCCTGGAGGGCAATTTCCCCCTGGTGGTCGTTGGCTATGGTCTGGAAGAGGATTATACGGGAAAAGAAGTTGCTGGCAAGGTGGTCGTTTGTAATGTGGGTGCTCCTGGTCGTTTGAGCCCCTCGGATTTATTTGCGATGGGAAGGGAAAAAATGCGCTTAGCGGCTCAGCATGGTGCGGCTGGCATTATCGAGGTGTATAATGTCCCGACGGCGCCATGGGAGTTTGTGACGCGCTTTTTAAATAGCCCCCGCCTGAGTGTAGATCAGGCGCTGGAGAAGCAGCTTTGCCGTATGTTTGGGTACAGGATCCGCGCAATACCTTTATCAATGCGGTAGGCTCAGGGACTATTTCGGAAGCTAATTTTGAAATTACGGGAAAAGAAAACCGACCGATTATCGGTAAAAATGTCATCGCAGTAATCGAAGGTACGGATGCCGCGCTTCGCGATGAGTATATCATGTTAAGTGCGCACTATGATCATGTAGGTGTGGGCGCGCCCAATGCGGAGGGGGACTCCATCTATAATGGTGCGCGGGATAATGCTGTAGGTACGGTAGCTTTGATAAATGCGGCAAGGTACTTTGCGCAGCATCCCCCTAAGCGTTCGGTGATTTTAGCTGCATGGACAGCGGAAGAAAAGGGCTTATTAGGTAGTGGGTACTATGTGGAACATCCCGTAGTGCCGCTGCAGCAAACGATTTATAATTTGAATATCGATAATGCCGGCTATAACGATACGTCTATTATTTCCGTCATCGGATTAGGGCGCACCAGCGCAGATCCTTTAATTAGTGAAGCAGTGGCGGCCTTTGGGTTGAAGGCAATCGCAGACCCTGCACCCGAGCAAAATTTATATGATCGTTCTGATAATGTGAATTTCGCGCGTAAGGGGGTTCCTTCACCGACATTTTCTTTAGGCTTTACGGCTTTCGATGAGGAGATAGCGCGTCATTATCATCAGCCATCTGATGAGGTAGATAATTTTGATTTGGATTATGCGCTGCTGTACTGGAAGTCTTACTTACTTGCTGCTGATAAAATCGCTAATGCTCCGGAGAGACCGAAGTGGACGCCGGGCGATAAATACGAAGAGGCAGCGAAGGCACTCTATGAATCCAATCGGAAGTAGTGCATTCGCGCAAGAGATTATATAAGGGCTTCGGCCCTTATTTTTTTTTGTTGAGAAAGTAACTACTTGGAGCGGCCTATCTTTAAGCAAAGGGACTAAGAGCATCACCGCCAGGGGTAGCGAAACCCTAGTATACACGATTCTTTTTTCGAACGAAATTTAAAAAGCTTCGAATATAGCAAATAAAAAATGACGAACGGTAGACTAACTACTTCTCCTCTAATTTTTATAAACGAAGTCTAAACCTCGCCATACCTTTTATCGTTCTTTTTCTACTTACTAAAAAGGGGGATAATAAAAGAATAACAAGCGATGAAGAGGAAATTATGCAATTTATTTGGTGTTTTTAGCTTACTTCTTGTTTTCAATGCCTGTATGCCTGAAGAGAATATCGCTTTCATGACTCCACAGGTGTTAATGGTTCTTTAGACGATAACTTCGGAGACATTCGGCCTTGGAGAAGTTTCCAGAGTGGGAGCTTCCGAGCAGCGGTGGTTCCCAGCACTTGGGACGATGGTTTCGCGCTAAGCTTGGAAAACGAAGATATTGATTCTCGCGGTGGTGCCACTTGGTCGCAGCGGATAGAGGGCCCTTTTCGAGCGAACTTAACCAACTGGCAGCTTCATGTTCGTGTTAAAGCCATCGATGTGGAACGATTTTCGACTAGTCGCGGCGCCTTTATCAGTGTTCGCGGCACCCCCCTGCGAAATGAGCGTGCCATGGGCATCAACTTTATCACGAGCTCTGGTCTTTTAGAGTTGTCCGGCACCTTTGATTGGATTTTTGTCCGTTTACAGTTGCCACAGTTCGCACAGGATCTGGAAAGCCTAACCATTTTCTTCGTGATGGAAGAAGGTGTGCGCGGTCAGCTTATTTTTGATGATGTCCGGATAGAGCCTGCGGGAACAGGTCTATAAAGTTATTAGCGGCCATGTAGCTAATTAGGCTACTTTTTCTCCGTGAGAGTCTGCGATGATTTGCCGTATAATTTGGTCTAATTCTTCAGCGGACTCTTGCAGCGCTTCTACGTAAAATTTCACTTGTTCTGGATCTTCTTCATAAGCGGTAGCTAATAAGTCGGATAAGGCCATCACTTTTGCCAGAGGCGCTCGGACGAGATGCGACTGGGTCCAGGCGATTTTTTTCAACTGTTCGCCACGCTTTTCTGCCAAAGCAGCTGGATTCCATGCTTCATCGATAATGGAAAGGGTTCCAAAGCACTTCTTGGGCTGATTATGCGTATCACGAATAACAAAAAAATGTTCCCGTACGCGAATTTTATCTCCATTATGATTTAAGAGTCCAAACTCCCAGGTATTGGCCCCTGAGGCCAAGCCTTCCCAAGCTCTCTGCGAATTCCTTTTCAGCATGAGTCGATCTTCAGGGCACACAATCCCATAGAAAGCCTCATCCAGCCGATTCGGCTTAAACTCACTTGGGAAAGAAAACAGGATATGGAAACTATTTCCCCAGATGACCTGCTGCTGCTGCAGGTCCAGCTCCCAAAAGAGTTGAAAAGCAGTCCCTTTATCCTCAGCCATTACCTGTGTGAGTCGCTCTACCTCTAATAATGCTTGCTCCTCTTCTACCCTATCTTTCAGGACCAAAAGCAGCTTTTCTTGCTTGTTATGTTTAAATAAAGGAACAGCCTCCACTGCATAACGCTTTTGATGTCGCATGTTAAAAAACTCCACATCCTTCAAATTTTCTTTCGACTGGGCTCCACTCCAGCCTAAAGAAAGAAAACGCTCGATGGGTATGGAAAGCGTAAACAAAGCATCAAGAGCAGGTTTTTGTTGGGGAAACTCACCAAAAAGCGCCATGGCCCGGTGATTGAGGTAAAGTATGTGGCCATTTAGGTCAACTATTAAAATAGCCGATAACATTTGATCTAAGACCTCCCCTGCTTGTACCTCCTGATTTGGATCGAAGAGCTGATATTTCGTAAGGGCATAAAAGGCAATTACTGTAAAGAAAAGCATGCCCATGGACGTGAGTGGGATATCCGGAAGTCCGATAAATGGGAAAATAATTTGAAACACAAAGCCCACACTTACAGGAAAGGCGAGTCCTAGGAGCAGTAACCCGATCTGCTTTTTCTTTATTTTATCTGTCTGTTTCAGCGCATAATGATAGATTAGCAAGCCGATTGCGATGAAGACGAGTGTAACTAACCAGAGTCTTTGGATTAAGTCTGTCGAATCCGGTCGTATAGCCAGTGTGTATCCCCAAATTTCATGTTGATTAAAAGCATTCGGCTGGGGATTGGCCTGGTACAGGCCAAAAAAAACAAAGTAGGGCAACCAGATAAGGGCAAGTATTACTCTATTTTTTGCTTGCGGAAGCTGTAAAAAGTCAATTACAAAATGGAGGAGCAAAGCCCCAAGGGCTAGCCAGCCCATGCTGAACATTTGATCCAGTGCCACTGCATACGCATAGGAAAGGCCTGTTTGGCGCAGGAAAAATTCTTCAACTTGCCAAAAAAGTAAGGCAGTTTGAAAAAGTAAAAAAAGATTAGCTCCTTTATAGCTTTTCGTGTGTGAAAGCATATAAAGTATCACCAAAAAATTCACTAATCCCGGGATAAATACAAGTAATTGTCCTAAATTCACGCTTAATCCTTTTATTCAACTAAAACTGCTTACAGACTATTATTTTGATGATTTAAAATAAATAAAATTAAATCAAAACACAACGCCTGTATTTACGAAAATACCTATTGAATAGATGGACTCAGCAGTATTCTTGACTTCTAAATCCCTATTAAAGGAAATCTCATTTCGAAGCGTGTCCCTTGGTTTAGTTTACTCTCTATCTGAAGATGGGCATCATGAAGTGCTAAAAACTTATCGATAGTAGCCAGTCCAAGTCCTGACCCTGGAATATCTCACACATTCCGCGCGGTAAAAGGCTCAAAAATATTTCGCAGTTCTTCTTCAGGTATACCGATGCCTTTATCTGTTACGCGAACAAGAAGAACCTCTCCATCCAACTCAAACTCTACAAGAGGACGCGCATCTTTTTCGGAATATTTTAAGGCATTATCGATTAAGTTGACGAGTACTTGTTCGATAAGCGTTATATCCCAGTGACAGTAGACTCCTTGTACATCAGGCTGCATGTGAAGAGACACATAATCTACGATACAGTGCTGCTGCTGAAAGTGCTTAATAAACTGCCCTACTTGGATCATTTCTTTGTTCACGGGAAACTGTCCCTGATTCAACTTTTCGCTGTTGAGGAGACGCTCAAGTAGGTTGTTCAAATTTGCTATTTCATTTGAAATTTTATCGAGCTGTTTTCGCATTTTCTCTGGCCGACAAGTGTCAGGATTTTCCAAGTAAAGATTACCGATTTCTGTACTACTTTTCATGATAGATAAGGGAGTCTTAAACTCATGAGAAACCAAGGATATAAACTGCGACTTCAGCTCACTTAATTCTTTTTCTTTTTTAAGAGTAGAACGGAGCACATCTTCAGATTCCATCTGCAGCGAAATATCACGGCATAAGCCGAAATACTTAAAGACACGCCCCTCTTTGTCTTTAATGATATTTATAGAGGTGTCTAGCCAGCGAAAAGACTTATCGAATGTTTTAATCTTTCTAACTAGGCGAAAGGTATTTTCAGCAGTACGGTATTTCTCTTTTAAAGCTTCTTTACACAGTCCAGCCATGGTTTTAAGCGTCTTCTTGTCTTCTGCCGAGAAACCTAATACCTTAAGTATAGAGTTGGACACAAAGCCAGACTGTAAGTCTTCGTTGAGAATAAAGACAATATCACTGGAACTCTCCGTAAACCGCTGAAAAATCAGCTCCTTTTCCTTTGCGTTTTCGGCAAAAAACTCCTTTTCACGTTGTATTTCCTTGGTCTTATAAATATTTCCAAGGACAGCTGCGATAGGCTCTAAAAAACCTTCATCGTATTTCGTATACATATCCGCTTTATTCGCCAGCCCCACACAGGCGATTAGTGTACCATCACAGCATACGGGCATTACTAGACATGACTTTATTTCACGGTTACTCTTGCTCGCATAAAATGCATACGTAGGCTTTTTCTCTAACACGCACTGCTGGATAATCTCCTCCAGTTCCTTCTCTTGGGCTTTAACATCGGCTGGAGAAGGTGTTACAGCATCTAACTGCACGAAGGCATCAAATCGTAGGGAGTAGTGACTATTTAGCTGCTCGCGTTTAACTTTAGCAATAAACCCAAGCGATGAATACGACAAATCAGCCATCCGGGTCATTAACGTGTCTAAGCTCTTTTCATCCTTGTGCGGTAGCAGAAAGGCATTTTGAACTTGGATCACTTGTTCAAGCGCACTATTTTTTCGAAGCAATTCATACTCCGTCCTTTTTAACAAATCGATGTCGCGTAAAAAAACCGAAACGCAGGGAACATTATCTACTTTAATTTTAACCAGCTGCAGTTCATACCAACGGGGTCCATCCTCCCCTAAGAATAGGGAAACATCTGCATTTGTGACATTTTCTGGAGAGTTAAAAATCCAATCAATTACAGCTTGGAATACCTCCTGATCTTTAAAAAACAAATGAAGAGGTAGCCCTTCTGAAAAGGCCGAAAGAGGAATTTGTAGCAGATCGATCATCAGACGATTCGTCAAATGCACAGTGGTGAGCTCCCTATTAAACACAGCATAAGGATAGGGTACATTTTCGATGATATCTGCTAAAGACTGGCCACTAAACTCTATTCTAGTCCGACCATCCTTAACAAAAAGAAAGCCCTTTAGGTATTGACCATCTTTAGACTTCCAAAAAACATCCTGCACCTCAAAGAGCTCCTCCTCTATCCGAAAAAAATATTCCATCTTGGAATCACTACTTTGATCAAGCAAACGAAGCTTTTCCTGCAAAGTGACAGGATTTTGGATGGGCACAGCCGACTTTTGCCAGGTGTCGTTACTCTGCAGAATCTTTTTGATCTCAGGACCGAAGCTACTCAGTAACTTTTCGCTATGATGGACGATAGCGCCAGTGGCGATTTCTATAACATAGTCTTCGTTGACAAGAGCGGTGACGATAGGGTGCATAATCGTGTTTGTGGTCTTTTTATTTCGAGCTAAGCAGCTCTCAAGTAAAATTAATGCATATTTTTGTATAACCAAATTATCATTTATAGCCTTTATACCGTATACAAGTAAAAAATCATTACCCAGCCCATGCGCCATATACCGAAAATATTACTAATCGAAGATAACTTTTCTCTAGCAGAGAATACAAAAGAGCTATTAGAGCTTAGTGGCTATGAGGTGACTGAAATCCTTTCCTCCTCGGAAGGGTTAAAGGAAAGTTTGGAGTTTAACAAGCCGGACCTAGTCCTCCTAGACATTCGGCTCCAGGGAAAGCATGATGGCATCGCTATAGGAAAAATGATCCGAGAACTGGCGGCCATCCCCATCGTTTTCCTTACCTCTTCCTCAGAAAAGAAGATTTTAGATGAGGTAAAAGAAATTGTTCCTGAAGGATACATCGTTAAACCCTACAGTAAGGAAACACTCATTACCACAGTAACTATAGCACTAAACAGCTACGAACACCATACCAGAGGAAAAGGAATTACCATAGAGCCCGATATAATAGGAAGCGCTAACGAGTTCTTTATTCGTGAAAAAGGCTGGTTAAAAAGGGTGAACATCGACCACATACAATACCTAAAAACAGAAGGCAGCTATGTGCATATCCATCTAAAGGATAAAACGATCACCATCCGAAATACCGTAAAAGACCTCATGTCCCGACTGCCTGAATCTTACTTTATTCGCGTACATAAATCTTTTATCGCAAATATTAAGTTGATCAATGCGTTTAACGCCAAAGAGATACGCTTTGAAAATGACACCATTCCCCTTGGAAGAATGTACTACAGCGATCTTATGGACTCCGTTAATAAAATCAATTTATAAAAAAGCCACTCCTACAAAAGGAGTGGCTTTTCCGTCTTGTAAACAGCCTTTTAGCGTATACCTTGCTCAGGGTGTCTTCCCACTACAGTCCTGCCAAAGGCCATCATCTCTTCGATCTGCTCGTTTATCTGACCGTTCGGCATGATTATAGGACTATCCCTGCCTCTTTCTTCTTGTAATCTAAATAACCTACTACCACGGGGACATTTGCGCCCAGCGCGACATGATAAAAACCAGTTTTCCACTTCGGCACATACTTACGCGTTCCTTCTGGCGTCACCATGATGACTAGCTCCTCACTTTCTCGTAACATATTCGTCATCGCCTCGGTGTAGGTCTGTTTTCTACCTCCTGGTACTCGCTTACGGTCTATCCCTATACCTCCAAGTCCTTTTATAATCCAACCTAAAGGCCCTACCATCGCTTCCTTTTTAATCGTGAAACGAACAGGAATGTCCATCAGATAAAAGGCGGCGCGTGCATAAACGATGTCCCAATTACTCGTATGCGGAATCGCAATTAACACTGCCTTTTTGAGCCCCTCCGGCCACTGGTTATTCAGTTTCCAGCCAGAGAGAAAAAATATAAGTTTTGCTAATAACTTCATAAGAAACACTACGCTTTTTTTACCCTTGTCATCCCGAACTGCTTTAATTCTGGCTGCTCGTCCATATAATTGATGACCGCTGTGTAGCCGGCATCGTAAATTTCCTGTGCCTTTTTTATATCAAATACGCCGTACTTCGCCAGTCCTTTAGGCTCTATAAAATAATCGCACTTGCTTTTTCGACTATACACATTATAATTCATGGACATGATCACAGTGCGCTCTACCAGTTTTTTAATGTTCGTGATTGAGGCGTCCATGGGTAAGTGGTTGCAGTTTACGCCAATGATCGTATCACAGACGCCTCTAAAGGCTCCACCGGCAGATTATTTAAAACGCCCCCATCCACCAGAATCTTATTTCCGATTTGGATAGGATCAAACATTCCTGGGATGCATGAAGAAGCCATCACAGGCTTTATTAGCTCTCCTTGGTTAAAATAGATTACCTTGCCCCGCTGAATATCTGTAGCCGCCACCGTCAACTTTACGTTTAGCGACTCGAAACTATCTTCCCCCAAGTATTTTCGATAGAGTTCCTCGGTGGTATCCATCTTTAAAATTCCCGTCCAAGATATAGCAGGACGAATAAACTTAAAGTAATTCGTCTGGACGATTATGTCGAAAATCTCCTTTGGGGCGAAGCCCTTCGCATACATAGCACCCACTATGGCGCCCGCTGAGCTGCCCGATAGATGCGTAGGGAAAATACCATAATCATTCAGCGCCTGTAGCACACCTAAGTGTGCAATGCCCCGAATTCCACCTCCGGAGAGGGCGATGCCTAATGTTGCTTTAGAGCTCATGCAAGTGGAATGTACGATCTAAACGCACCCCTTTTTCGGTCATTTTCACCGTACAGCAGGAATAGTTGGGATCATGTTCTAAGAAAATTACATATTCATTTTCTGCGGCTTCGCGCAAAAAGGCCTCTTTTTCCTTTAACGTAACTAGCGGCCGAGTGTCGTACCCCATCACGTAGGGTAAGGGAATGTGACCCACGGAAGGAAGTAAATCTGCCGCAAACACAATGGTGTGTCCTTTATACGTAATCCTGGGGATCATCTGCTTCTCCGTATGTCCGTCCGCTGTAAAGTAGTCCATCCCTGGCATAAAGGTACCTGCAGCCTCATTCAAGAAATGGAGCTGACCAGAGTCCTGCATCGGGAAGAGATTATCCTTTAAAAAGGAGGCTTTCTCTCGCCCATTTGGATGGATGGCCCATTCCCAGTGTGCCGCATGCGACCAGTAGCGCGCCTCAGAGAAATAAGGAACGATACGCCCTGAACTATCTAAAACGGTCCCACCACCGCAGTGATCGAAATGTAGATGAGTCAGGAAATTATCAGTAATATCTTTTGGTTGAAAGCCGGCCTGGGCCAAAGAACCCGCTAAACTGGCCTCTCCATGTAAATAATAATGGGAAAAAAATTTGGCATCTTGTTTATTTCCGATTCCATTATCTATCAAAACAGCACGTGCGCCATCCACTACCAAGAGGCAGCGCATCGCCCACGTGCACAAGTTATTTTCATCAGCAGGATTCGTTCGTGACCAAAGAGACTTAGGAACCACACCAAACATCGCTCCGCCATCTAACTTAAAGAACCCTGTTTCGATAACTTTTAATTCCATGTTTATTCTTGTACAACACCCATAGAGCAGAATTTTTTCGATGCGTGCATCGATTCTTTCTTCAGGGCTTAATGCGTCTAAAGTTTTTAACGTATCCAAGATAGTCGCTTTGACTGCTTGCGCCATCCCTTTCATATCTTTATGTGCACCGCCTAAAGGCTCCTGAATAATGCCGTCGATAAGCTTATTGGCGAGCATATCTGATGAGGTTAACTTTAGGGCCTCTGCAGCTTGCTCTTTGTAGTCCCAGCTTCTCCATAGGATAGAGCTACAGGACTCTGGTGAAATAACAGAGTACCAGGTATTTTCAAGCATGATGACACGGTCTCCAATCGCAATCCCGAGTGCTCCACCTGAGGCACCCTCTCCAATAATGATGCAGATGACAGGAACCTTTAGCTTAAACATCTCGCGTAAGTTTTTAGCGATTGCCTCACCTTGACCACGCTCTTCGGCCTCTAAACCAGGAAATGCTCCCGGCGTATCGATAAGCGTAACGATTGGCTTACCGAACTTCTCGGCCATTTTCATCAGACGAAGTGCCTTTCTGTAGCCCTCAGGATTCGCCATGCCGAAATTCCGCTCCTGACGCTGCTTCGTATTCCGGCCTTTTTGCTGCCCGATAAACATAATCGTACGCCCGTTAAGGTCACCGAAACCACCCACCATCGCTTTATCATCGCGTACGGTACGGTCACCGTGAATCTCGATAAAGTTATCGGTCATTTCGTATATGTAATCTAAGGCATAGGGTCTGTCAGGATGCCTGGAAAGCTGCACACGCTGCCAGCGTGTTAAATTCGCAAAAGTTTCCTTTCTTAGCTCCATTATTTTTTCTTCTAAGGAGGTGATGTCAGCACTGAGATCCATGTTTTTGCTCTTTGCTAACACTCTCATTTCCTCAAGCTTAGACTCTAAATCTGCAATAGGCTTCTCGAATTCTAGTACCATTTTAATGCTTTTTACCGGAAACAAATATAAGAATTAATTTATGAACGTAAAGTAAAATGAAACAAGAGGCTCCCCGACGGACGGAAAGCCTCCTGAAACGCTTACGGATGGCGAGCACTAATGTTACACGCTCTAAACCGCAGCTATAGCCTTATAGTGGCCTTAAAGACAAGAAAAAGCCCATTAAACGCTTCACTTCCTAATTAAAGTATCGATTCAAAGTAGGCGATCGTCTTTTTCAGCCCCTCCTCTAATACTACTTTGGGCTCCCAGCCCAGTTCCTCCTTCGCTAATGTAATCACTGGCTTACGCTGTAAAGGGTCATCCTGTGGCAATGGACGGAACACCAACTCACTTTTACTACCCGTAAGTGCGATAATCTGCTCAGCGAGCTGCACCATCGTAAACTCGCCTGGATTTCCGATATTCACAGGCCCCGTAAATCCATCGCGGCTATTCATCAGGCGGTACATACCCTCGATCAGGTCATCCACATAACAGAAGCTCCTGGTCTGCGAACCATCTCCATAGATAGTAATCGGGTCCCCCTTTAAAGCCTGGACGATAAAATTACTCACCACGCGGCCATCGTTCGGGTTCATGCGAGGCCCGTAGGTATTAAAAATTCGCATCACCTTAATATTCACCTTATGCTGGCGATGGTAGTCGAAAAACAGAGTCTCTGCAGCACGCTTGCCCTCATCGTAGCAGGCACGCGGGCCTATCGGGTTTACATTTCCTCGGTAGCTTTCAGGCTGTGGGTGGATTTCTGGATCACCATACACCTCAGAGGTAGAGGCTTGTAAAATCTTTATGCGCAGACGCTTAGCTAAACCTAGCATGTTAATAGCACCTAAAACAGAAGTCTTCGTGGTCTGAACCGGATCAAACTGATAGTGGACAGGGCTGGCTGGGCAAGCCAAGTTGTAGATTTCATCCACCTCCAAATAAGTAGGGAAAGTGACATCGTGACGGAACAGCTCAAAGTCCTTATGATCTAGGAGGTGATGGATGTTCTTTCTGCTCCCGGTAAAAAAATTATCCATGCAGATAACTTCATTCCCCTCATTTAAAAGACGTTCGCAGAGGTGGCTCCCTAAAAATCCGCCGCCGCCAGTTACTAAAATTCGTTTCATAAAAAGCTTTCTTATGGGTTTAGCTGTATGATATGCAAACAAAAATATCAGAATTCACCTCCAAAAAAAAATTATTGTTACTTTTGATTCGATTTTAATTTTTAGCACATGCAGAAAGTACTCATAACAGGTGGAGCAGGATATATCGGGTCCCACACAGCCGTGAAACTGATCGAGAGCGGCATCACACCAGTCATAGTGGATAATTTTAATAATTCCGAGCGCTTCGTTTTAGACCGCTTAGAAGAAATTACCAAACAAAAAATCACTTGCTACGAGGGTGACTGTAACGATCAAGCTTTATGGATTCCCTCTTTAGCCAAGAAAAACTAGACGGTATGATACACTTTGCAGCCTACAAAGCCGTGGGAGAAAGCACGCAGAAACCGCTCAACTATTATGAAAATAATGTGGGCAGCCTAGTAGTTTTACTGCGCCTCATGGAGAAATATGGGGTGAAAAACCTTGTTTTTAGCTCGTCTTGTACAGTTTATGGGCAACCTGAACTGCTCCCCGTCTCGGAAGATACGCCGAGAAAGCCTGCTGAAAGCCCCTATGGAAATACAAAGAAAATTTGTGAAGACATCTTAAAGGATGTAATCAACAGTAAAAGTGGGCTGAAAATTATTTCCTTACGTTATTTTAATCCGATCGGCGCACACCCTTCCGCTCTCATCGGTGAGCTGCCAAGGGGAGTGCCAAATAACCTGGTCCCCTTTATCACACAAACCGCAGTCGGCCTAAGAGAAAAACTCTCCGTTTTCGGCAGTGATTATCCGACTCCGGATGGTACCTGTGTGCGCGATTATATTCACGTGATGGATCTCGCTGATGCCCATTTGAAAGCCCTAGAGTACGTAGAAAAGCAGCCCGATAATTTTATCGACATCTTTAATGTGGGGACAGGTAAGGGAAATACCGTCTTGGAAGTGATTCATGCCTTCGAATCGGCCTCCGGCCAAAAGCTACGCTACGAGCTTACCAGCCGCAGACCGGGTGATGTGGAGCAGGTATGGGCAGATACTACGAAAATAGCTGCGCTACTGAACTGGAAAGCAGCTTTCTCTTTAGAAGATGCATTACGAGATGCTTGGAGATGGCAGCTAGCGCTGAGCAAGGGCTGAAATTATAGTAGCTGATAATGAAGCGCATAAATAAGTGAACAGTAAATTTTTATTTGGTAGCTTGGCACTTATCAAACAAAAACTTACCTTTGCATCACTTCAAAAGAGAAGGGAGCGCATAACAAATTAAAAAGGAGTGGTAGTTCAGCTGGTTAGAATGCCTGCCTGTCACGCAGGAGGTCGCGGGTTCGAGTCCCGTCCATTCCGCTTTTGTTTTGTTATGTTTGTTATAAGGAGTGGTAGTTCAGCTGGTTAGAATGCCTGCCTGTCACGCAGGAGGTCGCGGGTTCGAGTCCCGTCCGTTCCGCATTAAAGGCACCACATGGTGCTTTTTTTGTTTTATGACCGTTTCATTCTAAGTACTTGAATGTCGCCTTTCATTTTTTTAATTCTTATCTTTGTTACGTAGAAAGACCTATGCCGTATAAAGAAAAAGATATCGAGAAAAAGTACTTCACCATCGGGGAGGTAGCACAGCTTATGGGCGTAAGCACTTCTGCCATTCGCTACTGGGAGGGTGAATTTTCGATAATCAAGCCAAAAAAGGACAGAAAAGGCAACCGTCAGTTCACAAAAGAAGACATCGAAAAACTGCGCTTTATCCATCATCTTATAAAAGAGAAGGGATACACCATTCAAGGTGCACAGGAGGTGGTCAAGCAGCAGCAAAATACTTTTTACGATAAAGCTGCTTTAATCGAAAGATTAAAGGCGATCAAACATTTTTTACATGAAATCAGACAATCTCTCGACCAGCGCACCGGAGGGTGAAGCGCTTTATGAGGTAGCACTAAGCCTCATGCCTAATTTAGGCCCTCTTGCCTTTAAAAATTTAATAAGCTATACGGGAAAGGCTTCCCACCTATTCACCTGGCCACCAAAACAACTTTTGCGTATCCCACGCATAACGCTAAAAGTGCTAGAGCATGCGAAAGAAGCGAATCGATGGCTCGAAAAAGCTCACCGTATCCAAGAACAAGCAACCAAAAGAGGAATGGAGGTTCTCCATTTTTCTCACCCCCATTATCCCGACAGACTGCGCCGAATTGAGGACAGTCCTCTGGTGCTTTTCGTCAAACAGGAATCCAGCCACAACCTCAGCCCACTTCGTACCGTCGGAATTGTAGGAACGCGTCACGCCAGTGCCTATGGTCTTCAAATTACCAAGCACATCATAGAAGAACTGAGCCCCTATACGCCCACCATCATATCTGGACTAGCCTATGGTATCGACATTCAGGCACATAAGCATGCCATGCGCCTCGGGCTTTCTACTTGGGCAGTATTAGGCTCGCCCTTAGATCAAATTTATCCCAGTCAGCATGAAAAGGAAGCGAAAGCGCTCGTACAGACGGGAGCTTTAATCAGTGAATACCGCCCGGGAGAGAAAATGCTCCCTAGCAATTTCCCACAGCGAAACCGGCTAATAGCGGGTCTATCCGACGCCATCATCGTGGTCGAGGCAGCCAAACAAGGTGGGGCGCTCATCACCGCAGAACTCGCGTATGGCTATCAAAAAGAAGTCTTCGCAGTACCTGGAAATTTAACGCTACCCTACAGCGAAGGCTGTAATGCCTTAATAAAGACACTGAAAAGTGCGATTTATATGGATGCACGGCAGGTAGCCAAGGCATTACACTGGAACGAACCAAAAGAAAAGAAGCGCAACCGCCCTAAAAACCTTTTAGATAAGCGTTCCCTTTCCGCCACCGAATTAGCCGTGGTGGAATTCCTGGAAATCCATAAAGAAAGTCACCTTGATGCCCTCTGCCGAGCGCTTCACTTAAACTCAGCTGTTCTCGCTCCTAGTTTACTTAAACTGGAATTTGAAGGTGTCCTTTGCAGCCTACCCGGAAATAAAATTCGCTGGACTGCATGATGCGCTTTCAAAGCTGACCTTAAGGACTGTAGCTTAAAAGTACCACCTTAAAGCATTTCAGCCCTAACACAATTAGGCGGGTGATGGGACAAGCTGCTCCTATGACCCGATTACGCATAAAAAAACTTTCTTTTTTACCTGAGGATAAAAAAGAAAGGTGAAAAAAGAATACGCCGATAGGCGAAGCTGTGCATAAGACACTTTAAGCTGCCGCTCGTAGAGCTACGCAGCACCTGCCCTACCGCCTTTTCATATTAGGAACCATAGAACCTAAAGCCTTTTGAGCACCGCCCATTTTATTCATTTGCTTCATTAGCTTACGCATATCATTAAACTGCTTCAGCAGGTTATTTACTTCTGTAATGCTGCGTCCACTGCCCTTTGCGATGCGCTTCCTACGGCTACCATCTAAAATATCTGGGTGCTCGCGCTCGGCAGGAGTCATACTACGGATAATCGCTTCTATCGGCTTAAAGGAATCGTCATCGATATCCAAACCTTTTAACGCCTTGCCCATGCCAGGAATCATGCCCATGAGGTCTTTGAGATTCCCCATTTTCTTGATTTGCTCCAGTTGAGAGAGAAAATCATCAAAATTGAACTGGTTTTTACGAATCTTAGCATTAATACGCTTCGCCTCATCCTCGTCGAAAGACTGCTGAGCGCGCTCTACTAAGGAAATAACGTCGCCCATTCCGAGGATTCGCTGCGCCATACGATCTGGATGAAAAGCATCGATGTTTTCCATCTTTTCCCCAGTCGAAATAAACTTGATCGGCTTATTGACCACGTGACGAATCGAAATCGCCGCACCACCACGGGTATCCCCATCAAGCTTGGTTAGCACCACCCCGTCGAAATCCAGACGCTCGTCGAAGGTCTTCGCCGTATTCACAGCGTCCTGACCCGTCATGGAGTCCACCACAAAGAGTGTCTCCGATGGATTTAAGGCTTTTTTCAATGCCTCAATCTCCTGCATCATCTGCTCGTCCACAGCTAGACGACCCGCCGTATCGACGATTACGGTCTTTTTACCCGTCTTCTTCGCATGCGCAATCGCACGGCTGGCGATTTCTAAAGCATTTTTATTCTCAGGCTCAGCATACACCTCTACTCCGATCTGCTCACCGAGCACCTTTAACTGGTCGATCGCTGCCGGACGGTAAATATCACAGGCCACTAATAATACCTGCCTGCCTTGCTTTTTTAATTGACCCGCTAGTTTTCCAGAAAAAGTTGTCTTACCAGAACCTTGAAGACCTGAAATTAGCACCACAGCAGGATCACCCTGCAAGTTGATATCCTCTTTCTTGCCCCCCATTAATTTGGTAAGCTCCTCTTGGGTGATTTTGACTAAAAGTTGGCCCGGAGAAACGGCGATCAGTACATCGCGTCCAAGCGCTTCCTGTTTGATGGTATCTGTTACCTCTTTGGCTACCTTATAGTTAACATCCGCATCGATTAGCGCACGACGGATTTCTTTTACTGTGGAGGCCACATTAATTTCTGTAATCTTCCCAGTACCTTTCAGCGTTTTGAACGCCCGATCTAATTTATAACTTAAATTATCAAACATGTCGCGAAATTCTTTTCATGCAAAAATAAGCAAAAACTATTTCTAAACCTGCGGAATGCAAGAATTACCTGCCCGATCGCCTATTTCCTGTCCGATGGAGGGAATCCTAGTAGGAATTTATTTATTTTGCGAAGCAAATGCCAAAAAAGACATGCCATCCATTCATTTTCGTTCTATTCTTCCCCATGCACTCAGCCTCATCGGTTTTTACCTACTGGTGCTCGTGTATTTTTCTCCACTCGTTTTCGACGATAAGATCATCTTCCAAAACGATATCTTGCAGTGGGAAGGTGGCGCTAAGGAAATCCTAGACCATCGAGCAGCCACAGGGGAACAGCTCCTCTGGACGAACCGCCTCTTTGGTGGCATGCCTGCCTACCTAGTGAGCCTAGAAGTACCCGGCGACATCACAAATAGCGTCTTAAAAGTGATTAGCCTAGGATTGCCGCATCCGGTAAACAGCCTTTTTATCGGCATGATCGGCATGTATGTGCTGCTGCTCAGCTTCCGCATCCGATCCAGCATCGCCGCCCTCGGAGCGATTGCCTTTGCCTTTAACACCTTCCACCTCATTAGCTTAGACGCAGGCCATAATGCGAAAATCTGGGCCATCTGCTTGATTCCACTCATCTTCACCGGCATGCACCTGGTTTTTGAACGCAAAACCCTGCTCGGCATGGCGCTCTTTGCCTTTGCACTCATGCTGCAGCTGAAATTTAACCACCTACAAATCACCTATTACACCTTACTTGTCATTCTAATTTATGGTATCCCGCGCATCATCGCAGGCTGCGCCGCAAGCAATTCCCACAGATGGGTACCGCCATTGGCGTACTAATCCTGGCTGCAGGCATTGCCTTTGGTGCGAACAGCACCCGCATCGCCACTGTCCTCGAATACGGAACCTACTCCACACGTGGCGCCGCGAACCTGCCCGGAGAACAGCAGGAAGGTGAAAGTGGGCTAGGAAAAGCCTATGCCTTTAACTGGTCACAGGGCAAGTTAGAAACCTTTACCCTGCTGGTTCCTTACCTCTATGGCGGAGGCAGCGTGGAAGCACTGCGACCAGATAGCCAGTCGGAAAAGGTGCTGCGGCAGCAGGGTGCAGATGGCTCCCAGATTCGTGGCTTCACCGCTGGAGCGCCGACCTACTGGGGGGATCAGCCCGGTACAGGAGGCCCTATTTACGGAGGAGCTCTCATGCTGGGGCTCTTTATTCTCGGCCTGCTATTCGCAGAAAAAAGCTACCGCTGGATCTTTTTAGGAATGGCACTTACAGGAATTATTTTGGCCCTAGGGGCCAATTTAAGCAGCGTAAATTATTTCCTATTCGATTACTTACCTGGCTATAATAAATTTAGAGCTGTGACTATGGCACTCAGCATCACCCTGTTTGCGATTCCCATCCTCGGTGCGCTCGGTGCAGAGCAGTTTCTCGCGAAGGACTGGCCGGAGAAAAAGCGCTATCAGGGGCTTGCCATCATGGCGGGCGTGCCACTTGTGTTTTTGTTATTCGGAGCACTCTTCCTCGATTTTAGAGGAAAAGTAGATGCCAATCTACCCGACTGGCTCGTAGATGCCCTTCGCGCCGATCGCCGTAGCCTTTTCCTGCGAAGTGCCTTCTCCAGTCTCGCGATGATCCTTGGAAGCGCAGCGCTTCTTTGGGCCATTTGGAAAAATAAACTGCGCAGTGAAATCGGTATCGGCTTGATGGTACTAATCCTGACCGTGGATCTATGGATCATTAACAAACGCTACCTTGGAGAAGAAGCCATGCGCACCAGCCCGGCTGCCGCCTTCTTTGGCGAAACGCCTGCCGATAAAAAAATCGCCGAAGACTCCGGCTATTTCCGGGTTTTTAATCTCGAGAATCCTTTTAATGAAGCCCGGACCTCCTACCGCTTTGCAAGTATCGGCGGCTATCATGGCGCGAAAATGCGGCGCTACCAAGAGCTAATCGAAGCGGGCATCAGCCCTGAAATAGATAATTTTATCCTCGCCGCGCAGGAGGGACAGTTTAATTATCAAGACCTCCCCATCCTGAATATGCTAAATACGCGCTACCTCATGGCGGGGCGCTCGGAACAAAGCGTATTTCGTAATCCCCGCGCCTCGGTCCGGCCTGGTTTCCCCGAGAGGTGGTGCATGTACGTAGCGCACAGGAAGAGATGGATAAACTGAAGCGGATGAATACGGCTACCGTAGCCGTGATGGATGTCCGACAGCAGGAGGCGCTTTCTCCAGGTGCAGGGACACTGGAACTGCTGGACAGCCGGCCGGATCGCTTGCGCTATGCCGCACAGGTGGATAAAGCTGGCCTCGCCGTCTTTTCGGAAATTCACTACCCAGAAGGCTGGGTCGCTGAAATTAATGGCGAGGAGCTACCGATTTATCGGGTCAACTATCTCCTGCGGGGGCTCAACTTGCCCGAGGGAGCCTACGAGATCAGCATGCGCTTCGAGCCGAAGAGTTATTTTGGCACCAAGACCCTGCTGGTCATCTTCCAGTATGTGAGTGTGTTGCTTTTACTCGGAGCTCTTGGGGTAGCCTTCGGCCAAAAACAAAGGAGAATGCCACCTAAATTACTGCATATCTTTCCACAAGCGAGCAGTTTTATACAAGAAGATCAGGCCCAGCTGGAAAACTATTTTGAGGTACTGCAGGATGTGCGCCCCTGGACTGATAAACGAAAAGCGATCGGGAATTTCCTGGGCCAAGGGCTCTTTCTCCTTCGCCGACTGGCTGAGGTGGATTATGTCTTGGTGCAGTTTGCGGGCTACTGGTCCTTTCTGCCCACGCTCCTAGGCAAATGGTACGGCAAGCCGGTGTACATCGTGCTGCATGGAACCGATGTGGCGGCACTTCCCGAGCTGGGCTATGGCAGTCTTCGCATCCCACTCTTGCGCCGTGCCATACACTGGAGTTTGAAATGGGCGACTGCCCTATTTCCAGTGTCCAGCGCTTTAGTATGGACCGAGCTTCATTTCGACACGCGGATTCAAAACCGAAAGCAGGGGCTTTATGCCCATTTTCCGGATTTACTGAGTCCGGTGGCCATCATTCGGCAGGGTGTAAATACCCGCTTTTGGGCGGCGCCCCACCAGCTGCCACGACAGGAAAAACAGTTTGCTGCCGTGATGGGCCCGGGCCAAGAATATTTAAAAGGCTTGGATTTTATAGGAGAACTAGCAAAACAGATGCCCGAATATACCTTTCATATCGCAGGGATAGCGGCAGAAAAACATTCTTCCTTACCGCCAAATGTGTACTTGCTCGGGCGCCTAGATGCTGAAGCCTTACGCGAACTTTACCGCTGTAGCGGATTTTACCTGCAACTCTCTCTTTTTGAAGGGTTTGGATGTGCCTTAGTGGAAGCCATGGCGGCAGGTTGCTTACCGATCGTGGCCCAGACCATGCACCTGCCCCACATTATCGGTGAAAGCGGCTACCTCCTCCCCTACCGGACGCTCTACGCCTGGGAAGCACTGTGGAAGCAGATCGAAAGTGAGCGGGAGGCATGGGGGACTTTGCGCCAGCGGGCGCAAAACCGAGCCAAAACCTATTTCGATAGCACACTGCGCGGGGAATATTTACAAGAAGCCATACGGATATGATGGAAAAATTAGCGGCCAAAATCGCCCGAAATGTTTACTGGATTCCTGGAGGCTACTTTATAGCGAAGGCGCTGCGAAGCTTGTTTTTCCAAGTGAAAACACGGAAGGAAAATCGCCGCTACCAGTTTCGAGGCGTGCAGTTTGAGATCAAGCCAGAACAGCAAATGGGAGCGGCCATGTATTGGAGGGGCTCGCATGACTGGGCACCTATTTTCGCGATGGAGAATCTACTACAACCTGGAAATACTGTGCTGGACATCGGTGCCAACCAAGGGGAATATACGCTTTGGGCAGCGCGGAAGGTAGGCCCCAGGGCCACGTGTACGCCTTCGAACCTTTCCCGCCTTTATTTTCACAACTCACCCGACAGCTGAAGCAAAACCCTGCCTTCCACGATCGCGTTACCTGTCTACCTATCGGGCTAGCGGAGACCCCTGGACGGCAAATGCTGTACACGCGCGCGGGAGCGAATGAAGGGGTAAATACCCTTTTTCAGGACGCTCAGCATCAGCAGGCCTTAGAAGAGATTGTGCTGGACACCTTAGATGCAGTCTGTAAAGCGCAAGGCATAAAGCGTATAGACTTTATCAAAATCGATATCGAAGGAGCTGAACTATCGGCCTTAAAAGGTGCTGAGCAGACCCTAAGAGCGCATCTCCCCACCCTGCTGCTAGAGGTCAACAAACAAGCCTGTGCCGCAGCAGGATACACGGCTGAAGAACTTCTTAGCTTTCTAAGGGAGCTCGGCTACAGACGTTTCGAGCGGGTCGGCCTTCGCGGCAGACTGCTTCCGCTTGGGGAGTTACCTGCCTTTAGTAATTTGATTATCAGATCGTAGCCATGCAAAACCTAAAGCGTCAAAGCCTGCTTACGGGGCTCTCCTCTTATGCAGGAGTGGTCATCGGATATGTTAATTTGCTTTGGCTTTTGCCCTTCATTTTTAGCCCCGAGGAGTTCGGCACCTTCCGCGCGGTGCAGGATTTGGGGCTTCTGCTCGTCCCTTTCGCTCAGCTGGGCGCCGCGAATGGCCTAATTCGCTTCTTCCCTACGGTTCGGGACCGCCCATTACGGCTTGTAATGATGAGCTTTGGTTTATCTGCTTTCGGGTTTTTACTTGTGCTGGCCGCCTTTCAGCTATTTGATACCGCACTGACACAGGCCTTTAGCCAAAATGCCGCTGCTTTACTCGAACAGCTTACTGCAACCAAGTTGTTGCTCTTTTTTGCGCTGAGCGTCACGCTATTAGAGGCACTTTCTGCTAGCTACTTTAAAATGGCGATGCCGACCTTTTTGCGTGATGTGGGGATTCGGCTGATGACCTTTGGCTTAGGCCTCAGCTACTACTTCGGACTCATCGATTTCGATCAGACCTGCCTGGGGCTAGCGGTCATTTATGCTCTCAACAGCCTTTTTCTCGTCCTTTATCTCCTTCGGCAGTCCTCCCCGACTCTTCCAGCAGCTGCTCAGCGTGATGGTACTCCACCCGCAATTTTATCCCTCCGCAACTTCCTGACCTATAGCCTGATTACGATGCTGGGAGCCGCAGGGGGCATCATCGTCTCCCGGGTGGATAGCCTGATGGTCAGTAGCTTGATTGGCCTAGAGGCGACGGCGGTGTATGCGATTGGCTTCAGCATGGCTGTGGTAATCGAGCTCCCGCGAAGAGTGTTGTCACAGGTACATATTCCGGCAATTTCTCAGCACATGCAGCAGGAAGACCGCCAGGCCATAGCCAAGCTGTACACCCGGATGGGAGTAGCTCCCGCCCTGTTGGCTTTACTTGTTTTTATTTTGATATGGGTCTGCCTCGATGGCATTTACGCCTACATTCCGAATGCAGAGGTCTATCAAGCGGGAAAATGGGTGGTTTTTTGGATCGGCTGTGCCAAATTAATCGACGGTCTCTTTTCATTTAATGGAGAAATCATCGTCTATTCTAAGTATTACCGCTTTAACCTAGTGGCTACACTACTCATGAGTGTGGCGGTTATTGGCTTCAATTTACTGCTTATTCCGGTTCACGGGGTCTCGGGAGCAGCCTTTGCCAGTTTTTTGGCCATGGTAGGGTTTAACTTGCTGAAAGCCTGGTTTCTATATACTAAAATGCGCCTGCATCCCTTTTCTATTCGACAGCTTTACTTATTGGCTATCAGCCTTTTGGCGCTTACTCCTCATCTTTTCCTTAAAGGATTAGAGCTGGCACCATGGGGCACTATACTCTTACAGGGGACTGTGGCCGCGTTCATTTATGGTATAGGAATTTGGAGGATAGGCTTTGGCCAAAGGATATTTTTGGGAGCAAGTAAAAAATAAAACCTGGGTCTACAGAGTGTTACAAACCTCCATACTGACAAGATTTGAGCTGTCCTAAAATCGCAAACGTCCACTGTTAACCTGCTTGTTTTCCAAACGAGGCTTCCCGAAGGAAGTGAGGCCTGTTTTTGAAAGGGACTTCACTCGGCATTGTTATTAAATTGTGAAGTTTGAACATGTCGTCAACCCAGGTTCTGTACAAATATACGGAAATTCCTGGGACGCTGTTTTCTATTATAAGCTTTTTCCTGACTTTGAGCGCCGCATTTTGGTCATTGCATCGTGTATCTTCTTCTTTCCGAGTAGTCTATGGAATTTGAAGATTTTTACTATCTTTCTTTTCCGATTAAATGCAGGGCACCTTATAATTCTGGTTTAATCGCCATGTTTCCTGGGAGATCTTCGTTTTGTAAATAGATTTGAATCGGTAACTTCTCAAAATAGATGCATGAGAGAAAAGAAAATACACAAGTATTATTTCATCTGTAAGGCTATTATGCGTTAAAAGCGTAATTTTGTATGGTTTTCACACATTGCTATGTACGAAATTAAAAAATTAATCGTCTGCTTAGATTTAAGTAGTCTGGACGAGACGCTGATTCGGTTTGCCTCCTTCATCGCAGAGGCGAATAAGACGAAAAAAGTCTATTTTACGACGATCATCCGGCATTTAAATATCCCAAAAGAGGTGTTAAATGAGTTCCCGAATTTAATAGAGAAAATGATCGACGAGCGAAAGCAGCAGATGCGCGAACAAGTGGAGCGCCACTTTTCTGCTCCTTCGGCCATTTCCTACATCGTTAAGGATGGGCAGTTATCGAAAAAAATCCTCAAGCTGGCGCATGAGAAATCTGCTGACATGATTTTAGTGGGGCGGAAAACCACTTTGCCCGGGACGGGCGTTATCTCCCAGCGACTGGCACGCAGAGCTTCCTGCTCCTTACTTATCATTCCAGAGGGCAGCCAGCCGAAGATGGACCGCATCCTAGTGCCGAGTGATTTTTCGGACTACTCGCGCGATGCCATGGAGGAGGCTATCATGATCGCCGCCCGCTATGGGGATTCTGCCCATATCACCTGCCAAAATGTGTTTACCGTTCCTTCCGGCTACCATTTTACGGGTAAATCGTATCAAGAATTCTCGGAGATCATGCGCATGCACGCGGAGATCAATTTTAAGAAATTCATAAAAAAAAATCGATACGAAAGGGATACAGGTCACTCCTGTGTACACGAAGGATGAGGATGATGATCCGGTAGAAGATATTTTAGAAAAAGCGAAAGAGATTCAGGCGGACAGCATCATCATCGGCGTGAAAGGGCGGACAGCGGCGACAGCCCTATTCATCGGCTCGATGGCGGAGCGCCTGATCCAGCTCAACGATCATTTTCCGCTTTTGGTAACGCGTCCTAAGGGTAAAAATGCCGGTATTTTAGATTATATCTTGGAGATTTAGCCTGAATGCCTGGACGCGGATTAAACTTTTCTTCCTTTTCGCTATCCAAGCAGGTAGATGCAGCTCGATGATGCCACTTTACTCGCCCTGATCCAGTCTCCAGCACTTATGAAAAGGGCTGCAGGCTGCTGGTATCCAGCTATCAGGCACGGCTGTATGCGCTGATACGCAAAATGGTGATCCTGCATGAGGATGCGGATGACGTTCTGCAGGAGACTTTCTTAAAGGCCTGGCGGAATATCGGACGCTTCGAAGGGCAGTCGAGTTTATATACCTGGCTGTACCGTATCGCGGTGAATGAATCTTTAAATTTTTTAGAAAAGAAAAAGCGACGCTTGCTCTTTTTCAGCTCCAACCATGAAGAGGAGATGGCGCGGTATGTGCAGCATGCTCCCGAGTTCGATGGAGACGAGGTGGAGCGCCGTTTGCAGCGGGCGCTGCTTACCCTTCCGGACAAACAGCGGCTCGTGTTTCAGCTACGCTACTACGATGAGTTAAGTTATGAGGCCATATCCGAAATTACGGGTACGAGTGTGGGAAGTTTGAAAGCGAGCTACCACCATGCAGCAAAAAAAGTAGAGCAAAGTGTAAAAGAAGAATAAACCTAAGCGATTACTCCCTGTCTAAAGATATGATGCAAGCAAATAAATCACCAAAATGGGCCAGCCCTCCTGAAGGGTATTTCGAGGGGCTTTATGCAGCCACTCGTGCTAGACAGCGGCGACAAGAGCAACTGCTGACGCTGCGTAATTGGGCGCTAGCTGCGATCTTAGTCTTAGGGCTTGGGCTTAGTTGGTGGGCAAATGACCGCCAAAAAGTTTTGGAAGAGGAGCCGTATTTTCTCTTTAGCAGTCTGGATGACCAGTTTTGGCTCTATGACCTTTCCTTTACAGAGGAAGATGTGCTGGACTGGAGTGACGACCCTGTAGGTCTTTTAGAGGAAGTGGTCCATGACGAATATGGACTTTCCGATTGGGAGCTTGATTTTGACACATTGGATTTAGAAGATTATGAATAAGTTAATTGTTTTAGGAGTGGCGTGGTTTCTCTTTATAGGTTTTGGCCTAGGGGAGGCACTCGCACAGCGTGGCCCTGGCCAGGGTCAAGGCCAAGGACGCGGATCCGCTGAAGCCGAAACCCAAAGTGAGCGTCTGGAGGCGGCTCGTGTAGCTTTTTTCACCAATCGACTCGCGCTAAATGCCGATCAGGCTTCACGGTTTTGGCCTTTATATAACACCTACCAGGAGCAGCGTAATGCAGAAATTCGCGAAATTCGTGCACTCACAAACCGAGATGCGAATAAATTGTCCGAAAAAGAAATTAATGAGTTGATCGAACGTAAGCTTCAGCATCAGCAAGCGATGCAGACGCTGGAAGTAAGCTTTATGCAGCAGATGAAGGACGTCTTAGAGCCCAAACAGCGCTTCATTTTAATGGGAATCAACCGTGATTTTATGCGACATCTATCCGAAATGCAGCGTAGAGGGCGTGGGAGAGAATGAAGCCTCATCATCTTGAAAATAATAGGTTATGATTTGGTAATCCATAAGGGGAAGGCCATTTATTTTTAGTAAATTTGGCCTACCTATTAGACCTATTCGACATATGAAAATTGCTTTAATCGCCCACGATGGCAAGAAAGCAGACATGGTGCATTTTTTAAGTGGCTTTAAGCAGCTGTTACACCATGCTGATATCACCCTTTGTGCCACGGGCACCACGGGAACCCATATCGAAAAAGCGGGGTTTCAGGTGGAGAAACTTCTTTCAGGACCTCTAGGCGGAGATGCCCAAATAGCTGCGATGGCAGCACAAAAAGAAATCGCTATCGTGGTTTTTTTTCGTGATCCGCTCGATAAACACCCGCATGAGCCGGATGTACAAATGCTCCTTCGCTTATGCGATGTGCATAATATTCCGCTAGCTACGAATCCTGCTACTGCGGATTTAATCTTTAATGGACTTCAACTGAAACTTCATGGAAACTAAAGTAATAAAAAGAATTGGGGTGTTAACCTCAGGGGGGGATGCTCCCGGCATGAATGCGGCGATTCGTGCGACGGTACGTGCTGGCTTTTACTATAATTTAGAGATGTTTGGCATTTATCGCGGCTACGAAGGGATGATTGCGAATGACATTAAACGCTTAGAAAGTCGGCATATCGCTCATGTATTAGAGCGCGGCGGCACTTTTTTTGAAATCAGCTCGATCAGCAGCATTCCGAACACCTGAAGGACGTCAAAAGGCTTATGAAAACTTAAAAAAGCATCAAATCGATGCCTTAGTGGTAATCGGTGGGGATGGTTCTTTAACCGGGGCGCATCTGTTTTTTCAAGAGTTCGGCATTCCTGCGATTGGCTTGCCGGGAACGATCGATAATGACCTCTCCGGAACAGATTTGACGATCGGATTTGACACTGCCTGCAATACTGCCATTCAGGCTATCGACAAAATTCGGGATACCGCTACTTCGCATGACCGCCTGTTTTTCGTAGAAGTGATGGGCCGTGATGCTGGGTTTATCGCGATCAATGCAGGGATCGGCTCTGCGGCTGCAGCGACCTTGATTCCAGAAAAAAAGATGCCAATCGAGAAGCTCGTTGATCGTTTAAAAGCGCGGACGAAGGCCATGAAACAGTCGAACATCGTGATCGTCGCAGAAGGGGGAAAAAGTGGTGGTGCCGTGGAAATCGCGGAAAAAGTACAAAAACACCTCCCTTATTTTGATATCAAGGTAACTATTTTAGGCCACTTACAGCGAGGGGGCTCCCCTAGTTCTTTCGACCGCGTCCTAGCCAGTAAGCTCGGCGTGGCAGCAGTAGAAGGTCTCATGCAGGGCAAGTACGATGTAATGGCTGGTATAATTAATAACAAAATTGTGTATACCCCGATTACGAAGGCGATAGTAGATGATAAAGAGGTGGATGAAGATGACTTCCGCATCGCGAAAATTTTATCTACTTGAGGAGATTCCGCTCACAGCCCCATGGCAGGATACCGAATCATGGGCAGCAGCATACGAAAAGTAAAAACCACTAAGCAAAAAAAGCGGGCGGCGGACCTTAGGTTCGTTTCTCGCTTTTTTATTTTAGCTAGTAGTCCACTCCGCTTGTCTAAAATCACTTGTTCCTTCTTTCCCTTTTCTCTTTTTTAAAGCCTTAAACTCCTGAGATCCTAATGAAAAAATTGCTCTTCAGTAGCATGCTAGTTTTCTGCATATTAGCGGCACATGCTAGTTCGCTCGTATCGCTCATCACCACCTATCAGGCTGATGTGGGAGCCTTAGGGAGACTCTATCCGAATAGTCTCTCCATAGCCTATTTCGAACGTTTCGACCGGCTTTACACCGACTGGCTGAAGGAGCTAAAAAAAAGTCGATTACGCATCGCTTAATATCGACGATAAGATGGACTATCAGTTGTTTCGAAACCACCTTATCATGAAGCAAAAAGCGCATCAAGATGCCTATACTGCCTTTAAACAGGTAGCAGATGTGCTGGACTTTGACACTGACTTACAGGTATTTATTTTCGAGCGCAAGCGTGCTAAACAACCGGATGCCGCGACCTTGGCGGGGCAGTTCGACGTAGCTACGGAGGCCATCCGACAAAAACTGAATGCGTTACCCAAACGTACACCTTATCCCTCATGGCAAGAGGCCGCACTGGCAGCACAGGTCATCCGTTCCTTCAAGCGCAGCGTAGAAGAAGCCTATCAATTTTATTTTGACTATGACCCTGCCTTTACTTGGTGGATAAAAAAACCGATGGAGGAACTCTCCAAACAGGCTGACCACTATGCCAAAGCTCTCGAAGCACATTATGCTTCCACGAGTGTGAGGGATGACGGCTCGGGAATTATCGGTTTGCCTATCGGCAAAGCTGCCATCGACCGAGAACTGGAGGCTAACATGATTCCCTACAGCGCAGAAGAGCTTATCCGAGAAGGAGAAAAACAGTATGCTTGGTGCGAAGCCGAAATGATCAAAGCCTCGCAAGCTTTGGGTTACGGCACCAACTGGTTAGAAGCCCTCGAACATGTGAAAAATCAATATCTACCCCCAGGAGAATGGCCTCAACGCGTAGTAGAAATGGCTGAAGAGGCGATCACCTACATGCAGAAAAATGATTTGATTAGCCTACCTGAGGTCGCTATTGAGTCTTGGAGAACGACGATGCTATCTGCCGAACGGCAGCGAGTGAGCCCCTTCTTCTTGGGAGGAGAGAGTATCTTAATCGCCTATCCCACATCTGAAATGTCTCATGCAGATAAATTGATGAGCTTACGCGGTAATAACCCTCATTTTGCCCGTGCCGTGGTCCATCATGAATTGATCCCTGGCCACCACCTACAGCAATTTATGAATCAGCGTCACTTTCCGCATCGCCGCCTTTTCAATACTCCTTTTTGGGTAGAGGGCTGGACGCTATATTGGGAGTTTAACCTCTGGGATAAGGGCTTTGCTACTACTCCAGAAGATAAAATCGGCATGCTGTTTTGGCGGATGCATCGCGCAGCACGCATTGTGTTTTCCCTGAAATACCACCTTGGAGAGTGGACTCCGCAGCAGTGCATCGACTTCCTAGTAGACAGGGTCGGACATGAGCGTGCAAATGCCGAGGCAGAAGTGAGAAGATCCTTCGAGGGAAACTATGGCCCTTTATACCAACTCGCCTACATGATTGGAGGCATACAAGTGCAGCGGCTGCGCACAGAATTAGTGGAAAACGGAAAGATGAGTGAAAAGGAGTTTCATGACTTCTTTATTCGACAAAATTACACACCTATAGCTCTGCTTCGAGCCAGGATGCTCGGAGATATACCAGAAAACTTCAAAGGGGATTGCGCTTTTTAGCTCCTTAAAAAAAATGCGTTAATACCCCGCAAGACAGGCATACCCACTACCTTAAAAAAAAAGTGTCTCCTTAAAAAGAAGACACTTTTTTTACTTATTTCAGTCAATAAATCGGTATAGCATGCACAACTACCTGACAATAAACCAATACAGCCCATTAGACCACTGGGGAAAATCGTTGGGCAAATAAGGTATTTCACAGCAAATGAAAACCCTTTTCACCTCAAACCGCAGCCTAGCACTAACGAAGTAAATGAAAATCATTTACTTTTTTTTACGCTAATGCGAGTATTATACTGGCTTGTCCAGGAATTTTCAATTGACTACCACTTAAAGTAGCATCCTGAAGACTGTAAATAACCTCTTTCACCTCTATTCCCATGCTTTCAAGTGCAAATTCCAAGGGTGTATCTGCCAGCTGATGCAAGATTAAATAGGTTTTTCCTTTATAACTTCTCGTATAGGCTAGAAGACTTTTCTCTGATGTGAAGGCCTCCTGACTCACTTTGCCTAAATCACCTAAGGCCAGGACATCATGCGTATTCCGTAAACGTATGATCTCCTTATAGAAATTAAAGTACGAGCTAGACATAGACTTCTGGATGGCCAGAGGCGTCACCGTTTCGTCGGTGCTGTACATCGGTTCTATCCAAGTAGTGCGACCCTTATCATTTGCTTGAATATCCCATAGGAAAGGCTCACGAATTTGCTCATCCGGCTTTAAGCCTAACATGCCTATTTCTTCTCCATAATACAAGTAAGGGGCTCCGGGCATGCTCATTAATACGGTAATCGCTTGTTTGAGCTTTTTGGGGTCTTCTTGAAGTTTATTGAGGAGACGCGGCTGATCGTGGTTAGAGCTAAAGGTGGCATCGATGAAATCATCTGTAATGCCCTGGTAAAAGTCTAAAATCTCTTTTTGACGATTTACCAGCAGCTGACCATCTTCTTTTTCGAAAGCCTCCACTAGTGTATAATGGAAATCAAAATTAAATAATGCAGGAAGCCCAGGCAGGTACGGTGCCACCACTTCTTTCATATCATAGACCTCTCCGACTAAATACACATCGGATTTAATGGCTGTCATACGTTCCCGAAACTCCTTCCAAAAAGCATGATTGTCTTCTGGCCTGTCATCTGGAAAAATATGCTTGGCCGCATCCAGACGGAAGCCGTCCACTCCCACTTCTTCTAACCAGAAAGCACCGATACGGTAGATTTCTTCACGCACCTTCGGGTTATCAAAATTTAAATCCGGCATCCCTCCTATAAAGAATCCGTAGTAAAAATCTTCCCCTATGCCCGGGTCATGCCACTGCCGAATGTTGTCACTATCACGGGTGATCGTTTTTTTGTTGATAAAATCCGCGATCGTATCTTTTTGCGCCCATACATAATAGTCTCTGTACGGATTATCTCTTCCCTTCTTAGACTCTAAAAACCAAGGGTGCTCACTTGAGGTATGATTAATAATTAAATCGATAACGATTTTAATATCCTTCTCCTGCGCCTCCTTAACGAGCGCCTTAAAATCTTCTAGCGTCCCATAATCTGGATGGATATCCAAATAGTCGGTGACATCATACTTATGATAGCTGGGAGATGGCATGATGGGCATAAACCAAATCGCATTCGCCCCCAGTTCTTTCACATGATCTAACTTCCTGCGTACTCCGTTAATATCTCCAATTCCGTCACCATCCGAATCAAAAAATGATTGAATAAATATCTCATAGGTTATCCCGCCTCCGGCCAATGATTTTTCACCTCTTGCTTTCCTTTATTCTGACAGGAAAAAGCCATCGCTATCCATACTAGGGCACATAGACCGCTAATTTTTTTCATAGTTTCTAAACTGTTGAAATCGCTTTATGTTCTCTCTTCACATCTGAAGGAGCTGCTATGAAAAAGAAAAGCCACCCGTAAGAGCGGCTTTTCCACTGTATTTCCCTTCGGCTTAATTACGGTTCACCGCATTCAGCATATCGAAAGCTACCTCTAAACGTTTTACAAAATTCTCTTCACCCTTACGTAACCAAACGCGTGGATCATAGTACTTTTTATTTGGCCCATCGGGCTGTCCGGATTTCCTAACTGCGACTTCAAGTACCCTTCGTTCTTTGTATAGTACTGCTGTACACCTTCCCAGAACGCCCACTGCATATCTGTATCAATATTCATTTTAATGGAGCCATAGCTATTCGCTTCACGAATTTCCTCGACAGAAGAACCTGAGCCACCATGGAACACGAAAGAAACAGGTTTTCCAGTAGTCCCAAACTTCTCATTGATATAATCCTGTGAGTTCTTTAAGATGATAGGCTGCAGAGATACATTTCCAGGCTTGTAAACCCCATGTACATTACCGAAGGCTGCTGCTACAGTAAATAGATCACTTACCTCTTTTAACTTTTCATACGCATAGGCTACCTCTTCCGGCTGTGTATATAGCTTTGAGCTATCCACATGTGTATTATCCACGCCATCTTCTTCACCACCCGTAACGCCGAGCTCGATTTCAATCGCCATTCCTAACTTTGAAAACTTTTCAAAGTAAGCTACAGAAGTGCTGATGTTTTCCTCTAAAGACTCCTCCGAAAGATCCAGCATGTGGGAGCTGTAAAGCGGACGCTTAAAAGCTTCGAAGTACGCTTCACCTTCTGCTAACATTCCATCGATCCAAGGTAATAGTTTTTTCGCCGCGTGATCCGTATGCAAGATAACCGGAACCCCATACGCTTCTGCCATGCGGTGTACGTGCTGCGCTCCTGAGACTGCCAAGGCTACGGACGCCTGCTGCTGCCCATTATCCAGGCCTTTACCTGCGAAAAACTGCGCTCCACCATTAGAGAACTGGATGATTACAGGGGAATTGACCTTCTTTGCAGTTTCTAAAACAGCATTCACCGTACTGGTGTTAATCACATTTACGGCAGGTAAGGCAAATTCACTTTCTTTAGCATAGTCAAGAAGGTCTTTTAGCTCCTGTCCATACTTCACGCCTGGTTTGAATTTCATGATAATCGAGGTTAAATTATTTTTTTAAAAATCTTTTTCTATGGATACCTCTGGTATCAAAGATTTCAAAGATATAAAGTCCTGACTGAAATTCCCGTACATCTACCGCTAAATTATCGCCTTGATTGAGGAATTCTCCCTCATTTATTACTTTTCCGGTAACGTCGATAACCCGATAGGTGAAGGAACGCATCGTATCTGGAATAGTTACGTTCACTACTGTGGTCGCTGGGACAGGATAAAGCTTAAAACCTGTCTGATCTACTTCCTGATTTTCGATACTCGTAATCACATCGGTCATTAAAATAGACTCCTGTGGAGTAGGTAAAGGCGTACTCGTAAATAGAATAAACTCACTCGGTCGTAAGCGTAAGGTGCGGGTCCCTCCTGTTACTGTTACCGCCTCACCGGTAAAATGGTTATACCAAGTTCCGTCATAAGGGAAAGTAACTGTAACGGTATTCGCAGCAGTAAGCCCAAAATTCCCATAAAGCACAACATCAGTTTCCTCATCGCGAATGGTAATATGTTTGATGCTACTGCCCGATAATGCAAGCTGTACATCTTCCGGCTGATTGAAGAAATTATAATCGTTTTTTAAACGCATCATCTCCTGATATAAAAAGAATAAGCGCTGACGTTCAGGGTCATCGAGGTACTCCCAGCGCGTCGGTTTGATGCCCAGTCGATCGTTATTCAACTCTAAATCATAGCCAAACTCTTCAAACTGCCAAAGCATCTTAGGTCCTGGTATGGCGAAGAAAAAAGCAGCAAGTAACTGGTTTCGGTTGACCGCATGAGATAATTCACGGATATTCACTGGGGATGTGCGCCCATTTATCAGTGACTCCCACATCGTACGCTCTTCATCATGGCTCTCCATGTAGGAGACCAGGTTGTTTTTTGCCCAGCCTCTCGTTTTGAAGTAGCCGTAATCAAAGTTGCGAGAATTTCCTTTCGCCATTTCGCGGAAATCAAAATTCATATTTCCCCAAAAAAGCAAGCCATAATCTGCGAGTTCACGTTCCTCCGAATTATCGGCAAAATGCTCTAAAATCAGATAAGAATCCGGAAAGTCCTTCTTCACCGTATCGTAAATATTTTTCCAAATACGAATTCGAGACTCATCACGCTGGGACCAAAAACCCACATCATCACCCGAATTCACCTGCGTAAAACCTTTACTCAAGTCATAGCGGTAACCATCGAAACGATATTCGGAAAGCCAATAGTGATTGACAGAATCCACAAACGCTTGCGTGTACGGACTTTCATGATTGAAATCATACCCCACATTAAAAGGGTGCTTCGCCACTCGGTTTAGCCATGGATTATCTAAAGTCGGGGCACCAAAATCACCATCGTTATACAAACGCACAAATGGACTTTGGCCGAAGGCATGATTTAATACCATATCCAAAAGCACCACCATATCCCGCTTATGCGCCTCATCGATAAGGCGCTTCAGATCATTTTTCGTCCCGTAATACTTGTCCGTAGCGAAAAAGAAGGAAGGATTATAACCCCAAGAGATATTTCCCTCAAATTCCTTAATCGGCATCAATTCGATCGCATTAATGCCCAGCTCTTTCAGGTAATCCAGACGCTCGATAACGGCCTCATACGTACGGCGGTCATCAAAGTCTCTGACAAGTAATTCATAAATAATCAACTCCTCTGTTTTAGGCTTCTTGTAGGTGGTATATTTCCACTCATAAGGAGTCTGAGCCGTCTGCAAATAGGTGGCCTGAAAGCTGGTTTTGCCCTCAGGAAATGGCAGAAGGCCCGGATGTCGGTTTTCATTAATGATCTCTTGGTCATGAAAAGGATCTGAAGTCATATCCGCATACGGATCACCGATCCGAATCTGACCATCTACTAAATACTGAAAAATATAGGGCTTCGCTGCCTCTAAGCCTGTGATTTTTAACCAAAAGAGCTCGCCTGTGGGATCCACGGCCATCTGGAAATCGGGCAGCACCTGCCATTCGTTAAAATCACCGATGACATAGACATTTTTCTTCTTCGGCGCCTCTAAAACCAGAAGCACCTCCGTATCCGATAAATAGTTAATTCCTTTTTTTGCCCTGGGGGCAAAGGCAACACAGGGGAAGGCCCGGCCACATTTATGCGTAATTCAGACTCACTCTCCTGCTCCCCCGCCTCTGCGGTAGCCCGGAACGAAACTGTACCTTCTGCTTCCGCCGTAAATCGATAGGAAAGACTCGTGGTGGCAGATGCCTGCGCTACCTGAGTACCATTTTCAAAAAGTCGAAGCGTCGCCTCTTCGGGACTTTGGAGAAGAATATCTACACTTTCCCCTACCGTAAGCAATTGATTCGGTGCCGGGGAGGCAAAAATAACTTGGAAGCCCTGACTTAAATTGATGAAAATATCACTATTCGTCTCCGATTTACCCTCACGCGTTCCTGCAGCGTTACGGAAAACCATGCCCACTCTAAAAATGGGCGTTTCTGGGGATACCGTGAAAAGATCTCTAGGACGGAAGGTCCATTCCCAAACATCTGTTTCTCCTGAGACTGCSACGCATCTCAGCATTGGGATCGGCCGTACCCCAAGTAAAGGGGACATTCGACCACGTGCTGCTCGTAGGACCAGTGGTGACTGCTCCAATATGAATGTATACGGGTGACTCTCCTACTAAATTAGAAGTTCCTTGTCGGGCGTCATAACGAATCGTGATTTCCTGCTCCGCGCTCGGAAAGCCAGGACTAACGGTTACCTGAGCGTGCAGCGGAGAAAAATGGGAGAAAACGAAAAAGCTTAACAGCAAGGGTAAAAACTGTTTCATGTATTTTGGGCGTTTACTTGAAAAAAGTGCGCTAAACATGAGGCTGCTTAGCGCACTTTAAAAATTAGTTATTTTTAACGATCTCGTATGATACTTGACCAGGGACTTTCCAATCCATTGTAATAGTGTAATTTCCTGCGGCTGGTATTGGAATGTTGGCACCATCCTCTTCTAATTCACCGTCTGCACCGCCGTAGTTAAAATCCCAGCTTTGGTTGGCTCTAAATTTCATATCACCTTCTACTAGGTCTAAGGTGATGGAAAGCACATTTTCATCCGCATCAAAGCCCATAGGTGTTTCTGAATCCCAGCCTCCCGGAGTAGCACTTCCGATGATACCCCATACGAATACATCACCCAGCGTAAACGTCATGTCGTTTAGGTCTACCGTTACGGTCTGCGTTCCGAAGGATGCAACTTTTATATTTCCTCCACCAGGTGTTAGGGTTTCGCCGTCATCAGAACCAAAATCCGCATCCCAATTCGGCTCAGGTGTAAACTTAAATTCTCCAGAGCCACTAAGTACGTGTACAAAACCCGTAAATACATTATCTGAATTTTCTGAAAAAAGCACAGTGTTCATGTTGGCAGGGTTCCAGCCTTGATAATCACCCGGCACATGCAGCATTGGCAGTTCGATCGCATCAGCGAAAGCAGTCACCATAATCATCGTAGCTGGCCCTACAAGTGCAGGCATCCCTTCAGCAGTAGCACGTACGCGGAAAGCCATTTCACCCGCCTCATTGGGAACTAAACCTCTACTTAATGCGCGTCTGTTAATGTCTGCTGCCGTAACTGTTAGCACGGTGGTGGTACCTTCTACGAGTGTAGCCGCATTCTGGAAATTATTTCCAGGCGCGTCCATCTGAAGGGTATAGATCACCCCACTTTTCGGCACTCCGAAATCTGCTGGGCTTACTTCGAAAACAAATTCCGCATCCCGCTCATCCACCGATAATACGAGCGAAGAAGGGGGAGACAGTAAAGATGCCCTGTCTGCTGAATAATACTGGGCTGTTCTACATCATTACAGGCGAATGCTCCTGCCACCAGCAGTGCGAGCATCCATACTTTAGATAAAACTCTCATGTTAATTGGTATTTATTGTTTCAAGTGATAGATTTTTATTATTCAACAAAAAACCCCTAAAATGCAACTTGAATAATATTCGCTAAAATTTACGCCCATATCGCATTAGGATGTTCTTTGAATCTAAGCATTCCCAAACAATCTACCAAAAAGTCACATAAAAAATAACTCAACTTATTTCATGCAAACGTCGCCGCAAACGATTTCCATCACGAAAAAAAAAGTGCTCTCCACCGAAAACCCATCTTCATGCAGCTATTTTTTTTCAGAGGCCCCACTTGAATTCCATGAAAATACTGTAACTTGTATCATTTAAAAAGTACAATTTATGAAGTCGCACCAAGCTACCATCAAAGATATCGCGCGTCTCCTGAATATTTCAAGCTCTACAGTGTCCCGAGCGCTAAAGGATTACCCCGGAATAAGCCAAGAGACAAAAGATAAGGTAAAGAAGCTTGCCGCCGAACTGCACTACCGCCCGAATGCTGTGGCGCTCTCTTTGCGCAAGCAGCGCTCCATGATCATCGGCGTGGTCATCCCGGAGGTCGTGCATTTTTTCTTTTCCACCATCATCGGAGGGATCGAGGAAGTCGCGCAGGCACACGGATATACCGTTATCCTCTGTCAGACAAATGAAAAATACGAGCGAGAAAAAACCGCTTTGCAGACCTTGCTATCGAACCAAGTGGATGGACTGCTGGTAAGTTACAGCAAGGAGACGGAAGATTTCGCACACTTTACCGCCCTACAGCAGGAAGGTGTCCCACTGGTATTCTTCGACCGTATCCCGCCCCTATCCGGCATTATGGGCGTGACCGTCAACGACTATTTAGGTGCCCGACAAGCCACCGAGCACCTCATCCAGCAAGGGTTTAAGTCCATCGCACACCTTTCAGGCCCGAAAAACCTATCCCTATCACAGGAGCGAATACGTGGCTATCAGGACGCCCTTAGGACGCATGAACAGACATATAACCGTGTAATCGCTTGCCCACAGGGAACGCTCGAAGAAGCTCAAGCGATTACCGAGCAGCTTCTTCTAGAGCCCGATAGACCCGACGCGATCTTCGCCAGTAATGACCTGGCCGCTGCTGGCGCCATGCACGCCGTGCTGGATAAGGGACTGAACGTCCCAAAGGACTTCGGAGTGGTGGGTTTTTCCAACTGGCAGTTTTCAAGACTCATCAGGCCCTCGCTGACTACGATAGAGCAACATGGAAAACAAATCGGCACTGAGGCGATGAACCTGCTCCTAAGAAGTATGCAAAAGCAGCCGATAGACACGCCCAACCTCGTCTTGGAAACTTCCCTAATCACGCGCAACAGCTCAAAAAGAACAGAAAAGTGAAGCCTAAATGGGTCCATTTTAAAAAAATTCAAAAAAAATGTGCAAACGTTTGTTATTCTAAATTTAAAAAATGAGCCCGCTTTATTAGTTCATTAAAAAGCATTTTCAGCCTCCCACAGCTACTGCATAATTTTTTTCCAACAAGCTATTTTTCTAAATTGCTTATCAGAAACTGATGAAGAGGAATTATGGAAGAACTTATCGCCACTACGCAGCGGGGAACAAACCAGCGGATAGGTAATTTAGTCACCTACGAAACTACGCCCTTTGGCATCCACGGAAAAACACCGGAAGCACAGGTGCGTATTTCCTGTTACGGATCCGGAACACTCCGCATTCAAATCAGCAAGGAGGGGTTTCAGCCGAACCCCTACAGCGTCATCGCCTCCCCGCTCGCCGACAGCTTTACACTGCGCGAAGAGACCGATACCCTGATCTTAACCACAGCAGATATGCACGTCCATATCCATCGCTATCCGTTTCGACTTCAATTCTTTACACCCGATGGTATGCTCCTGCATGAAGACGATCCTAGCTTCGCCGTTTCTTGGTTAGGCACGGAGGTCACCAACTACAAAACCCTGCGTGAGGGAGAAAAATTCATCGGCCTAGGCGAAAAAACTGGACCTCTAAATCGTGCAGGAAACGCCTACACGAACTGGAACACAGACTATTTTGCGTACGGAGTAGGCGATGATCCCCTGTACATGTCCATCCCTTTTTACATCGGACTCTACCAGCAGCAAGCTTATGGCATTTTCTTAGATAATAGCCATAAAACGATCTTTAACTTCGGAGCCTCGAACAGACGATTCTCCTACTTCAGCGCTGAGGATGGCGATATGGATTATTACTTTTTCCATAAGCCGACCGTGGCAGAAATTATTTCTGCCTACACCGCCCTGACGGGCAAAATGGAACTCCCCCCCTGTGGACATTGGGCTTCCAGCAGTGCCGCTACTCCTATTATCCCGATCATGAGGTTTTGCGCATCGCGCAAACGTTTCGAGACAAGCAGCTCCCGGCGGATGTCATTTACCTGGACATCCACCACATGGAAAAATACAAAGTATTTACGTTCGATGGAGAAAAATTCCCTGACCCGAAAGGAATGATCGATGCCCTACACGCTAAAGGCTTTAAAGTGGTGGTGATTATGGATCCAGGAATTAAGGTGCTCGAAGGCTATGCTCCCTATGATGAAGGTAAGGAGCAAGACCTGTTCGTGAAATTCCCTGATGGCAGCCTATACGAAGGACAAGTTTGGCCAGGATGGTGTGCCTTTCCAGATTTTACAGCTGAAAAAACCCGCTCTTGGTGGGCGGAAAAAATGAAATACTACACAGATCTGGGCGTAGATGGCTTCTGGACTGACATGAATGAGCCCGCCTCCTGGGGGCAGTTTACCCCGAATCTTATCGAATTTGACTACGAAGGCGAACAGGTAAGCCACCGCAAAGCACGTAACGTGTACGGCATGCAGATGGCGCGAAGTGCCCAGGAAGGTAGCCGCCTTCAAGTGCCAAATCAGCGACCCTTCGTGCTGACACGCGCCGGTTTCGCAGGCATACAGCGCTATGCGGCCGCCTGGACGGGTGATAATGTTTCTTCCGATGAACACATGTTGGCAGGTATTCGCCTCATTAACAGCCTAGGGCTGTCAGGTGTACCTTTTTCCGGCTATGATGTAGGAGGTTTCGCTGGCGAGGCCAGCAAAGGGCTCTTCGCACGCTGGATGAGCTTGGCTGCTTTCTCCCCTTTTTACCGTGCGCACTCGATGATTAACTCAAACGCCGCCGAGCCATGGGCTTTCGGTGAAGAAGTAGAGGAAATTTCTAAAAATTACATGCAGCTGCGCTACCGCATGCTTCCTTTGCTGTACAGCGCTTTCCGTGAGGCGACGCGCACTGGACTTCCCGTTCAAGCGTCCTTAGCGCTGCACTACCCGCATGATTCCAGCATCTACGATAGCCAATACGAAAATCAGTATCTTTTCTGTGATCAACTGCTCGTGGCGCCGGTTCGCTCCGATGAGAAAATCACAAAAGTGTACCTCCCTGAAGGCGAATGGTATAATCTCTACGATGATAGCCTCCACAGCGGAAATCAAGCCATTTACGCGGAGGCTCCCCTCGCCTATCTTCCCGTTTTCGTAAAGGCCTCATCGCTACTACCCCTAAATGGCACAAACAGTCTGCACACTGCTGCCAGCAGCAGCTCCGATACCTTAGAATTACATGTGTACCTAGGGACAAAATCGTATTCATTTACCTACTACGAAGATGCCGGAGACGGCTACCAGTACCAAGATGGTGATTTCTATGCACAAGTAATTAGTTGGGATGGAGCACATAACCGCCTAAGATTCGAGTCCCCTGAAGGGGGCAGGGCGACTGCCAAAAGCCAGGTCAAAATATATTTCCATGGCGCAGCGAATGAATTGACCGTCGAATTAAACGAGCAGCCTATTGCCGTCAAGAGAGAGCATTATGCCTTTCTCGCGCAGCTTAGCGAATTCGACCCCCTGCCTGAGCATGAAAGAAGCTTCGCGCAGGTAAAAAATCTCGCTTACGTGACACTTCCTTTGACAGGAGATGCACATACACTCCAACTACGATTTTGATTTCTCTATAGCGCCTTTTACCGATTACCCGAAATGACCCAGCCTGTAACCACCTCCGTAAAGCCTAAGCTCAGTTTTTGGCAAATATGGAACATGAGTTTTGGATTTTTAGGAATCCAGTTTGGATTTGCCCTTCAGGGCGGATTCATGTCCCGAATATTCCAAACTTTAGGTGCCGAAAAGGATGCCATCCCTATCCTCTGGATAGCAGCCCCACTGACCGGTCTTATCGTGCAGCCCATCGTGGGCTACCTGAGCGACCGAACTTGGCACCCCACGCTGGGACGACGAAGACCTTTTTTCTTGATTGGAGCGGTACTTTCCTCGATCGCGCTATTTTTTGCTCCCTATTCTTCGGCGCTTTGGATGGCAGTCGGGGCACTTTGGATTCTGGATGCCTCCATAAATATCAGCATGGAACCCTTCCGTGCCTTGGTGGCCGATAAGCTGCCAGATAGCCAGCGTAGCTACGGTTTCGTGGTCCAAACACTCATCATCGGAGTCGGAACCTGGGCAGCCAGTAACCTCCCCTGGTTGATGACACAGCTGGGCGTTCCGAATACCGCCGCTCCAGGTGTAATCCCAGACTCAGTCAAATTCGCTTTCGCAGTGGGCGCTGGTGTGCTCTTTTTCAGTATTCTCTACACCATTCTGACCACCAAGGAATATCCACCAGAAAATCTCGCAGCGTTCGAAAAAGACAAAAAAGAGACAGAAGGCTTTCTGCATGGCTTCAAAGAAATCTTCACGCAGATAGTCACCATGCCCAAAGTAATGGTGCAGCTCGGCGTGGTGCAGTTTTTCAGCTGGTTTGCCTTCTTCATTCTCTGGTCTTTTGCGACTCCTGCTATAACAGAACACATTTTCAAAGCCACGGACACTGCCTCGGCTGCCTATAACGATGCTGCTGACAAGGTAGGGAACTATTTGGGTACCTACGGACTGGTCTCCATGCTCTATGCCCTTATTCTCGCCTTTATTACCAGCAAAATAAAAATTAATCGCCGCGCCTTTCATATGTTCGGGCTTTTCTGTGGTGCCTTGGGCTTTTCGTCCATTTACATCGTAGAAAACCATGAGAACCTGCACTACAGTTTTGCACTCGTCGGCATCGCTTGGGCTAGCATTCTCTCCATGCCCTATGCCATGCTCTCTAGTGCCGTTCCGGCCAAAAAGATGGGCATCTACATGGGAATATTTAATATGTTCATCGTTATCCCTCAAATTATAGCCGCTGTCGGCGGTATTAATTTTACCTATAAATTCCTTTTTGGCGAAGCCACCATAAACACCATGCTCCTCGCGGGCCTCAGTCTGGCCGTGGCCGCAGTAGCGAATTTGTTTATAAGTAGTAAAGCTGCTATTTTAGATGGGTATATCGACCCCTCATTAGAGGAAAAAACCTAAACCATGAGGGCCTAATTGCGTTACAGAGGAGGCATGGAGCAGTTATTAATTACCGGAGTACCCGAACACTTTAATTACCCTTGGAAAAAGCTAATCGTCGAGCAGCCTTTTCTAAAAAAATACGATGTACAGCTCATTTGGGAGGACGAGCCGAAGGGATCTGGCGCCATGAATCGCTCCCTTCGTGAAGGGAATACGGATCTAGCCATCGTACTGACAGAGAGCTTTATAGCAGATAGGATAGCTGGAAACCCTGCACGGGCTCTTGGCTTCTATGTGGAGTCTCCCCTCACCTGGGGGGTGCATACCAATCCGCAGTTTGCAGCCAAAAGTATCGCTGACCTAAAAGAAAGCCAGTTTTTGATTTCGCGCTTTGGATCAGGCTCACATCTGATGGCTTTTCTACTAGCAGAACGAGAAGGATTCGGAAGTTCTACCCTGCAGTTTGAAGTGATCGGAGATCTTCAGGGAGCGCTTCGCAGCGCAAAGAGTAATACCCCCAAATTATTTCTTTGGGAAAAGTTTACCACCTCACCCTACGTGCAGCAGGGAAAATTCGCCCGCATAGGGGAAATCCCCACACCATGGCCCTGCTTCGTCTGTGTAGCGAGACCGGAAGTGGTCCATACGCACCGGGCACTTTTAGTAGAATTACAGGCACTACTCTGGCAAGAAATAGAAGAGATGCACCAAGACCGTGCACTCCATAAAAAAATAGCGGCCATGTATCAGCTGGACCCCGAAGAAACCCTGTCTTGGCTATCGAATACTACTTGGGCCACAAATGCCTACATGGGTGCAAGCAGTTTTACCACGACGATGGAATTTCTGCTAAGGGCCGGAATCATTACGCATAGCGAATCAGTAGAACACTTCGTTTACCCAGAATTTGTTCGCATAGTATAAGCGTTTAAAAAACATGCTCCTCCTCGCCCATTAGCATCCACCCCAAACTTTCCCTTACGCCCTAACTCTACTTGCCTATGAAAGGATCCGCATCCAGTAGCCATTTTGATCGTATCCACAGGGCATTTTTGCTTCATGCGAATGAAGAGATTTCTTTTCTAGCGCAGGTAATCCAGGCCTTATGTAAAGAGGCCCGGTTAGGATTAGCCCTCCGGGCCAAAGAAAACAACTACCTGCTTGAATATCCCAATCCCGCTCTAGTCGAAATCCGCCAGCTTACTCCCTGGATGCTCCCCCTATTCGAGCAGCTCGGAGCATGGATAAAAGGAGAGTCAGTAACCTGTTTGTTTGAAGAAATCGACGAAGGGAAAGTAATAATGGAAAAGGCTAGCTCTCCCCCTGCTACCATGAGTTGGGTTTCTTTTCAGATCGAAAACCCGTTGCTGATACAAACGATTCTTTGGGTCGCCGTACCCGATGAGGCAGAAAAATCAAAGCTAGATCTAGCATTACTAGCAGAAGGAGTACGCAGCATAGAAAATAGTTTACGAACCAAAGAACAGGTTAGCCTACTCCAAAATGAAGTGGTCAAGTTACAGCGCGAGAAGGCGCAAGTGGAGTCTCTTTTAGCGGCATTCCCTGACCTGCTTTTTCTTCTGGATGAGCAGGGGACTATACAAAGTGTTCGTGCAGGTAATGCTGAGGATTTGGTGCAGCCCGCCGCCCTTCTTCGGGGACAAAACATTCAAGATATCCCAGGACTTTCCTCCGGTACTTACACGAAATTTTTAGAGGCCGTGCGCGCTATTCAAGCTGGAGAAACCCACGCACTCTTTGAGTATACCACGCTTAAAGACCATGAGACGCAGTATTTCGAGGCCAACATGGCCCCTTTTGGCGAAAGCCAATTTATCGCTATCGTTCGAAACATTACAGAAGTAAAAAAAATCGAAGCAGATTTATTTACGAGCAGTAAGCTTTTCGAACAAGCTGGCAAGCTGGCTAAAATCGGTGCATGGGAATACGACTGTGTGAAACATACCCATCACTGGTCACAGGTCACAAGAGAAATTTTAGGGTATGATGCTCACGCTCCTGAACCTACTGTAGAGGTTGGCATGCGCCTGTATGAGGACGAGGAGAGTTTCCGCCTGATAAATGCTTCCTTTCGCTTAGCTGTAGAAGAAGGCATCCCCTACGATGTTGAACTTCGATTAAAAACGTATAAAAACGAAACGATTTGGGTACGAGCGCTGGGGATTCCTGTCATGGAAGATGGCATCTGCCAGCGTATTTTCGGAACATTTCAAGATATAAGTGCGATCAAAAAAAGCCAAGAAGAGCTAGCCTTAAAGGTAGAGGAGTTTAGAGCCTTGTTCGAAAATATGGGACAGGGTGTCGTGTACCATGATCAAACAGGCGCTATCATTCGTGCGAATAGCGCTGCGCAAGATATTTTAGGCCTAAACCTTGAAACCTTGCTGAATAGTAGCTCGATAGATCCACGATGGCATATTATAACCGAGGATGGGGTCCCATACCGGGAGAGCAACATCCCGCCATGTGTGCCTTAAAAACGGGAGAGAGGGTGAAAGAACAAGTGTTAGGCGTCTATATCCCGGATGAAAGGCGGTATCGATGGATTTTAGTAGATGCCACGCCGGAATTCTTAAGCGGGGAAGAAACACCGCACCGCGTGTTTTCTACGTTTACGGATATTTCAGAACTTAAGCATTTTGAACAAAAGTTAGAAGAAAAACGGGTACATCTCCTCTCCATCATGGAAAGCGCTGCGGATGGCATATGGGCGATCGATAAGGATATGAAGCTCACCTATGCGAATGAGGTATTTAAAATCGACTTTTTTAAATTCGTGGGTGCAGAGATCAAGGAAGGAGAGGCGCTGTTACCCCTCATGCCAGAAGCAGGAAAATTATTTTGGGCGACCCACTATGAAAGAGGACTGCGGGGAGAACGCTTCACTTTTGAGTTTAATGCCACCTTTACAAATGGTGAAAAACGCGTGTATAAAGTCAACTGCAACCCCATCTTAATGAAAGAAGAGGTAATCGGTTTAGCGCTTTTTGCTTCTGATAAAACACGCGAAAGACAGTATACGCAAGCCATCGAACAGCAGAACAGACAACTTCGTGACATCTCCTGGAGTCAGTCTCACTTAGTACGTGAGCCCTTAACAAAAATTCTTAGTATTTGTCAGCTGATTAAAGATACTGGTTTCGAGACATTAGAAGAGTTAGAGCTGATACCCGAATTACTGCACGCCAGTGAGGAGATGGATCAGGTGATCCAAAAAATAATACGCGAGGCCAATCATTCCAAAAAGTAAAGCCAGAGCATTCGAGTGCTCTGGCTTTTACATGAAGTCTTCTTACTTTAAATCAGCCCAATCCCAGTCCTCATGGAGCTGTTTCATGGCATGATGCGCGGTAAGGTCAAACTGGCAAGGTACGATAGAAACATAATTATTGGCGATAGCCCATTCGTCATTATCTTCTCCCTTATCGAAATTCACGAAATTTCCTGACATCCAGAAGTAGCGACGTCCATTCGGATCATACCGCTCAGCGAATTCTTCTTCCCACTTAGCATGCGCCTGTCTGCAGACCTTAATGCCCTTAATCGATTCATTTCGTTTAGGGGGAAAATTAACATTTAAGGCCGTGCCCTTGCTCATTCCGTTCTTCAGCACTTGAGCTGCGATTTTATACACATACTCTTCCACATGCGAAAAATCTGCTTTATGGGAAAAATCACACAAAGAAAACCCGATGGAAGGATAGCCCTCTATGGCGCCTTCTATGGCAGCCGACATGGTTCCTGAATAGAGCACGGAGATACTGGTGTTACTTCCGTGGTTAATGCCGCTCACGATAAGGTCAGGTTTGCGGTCTTTTAGTACATAATGCTTGGCTAATTTCACGCAGTCAGCGGGAGTTCCACTGCACTTATAGGCCTGCACACCCTCAAAAATATCCTCTTCTACTAAGCGAAGCGTTTCCCCTATAGTGATGGCATGTCCCATACCAGACTGGGGGCTGTCCGGTGCTACCACCACGACATCCCCCAGCTTTTTCATTACTTGTACCAAGACACGGATCCCTTTCGAGGTGATGCCGTCGTCATTTGAAACAAGGATCAAAGGTTTTTTCGTCATTTGACTATTTTAATTGATTATAATACGCGGTAATACGCAGCAGATCTCCTCTTTTATCGTGAGAAAGTCTGTTTTTACGCATAAACAGATCCACTTCGTCTGCTTTGTCATCAAAGAAATCGAACAGCTCCCGCTTCTTTTGCGAATAGCGCTGTATTCTGCCATCCTTAAAGAAATAGAAGTTAAAAGCTAAGCGGTATCCCCCCATCATCGGTGTCCCCACATAGGATTCATCATCATGGGACCCATGCCCATACCCATATTTCGGTTGTCTGTAACGATATGTTCACGACAGAGCAGCGCGATATCATCCCCCTCCGTTAAAATCTCGAAAAATACAGGCGTTTCATAGTCTCCTGCATTTAAGGAAAACGGCAAGGAATAAAAGGTACGTACACCTCCATACACCTCATCGAAGATTTCAAATTGAAATACATTCGAAGAGCCAAAAGTTTGTACCGCCTTATCCGTCTGCAACTGCACGACGTTATTATCCAAGTCATATTTGACCAAGCCTCTGTATACGGAATTGTCAGCAGTCACAATCTGGCCCTTATGCCACATCTGGGATGGAAACTGACCTTGCGCGAATAGCGCAAAGCTGATCATCAGCCCGATTAAAGTAAGTCCTGTTATTTTCTTCATATCTTTGATTGCTTTACCCAATATACTAACGAAATTTAAGCCAATCAGGTTAATGCTCCAAAAAATAATTCTGAAAATAACCTATAAGACAGCTAGAGAAAGTTAGCATACGACTTTCTAAGCGATAGTTGTAATGAAAATAACCCTTTCCACAAACAAAAAATAAAGAAAAGCGCTAGCTCTCTTAGAAGAAAATAGCACTTTTCTTGCGCGAACATAGCTATTACAATCTATTTTTCAAGATAGTATGTCCCATCTTATCTCGTTTTGTTTTTAAATACCCCTCATTATGTGGGTTCGGGTCTATTTCTATTGCCACCTGCTCGACGATCTCCAAGCCGTAGCCGATGAGACCCACGCGCTTCGTGGGATTATTTGAAATAAGGCGGAGCTTACTGATCCCGAGATCGCGGAGAATCTGCGCTCCCACCCCATAATCCCGCTTATCCATCGGCTCACCTAAAGCAATATTCGCCTGAACGGTATCCATGCCTTGCTCTTGGAGCTTATAAGCCTTCAATTTATTCAATAGGCCGATGCCGCGGCCCTCTTGGTTCATGTATAGGACTACCCCTTTGCCTTCTTGCTCCACCATCTGCATCGCCTTCTGCAGCTGTGGACCGCAGTCACAGCGACAAGAACCGAAAATATCACCTGTCACGCAGCTGCTATGCACACGCACCATAACAGGTTCGTTTTCCTCCCATTTGCCTTTAATAAGCGCAAGGTGTAAATCGCCTGTGTTCACCTGACGGAACGCGATCAGTTCGAAATCCCCGAACTCCGTTGGCATTTCTACACCTATCTCACGCTTAATCAGGCTCTCATGCTTCATGCGATACGCGATAAGATCCTTTATGGAAACAAGCTTTAAGTTGAAGCGCTCCGCCACCTTCACTAGATCCGGAAGCGCGCCATGGTGCCGTCCTCATTCATGATTTCCACCAAAACACCTGCAGGCTTAAGCCCTGCTAAGCGTGCTAAATCGATCGCGGCCTCCGTATGACCTGCACGACGTAACACCCCACCTCGCCGAGCTTTTAAAGGGAAGATATGCCCTGGCTTGCCCAGCTCATCTGGATGAATCGAATCATCGATAAGCGCTTTAATGGTCTTCGCACGGTCACTCGCAGAAATACCTGTCGTACAGCCATGGCCCACTAAATCCACAGACACGGTGAAGGGCGTCTCGAAGGCAGCCGTATTCGCACCCACCATCATCTCTAGGCCAAGCTTTTCACAGCGATCCTCGATTAAAGGGGCACAGATAAGCCCGCGGCCATGGGTGGCCATAAAATTCACGATCTCAGGTGTTACCATCTCCGCAGCACACACGAAGTCCCCCTCATTCTCACGATCCTCATCATCCACGACGATGATCACTTCTCCATTTTTTATGGCTTCGATGGCCGACTCTATACTGTCTAATTGAAAGGCTGCAGACATACGCTTATTTTGAATATTAGATTATATACTCGTAAAATTAAACTCTTTATCGTAAATTAACAGCATATACCAAAGGAAAGTTTGTGGCTAAGCACTGATCACGGTGCCCAGCTGCTTATCTATCTCCATCTGATACTGCTTTAACTCCATGTAAACTTGAATGACCTCATTTAGTTTTCAGGATCCTGGCCAGGACCTTCTGCCTCGCGAATTTTTTCTCTGGCTTCCGCCAAGACCTGAATCAGCACCTTCTTTTTAAGCCGTAGTACACTCTCATACACCGTCTTAGCCAGATCATCTGCTTCATGCTTGGTAAATATCTGATGCCGGCTGCGCCAAAGTTCCGACAAGTTATGCTTTTCAGACACCAAACTGATCACCAAATCCCGTACCTCCACATCAGGGGATGCAATAAAGTAACTCAACTGCGGCAGCACCCCCTGCGCTAAAGCACCTGTATATGCTTCTAAAACCCGCTGATGTAAGGGCACCTTAAACTGCACATCCGCCACCTCCCGAAGCAGGTAGTCACAGACATTTAAATCCTCCGAAACTGCCTCGAAACCATAGTTTACCAATAAGCGCAGCATCTCCTGCTCCTGCACTTCCAGCACTCGGGCCGGGCTTATCTGCTCTGGGGCTACTGGTAAAAAGGTCTCAAAGGCCGCCGCCTCCGTGTCACTGCGCAACTCCCGCAGCGGTGCCGCACTTGGAGCACCACCAGCCTGCCGCTGCTCCCGTTCCTGCCGCAGCCGCTCCTCACGTTCTGCCTGTAAAAAACGTTTATTGAGTTCTGCGTGCAGCAGATCCTCTTCTAACGCTAATAATTTCGCAGCCTCCTTCACATAAAGTGCGCGAGTCAGCCATCCCCTATCTTCGAAATGCTCGTCAGTAGTGTCTGTATCAATGCTACCCGCGCCTGAGGATCCTTAGCCGCTTCTTCCTGAAATAGGTCGATTTGGAAGCGCACAAAATCCTTTGGCGCCTGCGCCAAATACTCCCGAAACGCCGCCGGACCTACCTTACGGGCATAGCTATCCGGATCATCCCCATCCGGGAAGGTGATCGCCTTCACATGTAGCCCGCCCTCTAAGATCAAATCGATCCCACGCAGCGATGCCTTTATCCCCGCTGCATCCCCATCAAAGAGCACCGTCACCTGATTCGAAAAGCGCTTGATGAGCTTGATCTGATTTTCGGTCAGCGAAGTCCCAGAAGAGGCCACCACGTTTTCCACCCCCGCCAAGTGCATGCTGATCACATCGGTATACCCCTCCACCAGATAGCAGTTATTCTGTGCCTTGATGGATTTCTTCGCCTGAAAAATACCATAAAGCACGTCTGACTTGTGGTAAATCTCGGTCTCTGGGGAATTAATGTACTTCGGCTGCTTCTTGTCCTGCGTAAGGATCCGCGCCCCGAAGGCGATCGGCTTACCCGACACATTATGAATGGTAAAGGTCACACGATTACGGAAGCGATCATATACGCGCTCTGCATCCCCCTCCTTCTGGAGCACCAGGCCTGCCTTTAGAAGAACATCCCGCTGTAGGCCCGCCTTTTCCGCCGCAGTAAGCAGCGCGTCCCAGCTGTCCGGCGCATATCCCAGGTCGAAAGCCTCTAGAATCTCCGGTGTGAAGCCCCTTTCTTTAAAGTAGCTGAGCCCGATCGCGCGTCCCTCCGGCGTCTTAAGTTGGTCGATAAAAAAATCCTTCGCATAATTTAGCGCCATAAAGAGGGCTTCTCGCTCACTTAGGGCTCGCCGCTGCTCAGGCGTCCGCTCCCTTTCCTCCTCGATCTCGATCCCATAGCGCTGAGCCAGATGGCGCACGGCTTCTGTAAAGGACATGCCTTCGATATCCATGATGAACTGGATCGGATCGCCTGCTTTCCCGCAGCCAAAACACTTGTAGATCTGTTTAGCGGGCGAAACAGAAAACGACGGAGACTTTTCGTTATGGAAAGGACAGCAAGCCCACAGGTTTTGGCCCTTCTTTTTTAGGGGCACATACTCATTTACGATATCCTCGATATCCGCTACTTCTCGTACACGATCGGTCGTCTGGGGGCTTAGCATAGGTAAAATTGAACACAAATATAAGGGTTTTTGAAGAGAAAGTGCCGCTACAGGAGGTTTTGGCCCGCGGCCAAAAAGCAATCTGCTCCCTGCTTACAGTAAGCACTTAATTAAAGGCGCAAAAGAACCTTTTTTTCCTGCCTCAGGTTACATTTTAGGGACAGATCGACAAGAATCGCTTATAAATTTCGGTTTTGGAACGCTGTCTATTAACTTGCATTAAAAATAGAGCTTATAGCATGACGGTTACGCGCGAAAAGGTATTAGCGGCACTTTCCAGAGTGGAAGACCCGGATTTAAAAAAAGACTTGGTGACCCTAGGGATGATTCAGGGGCTGGAGGTAGCCTCAGATGCGATTTCTTTTAAAGTGGTGCTCACTACCCCTGCCTGCCCCCTAAAGGAGGTAATAAAAAATAACTGCCTAGAGGCGCTGCGAGAAGATTTCGGTGACAGCCTGAAGGTGAATATTCTCATGACCGCAAATGTGACGACCGCGCGCGCAGATGGCCCCCTGCTTCCGAAGGTGAAGAACATCGTGGCGATCGCCTCCGGCAAAGGGGGAGTAGGAAAATCTACTACCGCCAGTAATCTAGCCGTGGCACTGGCGCTTTCGGGAGCGAAAGTAGGACTGATCGATGCGGACATCTCCGGGCCATCTATCCCGACGATGTTTAACGTGGAGGCAGAGCAGCCAAGTGTGCGCCAGGAAGACGGTAAAAATATCATCATGCCAGTGGAGCAGTATGGCGTGAAGCTGATGTCGATCGGCTTTTTAACTCCGGCAGAAGCTGCTGTGGTGTGGAGAGGCCCCATGGCCAGCTCTGCTCTGAAGCAGTTTATCAGTGATGTAGATTGGGGAGAGTTAGATTATTTATTGATTGACTTGCCTCCAGGCACCTCGGATATTCACTTGACAATGGTGCAGACTGTGCCTGTCACGGGAGTAGTTATCGTGACGACTCCACAAAAAGTAGCCCTAGCAGATGCCACGAAAGGGCTTACCATGTTCCGACAGCCACAAATTAATGTGCCGATCTTAGGCGTTGTCGAAAATATGGCGTATTTTACGCCCGAGGAGTTACCGGAGAATAAATATTACCTTTTCGGGAAAGACGGAGGATTGAAATTAGCAGAGCGATTTGAAGTGCCTTTCTTAGGTGGTATTCCGATCGTACAGAGCATCCGTGAAAGTGGTGACTCTGGCTATCCAGCTGTATTCAAATCAGGTGTCACGGAAGGGGCCTATCGTGATTTAGCAGAGTCGGTAGCACGTCAAATCGCCATCCGTAATGCATCGAAAAACAAAACAGAAGTTGTACAGGTTAACCCTTAGGTAAATGGATCAAACATTGCGTTCGCGAATTGAAGTTGCCCTTGATAGTATTCGGCCTTATCTGGAAGCTGACGGCGGAAATGTAAAAATAGTGGAGCTCACAGAAGATATGGTGCTACGCTTAGAGCTCTTAGGAGCTTGTGGCACTTGTCCGATGTCCACCATGACATTAAAAGCGGGTGTGGAAGAGGCTGTAAACGGGAGGTTCCTGAGATTACACGCGTAGAAGCCATCAATATTCAGGTGGCTTAGTCTTATGGAAAATATCGGATGATAAAAATGTTACGTACTGGAGTGAGTGTCGCCATGTGGACACTCCTCCTTTTTTTAGCTTCGACTCATACAACCCGTGCACAGAAGTTTTTTGGGGCGCCGTACCAGCATGTTCATGATGAAAAATGTGGTGCCGTCTGGATAGAAAAGGAGCAGGAAGCCTCATGGGGGTCCAAGGTAGCCCTGAATTTTTTGAAACCTGGATGCAGGGAGAAATCCAAAAGTTAAAAAGTAACCCTGAAGCCCTCCGCACTTTAAGTGAAGGACGCCGCGTCATCCCGGTCGTCGTACACGTAATCCATAATGGAGAGCCAGTCGGGCAGGGCGCAAACATTCCCTTCTCACAGATTGAGAGTCAAATCCGCATTTTAACAGAAGACTTTACCCGCACGAATCCGGATACTGCGAATACGCCAGCAGAATTTAGAAATGTGGCGGCGAATGTGAACATTGAATTTGTTCTCGCCAAGCAAGACCCAGACGGCTTACCCACCGATGGCATTAATCGCGTACAGGGTCCGAGAGGGTCATATGGCATAAACGACCGTATGCTTATCGCCTCGCTTTCTTCCTGGCCCCCTGAAGACTACCTAAATGTATGGGTGCTCCCCTTGAATTCTCCACTCTTAGGTTTTGCCAGCTTTCCAGTCTCCAATCTACCCGGATTGAATTTCGCTCCTACCCCTCGCGAAGCAGACGGAATCACAGTCGACTTTCGCTTTTTTGGAGTTGGTGGGAGTGCTTTAAATGGATTGGCAGGAAGAACAGCCACGCATGAAGTCGGTCACTTCTTAGGATTACGCCACATCTGGGGAGATGGCAACTGTGACGTAGATGATTTCGTGGAGGATACCCCAAATCAGGATGGCTTTAACTCCGCCTGCCGGATAAATAACCCACGCTTTACCTGTGGCAGCCGTGACATGACCGAAAATTACATGGACTACACGGTGGATGCCTGTATGAATATTTTTACACTGGGACAAAAAGAGCGAATGGATGTGGTCCTGATGAACAGCCCACGGCGCGTCAGTCTAGTCAATGGGCGAGCAACTCAGGAGCCAGCACTTAACCCGAATAGCTTAACGCCACTGAACTTAATCGAGCCCCTCGATTTTATTTGTGAACTCACTGTAACGCCTGCCGTTGAGGTGGTCAATAACGGGAATAATCCCGTAACCAATGCCGTTATCGAATTACGAAATAATGGCGCGCTGCTTCAGCGCCAAACCGTTTCACTTAATTTGGCCACAGGTGAGCGCACGCTTTTAAGCTTTAACCCGATTACGCTTGGGGAGCAAAACAATAATTTCGAGCTCGCTATCGTGCAAGTAAATGGACAAGCTAATGGCTCTACACTGGCTACCTCACTTCGCTCCCAGCCGCGCCTCCAGGGTGATATTACGCCTTCCCTATGTCTTTGATTTTGAGGATTTGGAATCAGGCCTTTGGCAAATCGTGAATCCAGATGAAGCGATCACATGGATAGATACTGTCGTTACCCTAGACGGTACACCTACGCGCATGTTTAAAATGAATAATTTCGAGTACGACGCACGTGGACAAGAAGACTTTATCATCTCCCCTCAGATCGACTTAGCGGCATTTCCAAATGCGCAGCTTACTTTTAATATGGCGCACGGCCCCTTTCCGGGAGCGCAGTTTGCAGACGAATTAATCGTGGCTATCTCTCAGGACTGTGGAAATAACTTTGACTTGGCAGGAGCCCCTTTCTTTAAAAATGAGACTTTCCTCCAGACAGTGGCGCCAGCAGAATCCCCCTTTATTCCCATATCTGCGGGTCAGTTCCGCAGGGAAATCGTGAATCTGGCCCCCTTCGCTTCGCTCGGCAAAGTAAGAATCGCCATCATTAATCGAAATGGTTTTGGCAATAACATCTTTATCAAAGACCTTGAAATCCTAGCAGAGGAGCAGTTCCGCTACGCTATGCGTATCACTGAGTTAGTAGCTCCTAACCCGATAGCGGCTCCGGGAGGTAATGGTAACGAGGTATTAGCCGTCGAAAACACGGGGAACTTACCGATTAGCGGCTTTTTATTGGAACGGCAGGTGACCAATAATCCACGTCAAACCTTCATAGTCCGTGGTCAAGCACTTCCTGTGGGAGGTGTTAATCTGCTGAATCTCCCTCTTTCTCCTACCATAGAGGGCACCAATAGCTTCCGCTACCAACTGCTCAATCCGAACTTTGACCAGAATCCTGCTCCTGCGATTAACTTTCAGCAGTTTTCGATCTTTAGTTCCACCACCATGGACACCCCTTGGAGACAAAACTTTAATGGCTCCGTCGCTTTAGCTCCTTGGCTCACCGTAAATCCAGAAAGAAATAATGTGGTTTGGCGAATAGAGCCTTCACCTGTGGGAGATGGTGAAAACCAGCTTGTGCTGCGTAATACACGCGATGGGGACAGTTACTGGGTAGGTTCACCGCTCTTTGACCTATCACAAGCACGCTTTGCAAGCTTATTCTTCAGAAGAGGAGCAGGCCCAGTGGATCTAAACACCCGACTGCGTGTGCTGATCAGCCGAGATGGAGGGTTAAACTACGAACCACTATTAGAATTAGATGGGGAAACGCTAAGCACGACAACATCGGAACTACCGAACAGGAATACGCCAGGTGAATTTGTGCGTGAATTTATCAATCTAAATGATTTTACGGGGGGAAATAATAACCGCCTGCGCGTGGCCTTTGCGCTGGAAAGCGCTAATGAGGACAACCCACCTATCTTCTTAGATGACATCGAGCTGTTTTTATCTGACAACCCGAATCCGGTAGATCCAGGCATAAATAGCACGCGTCTGTATCCAAATCCAGCGCGAGACGTCTTTAATTTGGCGTTTAATTTCAGGAATTTTGAGGATGTTTTCGTCCAGGTTGTATCTACGACGGGTCAAGTCGTGTACGAACAAAGCTTCCCGAACACGCTAAACCAAACGTATTCCTTTACGACGGCCTTATTTTCGAAGGGGGTATTCGTGGTAAAGGTGACAAGCAGAAGTTTATCCGAAACCAAAAAACTGATCATACAATAATTCGGCAGAATTTCTGTTTATACTACGTGTGAAATTGGCTAACTTGCACCAAATTTTACGATAAATTAGTGCTATGAGCGGATTTAAGAGAAAGCTGAAACTCGTCCTTTTGAATTTTTTAGCGGCGAGTGTCCTCTTCTTTGTGGTAGCGTATGTGGTTTTGCAGGTCTTTTTACCTTCTTACACCAAGCATGGGCAGACGGTGACAGTTCCCAGCTTGGAGGGATATTCCTATGAGGAGCTGGATCAGTTGCTGACCTTAGCAGAGCTTCGTTTAGAGATTTCACCAGACAGCGGATATAATGCAGAGGTGGCACCCTTAACGGTACTGCGCCAAAATCCGCGTGCAGGCAGCAAAGTCAAAAAGAACAGGAAGGTTTACCTGACTTTAAATGCTGAAAATGCTCCTTTAGTCAAAATGCCGAATCTAGTCAACAGTCAGCTACGTAATGTCCAGGAGATTCTTGCGAATATGGGCTTAGTCCGTGGAGAGATCGTTTATGTGCCGGATATCGGAATTAATGTCGTTTTAGAGCAAAAGTACCGCGGACGCAATATACCCGAGGTTTCGAGCTGCCCAAAGGCTCCCAGATCGACCTGGTGGTGGGGGACGGTATGGGTAACCAAATTTTAGATGTTCCGATGCTAATTGGCCTAGATGAGGTGGATGCAGAGTTTTTAATTATTGGTTCTGGTCTACGGCTCGGGAGAATATCCTATGTACAAACAGACACCGTACCGCAGGGCACGATCGTAGAGCAGTCTCCACCCGCTGGTTTTGAAGTGAAGACCGGTGACCCGATCGACTTGTGGATTTCTGAATTAGAAAATCGATAGGCGTGCACTCGCGTATCTCCCATATCGTTTGCTTGGTTTTAGGGGTTTTTAGCCTAAGTCTTTCTAGCGCTTACGCGCAATTTCAGCAGCTCCCGACCCCTTTACCCGAAAAAAGCATTCCGGCGCGCGACTCCTTTCTAGGCGCACAAAGAATTAGTGAAGATACGCTAGCAGAAGAGCGCCTGCAACTTCCTTTTTGGGATGATTTTTCATCGGGGAGAATTGACTCTACGCGATGGGAGGCTAGAGGCGCTACGCATAGCTTTTCGGTGGGGATTTTGCCGCCGAGTACAGGACAGGTTTTACTGGATGGCACGGATGAGCGCGGCAGACCCTACGGACTTTTAGCCATCGAACAGGGGCAAGGTGATCGCTTAACTTCTAAACCCATAGATTTATCTGCGATACCTGCGGGTTGGGAAGAGAGTGTCTTACTTAGCTTTTTTTGGCAAGCAGGAGGCAGAGCGGAGCTTCCAGATACGGGAGACCTGCTGCGTGTCGCCTTCTTAAATGCTGCCGGTGAATGGATCGATGTATGGGAGATAAATGGCGGTAGCGAGCGCAACAGCGAACTATTCGAGTATGCCGAAATTCCCGTTTCGGAAGCTTTTCAACACGAAAACTTTCGCTTTCGCTTTACGATGCGGGGAAGAATCAGCGGTCCTTTTGACAGTTGGATCATTGATTATGTTTTTCTAGACCAGGGAAGAACTTTAGGAAATAGAAGTTTCGAAGACCGAAGCATTCATACACGGCCAGGCAGTCCGCTTCGCCCTTACACAGCGCTGCCCTGGTTCGAGGTGGGCACTTATTTGGCGAATAATACCACGAATCCCATTTCTTTAGGCTTTAGTAACCTTAGTAATCGCCCGATCGCCATGGAATTTAGTGTGGCGATCCAAGGAGAAGGAGCACCCCTAAACGTCAATCAAAATTCGCCTATAAATCCAGTCACGCTAGCATTTGAAAAACGAAACCTGTTAAGTGCCGTACCCGCTTCGCTTCCGGAGGTTTCAGGACCCGGTACCTGGCAGGTCCAAGGCCGAATTTTAGCCGATGATGGCATTTACATACGCGAATTTGATGGCATAGGTCAACCTTTTCCAGAAATTGACTTTCGTGTTAACGATAGTAGCAGCGTGCGCATTCCTCTACAGGATTTTTATGCCTATGACTTCGGAAACGTAGACTATTCAGCAGGAATTAATCAGCGAGAAGGAATGCTGGCGGTGACCTTTGAAAGCACACAGCCTGTATTTATCACCAAGCTATCCATCAACTTCACGAACTTTGCGCAGGTAGGGCGAGGCGTAGATATCATGATTTGGGATGATTTGGATGCACCGCCTATCTTCATAAAAGAGGCCGTAATCCCTGAAAAGGAGCTGCTTGCCGATTTCGGAGAGTTTCTCATAGATGAAAATGTGCAAGTGAACGGCACTTTTTATGTGGGCTTCATGCAGTTTACGAATGATTTTATCCATGTGGGTTTAGATAAACGTGAAGATGCGGGGGAGCGCATACGCTTTAACATTGGGGGAGGCTGGCAAACCAATACCGAGGTAACAGGTGCACTGCTCATTCGTCCCCATGTTAGTTTGGATCCGCCCTTCCGTGTTCAAGATGAAGAAGAACCCGCCCCAGAGGTACGCATTTTCCCGAACCCAGTCGTTCACTTTCTGCGGGTAGAGGCCCAGGAAGTGGATATCGTAGCAGTTTTTGACCCTGTGGGTCGCCAAGTAAGTATCCCCATAACGGAGGATAGTATGGGCAAAATGCTTAACTTTACGGGCATGCGATCGGGCATTTACCTGCTCAGGTACGCTAAAAACGGAAAAACATATTCAACACGCGTATTAGTACAATAATCACTATGGAAGACATACAAGTTGGCGCCTTAAAAGAGCGCTTAGAAAAAGGAGACGATTTCTTATTTCTCGATGTTCGGGAGGAGTGGGAATACGAGGAGGACAATTTAGGGGCAAAAAACATCCCTCTCGGCACTTTACCAGAGGTATTAGATACATTAGAAGCTTATAAAGAAAAAGAAATCATCATCCACTGCAGGTCTGGAGCACGTTCCGGTAATGCCAAGCAATATCTGCTGTCTCAAGGCTTTACGCAGGTGCGCAATGTACTCGGTGGGATTTTAGCCTATCGCGCTTTATAATAACCTACAAAACCGCCAACCTTTGTGCAGTTAAACCGTTATAAAGAATACCATTTCGTTTTCATCTTGAAAGAAATGAGGTTTAAACTGCTTTAAATAGGTTTAAAAACCTGGGTCTTTAGGCTCAGGTTTTTTTATGCGGATAAACTGGTTCACGAGATAATAATAGATACAGATAATGTGTCGGCTTGGATCCCTCTAATGCCCCTTACAAGTCAAAGGTAAATGGTCTTGGCGTAAAACAAAGCACAAAAATCAGGATCCCGATCCATGCTAAAATTTTTCGTTTACGGTCAAGCGGCCTCCCATCCACCACTTCGGATGGTAAATACCGAGCACACGACCTAGGATAAAGGCAAAGAATAGCCAGCCCGCATAGCCTTCTAAGTTTGGGAAGAAAAACAGGCTGAGGTACTGTACCGCGGCTAGGGTCAGCACCAATGCGAGACGGGTTTGGTTCTGCATGGGGGTTTTGCGGTAGCAGATGTACAGAAAACCGACATAAAGCGGGATGCTGATCAGCAGCTCACTGGTTGTGTCTTGCGGATGGATTAATCCTAAGCCTGCGAAAGCGATAAAAAGTGTGTAGGCGGTTAAGGCGATTTCTTTATGATGCTTCGGAAAAAGGCCATAGATAACGTGTCCGCCGTCTAATTGCCCTACGGGCAAAAGGTTCAAAGCCGTGAAAAACAAAGCCAGATAGCCTGCGAACAGGTAAGGATAGTGGATCACCTCCCCTATTTCAGGCATCCTTTCTGGGTCTGCTAAGGTTTTTTCCAGCAACCAAAAAAGTGCGTTATAGCCCAGCTCAAAGGCCACCATGCCCGACTCCGCGTCTGGACCGGCATAGTCAGGATCAGCATATTCTGGGTGAATGGAGTAGATATAATCCGCTTCGGGGAGGTTTAAAAACCCATAGACCAGCAGGGCCAGCGCGACGATAAAACCCGCTAAAGGGCCTGCTACGCCGATATCAAAAAACTGCCTGCGGCTCCGGATAAAGCCTTTCATCTGAATAATGGCTCCAAAGGTCCCGAGTGAGGGCCCCGAGGAAGCCTAGCCAGCCAGGAATGAAGAAGGGCAAACTACTTTTTACTTTATGATGCAGAGCAGTCAGGAGATGTCCCAGTTCATGTACCAACAGGATAAAAAGAAAAGGCACAGAGAAGTGCAGTGCCTTTAGAAAATAAGCCACGGTGAGGGCATGCTCCCCTTCACGGCTAAGAATGGTTTTACCGTAGAGCCATTCCGCTCCTGCTAATGTGGTGGTGAGCAGCGTGAGGAGAAAAAGTCCTAAATGTTTAAGTATGGTTTTAGTTGAATAGGTTTTCATCAAAAAAACGGGTCAAGGCATTTTTGTCTTTGATCTGATGCGCTTGGAACCCTACCTGTTTGGCTTCATGGATATTCGCCTCTAAATCATCGAAGAAAAAAGTCTGTTCAGGTGTAAAACCAGTTTTTTCGGCTACTGTTTGGTAAATTTTAGGATCTGGCTTGGAAAGGCCTAGCTCATGGCTGAAATACACATAATCGAAGAGTTCATGCAGGTTTTCGTAGCCATGCTGCTCCTGCAGGATCGCATTAAATGCACGAATATGAATAGCGTTCGTATTACTGAGTACCCCTAAGGTGAAGTTTTGCTTTAGCTTTTTCACCAGCCGAATACGGTCTGCTGGAATATCGAAAAGAAGGGAGTTCCAGAGGGTATCGATCTGCTCATCACTCCAGTTTTCTTCAAAATGCAGCCGCACCGCCTGACGAAACTCAGCATCTGAGATCTCGCCCCGCTCATACGCTTTATGAAAGCTGCTCGGAAAAAAAGAAGCGCATCGCTCGTGCTTCTCCACGGGTAGCAGTGCTTTTAGCTGCCCGATGGTGTGCTCATAATCGATATCTATGATAACATTTCCTAAGTCAAAGAGTAAAAACTGTATTCCTGTTAGTCGCGCCATGTTTTTATTTAACTACCCAAATATCCTACCTTCGTCCACATAAACCAAATGATCCTGCCTTCAATTTTATTTTTAGTCTAAGCGGAATTTTTTATGACTGAAAATCAATACGCTGGCATTTCGGGATAAAAATTAAAGAAAGAAGCGGAGGAGAGTCTTGGAGAATAGACGCTTAATGCGTAAACTTGCATTCCGAAAGCGAGTAATCGCACCGGGCCTATAGCTCAGCTGGTTAGAGCATCTGACTCATAATCAGGGGGTCCCTGGTTCGAGCCCAGGTGGGCCCACCCCTACTTCCAAGGTCATCACGGCCTTGGATTTTTTATTTTAGGAATACTTTACTTAACTTTCCTCCTTTAATCCACTAAAGACCATTTATGAAACAAGCACAGGCAGTTTTCGAGCTGCTACAGGAGCGCTATGCTGGGGAAAAGGAATACCTGCAGGCGGTGAAAGAAGTTTTTGAGAGCTTAGGCCCACTTTTAGAGCAGCGTCCACATTTTAAGACGGAAAATCTTTTACTTCGTATCGCGGAGCCTGATCGCGTCATCAGCTTTAAAGTCTGCTGGCAAAACGATGCCGGCGAATGGGAGGTGAATCGTGGCTACCGGATTCAAGCGAATAATGCGCTTGGTCCCTATAAAGGAGGGCTTCGCTTTCACCCGAACGTGACACCGAGTGTCCTGAAGTTTTTAGCTTTTGAACAGACTTTTAAAAATGCGCTTACCGGTTTGCCCCTCGGCGGGGCAAAGGGAGGGGCTGATTTCAACCCAAAAGGCAGATCTGAAGCTGAAATTAGGCGTTTTTGTCAAGCATGGATGTTAGAGGCCTATAAATATCTAGGGCATTTTCGGGATATCCCTGCGGGAGACATTGGGGTCGGCGAACGAGAGATCGGCTTTCTCTTCGGCACCTATAAAAAGCTTAGCGATAGTTTTGAGGGTATGCTGACAGGAAAAGGAGTAACATGGGGAGGCTCGCAGCTACGCTCCGAAGCTACAGGCTATGGCCTTGTGTATTTTGCGACCTACATGCTAGAAGATGCTGGCTACTCGCTTAAAAATAAACGCTGCATCGTTACAGGTGCAGGGAAAGTATCCATTTATGCGGCAGAAAAACTGCTTCAAGAGGAAGCTAAAGTGATCGCCTTATCGGACTCTAGTGGCTGGATTCACTACCCGGATGGTATCACAGAAGAGGACTTAGACCAACTAAAAGAAGTAAAGTTAGTCAAGGGAGAGTCTTTGAATGCTTTAGTGGATAAAGAGCGAAACATTTTATTCCATAAAGAGCCGGAAACGCTTTGGGAATTACAGGCACAGTGTGTGTTTCCTTGCGCTACACAAAATGAAATTGACCGTAAAATCGCGCAACAACTGGCCAAGCAAGGCATTTTGCTTATCGCGGAAGGCGCTAATATGCCACTAACGAGTGAGGCACAAGAAGTGATCTTAAAAAGTAAGGTTCTTTATGCACCGGGGAAAGCCTCTAACGCAGGGGGGGGTGGCTGTTTCCGGGTTAGAAATGAGCCAAAACCGAGCAGGTGTATACTGGTCTAGGGAAGAAGTGGACCAGCGGCTTCGTGCTATCATGCGCCACATACACGATGTTTGCTTAGAAACGATACGCACCTACAACTTGCCTGCAGCCAGCTACCATGATGCTGCTAACATCGCAGGTTTTGAGCGTGTGGCTGTGGCCAGTGGTAAACAAGGGATTTAATAAACGATAAAGCAACATGAAATCGCCGATAGCACCACCAGAACGAGAAATTTTCCCAGTAGATAATTGGCGCGTAAGGAGCATTTTCAGTTTTTTAATGCTTTCGAGGAACCCTTCTTTGGCGTGTGCGCTACCGTGCACTGCCATAAGGCGTACAAGCGAGCGAAAAAACAAGGGGTTTCCTTTTTTCTGTACTACCTGTACCGCGCGCTGAAAGCCGTAAATGAGTTAGAGGCATTTAAATTACGGGTAGTCGATAATACTGTTTATCGCTACACGCGAATCGATGGCTCATGTACGATCATGCGTAAGGACAATACCTTCGGCTTTTCCTATATCCCTTTTCAGGAGGACGAACAGGCCTTCTACCGAGATGCTGCACGCATCGTGGAGGAGGTGAGTCAAAGTGCAAGCTTGTTTCCGGCACGCGCGGGAGAAGGAGTTATTCATTTTAGTAGCCTACCCTGGCTAAATTTTTCATCTGTTTCGCATGCACGGCCGTTTAAAGAGAAGGACAGCTGTCGAAAATTACTTTTGGGAAACTCATGCAGGGCGAGCAGGGTAAATTTATGTCGGTTTCCGTTCATGGACACCATGCACTGATGGATGGCTTCCATGTAGCTGAGTTTTACCAGTTGTTTGAACGCCTGCTTTATGAGCAGGCAGAGTAAATTCAGATATATGTTTTAGGAAAAAAGCATGCACGCGGATCCATGATTAGTGGTTATCTGCATGCATACTTTTTACACGTATTAAGGTTTAACCTCCAAAAATGTCGTTTTTTTAAGCGGCTCGGGTTGGAAAAAGTGGTTTAAGGGGCCTGGACCTGCCCCTATACTTACATCTTTACCTGCATCCAATGCCCCCTTGATGTAGCGATGTGCGTTAGCTACGGCTTCGAATAGTCCTTCTCCCCTTCCCAGATAAGCCGCGATTGCTGAGGAGAGTGAACAGCCGGTTCCATGCATATTAGGGGTGTCTATTCTTTTTCCGGGAAATGTTTCCGAGCGATCGGTACGATCGACGAGGTAGTCGTACAGCGTCTCTCCTTCCATATGCCCTCCCTTCACGAGAACGGCTTTCGCCCCATCGTTTAGGAGCGTTTCTCCAGCAAAGCGAAGATCTGCTAGGGAGTTCAAGTTTTTATTAATCAGGAACGCAGCCTCATCTAAATTCGGTGTGATGAGATCCACACGGGGGAAAAGGGTTTCTTTTAGTAGGGAAACAGTGGTGTCTTGAATCAATTTAGCACCTGAGGTGGCGATCATCACTGGGTCGAAAACGGCCGGGATAGTAGGATATTTATCTAAAAAAACAGCCAAAAGATGCGCCACCTCGGGGCTATTAATCATCCCTATCTTAATCGCTCGAGGAGGAATATCTTCCATGATAGCGTCAAGCTGCTCCTGAATAAATTGGGTAGGAACAGGGTGGATCGCCCGTACCCCCGTGGTATTTTGTGCGGTGAGCGCAGTCAGAACCGTCATTCCATAGCAGCCTAGCGCTGAAAACGTCTTTAAGTCTGCCTGAATACCTGCCCACCGCTGCAGTCTGAGCCCGCTATCGTTAAAACAGGTACATAGGTGCTTTTTTCCATGTTTAACATTTTTAAACCTAAAGATACTAAACTATGTGCTGGAAAAAGTTTTGCGCCAGCAATCCTTTCAGCCAACTTTTATCAAGGCTATTTATTAACCACATAATCCAATAGGAATTATCTGTACGTACATATAATATCCTTTCACCAAACCAATATCAAGATGAAAAATATTTTCCACCGATCAGCAGCCTTATTTTTAGTCGGCGGGCTGATGCTAGGCTTCTCTGCCTGTGACGATGAGATGTCCGAAATGATGCCCGAGCAGGAGATTATCCGAACGGCCCCGATGTAGCTTTTACTGTGATTACAGAAGATGGGCGCATGGCCACATTTAATGCCCGAAATTTAAATGCCCCTATGGGAATCCGACCGATTACCGGCTTAGCGGATGATGAAAAAGTTTTAAGTATCGACTATCGTCCCGCCACTGGTCAACTTTATGGGATTACGAACCAAAGTCGCCTCGTGGTCATCAATGAGACCAATGGTGAAGCTACCGCATTAGGAACTGCACCTCTTGATCCGATGATCGATGGGGATAAGCCTTCTCTTGACTTTAATCCCACAGTCGATCGCATCCGTTTAGTGACGGCCACGGGCCAAAATTTACGTTTACATCCTGAGTTGGGGACAGTGGTGGCAGTAGATGGCCCTATTAGCGGAGGCAATAATCCACGGATCGGGGCTGTGGCGTATACAAACAGCTTCGCAGGATCTAATAGTACCTTGCTTTATGATATAGATTTTGAAAGTGACAAGCTTTTCATTCAGGATCCACCCAATGACGGTGGTTTAGCCGAAGTAGGTGATCTAGGAGTAGATTTAGAGGGCATCGGTAGTTTCGACATTTCCCCTGACAACATATTTTCTTTAGCCACCGTCCGCGATGGGGACCGTACACGGTTATTTACGATTAATCTTTCTACAGGAAAGGCGACATTGGTTGGCAATTTCGATTTACCCGTTATCGCATTAAGTTTTAAAACGAATCCTATTGCTTATGCTACGGATGCTAACAATCGTTTGTATCGTTTCAACTTCATGCGCCCTCAGATGAACTCCATCGCTTTACAGGGAATGATGCAAGGGGAAACTGTGGTAGGTTTAGACTTCAGGCCACAGAATGGACAGTTGTATGCGATTACAAGTGCGAGCCGCATGCTAACGATTAACACGGCAAATGGTGCTACTGCTGTAGTGGGCACTTTAGATCCGATGTTAGAGGGTGACAGCTTCGGTTTTGACTTCAACCCAACGGTGGATCGTATCCGTCTGGTGAGTAACACAGGTCAAAACCTGCGACTACACCCTGATTTAGGCACAGTGGTAGCCGTGGATGGCACCTTAAATCCGGGCATGCCCTTTGTTAATGGAGCTGCTTACACGAATAATTTTGCTGGTACCACATCTACCGTACTTTATGTAATGGATAGCGAGAGAAATCAGTTATTTAGACAGGATCCACCGAATGATGGCGGGCTCGTTTTGATCGGTGATTTAGGGGTAGATATAGAAGCAGAAAATGGTTACGACATAGGCGGTAAAAGCAATATCGGTTATGCCCTCCTAAAAGTAGATGGGGCTTACGCAATTTATTCTGTAAGTAATGAATCCGGTAGCGTAGAAAAACTCGTAGATTTCAACATACTAGCGACAAGTTTCGCGGTAGGTTTAGGGTTTTAGCATTTTATAGTTTCCCGTATATAGCGAGTAGACTCGCATGGCATGCATCTTAAAGGTGCATGCTTTTTTAGTTTAGTAGCTTTCGTGTTCGATATAAGGGTATTCCATATAACGAGCTACCTGCTTGACGAAGTGCGAGTCTGTAAGTGCTAAAAGCATGTGAAGGGCTAAATCAATTCCCGCACTTACCCCTGCTGCCGTAGCATACTTACCTGTTTTTACGAAGCGCTTATCTACAAAAAAACCATTTTTCGTAAGTTTCTGCACGTCTTCTATCACCAGATGATGGGTGGTGAACGGCTGTCGATCTAAGACACCTAAGGCGGCCAAAATGCGGGCACCACTACAGACAGACCAAGTAAGTTTAGCATGCCCATTTAATCTGCTGATGTCCTGCATCGCTTCAGTGTTCTCTAAGAGCGCTTTAGAACCATCGCCGCCAGGGATAATGAGCATATCGGTCTCGAAGACCGCTGCAAGAGAAGTATCAGCTACAATAGTCAGTCCATTTTTAGCCCGAACTATTCGCTCGTCTGTTACTGAAGCTACCTGTAGTGTTAATAGTTGATATGCTTTCAGTTGATTCGCCACTGAAAAAACCTCAAAGGGTCCAGCGAAATCAAGGACTTCCATGTCCTCAAAAGCGCACAATGTTACTTTCCACATCGTATACAAAATTAAAGCTCCGATTCAAGGTACGAACCGGAGCTTAAAAAGAAAAGAATGATACGTTTTTCTCACTTAATAACTTATAATCTTAAATTCTGTACGTCTGTTTTCTTGATGCTGTTCTTCTGTACAATCGATAGAACCATCACAATCATTTACCAGCTGATCTTTTCCAAATCCTTTCGCTGTAATGCGTCCAGCCCCGATGCCTCTGCTTATAATGTAGTCTACAGCAGCTTGCGCCCTACGATCAGAAAGTTTTTGGTTGTATGCGCGTGAACCGCGCGAATCTGTATGGGAGTACAACTCAACCACCATAAGTGGATAGGCTTTCATGAGTTTCACGAGCTCATCCAGCGCTGGCTTCGCGTCTTCACGAATAAAGGATTGATCAAAATCGTAGAAAATATTATCTATCGTATAAACCCTATCGACTTCCACTTTCTGCAAGAAAAACTCTATATATTTCTCGCCAACCTCTCTTTCTTCTTGATTTCCTTTTAATGCGAGCTCTAACGATTGCCCCATGTAATCCGTGGCAGAAACGGCTAAATCATGGGGTTCGAGGATGGGTAATAAGAACACAAAACTCCCATCTGATTCACTTATAAAGCGTGCATTTACGCCAGTTTTCTTACTTACCGTCGTTAATACAGCATTCCGAATAGGCGCCTTCGTATCTTTATCAAAGACTTTTCCATAGAGCTTGATGAGCTCCTTCTCATCGCGTTTAATGAGGTAAATATCCTCCATCCCAAGAGAACCTCTTCGGTCAGAGGACAGGTAGGCTTTATCCCCAAAACTTGTGTAGAAGAAATCATCACGAGCAGAGTTAATAGGAGCACCTAGATTCTCTACTTCGCCCGAGGCCAAATTGGCAGCTCGAACAACAAATACATCCAATCCGCCAAGACCTGGATGGCCAGAAGATGCAAAATAAAAATCACCCTTCTCATCTATAAAAGCGGACCGATCATCGCCAAAGGTATTGATAGTAGGGCCTAGATTCTCTGGCTCTCCCCACGTTCCATCAGAATTTGGCGTAAGCTTATACAGATCTAATCCACCTTCACCACCAGCCATATCAGAAGCGAAGTAAAGCGTTTGCGTAGCTCATGCCAAAAGGGATCCGTTACAGCGTGTTTCAGCGCATCGTTAAAAGCAAAACGTTTTACAGGCCCTAAACTTCCGTCTTCCCCAACTTCACGATAAAACAATTCTGGCTGTACTGTAATGAATCGCTTACGCAGCGAAAAACCTTTCGCCTTTCTATTCTCTTGTGTTTTCGAGAAGAAGATGTATTTTTCACCCTCGCTTACAGGTCCTATATGATAGGGGTGTGCCAGATCATCTACACTTTGTATGGCAGACACTTTGTTTTCTGCAGTATCCAAGCTGCCTGTCATAACCCTAAGAAAAGCATTTCCGGTCCAGCCATAACGCTCCGAACGAAATGCATTTTTGCGATTTATCGCTCCTGGTCTCCCCTCAAATCGATCAGTCGAAAATAATACTGCCCCCTCGCTATTGACTTGAAAAGCAAACTCAGCAAACTCCGTGTTGATACCTCCCACAGGAACCACCTGAGCAGAAGAAAGGGTATTCACGAGATTTTTACCATTTTGGATGGATTTACCCAAGTTTACCGTCTGCTGATTTGCCTTTTGCTCCTCTTCTAAGAGGGTCAAATAACGCTGAAACATAGTCTCCGCTTCCTCAAAGCGGGCATTAGCTATTTTGGCCTGAATGTAAGGAACGTAATCTCCTTTTTTCAGTTTGCCCATATTATCAAGCTGTCGGAACCAAGACTCTGCAGCTTCAAAATTCCGCATTTTAAAGGATGAACTGGCAAGCCCTCTCGCTGAAAATTCTTTTTGGCGCTTCGCCCAAGATTTCTGATACTCCTGCTGGGCAAGGCTGTAGTTCAAGAGTTTCTCTTGCTCCATACCTCTTTTCACAAAACGATCTTTGCCTGAACTACAGGCAAAGACCATTAAGCTCATAAGTAAGAGCAGGGTGACATTAAAACGTAAATTATTATTCATCACTTTTCATTTGGTTTAGAAATATCTCGGTGAAACGGTACCAACACGCCTTCCCTGCAGCATAAAGCCTAAGGATATATCATGCGTCGTGAAATTACGCACATTAAAGCCTGTAATATTATGGTCATAGGCGTAACCTATTCTAAGCCCCTCTGTCAAAAACACTTGAAACATAGCTACCACAGCAGTAGCACGCTGCAAGTCCGGTGACAGAGACCTATTCGCATAATCGACACTCGTTCTGTAGGTAGCTCCTACCCAGAGTCTCTCATAAAAAGAAAAGTTTGTGGTTAAATCTACTCGTGCAGGACTTCTATAATCGTCCATCCAGAAAAACGAAGGACGAAAATCAATGTTATCCGAAAGTGCAAAGGCAGACCCACCTGTTAAAAATAGGTGAGACCTAGGCTCTGCGATGACCTGACCATTATCGAAGTCCAAAATTGGTGAAAGCAAGTTATCAAAAGCCGCACCAAAATAAAAGCGTTCATTAAAATAAAATACACCAGCTTTTAAATCTGGATACAGCACATCATTACGACCCACCGGTACTGTAGGATCATCTGGATTAGTAGTTTCTGCCAGCCCTCCGTCGAGAACAGCATTTACCATGCCCACGCCGATCCCAAACTGAAGAAAATCATACTGTCCGAGCTGTAAGCGATAAGAAATGTTCGCATATAGAGCCGAAGTACGCTGCATACCAAGTCGGTCTGACATACCGATTACCCCGATTCCGAGATTTTTATCCGGAATAAAACCATCCGCCGCCACCACAAATGTTTCTGGAGCACCCTCAAGTCCTACCCACTGTTTCCTGTAATAACTTTGTAGAAACAGCTGATCTTTATACCCCGTATATGCCGGGTTTATAAAAATCGGATTGAACATATACTGACTGTACTGAGGTACCTGTTGTGCATTAGCCTCCAGGAAAAACTGGAGGACTAATGCAAGGAGGAATATACTTTTTCGTTTCATCTGCTGGTCTTATCTTAAAATGGTTACGTAACCTGTTAACACGATTTCTGCACCCTGTGCATCTCTCAAAGTAAACTGGTAGAAGTACGTACCTTCATTCAGATTACCACCGTCCCAATCATTCGCATAATTCGCTGATCTAAAGACTTCTACTCCCCAGCGATTGACAATTAACAGTTGTCGTGATGGGAAGAACGCTTCCAAACCTGGCACCTCGAAAGTATCGTTTATTCCATCGCCATTCGGCGTGAAGGTATTTGGAATGCGGAACTCTAGCTGCGCATGCTGTACGTTGGCCACGTTATTTGATACATCTGGATCCCGCTCACGCGCTGTTACCCTCGCTGTATTGCTTACCAGATCACTCGCTCGCTCAGCTAGCACACGAATTGTTAATACCACTTCTTCTCCACCCGCTAGGGCATTGATATTCCAGGTCAGCACGCGTGTTGTGTTGTCGTAACTTGCCGTACCCGCCGTTGGAGACGCATCTACGAAGCGCGTAGGCAGCGGAATAAAGTCGGTGACTACCACTTCATTTGCCGTGTTCGTAGAAAGGTTACGTACCGTCAAGCGATATTCGAACTGCTTCCCAACTTGTACCACTGCGGCAGATACCTCTTTGGTGATCGCCAGATCGGCCGTGTTGAATCCGATTGGATCTGTACTCGCCTCTTCATCTGGAACATTTTCCCCAGTTACAAAGACTGTATTCACGATCGGCGCGCCTTCACGCATCACCATGGTGATTACTGTTAAAACAACCTGCTGCCCTGGCTGTAACACCGGAACGGTCCATGTGATGCGATTACCTGTAGAAACTGCATTTCCAGTTATGGAAAGTATCATCAGCGACTCCGGAATATCATCGACTACGATTAATCCGATAGCAGGAGAGTTTCCTGTGTTACGCACCGTTATAGTAAAGCCGAGTTGATCTCCTACAGACACCCGATCACTATCGGCCACTTTCGTCACTTCGATCGTGGTCTGCCCAGGATTCACCGTGATAACTTCAGGATCAGATGCCTTCTCTCCTCCTGGATCAGATGGTGAGATGACTGTAGCGATGTTCTCTATCGTTGTCTCTGCAGTAAGTAGCGGATCTACACGCACTTGCAGCTGAAGCACTACCGTTTCATTTGCTGCGATAGCAGCTAAATTCCAAGTAACCACTCCCGACTCAAACACGCCACCGTTATCTGCCGACACGAAGCTTAGCGCAGGGTTCAGCACATCGCGAACCAAGACATTTTCTGCTTCTCCTGAACCGACATTTCGAACGCGTATCGTGTAAGTCACTAACTCACCCGCATTGACCACTGAAGACTCAGCGATTTTTTCGATAACTAGATCTGCTCTGAAATCTACTGTCACACCATCCCCTGGTTCATTCGATTTCGGCCCATCCGGATCATCCGGCGATTCCGCTGTCGCAATGTTCACGATACGTGATTCCGTTATCGTCTCAGTCACTCGGACCTCTAAGCGCAGGCTGATGGATTCGCCTGCGGCAATGAGCGGTATCTCCCAGCGTACCACGCCATTCTCAAACACACCCCCATTATCTGCAAGAACAAACTCAGTTCCAGCCGGTAATGGATCACTTACACGAACCTGAGTAGCAGGGGCATTACCCGTATTACGAATCGTAATGGTGTAGCCAAAAGTATCTCCAGGTAGGACCGTAGTGACATCGGCAACTTTTATGACTTCTAGGTCTGCAAACTCATTCACCACTGGCGTCTCGTCTGGATCAGACTCCTTCGGTGTGTCTGGATCCGTAGGACTTTCTACCCTTGCGATATTCGAGATAATCGTTCCATCTGCTAGGTTCGCATCTACCAGCACCACCAAGCTTAAGGTCACAGTCTCGCCTGCTGGGATAGTACCCACATTCCAAGTCACGATGCCATTCTCCAACATGCCGCCCATGTCTGCACTTACAAAAGTAGTTCCCATCGGAATCGGATCCGTTACCACTACCTCTTGTGCA